>DASREA010000090.1:0-55000 GCA_035652315.1 Xanthobacteraceae bacterium | reverse complement strand
GCCGCCTGCAGATCGGCTATAACCGCGCCGCCTCGATCATGGAACGCATGGAGCTGGAGGGAGTCGTCGGTCAGCCCAACCACGCGGGAAAACGCGAGATCCTGGTGGACGAACCGTACTGACCGTCCTTATTTAAGCAGGATTGGGTGCGGTTCGGCAGGGGCCGCGAAATCGCCACAGGCGGCGCCTAGCCAATTGAAAGAGGCGTGAATTGGAGCGGGAAATGGCGAGCCGGGGTTCCGCGGCATTGGTGGGAGCCGTAGTATGGCTCGCCCTGACGCTTCCCGCGTCGGCGCAGTTCTGGCCGTTTTCCTCAAGCAGCTCAAAGCCGGCCACCGAGGCCCCGCGAGCAGCGCCCGCCGCGTCACCGGCCAGTCACGCGCCGGCCGCGGATCCCGCGAGTTCCGCCCCGCAGGCCAAGGTCGAGTCGGTGCCGCTGCCGCGCCCGGCACCGCAGGCCGCAGCGGCGCGGCACCCGGGAGAGGCATCGCCTCCCGCCGACCTGGCCGCCACCGGCGCCGTGCCCGAAAAACAAACGGCAGCCGAGAGCCGATCCGCGGCGGCGCCCGGCGCGCCGGCAGCACCGGCCGGCGCGACCACGGCGCTCGACCAGAATCAGCGCGATCTCGTCAATCGCTTCAGTCTCTACCTTTCCAGCATCCAGACGCTGCAAGGCGACTTCACCCAGATCGCGCCCGACGGCAGCAAATCGCAGGGGCAGTTTTTCATCCAAAAGCCCGGCCGCGTGCGTTTCGAATACAATCCGCCGAGCCCGCTCGACATCGTCGCCGACGGCCGGCTGGTCGCCGTGCGCAACCGCAGCCTCGACACCCAGGACCTGTTTCCGCTGTCGCAGACGCCGCTGCGCTTCCTGCTCAACGAGCACATCGATCTGCTGCGCGAAACCAACGTCGTCGGCGTCTCCTCCGACGACGTCTTCGACACCATCATCATCGAAGAGCGGCAGCCGCTCACCGGCACCAGCCGCCTGATGATGATGTTCGACGCCAAGACCTTGCAATTGAAGCAATGGACGGTGACCGACGCGCAGGGTTATGACACCACCGTCGCGGTGTATAACCTGGACTTCACCAGCAAGCCCGATCCGTCGATCTTCACCATCAACACCGCGCGTCAGAACTAACGCGGCGGCACTGCGGCCCGGCGATCGCGCGGCCTGCTGCGTTGCATTGTTTGAGACCATGCAGATCAAGATCACCACGTGGAACGTCAACTCGGTGCGCTTTCGCATCGATCTCGTGGCCCGCTTCATCAAGGCGGCGCGCCCCGACGTCCTCTGCCTGCAGGAAACCAAGTGCCCCGACGACAAATTCCCGCGCAAGCGTTTCAAGCACCTCGGCTACGAGCACATCGCGCTGAACGGGCAGAAGGGCTATCACGGCGTGGTCGTGCTCTCGCGGCTGCCGATCGAGTCCTTCGACGTGCAGAATTTTTGCGGCAAGACGGACTGCCGGCACATCTCCGTCGTGCTCGGCGAACGCGCGGGGCTGCGCGATCCCGTCACGTTGCATAACTTCTACGTGCCCGCCGGCGGCGATCTTCCCGATGCCGAAACCAACCCGAAATTCGCGCACAAGCTCTCCTTCCTCGACGAGTTGCGCGCGCAGGCGCGCCTGCGTTGCGACGACAAGAGCCGCGCCATCCTGGTCGGCGATCTCAATGTCGCACCGCTCGAGCACGACGTCTGGAGTCACAAGCAGATGTTGCGCGTGGTGTCGCATACGCCGGCGGAATGCGAAAAGCTCGTCGCCTTCCAAAAGGCCGGCAATTGGATCGACGCCATGCGCCATTTCACGCCGGAGCCGGCGAAGCTTTATACCTGGTGGAGCTATCGGGCGCCGGATTGGAAAACCGCCGACAAGGGCCGCCGCCTCGACCACATCTGGGTGGCGCCGGCGCTCGCCGACCGCTTACGCGGCCTGAAGATTTCCAAGGAATCCCGCGGCTGGGCGCAGCCTTCGGATCACGTGCCGGTCACGCTGACCGTCGACCTCGGCTGACGCCGGCCGCTAATCGCTTTCGCGCGCCTGCCAGCGCAACCGCACATTCTCCAATTCGCGCATCCAATTGTCGCTCCGCGCCGTCATCGCGTCGCGCAGCCGGCGCGCCGATTGCGGATAGGCTTCGAGCATTTTCAAGAAAAGCCCGCGCGAGATGCGCAGCACCGTCGAGGGCTCGCGCGCGGTGGCGGTCGCCAGCCGCGTCGTCGGCGTGACCATCGCCAATTCGCCCAACAGCGTCCCCGGCCCGGCCACGACTTCCCGCGCCTCGGCGCGGTCGGGCAGCAAGGCGAGCGAGCCCTCGCGGATCACATAGGCCGAATCGGCCTGGTCTCCGGCGTGAAACAAGACCTCGCCGTCTTGCACGAACCGGCTTTCCGCCCCGATCGCCAGGATTCGCAGCGCGGCGCGGCCAAGCAGATTGAGAGTCGGGACCGTTTCGAAAAAGGCGATGTCGCTATCGATGCTCATATTTCAAAGTCATTCCGGGACACGCGCCAACGGGCCTGCGCAAAAGCGGTCCCATGGTCAACGCCGCGCGTGGACCTGGAATCCGGATGCATATGCCGAACTCATTTACTGGATTCCGGAATCGCCGCGTCGCGGCGCCCCGGAATGACAGACACTGTAATGATTCCCTTTGCTCAGGGCACCAGCTTATAGCCGCCGGCTTCGGTCACCAGGATCGACGGATTGGCGGCATCCTGCTCGATCTTCTGGCGCAGACGGTAGATATGGGTCTCCAGCGTGTGCGTGGTCACGCCGGAATTATAGCCCCAGACTTCCTGCAACAGCGTCTCGCGCGAAACCGGCTCCTGGCCGGCGCGGAACAGAAAGCGGAGGATCGCGGTCTCCTTTTCGGTCAGGCGAATTTTCTGCCCGCCGCCGTTGACCAGCACTTTGGAGCTGGGCCGGAAAGTATAAGGGCCGATGGCGAAAACGGCGTCCTCGCTCGCCTCGTGCTGGCGCAACTGAGCGCGGATGCGCGCCAGCAGAACCGCGAAGCGAAAGGGTTTGGTGACATAGTCGTTCGCTCCCGACTCGAGGCCGAGCACGGTGTCGGTTTCGGTATCGCGCCCGGTGAGCATGATCACCGGCGCGCGGAAGCCGTTCTTGCGCAGCGTGCGCACGACTTCGCGGCCGTCCATGTCCGGCAGGCCGATATCCATGATGATGAGGTCGACCGGATTGGCCTGCGCCGCCTCGACCGCCTTGACGCCGGTCTTTACCGCCGTGGCCTCGAACTCCTCGTGCAGGGCGAGCTGCTCAACGAGCATGTCGCCGAGATCGGGGTCGTCGTCCACGATTAGAATTTTGCGGGTATTCGCCATCGATTACGGCCCGGCCGGGACCCCCTGAAATCCACTAGCGTGCCAACACGTTACCGCGAATACGCGGGCGAGGCTTCCGGCAATGAGATATTTGCGACCCCCTTCGAAGTACAGAGATGCCGCACAAATACGCAAAACGGGCTCATAATTGGCCCTTCCAGCCTTCCTGCTGTAAGAAATCGGCACAGACGATGCGACGAACCTCCTACAGGATCATTTACGTTCGGCGGCGCTCCGGGTTCCCTACCCGGGGGTGGCTAATGGCAGGGGCAATCCCCCTGCCAGTGGCCCTCGGCCGCGGGGGGATCCGGGCCGACAAGCGCGAGGGCGACGGCGGCACGCCCCGTGGCCGGTTCCGGCTGGTCCGCCTCTGGTGGCGCGCGGACCGAGGCCCGCCGCCGCGGACCCTGTTGCCGCTCCGCCCGATCACGCGTTCCGACGGCTGGTGCGAAAACCCCGCCGACCGCCGCTACAACAAGCCGATCACGGTCCCCGAGGGGGCGGCCGCCGACCGGCTTTGGCGGGCCGACCGTCTCTATGACCTCATTATCGAGCTCGATCACAATACCCGCCCGCGGGTCGCGGGTCGCGGCAGCGCGGTCTTTATTCATGTGGCGCGCCAAGGATTTAAGCCGACCGCCGGCTGTGTCGCCTTGGACGCGGGCGCACTTCGCCGGCTCCTGGGGCGGCTAAGCCCCAAGACCCGGATCGACATTCGGTAGACAGCACCACGCCCGGCCTCGGTTGCCGGCGGGGGCCGGGCGCCAAGTGCAACGGCCGCTTAGGGCTTGGCGATATGCCAGACGCCGTTGACGCCGTCGCCGGTCACGTCGCCGGGCTTCTTGTCGTTCTTCCACGTGTAAAGCGGCTTGCCTTTGTAGGCCCATTGCTTGCTGCCGTCGTCACGCGCGATGACCGTGTAATTGTCGCCCGCCTTGGCGTCGGCGGACGCTTTCAGCGGCGGCCAGTTGGCGGCGCAGCCGCCCGAACAGGCGGACTTGCCGCCGGAATCCTTGTCGAAGACGTAGAGTGTCATGCCCTTGGAGTCGGTGAGCACCGGCCCCTTGGCGCTGTTTCCCGTTTTGGTAGGCGCTGCCTGCGCCAAGGCGACGGTCGCGACAACCGCAGCGCCGGCCGCAATGAGCCATTTCCGCATGGAGTCCTCCTGTTTCGCGTGGGGCATGTGCCCGACTGACAAATACTCCAGCGGCAGCGCCTATTCCAAAGCCGGCCTGAGAAATTTTTCTGCCTGGCGGGAATAGCGGCGAACCGAGGCGAAATGATCGGCCTATTTGCGTCCCACCAGATCGATCAGCGCCGACATGCCGCCGTGCCTGCTGCCCTCGTGAAGAACCATTTCATGCTCCCGAATGTCGAGAGAGGAAAAGTCGCCGAAAGCCTCCTCCAGCAGCGCGCGCGTATAAAGCTGATCTCCTTCGGAGGGACCGCCGGTTTTGTATTCGAGCTGTTTCGGGCTGTAGCCTTCCATCAAGAGCAGGCCGCCCGGTTTCAAGGCGCGCTTGATGCCGGCAAAGATTTTTGCCCGTTCGGCCGGCGGCGCAAACTGAATGAATATTGCGACCACGACGTCGAAGGCCGCGGCAGGCCAATTCCAGTTTAGGACATCGGCGCGCTCGATGCGCAGCGTGACGCCGCGCTCGCGGGCGAGGGCGCGCGCTTTTTCCTGCGCGGCGGGCGAGAAGTCGATCGACAGAACGTCGAGCCCATATTCGGCCAGGAAGATGCCGTTGCGGCCCTCGCCGTCGGCGACCGCGAGCGCCGTTTGTCCCTTGCGCAACAGATGCGCGTGAGCCTTCAGAAAGGCGTTTGGCTCCTTGCCGAAAACATATTCGGGCGCCGAATAGCGCGCCTGCCAGCGCTGGAACTCCGCGTCTTTCATGAATCCCCCTGGGCTTCGTCCGATAATCTCTGGCCGAAGATCGCGCTGCCCACCCGCACATGCGTGGCGCCGAATTCGATGGCAACGGTGAAATCCGCGCTCATGCCCATCGACAGAAACTTGAGTCCGTTGCGCTTGGCGATCTTCGCCAGCAGCGCGAAATGCGGCGCTGGCGCTTCCGCTGCCGGCGGGATGCACATCAGGCCGGAGATCGTGAGACCGTAATCGGCGCGGCAGCTTTTCAAAAATGCGTCCGTTTGTTCCGGCAGCACCCCGGCTTTCTGCGGCTCGGCGCCAGTATTGACCTCCACGAAAAGCAGCGGCGCGCGGTTCTGCCGTTCGATCTCCCGGGCCAGCGCCGCGCAAAGACTCGGCCGGTCCACCGTGTGGATCGCATCGAACAAGGCCACCGCGTCCTTGGCCTTGTTCGATTGCAGCGGGCCGATCAGGTGCAACGCGATATCCCGATAGCGGGCCTGAATCGGCGGCCATTTGCCTTTGGCTTCCTGAACGCGGTTCTCCCCAAACGTCCGCTGGCCGGCGCCGAGCAAGGGCTCGATGGCGGCGGCAGCAAAAGTCTTGGACACCGCGATTAGCGTTACCGGATCGTTGCGCCCGGCGGCCTTGCGCGCGCGTTCCATTTCGCTGCGCACGTTGGCCAATCTGCCAACGGAATCAGATGCTTGAGTCTTGGCCGAAATCGCCATGTTTTTCCCGGGAATGCCTAAAAGTTTAGCGGGCGCGCCAAACGGGCCTTTAGGTCTTTCTGGGTAACATTAAACCAGGGTCCGGGGGAAACCATGCCAGCTGCCGACGGCATCAAGAAGATAAAACAGCCGATCCTCAGCATCCGCGCCCGGCTGATGCTGCTGGCGCTGCTTGCCGTGGTGCCGTTGATGTTGGACCGGGTTCGCGTGCTCGAAGCCAGCCGTAGCGACCGCATCGAGGCCGCCTCCCGTGAAGCCATGGACCTCGCCCGCCGCGCCGCCGATGCGCAGAACGAGATGGTCGTGACGTTGCGCGCGCTGCTGCAAACCACTGCGCACGCCTATGTGACGGCGTCCACGACGCTGAAGCCTGCCGACGCCTGCGCCGCGCTCGACTCCGGATTCGTCGAGCAGATCCATTGGATCAACAGCCTGTCGGTCGCCGCTTCCAACGGTACGATCATCTGCTCCACGGAACCACGGGCGGTAGGCATTCATATCGGCGACCGCGGCTATTTTCTTTCCGCGCTCAGCAACGGCGGTTTCGTCATCAGCGATTATCTGGTTGGCCGCGCCACGCACCAACCGCTCGTTATCGCCGCCTATCCGGTCGTGCTGCGCGACGATACCATCGTGATGATGGCGACCGTCAATCTCGCCTGGATGTCCGGCATTGCCGCGCAGATCGGGCGGCATCCCGGCACGGTGGTGAATCTGATCGACGGCAATGGCGTGCTGCTGTCGCGCTATCCGGCTTTGGAACACATGGTTGGCACGAAGCTTGGCAACAACCCATTGCTTGATGCCATGTTGAGCCGCCCCGAGGGATTGATCACCGCGGAAGGCATCGACGGTGAGCGGCGCATCTATGCCTTCGCACCCCTGCCCTGGACCGGGGCGCATATCGCGGTCGGCCTGGCCGAAACCGAGGTGCTCAGCCGCATCGATCGCATGATCTATTTTGCCTATGGGCAGCTCGGCATCTTCGGGCTCGTTGCGCTATTCGGCGCCTGGTTCGCCGGCGAGAGGCTCATCGTGACGCCGGTCCGCGCCTTGGCGCGACACGCGGCGCGATTCGGCCGCGGCGAATTTGAAATGCCGCTGCAGCCGCAGGTCTGGATGCCGGAATTTCAGGCGCTGGCCGAGGCGCTCGACGACATGGCACGAAAGCTTGCCGAGCGCGAACGCGAGCTTCGCAACGCCAACCATCATCTCACCGAACTGGCGACCAGCGACGGCTTGTCCGGGCTCGCCAACCGCCGCGGTTTCGACGCCCGGCTCGAGGCCGAATGGCAGCTCGCCGCCGAGCTGAAACGGCCGATCGCGCTGTTGATGATCGACGTCGACCACTTCAAATCCTTCAACGATCGGTATGGGCATCTCGAGGGCGACCACTGCCTGCGCGGCGTCGGCGAGGTCCTGACCAAGATCTGCAAGGGGGAAGCGGAATTTCCGGCGCGTTATGGCGGCGAGGAATTCGCGCTGCTGCTGCCCGGCGTCGATTTGGAAGCGGCCTGCGAACTGGCGGAACGGCTGCGCCGTGCCGTCGAATGCCTGAGCTTTGCCAACTCGGCGTCGCCCTGGGGCTATGTGACCATCAGCGTCGGCGTGGCGTCGCTGACCCCGGAAGAGCAGGAGACCGCGGAGAAACTGGTCGAGGCCGCCGACGCCGGGCTCTATGCCGCGAAAAACCGCGGCCGCAACACCGTTGTCGCCCACGCGCCGCTGATGCTCGCCGAAGCAGGCTGAGCGCA
This sequence comes from Xanthobacteraceae bacterium, assembly GCA_035652315.1. GTDB lineage: Bacteria > Pseudomonadota > Alphaproteobacteria > Rhizobiales > Xanthobacteraceae > CANKHA01. The sequence continues at coordinate 47,287 of DASREA010000090.1, read as the reverse complement.
GACATTATGCGCCGGCGGCGATTCATCGCCGCGCCGGCTCTCATCCCTCGGGCGCTAGGCGTTGACCCACCGGCGCCTTTCGTGTTTCTGGTCGCGGCCGATAACCGTCTGAAACGCCAGCGATTCAATGGCCACCGACCGCTACAACGCCCGCGAGGCCGAGCCGCGCTGGCAGAAGATCTGGGACGAGCGCGGCATCTTCGCCACCAAGAACGAAGACCCGCGGCCGAAATACTACGTGCTCGAGATGTTCCCCTACCCGTCCGGGCGCATCCACATGGGGCATGTGCGCAACTACACCATGGGCGACGTGGTCGCGCGCACCAAACGCGCCATGGGCTTTGCCGTGCTGCATCCGATGGGCTGGGACGCCTTCGGCATGCCGGCCGAGAATGCCGCGATGGAACGCAAGGTGCATCCGCGCGCCTGGACCTACGACAATATCGCCGCGATGAAGGCGCAGCTCAAGTCCATGGGGCTCTCCCTCGACTGGGCGCGCGAGATCGCCACCTGCGACCCGGCCTACTATAAGCATCAGCAAAAGATGTTTCTCGACTTCCTCGCCGCCGGCCTCGTTGAGCGCAAGCAGTCGAAGGTGAACTGGGATCCGGTCGACCAGACCGTGCTCGCCAACGAGCAGGTGATCGACGGCCGCGGCTGGCGAAGCGGCGCGCCGGTGCAACAACGAGAATTGACTCAGTGGTTCTTCAAGATCAGCGACTACGCCGAAGATCTGCTCGCCGCTCTGGATAAGCTCGACCGCTGGCCGGAAAAAGTCCGGCTGATGCAGAAGAACTGGATCGGCCGATCGGAGGGTTTGCTCGTTCGCTTCATGCTCGATATCGCCACAAGCCCCCTCCCTTTCCCTCCCCGGCAAGCCGGGCAGGATTGGGGTGGGGGCGAACTGGAAATCTTCACCACACGGCCCGACACATTATTCGGCGCGAGCTTCATGGCGATTTCGCCCGATCATCCGCTGGCGCAGGCGGCGGCGGCGAAAAATCCGGCGCTCGCAGAGTTCATCGCCGAATGCAAGCGCATGGGCACGGCGCAGGCGGAGATTGAAACCGCCGAGAAGCGCGGCTTCGATACCGGCATCAAGGCGGTGCATCCGTTCGACGCCACATGGAAGCTGCCGGTTTACGTCGCCAATTTCATCCTGATGGATTACGGCACCGGCGCCATCTTCGGCTGCCCGGCGCATGACGCGCGCGACTTCGAGTTCGCCAGCAAATACGGCTTGCCGATCACGCCGGTGGTCTGCCCGCCGGGGCAGGACCCGGCGACCTTTTCGGTGCGCGAGGGCCCCTACGAAGGCCCCGGCCGCATGATCAATTCGCGCTTCCTCGACGGCATGACGGCGGAGGAAGCAAAAGAGGAAGTGGCAAAGCGGCTGGAGCAGGAGACGCGCGGCAACCGCCCCGTGGCGCAGCGCCAGGTCAATCACCGCCTGCGCGACTGGGGTATTTCGCGCCAGCGCTATTGGGGCTGCCCGATCCCCATCATCCATTGCGAAAAATGTGGCGTCGTTCCCGTGCCGGAAAAAGATTTGCCGGTGACGCTGCCGGAGGACGTCACGTTCGACCGTCCGGGTAATCCGCTCGACCGCCATCCGACCTGGAAGAACGTCGCCTGCCCGCAATGCAGCGGGCCCGCGCGGCGCGAGACCGACACCATGGACACTTTCGTCGACTCGTCGTGGTATTTCGCGCGCTTCACCGATCCCTGGAATAAGGACAAGCCCACCGACCGCAAGGCGGCCGACCGCTGGCTGCCGGTCGACCAATATATCGGCGGCATCGAGCACGCGATCCTGCATCTGCTCTATTCGCGCTTCTTCACCCGCGCCATGAAGAAGACCGGCCATATCGGCCTCGACGAGCCCTTCGCCGGCCTGTTCACCCAGGGCATGGTCGTGCACGAGACCTACCGCACGAAGGACGGCGCTTACGTCACGCCGGCGCAGGTGACGATCGATTCAAGCGGCGCCGAGCGGCACGCGACGCTCAGCGCCACCGGCGAGCCGGTGGAGATCGGCGCCATCGAGAAGATGTCGAAGTCCAAGCGCAACACCGTGGACCCCGACGACATCATCCGCGAATACGGCGCGGACACCGCGCGCTGGTTCATGCTGTCCGATTCGCCGCCCGAGCGCGACGTGATTTGGACCGAGGAAGGCGTGCAGGGCGCCTGGCGCTTCGTGCAACGGCTATGGCGGCTGATCGGCGAAATCGCCGATATCGGCGGGCCGCAAAGCCGCCCCGTAAGTTTTGGTCCGGAAGCGCAGAAAGTTCGCAAGGCCGCGCATGCGGCGCTGGCCAGGGTCTCCGAGGACATCGACAAGCTGCGCTTCAACCGCTGCGTGGCGCATATCTACGAATGCGCCAATGCGTTGAGCGACGCCATCGGCGGGGTCAGCGCCGCGGAGCAAATGACGCCGGATCTGGCCTGGGCGCTGCGCGAGGCCGCCGACATCCTGGTGCTGCTGTTTCAGCCGATGATGCCGCATCTGGCCGAGGAATGCTGGGCGGCGCTTGGCCATAAGAGCCTGGCCGCCAGCGAAGCCTGGCCGCGGCTCGAAGCCGAGCTGCTGGTCGAGACCGCCGTCACCCTGCCGGTACAGGTTAACGGCAGGAAGCGGGCGGAAGTCACGGTGCCGCGCGCCGCGACAAATGCCGAGATTGAGGCTGCCGTTCTGGCGCTGGATGAGGTAAAACGGGCGCTCGAGGGGAAGGCTCCCAAGAAAGTCATTATTGTCCCGAATAGGATCGTGAATGTCGTGGCATGAAGACCGCGCCGCCTGGGGCCTTGCCGGCCGGCTCGCCGCCATCTGCGCTTTGGCGGCGCTGCTCGCCGGCTGCTTCCAGCCGATGTACGGCCAGCATTCGTTGGGCAGTCAGCCGAGCCTGCGGACGGCGCTGAGCACGGTCGCGGTCGATCAAATCGAGGCCGCGCCCAACACCACGGAGGCGCGTCTCGCCGTCGAGGTACGCAACCAATTGCTGTTTTCCTTCACCGGCGGCGAGAGTTCGAAGGCGCCGACCCATCGCCTCACGATCAAGCTCAACTCGAAACGCGAGAAAATCATCGTCGATCTGCAGTCGCAGCGGCCCGACATGGAAAACTTCGGCCTCGACGCAAGCTACACGCTTACCGATCTTGCCACCGGAAAGGCCGTCGTCAACGGCACGACCTTCGCCCGTGTCTCCTACGACATTCCCGGCGCCGAACAGCGTTTTGCACGCGTGCGCGGCATGCGCGATGCGGAAACGCGCGCCGCAAAGGTCATTGCCGACCAAATCACGGCGCGGCTTGCCTCCTTCTTCATCGCCGGCACTTGAGCCTTTCCCGCCTCCGCCGCGAGGGAGCAGAATCCATGACCGCCCTCAAAGCCGCCGAAGTGGACAGGTTCCTCGTTTCGCCCGATGCAGCGCGGCCGGTGGTGCTGGTGTTCGGCCCGGATACCGGTCTCGTACGCGAGCGCGCCGAGAAAATCATCCAAGCTTCGGTGGAAAATACCGCCGACCCCTTCTCGCTGGTCCGGCTCGAGGGCGACGACCTTGCCGCCGATCCGGCGCGGCTCGTCGATGAAGCCAATACCATTCCCTTGTTCGGCGGCCGGCGCGCGATCTGGATCAAAAGCGGCGGCCGCAATTTCGTGCCCGCGGTGGAGGCCTTGATCGAGTCCAAGGCCGATTGCCGCGTCGTGATCGAGGCCGGGGATCTGCGGCGCAACGCGCCTTTGCGGAGCCTCTGCGAGCGCGCGAAATCGGCGGCGGCCATCGCCTGCTACAGCGACAGCGAGCGCGATGTCGCCCGGCTCGTCGACGACGAGATGCGCGCCGCCGGCCTGAAGATCGATCCGGATGCGCGCAGCGCGTTGGTGGCCTTGCTCGGCGGCGACCGGCTTGCGTCGCGCAGCGAAATCCGCAAGCTTGCGCTCTACGCGCAAGGCAAATCGGAAGTCACCCTCGACGACGTAGCCGCCGTGGTCTCCGAGGCCTCGGCGCTGGCGACCGATGGCATCGTCGACGCCATGTTCGCCGGCCGCACCGGCGAAGCCGAGTCGCAATTCAGCAGAGCGCGGGCGGCGGGCACGGCGCCGGGAACGATCGCCTCCGCCGCCTTGCGCCAGCTTCTGCAATTGCACCGGATGCGCTTGACCGTCGAGGCTGGGCGCAGCGCGGCGCAAGTTGTCGAGTCGGTTCAGCCGCCGCTTCATTTCCGCCGCAAGCCGCTGATCGAAGCGGCGCTCAGAGCTTGGACCGCGGATCGGCTGCTGCAAGCGATGCAGCAGCTCGCGGAAACGGCGCTGGAAATCCGGCGGCAGCCGAACCTGGCCGATGCCTTCGCGCTGCGCGCGGTGTTGTCATTGGCGACGGCGGCGCGGCGGCGTAGCGCGCAAAGCGCCGGCATCGCCGATTGACGCCGTGGGCAGCAAGGCGCCGGTCTCTTGCTAATGCATCATCAGCACCGGCAGACCGGCATGGCGCATCACATAGCGGGTGGAGCCGCCGAATACGAATTCGCGCAGCCGCGTATGCCCATAGGCGCCCATGATGAGCATGGAGGACTTCGCGGCCTCTTTCACGATCGCCTTGCCCACGTCGTCGCCGCTGCGCCGCTTGTGCGCGGCGTCGAGGCCGTGGCGCCGCAAATTCTCCACCAGCATGGTCACGTGCGTTTCCGGCTCTTTGCTTCTTTCCCCGACGGTCAGGATCTCGATTTTCTTGGCGCGCTTGAGAATCGGCATGGAGGCGCCGACCGCGCGCGCCGCATGCAGCCCGCCATCCCAGGCGATCGTCACCTTCTCGGTGATGAACTGGCTTGACCCTTTCCGCGGCACGATGATGACCGGGCGGCCCGAATGAAATAGCGCGGCCTCGGCGAAGACGTCGCCCATATGGGCGAGACCCTCGGCCGATTGCGTCAGCACCGAAACGTCATAGGTGCGGCCGATGAGCGCAAAAGAATGCGCTGCCGCGGCCAGCGGCGCGGCGGCGAAGTGCGTCGTCGAGGAAATCTTTGCTTTGCCGGCCGCCGCGTCGAAACGGGCGGTCGCTTTCTGCGCTTCCTTGCGCAAGCTCGCGCGAAAATTTTGCAACAACTCCCCGGAAAAGCCGTCGAAGGGAGTCACCCCGATATCGGGTTCGAGGCCATAGATGCGGCCGCAGACATGCGCCTTCAGCGTTTTGGCCATGGCCAGCGCAAAATCCCGCCCCGGATCGGCGGCGGGATTCGGCGAAAGGGCCAGCAGGATATTTTTAATCGACATACGTAGGTTCTCTCAATGATTAGAGGGCGAGGCCCGATAGAATGCCGCTTATCGCGGCGCCAAGGTAGCCTCGCGGCGGCGGGCCCGTCTAGCCGGAATGCGCAATAGCACTATCGGCAACAGCGTCGCTTATGGGAAACCGGTCGAGGCGGCGCGGGCCTGCTTCAGCTCTTGCGCTCCAGCCGGCGGATGACATCGTCGAGTTGTTCGAGCGTCCGGTAGCGGATCTGCAACATTCCCCCGCCATTGGCGCGGTGGTCGATGGTGACCAGCAAGCCCAGCTCATTGGTCAAGCGGTTCTCCAGCGCTTCGGTATCGGCGTCCTTGCCGAGCCGGCCGGTGCGCTTGACCTCCTTTTTTTGTTTGCGTCCGTCCTTGCGCGCCCAAGCTTCCACCTGACGGACGTTGAGTCCGCGGTCGATGATCTCTTGCGCGAATTCTTCCGCGTTCGGCTGGCCAAGCAGCAGCCGGGCATGCCCGGCGCTCAGCTTGCCGGAGCGCACATGTTGCTGCACCGCTTCCGAGAGCTTGAGCAGACGCATCGTATTGGCGACATGGCTGCGGCTCTTGCCGACGATCCGCGCGATCTCGTCCTGGCTGTGCTTGAATTCGCTGGCTAAGCGTTCGTAGCCGAGCGCTTCCTCGATGGCGTTGAGATCGGCGCGCTGGACATTCTCGATGATCGCCAACTCAAGGGATTCCTGGTCGGTCGCTTCGATGATGACGACGGGAACGTCGTGCAGCCCGGCGCGTTGCGCCGCGCGCCAGCGTCTTTCGCCGGCGATGATCTCGTAGGCATCGCGCTGATTCCGCAAAGCGCGCACCAGAACCGGCTGAATGATCCCGCGTTCGCGAATCGATGCGGCGAGCTCTTCGAGCTCTTCTTCGGAAAAGGCGCGGCGCGGATTGCGCGGATTGGGCCGCAGGAATTCGATGGGTAGACGCCGCTGATTGCGGCCACGGTCGTTCGATTTTGTTTCTTCGCCGACGTCGCCGATCAGCGCGGCGAGGCCGCGTCCGAGCCGCGATCGCGTTTCATCGGCCATTGCGCTTGCTCCCGAATCCATCGTCACATCGCCTCCGCCTTAGATTATCGGTTTGCTGAGAGGAGGCACGTCATCCGGCCTTCAGCTCCCTTTCACGCTGGATGATCTCGGTGGCCAGCCGCAGATAGGCTTCGCTGCCGACGCACTTGAGATCGTAAACGAGCACCGGCTTCCCGTATGACGGCGCCTCGGAGACGCGCACGTTGCGCGGGATGATCGTGTCGTAGACTTTGCGTCCCATGAACTGGCGCACATCGGCGGCGACCTGGTTCGAGAGATTGTTTCGCGCGTCGTGCATCGTCAGAACGATGCCATGGATCGTCAGGTTGGGATTGAGCGTGGTCTTCACCTGGTCCACGGTTTTCAAGAGCTGCGAGAGTCCTTCAAGCGCGAAGAATTCGCATTGCAGCGGCACGAGGATCGCATCCGCCGCCGCCATGGCGTTGACGGTGAGCAGATTGAGCGAGGGCGGGCAATCGACCAGCACGTAGCTGTAGTCGTCGGCGCCACCGCTGTTGATCTGCGCCAGCGCATGACGCAGGCGGAAGGCGCGGTCGCGCGCCTGGCCGAGTTCGAGTTCCAGTCCGGAGAGATCCAAAGTCGAAGCGGCGATGTAAAGCCGCGGCACCGCGGTGGCCAGGATCGCCTTGCGCATCGGCGCCTCGCCGGTCAGCACATCGTAGGTCGAACAGCGGCGATCGCGGCGGTCGATGCCGAGACCGGTCGAGGCATTGCCCTGCGGATCGAGATCGACGATCAGCACCTTCTCGCCGATCGCGGCCAGGGCGGTGCCGAGGTTGATGGCGGTCGTGGTCTTGCCGACGCCGCCTTTTTGATTGGCGATCGCCAGCACGCGCGGGGCTTTGACCGGCTCGGCCCGCGGCGTGAAGGCGATGATCTCGGCGGCAGGAGCTTCGGGGTTCGCTGGGGAATCCGGGGTATCCGTCATGGCGCTTTCCGCCTCATACGGGGGTGGAGACCGGGACTTAGGGCGCGGACCGGCGCGGTTGCAGACTCTCGACGCTTACAATCCGTCCGCGGGGATCGGTCCGGCTCGGAACAAGGTTGTAGCGAATAGTCCAATATTTAGAAGCCTCGGTCAATTCAGCCTCTACATCTTGTCCCTTGAGGAACAAGCCCTTAGCCCCCTTTTTCAACAAAGGAAAGGCAAGGGGCAGAAGTTTCGGCAAGGGCGCGAGCGCGCGGGCTGTGACGACATCGGCGGCGCCGTGGAAAGCGGGGATAAAATCCTCGATGCGCGCGCGGTGGACCTGCGCCGGAAGCCTAAGCTCGTCTGTAACATGCTGTAAAAATGCGGTTTTTTTCGCCGTGCTGTCGATGAGATGAACCCGGGCGCCGGCGTGTTCCACCAGCGCGCAGGCCAGGACAAGGCCGGGAAATCCACCGCCGGAACCGAGATCGATCCAGATTTTCGCTTCGGAGGCCAGCGGCACGAGCTGGAGCGAATCGGCCACATGCCGGGTCCAGATCTGGCGCAGCGTGGACGCGGCAACGAGGTTTCGGCTCTGCTGCCATTCCACGAGCCATTGCACGAAGCGCTCGAGCCGCTTCCATGTTTCACGTGAAACGGAAACGAGTTCTTCGGCGCGCGCGCGATCGGCGGCAAGTCCGCTTTTGCTGTCGGCGCTCACCGCTGCGCGGCGCGGCGGCGCCGGCGTGCATGGGCAACGAGCAGCGTCAAAGCCGCCGGCGTAATGCCATCGATTCTGCCGGCCTGGCCGATGGTGCGCGGACGGATCGCCGCGAGCTTCTGGCGCGCTTCATTGGAGAGACCCGGCAAGGCCGCGTAATCGAGTTCGTCCGGCAAGGCGAAACTTTCGTCGCGGCGATAGGATTCCACATCGGCCGCTTGGCGCTGCATGTAGACGTCGTATTTCGCCTCGATCTCGAGTTGTTCGGCGATCTTCGGCGCCAACGCCGCAAAGCGCGGCCAGATGCGCGCGATGTCCGTTATGCCGACATTCGGAAAAGCGAGCAGCTCGAAAGCGGTGCGTCGCTGGCCGTCGCGGTTGAGCGCAAGCCCGTGCTTTTGTGCTTCGTTGGGTGTGAGCGAAACCGACTTCGCAAGAGCGCGCGCCGAATCCAATGCCGCCATCTTCGCCGCATGTCGCCGCGCGCGGCCGGGGCCGACGCAGCCGAGCGCGATTCCCTTGGCGGTGAGCCGCTGATCCGCATTATCGGCGCGCAAGGTCAAACGGTATTCCGCGCGCGAGGTGAACATGCGGTAGGGCTCAGTGACGCCGCGCGTCACCAGATCGTCGATCATCACGCCGATATAGGCTTCGGCGCGGTCGAAAATAATTTCGCCGCCCTCGCCTGCCCGCGCCGCAGCGTTGAGACCCGCGACAAGGCCCTGCGCGCCGGCTTCTTCGTAACCGGTGGTGCCGTTGATTTGGCCGGCGAGAAAAAGCCCCCGCAATCGCTTGGTTTCCAGCGTCGGATGCAATTCGCGCGGGTCGACATGATCGTATTCGATCGCGTATCCGGGACGGATCATCGCCGCTTTTTCCAAACCGGGAATCGTCGCGATCAGCGCCCGCTGCACGTCCTCGGGCAGCGATGTGGAGATGCCGTTCGGATAGACGGTGTCGTCATCAAGCCCTTCCGGCTCGAGAAATATTTGGTGGCCGTCGCGTTCGCCGAAGCGGACGATCTTGTCTTCTATCGACGGACAATAACGCGGGCCGCGGCTTGCAATCTGGCCGGAATACATCGGCGAGCGATGGACATTGGCGCGAATGATTTCATGCGTCGCCGCGGTGGTTCGGGTGATGCCGCATTGGATCTGCGGATTGCCGATGCGCTCGGTGAGCATCGAAAACGGCTCCGGCGGCACGTCGCCGGGCTGCATCTCGACGCTTTGCCAATCGATGCTGCGGCCATCGAGACGCGGCGGTGTTCCCGTCTTCAGGCGGCCGAGCGAAAAGCCGAGTCGCTCCAAGGTGAGCGAGAGGCCGAGCGCGGGCGCCTCGCCGACGCGGCCGGCCGGCGTTTGCCGTTCGCCGCAATGGATGAGCCCGCGTAAAAAGGTGCCGGTCGTCAGAACCGCGGCTCCGGTTTGGAAAATCCGGCCGTCCACAAGCTTGACCGCGCTGACGCGGCGATCAGCGACGACGAGGTCGTCGACCTCCGCTTCGATCACCGTGAGATTCGGCGTGTGCCGGATCGCCTGCTGAATCGCAGCCGCATAGAGCTTCCGGTCCGCCTGCGCGCGCGGGCCGCGCACCGCCGGACCTTTGCGGCGGTTCAGCAGGCGAAACTGGATGCCGCCAAGATCGGCGCAGCGGCCCATCAAACCGTCCAAGGCATCGATTTCCCGGACCAGATGGCCCTTGCCCAGGCCGCCGATCGCCGGATTGCAGGACATGGCGCCCACGGTCGCGAATCGATGGGTGACAAGCGCCGTGGCCGCGCCCATGCGCGCGGCCGCCGAGGCCGCTTCGCAGCCGGCATGGCCGCCGCCAATCACGATCACATCGAAGCTTTTGCGCATGAATTCTCCGGATGCCCGCTTCTAACCAAGCCACTCGGGCAGGTCAAAAATAGCATTGTTTCACGTGAAACAATTCCCATCGGCGGACCGAAGCCCAAAACCGGGCCTATTTGCCGATGCAGAAATCGCGGAAAATCGCGTCGAGGATATCCTCGACATCGACTTTCCCGGTCAGGCGGCCCAGCGATCGGGCGGCGAGGCGCAGTTCCTCGGCAATGATCTCCTCGCCCTTGGCCTGGCAAGACATGGCCCGGGCCAAAGCCGCGCGAGCTTCTTCGAGGCTGCGCCGGTGCCGCTCCCGCGTGATCAAGGCCGATTCGGCGCCGAAATAATGTTGCGCGTAAGCGCTTAGAGCGGCCAACAATGGCGCTATACCCTTGCCGTAGAGGGCAGAAACGTAAAAAATGATTTCTGATTCATTTTCGAATAAGGATTCATTGTATGGCGTGTGGCTCGCCATGGCGACCGAGGCGTGCGCGCCGTTATCGAGCGAGCCTTCCTTGACCTTATCTGCCTTCGCCTTGGCTGCCATAGCCGAGGGATGTTCCAGGACGGTTCGGGGCGCGGGCGCCTTCGCTTCGATGGACAAAGCCGGCGGCGATTCGCCGGGGGGCCTCGGCCATTGGCCGAGGTCAGGCGGCATGTCGGGATTGCCGGGCCGCTTTTCGTAAGAGCTTCCCGGCCCTGGGCAGGGATCGAATAGGTCCGATTTGTTGACGACTCGCCAAATCGGGACGCCGCGTCCCAGCTCGGCCACCGGCCCCGTCAACTCGGCCGCTGACCGACCGCCCTCCACACGGCCGCCGATCGCGGCCGAGGCCAATGGCCGACCCCCTGCTGCGGCCGCCGCTCGGCCAATGGCCCCATCGGCCGCTGCCCCGCCCCCCTGGCTTGCGCCGCTCTCACCCGCGGCCCTTGGCCGAGTTCCGGCATCGTCGGCCACCGGCCGCACGGCCTCGGTGATCCAAAGGACGAGATCTGCCGCGGCGGCGCGCTCCTTGGCGCGGCGCACGCCCTCCTGTTCCACCGGGTCATCCGATTCCCGCACCCCGGCGGTATCGAGCAAGGTGACCGGATAGCCGTCGAGATCGAGATGCACCTCGATCACATCGCGCGTGGTCCCCGCGTGTGGGGAAACGATAGCCACTTCCCGCCTGGCGATGCGATTGAGCAAGGTGGATTTGCCGGCATTGGGCGGGCCGGCGATGGCGACGACCAAACCCTCACGCAGCCGTTCTCCGTGCCCGGGCCGGTCGAGCGCCGCCGCAATCTCCGCATGCAAGGCGCCGGCGACATCGAGCGCGGGCCCGAGCAAATTCTGCGGCACATCGCCTTCATCGGAGAAATCGATGCCGGCCTCGACCAATGCCAGGGCTTCGATCAAGCGCGCGCGCCACGCTTCCGCGCGCGCGCCGAGAAGCCCCTTGAGCTGCCGATAAGCCTGCCGCCGTTGCGCTTCGGTTTCGGCGCCAATGAGATCGGCGAGGCCTTCAATCGCCGTAAGATCGAGCCGCCCGTTTTCAAAAGCCCGGCGCGTAAATTCGCCGGGTTCCGCCGGGCGCAGCCCTTGGACGCGGCCCAGCGACTCCAACACGGCGGCGATGACGGCGCGGCCGCCGTGAATCTGCAGTTCGGCCATGTCCTCACCGGTCTCGCTACGCGGCGCCGGAAACCACAGAGCCAAGGCTTCGTCGATGATTTCCCCGCTTTGCGGATTGCGCACGCGGACAAGCGAGGCCTGACGTGGTTCGGGCACCCGGCCGATCAATTTTTCCAGGGCGAGGCGCGCATGACTCCCGGAGATGCGAATGACGGCGACCGCCGCCGGAGGCCGGCCGGACGATAGAGCGAAGATCGTATCGGAATGCGGGGCCATCTCATTCCGTTTCGCCCTTGGCGCCTTCTTGCGCAAGAGCTTCGCCCGCCTGCCGCAAGCGCCGCGAATGCGGCCCCCTGAACCGCGATCACGAAGGATTGTTCTCCGCGATGGTGAATGCGGCTTCCGCGCGGCGGCGGTTTGGGTCAAAAAAAGGTATCCGGGCGCGGAACAGAGAGCGCCAAGGTGAATTGTCCTTGCAAGAGCGGGACGGGCGCACTCCCCCTACCCCCCAAGTTCGTCCCGCTCAAGCCTTCAGCCCCGCCTTTCAGGCGGGGCTTTTTCTTTTCGCCCCCTTATGTCGGCGGCAAGTCAAAAAGATCGGTTGCTCAATAGCTTGTCCTGCAACTTCGGGAACAATTTCCAGCACAGACGGATTGATCCGGTGGTGCTCACCAGAAAATCTTTGGGCGATGAACAAGCTAGATGAGCTTCACCGCTACGCTCGCGAATGCCAAGTCATGGCGGAAAAAACGCAAAACTCCGCCGATCGGAGGTTATGGCTGCGATTGGCGGCAAGCTGGCGCGCGCAGATTGCCGCCCGGCCGCTGAGCGGCGAAAGCCGCGCCCGCGAGGCATCCACCGATCCTGCGCGCTTCGCATCGGACGAAATACATCGCCCGCACCAGCCCCGGCCGGACCTCGCGGCAAGATCGCACGAACGAACGCAACGCTTGATCGGGCGGCCCGGCTAAGGCGATGCTTGTGGGCATGACGCCGGCCCATCGCGAAAACCGACTCGCGCAAGAAACGAGTCCCTATCTCCTTCAGCACAAGGACAATCCGGTGGACTGGTGGCCATGGGGCTCGCCGGCTTTGAAGGAAGCCGAACGCAGCGGCAAGCCTATTCTGCTCTCGGTCGGCTACGCCGCCTGTCACTGGTGCCACGTGATGGCGCATGAATCCTTCGAGGATGAGGCGACCGCGCGCGTGATGAACGAGCTTTTCATCAACATCAAAGTCGACCGTGAGGAACGGCCCGACATCGATCAAATCTACATGGCCGCGTTGCATCACCTGGGCGAGCAGGGCGGTTGGCCACTGACCATGTTTCTGACCCCGAAAGGCGAACCGGTCTGGGGCGGCACCTATTTTCCGAACACCGCGCGCTATGGGCGGCCGGCTTTCGTTGACGTCCTGCAAGAAGTCGCCCGCCTTTTCCGTGAGGATCCGAACGCCATCGACAATAACCGCAGCGCGCTTATGGCGCGGTTGGCCGCGCGCGCGGCACCGGAAGGGAAGGTCACCCTCGGCGCGCGCGAACTCGATGGCGCGGCACGGCAACTCGCCGGTGCCTTCGATTCGCTGCAAGGCGGCCTGCGTGGCGCGCCCAAGTTTCCTCAAGCCTCTCTTTTTGAAATGCTTTGGCGCGCCGGAGTGCGCAGCGGCGACGCGCGCTACTTCCATCTCGTGGAACTGACGCTGGAGCGCATCTGCGAGGGAGGCATTTACGACCATTTGGGCGGCGGATTTGCGCGTTATTCGGTCGACGAGAAATGGCTGGTGCCGCACTTCGAGAAGATGCTTTACGACAATGCTCAGCTTCTGGAGCTGCTGGCGCTGGCATATCAACGCACGCAAAACCCGCTGTTCCGCCGGCGGGCCCAAGAAACCGTCGCCTGGCTACAGCGCGAGATGACGACAGGAGAGGGGGCCTTCTGCTCTTCGCTCGACGCGGATTCGGAGGGCGAGGAGGGCAAATTCTATGTCTGGTCGCTGCAAGAAATAACGGACGCATTGGGCGCGGAAGATGCGGACTTCTTCGCGCGGCACTATGGCGCGACATCGGAAGGCAATTTCGAAGGACATAACATTCTCAACCGGCTGGAGCGGCGCGACCGCACCGACGCCGAGGAAAAGCGGCTCGAAACGCTTCGCGCCAAGCTCCTGACACGTCGCGGGCAACGGGTGAGGCCGGGGCTCGATGACAAAATCCTCGCCGACTGGAACGGGCTGATGATCGCCGCGCTGGTCAATTCCGGCATCATTTTCGAGGAGCCAGAGTGGATCGAAATGGCGGCGCGCGCCTTCGCCTTCGTGGCCGAGCGCATGACCAGAAACGGCCGCCTCGGCCATTCCTGGCGCGCGGGGCGGCTCCTTTTCCCCGGCTTGGCGACCGATTTCGCGGCCATGATCCGCGCCGCGCTGGCGCTGCACGAGGCCGGCGGCGACCGAAGCTATCTCGATTGGGCGCTGGCGATGCAGGCCGCATTCGACCGGCACTACAGCAATCCGCAAAACGGCGGTTATTTCCTCAGCGCCGATGACGCCGAAGGCCTGGTGCTGCGCCCCGACGCGACCACGGATGATGCGACACCCAATCCAAATGCGTTGGCGGCGCAAAATCTGGTGCGGCTCTCCGCCTTCACCGGCGCCGATGCCTGGCGGGAGAAGGCGGACCGGCTGTTCGACGGAATCCTGCCGGCGGCGGCGGACAACATCTTCGGCCACATCGCCTTGCTCAACGCCCTCGACCTGCGGCTCCGCTTGGCGCAGATCGTCGTCACCGGCCGCGACGTGGCGCGCTTCGCCGCCATCGCGCTCCAGCTTCCTTTCATCGATCGCGTGGTGGTGCGCGCCGCCTCGGCCGCGGCGCTGCCGGCTTCGCATCCGGCGCGGGAAAAAGCCGCGGCCAACGGTCACGAGACGGCGGCCTTCGTCTGCGTCGGCCAAACCTGCTCGCTGCCGGTTGCGCGGGCGGAGCAGATTGTGGAGACTGTCCAATCAATGCGCGCGTAAAGGAGCGTCGATTTGGGGGGAGACGGCATCGTTCGCGACGGCATCCGGCCGGGCGATAGCGTGGTCGTCACCGGGGGCGGCGGCGGTTTCGGCCGCGCGTTTTGCGAGCGCTTCGCGCGCGGCGGCGCCAAAGTGGCGGTCTGGGAAATCGACAACGAGAGCGGCCAGGAAACCGTGCGGCGGATCGAGGCCGCGGGCGGCGAAGCTCATTTCATTCGCGTCGACCTAGCGCAACCGGCGGAGATCGGCGCGGCGGTGCGGGAAACGCTCGACACTTATGGCGCGCCCTATTGCATCGTCAACAATGCCAGCATCTATCCGCGCGCTGGCGTCGTCGACATGGATGTCTCCGCCTGGGAGCGCACGCTCAAAATCAATATCACTGCGCCTTTCCTGATCGCGCGCGCCTTCGGCCCGCGCATGATCGCGCAGAAGCGGGGTGTGGTGATCAACATCTGCTCGGGGCGCGCGCTGCAGGGCGCGAAAAACGGCGCCGGCTATGCCTGCACCAAGGCGGCGCTGCTGTCGCTGACCAAGACTCTGGCGCTGGAATGGGCGCCGCACAACATCCGGGTCAACGCCATCATCCCCGGCGTGTCGCTGACGGCGCAGCCGCTGGAAAATACCACGCCCGAGGAATTGATCGCCCGCGGCCGGAAGGAAATTCCGCTCGGCCGCATCGGTTATCCGGAGGATATGGCGGGGCTTGCCGCATTCCTTGCCAGTGCCGACGCCGCCTACATGACGGGGCAAGGCGTCGCCATGAACGGAGGCCGCGTACTGGTCCCCTAGACTGAAAAAGAACGCCGGTGGCAGGGAGGAAATGATGAGGGGGATTATCGCTTGGCAACGCGCGCTTATGTTCGGCGCGCTGCTTGCGGCCGCACCGCTTCCGGCGGCGGCGCAGGACGCCAATTCCTTCTACAAGGGGCAGACGCTGCATCTGATCGTCGGCTCCGCGGTCGGCGGCGGCTACGACGCCTATGCACGGCTGATGGCGGATCACATGCCCCGGCATATTCCTGGCAATCCCTCGATCGTCATCCAAAACATGCCGGGAGCCGGCTCGCTGGTGGCGACAAATTACATCGCCAATGTCGCGCCCAAGGACGGCACCGCGATCGGCGCCATCAATCCGCTGATGGCGACGGCCTCGCTGCTCAATCCCGAGCGCACGAAATTCGATCCGCGGCAAATCAACTGGATCGGCGCGTTGATCCGCGAAACCCATGTCGGGGTGGTGCGCGCGGCTTCGCCGGTGAAGACACTGGACGATGCGCGCCAGCACGAGACGCTGGTCTCCGGCACCGGCGGCTCCACTGATACCTATCCGGTGATCATGAACGCGCTGCTCGGCACCAAGTTCAAAGTGGTCTCCGGTTACAGCGGCACCGCGCAAGGGCTGCTCGCCGTCGAGCGCGGCGAGGTCGACGGCAATGTCGGCATCACTTGGAACAGCCTGAAAGCCACGCAGGCCGCGGCGCTGCGCGACGGCAGGATACGCGTCTTTGCCCAGTTCGGCCTGAAGAAGGACCCCGAGCTCGCCAACGCCAGCTCGGCCTTCGACGAGGCCAAGACGCCGGAGACAAAAGCCGGGCTGCGGCTACTGTTCAGCATTCAGGAGATGGGCCGGCCCTTCATCGCTCCGAGCGGTGTGCCGGCGCCGCTGCTCGCGGTTCTGCGCAAGGCTTTCGACGAGACGGTGAAGGACCCGCAGTTCCGCGCCGACGCGGAAAAACGCCATCTCGACGTCGATCCGACCTCGGGCGCGGAAATTCAGTCGATCATCGAAGACATCTATAAGACGCCGCCGCAGGTGGTAACGCAGATGCAGACCTTCCTGAAAGGCACGGCTCAATAATCAACGGGGAATTTTGCAATGGCATTCACCACCTGGCGCGGACTTGTCGGCGTCATCAAACCAACCAAGCGCTCCGGCTCGCTGGAGGAGATGATCCGGCTATTGCCCGAAGGCATCGGCGTGATCCCGCTCTATCTTTCGATCAAGCAGGGCACGATCGACGAATTCAAGCGCTCGGTGACGCCGTTCGAGCCACTGGTTGCGGAACTTGCCGAGCTGAAATGCGATCTCATCCACCCAGAAGGCGCGCCGCCCTTCATGTTCCTCGGCTACAAGGGCGAGACCGAGCTGTTGAAGAAATGGGAGAAGAAATACAAGGTGCCGCTGTTCACCTCGGGCAGCAACCATGTGCGCGCGCTGAAGGCGTTGAAGGTCAAGCGCTTCATCGGCGCCACCTATTTCACCGGTAAGATCAACGGCCTGTTCGCCAATTATTTCAAGGAGGCCGGCTTCGACGTGCTCGGCATGGAAGGCCTCGACGTCGAATTCGAGAAGATCGGGCATCTCTCGCCGCACGAGGTCTATGCCCATGTCAAACGCAGCTTCCTCAAGCATCCCAAGGCCGAGGCGATCTACATGCTCGGCTCCGGCTGGCGGGTGCTGCCAGTGATCGACATGCTGGAACAGGATCTCGGCGTGCCGGTGGTGCACCCGGTGCCGGCGCGGGTCTGGGAAATCCAGCGCCGGCTGCGCGTCAACCAAAAAGTGCCGGGCTTCGGCCGGCTCTTGGCGGAGATGCTGCCGGATTGACGCCGCGCGAGGACGTCGGCCGGCACCCGGCCGGCCGATCAAAAGCCGGTCTCGAGCAGTTGGTGGTAGAACAGGTTGAGGAAGCTCTTCAGCCGCTCCGGGCGCTGATACTTGGCGAACTCCGCCGGCAGCTTGAACTCCGCCTGGACTTGCTCGACGGTCTTGCCCGCTGCGATCATCTTCGACACTTCATCGCGCATGATGACGAAGTAGCGCTGCTGCTCCTGCAGGTCGGCGACGCCGCGGCCGATATGCACGGGCCCATGGCCGGGCACGTAGGTATCGACCGGCAGCCGCCGCGTCATGATGCGGTCGAGCACGCCGATCCAGTTCTTGACGTTGGAATAGAAAACCTCGGCCGATTCCCCCTGGCCCGGATGAATTTCGGTATCCAGGAGATCGCCGGCGAGAAAGATGCGTTTCTGCGGGATGTAGACGGTGACATCGCTGGTCGAATGCGCGACGCCTTCCTCGGTAAGCTGGAAGGTCAGCCCGCCGAAGCGCAAGGTCATTGCGCCTTCGAAAGCGATATTCGGCAGCACGATTTCGGCGTCCTTGTAATTGGCGTCCGACGGCCGCGATGAATTCTTGCGCTCCGTGAACTCGGCGCCGGCTTGCATGTAGAGATCGCGCATTTGCGTCCGCGTGGCGATGTAGATCGGATGGTCCTCGCGGTAGATCCACATGCCGGTCGCGTGATCGGCGGCCGAGTGCGAGGTGATGATATAGCGCACCTTCTTGTCAGTCGTCTTGCGGATGGCGGCAAGCACCTGGTCGGCGGTGCGGATGTCGGCATCGAAAACCAGCACGCCCTCGTCGGTGACGACGAAGACCGCGTTGCTGGAGCCTCGCGAATTCTGCATCATGTAGACGCCGTCGGCGAGCTTGTGCAGATCCATGCGGTCCTGCGCCGAAGCGGCGGTGGGCCAAAATCCGATGCATGCCGCCGCCAACGCCGCGGCGGCGCACATCGAGCCGGCGATGCGATTCATTTTTTCCTCCCCCTGTAGATCGGCAAATGCTAGCCGACGCCAGCCCGCGACAAAAGCTGCCGGTTGGCCGTTCTCAAAAAGAATGGAGGATGCGCCGGGCGCGGCCCGACGGTTAAGCGCCACGTCCAAATCGCGACGCGGCCGCCGTCAGGTGTTCATCGATTCGAAGAACTCGGCGTTGTTCTTGGTGTTGCGCAGCTTGTCGAGCAGGAAGTCGATGGCGTCCATTGTGCCCATCGGATTGAGGATGCGGCGCAGCACGTACATCTTCTTGAGCTGATCGGGCGGCACCAGCAGCTCTTCCTTGCGGGTGCCGGATCGCGTGATGTCGATCGCCGGGAAGGTGCGCTTGTCGGCCACCTTGCGGTCGAGGATGATCTCGGAATTGCCGGTGCCCTTGAACTCCTCGAAAATCACTTCGTCCATGCGGCTGCCGGTATCGATCAGCGCTGTCGCGATGATGGTCAGCGACCCGCCTTCCTCGATATTGCGCGCGGCGCCGAAAAAGCGCTTTGGCCGCTGCAGCGCATTGGCGTCGACGCCGCCGGTCAGCACCTTGCCGGAAGACGGCACGACGGTGTTGTAGGCGCGGCCGAGACGGGTGATGGAGTCGAGCAGGATCACCACGTCACGCTGGTGCTCGACCAGGCGCTTGGCCTTCTCGATGACCATCTCGGCCACCTGCACGTGGCGCGAGGCCGGCTCGTCGAAGGTCGAGGACACGACCTCGCCCTTCACCGAGCGCTGCATGTCGGTGACTTCCTCCGGCCGCTCGTCGATCAGCAGCACGATCAGATAGCATTCCGGGTGATTGTGGGTGATCGAATGCGCGATGTTTTGCAGCAGCACGGTCTTGCCGGTGCGCGGCGGCGAGACGATCAGCGCGCGCTGGCCCTTGCCGATTGGCGCCACGATGTCGATGACGCGGGCGGACAGGTCCTTCTTGGTCGGGTCCTCGTATTCCATCTTCAGCCGCTCGTCGGGATAAAGCGGCGTCAAGTTGTCGAAGTTGATCTTATGGCGCGCCTTCTCGGGGTCTTCGAAATTGATCGTGTTGACCTTGAGCAGCGCGAAATAGCGCTCGCCTTCCTTCGGCGAACGGATATGGCCGTCGATGGTGTCGCCGGTGCGCAGGCCGAAGCGGCGGATCTGGGAGGGCGAGACGTAGATGTCGTCAGGGCCGGGCAGATAGTTCGCTTCCGGCGAGCGCAGGAAGCCGAAACCGTCGGGCAGCACTTCGACGACGCCCTCGCCGATGATGTCCACCTCCTGGGCGGCCATCTGCTTGAGAATGGCGAACATCAATTCCTGCTTACGCAGCGTGCTCGCGTTTTCGACGTGATGCTCCTCGGCAAAAGCCAGAAGCTCGGGGGGCGTTTTTGCCTTGAGGTCTTGTAGTTTCATTTCCCGCATGCGGGGGAGTCCTGTGGAAAGAACCGGCGGCGGCGAAGGAAAGATTTGACGCGCGCTCGGAGAAGAATCGCAGGTCTGGAGACGGGGGCTGGAAAGCGCCTCGTACCTGATGCACCGACCGGCTCAGACGCCGCCGGGAACAATGTGCATCCGCCTACGTTCGGGGGGATCGATGGCAAAGATAGGGAAAGACTTTCATCCGCGCAAGTGGCGTTTGGCGGACAAGGTGAACGATGCGCGACGCTAGAACGGTTTGACCACCGCCAGGATCACGACCAGGATCAGCAGCACGGTCGGTATCTCATTGATGATACGATAGAATTTCTGCGAATGCCGGTTGCGGTCGGCGGCAAAGGCTTTCATCCAGCGGGCATAAAGGCCGTGGGCGGCGGACATGGCGAGCACGAGCGCTATTTTCGCGTGCAGCCAGCCCGCCTGCAGGAAGGCTTCCTTGCCCATCAGCCAGATCAGAGCAAGGCCGAGCATCCAAGTGGCGATCATCGCCGGGTTGATGATGAGGCGGAGCAAGCGGCGCTCCATCACCTTGAACGTCTCCGATTGCCTGGAGCCGGGTTCGGCTTCGCAGTGATAGACGAACAGCCGCGGCAGATAGAGCATGCCCGCCATCCAGGCGATGACGGCGATGATGTGGAAGGCGAGAAGCCAGAGGTACATGCTTTCCTCTGTGGCGATCCTTCGAGACACGGTCCTGCGGACCGCTCCTCAGGATGAGATCCACGGTTTGCGGCCCTCATCCTGAGGAGCGCAGCACAGCTGCACGTCCCGAACTATGGCCAAATGTGCAAATGGCAGCAACATCATCCCCGCACCCGTTTGAGCATGCGTTCGACGTGTTCGACCGGCGTCTTCGGCAGAATGCCGTGGCCGAGATTGAAGATAAAAGGACCATCGGCGAAGGCAGCGAGAATCGCATCGACCGCGCCATCGAGCGCCGCTCCTCCAGCCAGCAAGGCCAACGGATCAAGATTGCCCTGCACCGGCAGGCGGGATTGAATTTGCGCGCGGGCAAAAGCGCGATCGACCGTCCAATCAAGACCGACGGCATCCACCGCGACCTCATGCACATAGCGCGAAAGCTGCGAGCCCGCGCCGCGCGGAAAGCCGATGATCTTCGCCGCCGGCACGGCGGCGCGGACGCCCGACACGATTCGCCTTACCGGATCGATGCACCAAAGCGCGAACTCCTCCGGCGGCAACACGCCGGCCCAGGTATCGAAAATCTGCACCGCTTCGACCCCGGCCTCGAATTGGCGCACCAGATAGGCCACCGAAGCCTGCGTCAAAATATCGATCAAGCCGGCGAAGGCTTCGGGATGCTGATAGGCGAAGAGCCGCGCCGGCGCCTGATCGGGCGTGCCGCGGCCGGCGACCATATAAGTCGCCACCGTCCAAGGTGCGCCGCAAAAGCCGATCAGCGCGGTGTCTTTCGGCAATTCCTGTTTGACCAAACGAATCGTCTCGTAAACCGGCGCCAAGGTGTTTTGGTCGACTTCACGGGTCAACCGCGCGATCGACTGCGCATCCTCCAGCGGCGGTAGGCGCGGCCCTTCGCCCGCTTCGAAACGCACCGGCTGACCGAGCGCGTGCGGAATAACCAGAATATCGGAGAACAGAATCGCCGCGTCGAATTGGAACCGGCGCACCGGCTGCAACGTTACTTCGGCCGCGAGCTTCGGGTTGAAGCAAAGAGCGAGAAAACTTCCCGCCTTCTGCCGTAGCTCGCGATATTCCGGAAGATAGCGGCCCGCCTGCCGCATCATCCAGACCGGAGGGATGCCCCGCCTGTTGCCGTCGAGCACGTCGAGAAGAGGTTTGTTCACGAGATCACTCACCACGTCGCGCTCTACCAATCAAGATTCTAGAATCTAGGTTAGTGATGTTTAGACGGTGGATTTGACTCATAAATGCATTGCATTGGCGTGCGTGCGGGATGTGCGGATATCCTCATTGTTCATGGCACCCGTCATGTGCGGCAAGTCACAGCGGAATGCCTGCGGACTGGGCGCTTCCGCGTGTTATCCCATCTTTTACCGGCGCGGCTATCCACATATCACCGTTGTCAAAGCGGCTGTTAGATTCTGCGAACGCAACGGCAGTGCTGGGGACGTGAACGGGGGCTTGGCCGCCGGCGGCTTGCTTTGCGGCGGAGGACATGCCCTCTTCAACAGCCGTTCACAGGTTCTCCCGGCATCCCATGGCGCAAAAGACCGGCAGTTATTTTCATCTCCACCTGATCTCGGACGCCACCGGCGAAACCTTGATTACCCTGGCGCGCGCCGCCACCGCGCAATACGCCAAGATCATGCCGGTGGAACATATCTATCCGCTGGTGCGCACGCCGAAGCAGCTCGACGCGGTCTTGGCCGAGATCGAGGAATCGCCGGGCATCGTGCTGTATACGTTGCTCGAGGACGATCTGGTGGCCACCCTGGAAAAGAAATGCCGTGAACTGAGCTTGCCCTGCATGTCGATCCTCGGGCCGGTGTTGCAGCTCTTCCAGTCTTACCTCGGTTCGGAGACCAGCCACCGCGTCGGCGCTCAGCACACCCTGAACGCCGAATATTTCCAGCGCATCGATGCGCTCAATTACACAATGCTGCACGACGACGGCCAGCATCCGGAAGGGCTGGACGAGGCAGACGTGGTGCTGATCGGCGTGTCGCGCACCTCGAAAACGCCGACCTCGATCTATCTCGCCAACCGCGGCGTCAAGACCGGCAACGTCCCGCTTGTGCCCGGCGTGCCCTATCCGCCGCAAATCGAAGCCCTGAGCCACCCGCTGGTTGTCGGCCTTTTCGCCAGCCCCGAGCGCATCGTGCAGATCCGGCAGAACCGGCTCCTCGGCATGAAGGCGCCTGACGACGGCAGCCCGTATGTGGACCGACAGGCCGTGGCCGAGGAAATCGCCTTCTCCAAGAAGCTCTGCAGCCGCTACAACTGGCCGCAAATCGACGTCACCCGCCGCTCGATCGAGGAAACCGCGGCCGCGGTCATGCGGCTGTTGGCGGAGCGCCGCCGCGGTTCCGGTGCGTGACATGCCGCTGTGGCGCGCGCGAGCTCCATTGGTGCTGGCTTCCAGGAGCGAAATCCGCCGCCGGCTCCTTGTCGACGCCGGTCTTCCGGTCGAGGTGCAGCCTGCCGATATCGACGAGCGCGCGGTGGAGGCGGAAGCCCAAGCCGCCGATCCCGCCAAAGTGGCGCGGCTGCTGGCCCGCGCCAAGGCGCAGGCAGTGGCGGCAAAATCCCCCGGCCGCCTCGTGCTCGGCGCCGACCAGACCCTGGCGCTCGGCGCGCAACGCTTCAGCAAGCCGGAAAACCG
The DNA here is from genome assembly GCA_035652315.1 of Xanthobacteraceae bacterium. GTDB lineage: Bacteria > Pseudomonadota > Alphaproteobacteria > Rhizobiales > Xanthobacteraceae > CANKHA01. Next base: position 24,481 of record DASREA010000090.1, on the reverse strand, counting down.
CGAAGCCGCGGCCGCGCAGCTTCGGGCGCTGCGCGGTAAAACTCATCGGCTGCATTCGGCGATCGCCTTGGTGCAAGACGGCGCGCTGCACTTCGAGCAGCAGGCCTTTGCCGACCTCACCATGCGCGATTTTTCCGATGCCTTCATCAGCGATTATCTCGAGGCCGCGGGAAGCGCCGTGTGCTCGAGCGTCGGCGGCTATCAATTGGAAGGCGCAGGCATTCAGTTATTTGCTCGGATCGAGGGCGACTATTTCACCATTCTCGGGCTGCCGCTTCTGCCGCTCCTCGATTTTCTGCGGCGGGAAGGGCTGCTTGCGAGATGACGGTAGAAGAATGATCGCATGTTCATTATCGGCCTGACCGGCTCAATCGCCATGGGCAAATCGACGACGGCAAAATTTTTTGCCGAAGCCGGCGTGCCGGTGCATGACGCCGACGCCGCCGTGCATCGGCTCTATGAAGGCGAGGCGGCGCCGCTTATCGAAGCGGCGTTTCCCGGCACCACGGCGGCGGGCAAGGTCGACCGGGCGAAGCTCGCCGCGCGGGTAACCGGCGATCCTCTGGCCTTGCGGCGCCTGGAAGCTCTCGTGCATCCCCTGGTGCGCGATGCCGAGGCGCGGTTTTTGGCGGAAGCCGAGAAGCAGGGCGCCCCGGTCGCCGTGCTCGACATCCCGCTTCTCTTCGAAACCGGCGGCGAACAGCGGGTCGACGCGGTGGTCACGGTCACGGCTTCGCCGCAGGCGCAACGGGCGCGGCTCGAGCAGCGGCCGGGTCTCACCGTGGAAAAACTCGAGGCGCTCGCCGCCAATCAGCTCCCCGATGCCGAAAAGCGCCGCCGCGCGGACTTTATCGTCGACACCACACAGGGCTTCGAGGCGGCGCGCGCGCAGGTGCAGGACATTCTGCGCCGGGTCGCTACAATGCCGAAACGGCGAAGGTGATTCGGATTTCCATGCGCGAGATTGTCCTCGACACCGAAACGACGGGGTTGGACCCGTCCCAGGGGCACCGGCTGATCGAGATCGGCTGCGTCGAGTTGTTCAATCGCATACCGACCGGCCAGGTCTTCCACCGCTACATCAATCCGGAGCGCGACGTTCCCGAGGAGGCGTTCCGGGTGCACGGCCTGTCGCTGGATTTTCTCAAGGACAAGCCGCTGTTCCAGGATGTCGCGGATGAGCTCTTGGCCTTCATCGCCGATGCGCCGCTGATCATCCACAACGCTTTGTTCGATCTCGGGTTCATCAATGCCGAATTGGAGCGCTGCGCCCGCCCGCCGGTCGATCGCGCGCGGCTCGTGGACACGCTCCTGCTGGCGCGCCGCAAGCATCCCGCCGGACCGAACCGCCTCGACGATCTCTGCCAACGCTACCGGATCGACAGCTCGCGCCGTACCAAACACGGCGCGCTGCTCGACGCCGAGCTGCTGGCCGAGGTTTATGTGGAATTGATCGGCGCGCGCCAGGCAAGCCTGATCCTGGTGGAGAACGGCAATGGCCACGGCGGGGCATTGTCGGGCCAATCGCTGCGTCCGCGGCCGCAGCCGCTCGTTCCGCGGTTGTCCGAGGCCGACCGCGCCGCGCATCGCGACTTTATCGCCACACTCGGCGAAGCCGCGCTGTGGAATAAATACCGCGCGGTGGAAGGCGGCGCGGAGCTGGGAAATTAGCCCGCCGGCGGCGGCTGCATTCCGGCCGCCTGCGCCGCCACGTTCTGCCGGTAGAGACCGACGAAATCCACGGGGTCCAGCAGCAGCGGCGGAAAGCCGCCGTTGCGCACGGCCGTTGCGATGATTTCGCGGGCAAAGGGGAAGAGTATCCGCGGGCATTCGATCATCACCGCCGGGCGGATGCTGTCCTGCGGCACGTTCTGCAGCCGGAAGACGCCGGCGAAGGAAAGCTCGATGCCGAAGGCGAGGCTGCCTTCGTGCATTGCCTTGCCTTCCACGTGCAACACCACCTCGAAATCCGTGTTGCCGAGCGGCGTGGCGTTGACGTTGATCTGGATATCGATCTTCGGCTGCTGATTGTTGACAGAAACCAGCGACTGCGGCGCGTTTGGATTTTCGAAGGAGAGATCCTTGATGTATTGCGCCAGCACATGCAGCTCGGGAGGTAGCGCGCCGGTCCGCCCTTCGCCGCCGTTGTTTCCATTCGTCATCGCGCTGACCTCCACTCGAACGCGGCGGGCGTCTGCCGGCCGCGCCGTGGCTAACATAGGGCACGCGGCGGAACAAGGACGGCAGAACCCTTCGCCGGCGCCGCGTTACTCATAAATTCACCAAAGCAGGCCATCTTTGCGCCACCGCCGCAAAATCCTTGGGTTGGCGCGCCTCCCGGGATCGTCTAATGTCGGCTTGGGCCCTAATCTGCGCTGAAGCAGGCTCCCTAGATCGGCGGGGCAGCCCTACCTACATAAGCGCACAGCCCGGCTGGCTGCAGCCCGATGCTGCGCCGAGCGAGTAAGCCGCCGCCGCCATCGCCGACCGCCGAGAGTTATGCAGGACGTGTTCGATATCTACACCATCGTCTTTCTCGCTGTCGCAGTGTTTATCTTCCTGCGGCTGCGGAGCGTCCTTGGTCAGCGAACCGGCCGGGAGCGTCCCCCTTACGATCCGTTCGCCGCGCGCGACCGCATGCGCGGCGCGGCAAATGATGCCGGCAACGAGAACGTTGTCAGTCTGCCGGGCCGCGCCGTTGATGCCGCTTCGAGCGTAACGCAGACCGTTCCGGTGAAGGATCGCTGGAAAGGCGTCGCCGAATCCGGCTCGGCGCTTGCCGCCAGTCTGGATGCGATCGCCGGCGCCGACAGCGGCTTCGACGTCAAGCATTTTCTTGCTGGCGCGCGGGCCGCCTACGAGATGGTGGTCACCGCCTTTGCCGAAGGCGACCGCCGCACCCTCAGGAATTTGCTTTCGCGCGAGGTCTTCGACGGCTTCGAGGCGGCGATCAGCGGACGGGAAAAGCGCGGCGAAAAGCACGAAACGCGCTTCGTCTCCATCGATACCGCGGAAATCGTGGCCGCGGAATTGCGCGGCCGCACTGCGCAAGCCACCGTGCGTTTCATCTCCAAGTTGATCGCCACGACGCGCGATGCGTCCGGGGCGGTGATCGATGGCAGCCCGGATAAGGTCATCGAAGTCACCGATATCTGGACCTTCGCACGGGACGTCACCTCCCGCGATCCGAACTGGAAGCTTGTCGCCACCGAAGCGGGACAATAATGCGGAAGGGAAATGCCGGCGTCGCCATGTCTCGCGCGGATTATCGTCTTCCTGTTCGCAATGCTTGCGACGGCAAGCCCGAAGGCGTCGGCGGCTGAGGCGCCGGTTCTCAAGATTCCCGGCAGCCAGCTCGAGCCGCTAAACTGGAACGAGCTTGACGCCTGGGCGCAAGACGATCATCTAGCCGCATTCAACACCTTCATGATCAGCTGCGTGGCGATCCTGCAGCAACCGGGGCAGGCGCGCGACGACAGCGCGATGTCGGATGCGTTGCGGCCGGTCTGCACGCGCGCCACGTTCGCGCCGCCCGCCACCGAGGCAGAGGCCCGCCAATTCTTCGAAAAAAATTTCCGCCCGCTGCGCATCGCGACGCTGGGGCAAAGCCAAGGCTTCGTCACCGGCTATTACGAACCGGTGGTAGAAGGCTCGCGCACGTGGAGTCTCGATTTCCAGGTGCCGATGTACCGGCGCCCTTCCAACCTCATCGCCAGCGGGCGCCGGCGCTTCGCCGCCAACTATTTTCCCAATCGCGGAGTGGTGGGCCGCCGCTTCGGCCGCCGCAAAATCGTGCCCTATTACGATCGCGAGGAAATCGAAAACGGAATTCTTACCGGCCGCCAGCTGGAAATCTGCTGGCTCAAGGATCCCATCGATCTTCTGTTCATACAGATCCAGGGATCGGCGCGCATCCACCTGACCGACGGCTCCACGCTGCGGGTAAATTACGACGGCTATAACGGCTATCCTTACAGCCCGATTGGAAAATTCCTCATCGAGAACGGCGCCATCCCCCGCGGGCAAATGTCGATGGACCGCATCCGCGAATGGATGCAGGCACACCCGGAGGAAGCCCGCGAGATCAGCGGCAAGAACCGTTCTTACGTATTCTTCCGCAAGGTCGAGCTCGGCGCCGACGACGATCCCAAGGGCGGCGAGGGCGTGCCGCTGACCCCCGGCCGGTCGATCGCCGTCGATCGTCCGTTGCATGCCTATGGCACCCCGTTCTTCATCGAAGCCGATCTGCCCATCGCCGGCAGCGACCCGAGCACGAAATTCCGGCGCCTGATGGTGGCGCAGGATACCGGCGGCGCCATTGTCGGGCCCGCCCGCGCCGACCTTTACTTCGGCTCCGGCGACGAGGCGGGCAAGATCGCCGGCCGAATCAGGCATCCGGGGCTGTTCGCCATGCTGGTGCCGCGCGAGCTCGATCCCTTCGAGCCCGGGCGCGCGGTGGTTCCGCTGCCGCCGTTACGACCGCCGGTTCCGATCGCCGCGCAAGGCGAGCCGCCGGCTGTGCCGCTGCCGCGTCCGCGGCCGAAAATCGAGCTGAAGTCGTGAGCGCGCGGGAGCCGAAAGGCCGTCCCTTAAGCGAAGACGAGCGCATTTTGTGGCGCGACGTCACCCGCAGCATCGTGCCCTTGCGCGGGCAGGCCTCCGACGACGAACCGGCGGTTTGCGATCCGCAAGAGCCGAGCAAAGCGAGGCGGCCGGCAGCGAAGACAAAAATCGCTGCGCCGCCGCCGCTTGCCCCGCTCGGCCGCCGCGCGCGGCAGCGCGTGGCGCGCGGACGCGACGGCATCGACGGCCGCCTTGACCTGCATGGGTTGACCCAGGCCGCCGCGCACGACGTGTTGCTGCGCTTCCTGCGCGGCGCGCAGGCCCGCGACGCCAAGCTGGTCGTGGTCATCACCGGAAAAGGATCGCGCGGCGAAGCCGGGGTGCTCAAACGTCAGGTGCCGCTCTGGCTCGGGCTTCCTCAATTCCGCCAACTGGTGATCGGCTTCGAGGAGGCGCACCGGGTGCATGGCGGCGCCGGCGCCTTGTATGTGCGCGTGCGCCGGCCGCGCGGAGAAGAATGAAATCAAAACGGCTTGCTGATGCCGATGCGCGGCACCGCGGTCACGAGCCAGCCGAACACGCGATTGCGCCGGTCGTCGGCGGGCAGCGGCGCGACGTGACGCGCGGGCAACATCTTCACGGCATGGAGAATGAGCAACATGCAGGTGGCCCAACTGGAGAACCAGCGTGAATAGTCGAAGACGACCGCGCCGATGATGATGTAGCCGACCGTTACGCCGGCCATGCCGAGGAGCGTCAACCGCCGGTGCCATACATTGGCCAGAGCTGTTATCAGCTCGCGGAAATAGCGCAGCAGCGGCCAATGCAGCGCGATCAGGCCCAGAAAAATCGGAAGCCGCGCCATATTCTCCGGCAAAATGCTCCAGGTCCGCGCGATGTCGTCCGAGATCGGGCGGTACCAGATATCGAGCACCTCGGGCCGTAAATAGGAATCGCTCGCTATCCGCCCGCGCAGATAGGCGGCTAACTGGTCGAGCGGCACCGGCATTTCGCCATGAAAAGCGCACAGCAAAAAAACCGCGGCAAGGCTGGCCGCCAACAGCAATCCGCTCGCGATTTCCAACGGCGCGACCGGGCGCATGAAATAAAAGCGCATGGCAACGATGACGCAAAGCGCCGGTACATACAGCAGCATATGGACGGGATGGATCAGGATCAGCGCCGCGCCGCCGACGGCGCCGAGCGCCGGATATGCGAGGGAGCGGGCCGGCAGCAGCAGCGCCACCAATAGCCAGACGCACCCGTAAATATCGAAATAGCCGATGGTCTGCAAAAAATTCTTGAGAAAAAACGGCGAGCCGAACATGAAGGCGAACAGCGGGGCGGTCGCCTCGGCGAAGCCGAAAGTCCGGGCGAACAGCTTTAGAAACAGCAGCAAGGCGAGAAGCCAGATCGCCGCCCCCAATGCATAAACGAGCCACACCGGCACGACCGGCAATACGGCAGAGAGCAGCGCTCCGATAAAGGCCCTTTTGGCAAAGCCGAAATGGTAATCGACGACGAGATGCAGGTATTCAAGGACCGGCTTGTGATACAAGACCTTGTAGAGAAAGAGCGCGACCATGATCGCGGCGTCGACGGCGATCATGCGGCGCCACGGATTCTTGAGCGCAAGCGCTAGGGCATTCATGGGGATGTCGTTCCCGGCGGGGCGGCAGGTCAATAGAGCAGATGCACGAGCCGAAAGGAATACGCGAGCCGCTCGCGGCGCAGGGACAGCGGGATGCTGCGCCGGCTCCCGAGCTGACCGTGGTGATTCCGACCTTCAAAGAGCTTGAGAATGTGCCGCTGGTGGTGAGCAGGCTTCGCGAAACGCTTGCCGGCATCGCCTGGGAAGCGATCTTTGTCGACGACGATTCGCCCGACGGCACCGCCGCCGAGGTCCGCCGCCTCGGCGCCGAGGACGCCCGCATCCGCTGCATCCGCCGCATCGGCCGGCGCGGCCTCGCCGGTGCCTGCATCGAGGGCATGCTGGCGAGCCAGGCTTCCTACGTTGCCGTGATGGACGCCGACCTGCAGCATGACGAATCGCTTCTCACCGCCATGCTGCAGAAACTCCGCTCCGGCGAGGTCGATCTCGTTGTCGCCAGCCGTTATGTCGACGGCGGCGCAGACGACGGTTTCAGCCGGACGCGGGCGCGATTGAGCGCGAAAGCGACTGCGCTCGCCGCCAGGCTGCTCAAGGTGCGCCTGTCGGACCCGATGAGCGGCTATTTCATGATCCGGCGCGACGCCTTCGAAAGGATCGCGCCGAAGCTCTCGTCGCAAGGTTTCAAGATCTTGCTCGACATCGTGGCGACGGCGCGCGGCGAATTGCGTAGCGTCGAAATGCCCTATGTGTTCCGCAATCGCCTGCACGGAGAAAGCAAGCTCGACAGCCAAGTGGCGCTCGACTATCTGGCGCTGCTGCTGGCCAAGGCCACCGACGATTTCGTCTCCATCCGCTTTCTTTCCTTCGGCGTGATCGGCCTTTCCGGCATCGGCATCCACATGGCGGCGCTGATCGTCGTGCTCGAATGGTCGTCGCTATCTTTCGTCGATGCGCAGCTCGCCGCGACCATGGCGGCGATCTCCAGCAATTATGTGCTCAATAATGCGATCACCTACCGGGACCGGCGGCTGCGCGGCTTGGCCTTTCTCCGCGGCTGGGCCGAGTTCACATTGATCTGCAGCATCGGCGCCATGTCGAACATCGGCATCGCCAGCTGGATCTACGGCGAGCACGTGCGCTGGGTGCTCGCCGGGCTGAGCGGCGCGGTGGTCGGAGTGGCCTGGAACTACATGGTCACCCGCATGTTCGTTTGGAAAGCGCAATAAGCTAGAGAATAAACCGGCTGAGGTCGGCGTTCTTGGCGAGATCGCCGATGTGCTGATGCACGTAGCCCGCGTCGATTTTCACCGTTTCGCCGGAGCGGTCCGGGGCGGCGAAGGAAATTTCATCGAGCACGCGCTCCATCACCGTCTGCAGGCGGCGGGCGCCGATATTCTCGACGCTGGAATTCACCGCAACGGCGATGTCGGCAATGGCGTCGATCGCATCCGGCGTGAATTCAAGGGTGACGCCTTCGGTCGCCATGAGCGCCAGGTATTGCTTGATCAGGGAAGCTTCCGGCTCGGTCAGGATGCGCCGGAAATCGTCGCGGGTCAGCGGCTTCAACTCGACACGGATCGGCAGCCGTCCTTGCAGCTCCGGCAAGAGATCGGACGGCTTCGACAAATGAAAGGCGCCCGAGGCGATGAACAGGATGTGGTCGGTCTTCACCGGCCCGTGTTTGGTGGCCACGGTGGTGCCTTCGATCAGCGGCAGCAGATCGCGCTGCACGCCCTCGCGCGAGACGTCGGCGCCCATGCGTCCTTCGCGGCCGGCGATCTTGTCGATCTCGTCGAGAAAGACGATGCCGTTCTGTTCGACGGCGTGAATCGCCTCCTGAACGAGCTGCTCGCTGTCCAAGAGCTTGTCGGATTCCTCGTTGATCAGGATTTCCCGCGATTCCTGCACCGTGACGCGGCGGGCCTTGGTGCGCCCGCCCATCTTCCCGAACAGATCGCCCAGGGAAACGGCGCCCATCTGCGCGCCCGGCATGCCGGGGATCTCGAACATCGGCATATTCGCCGAAGACTGAACCTGGATCTCGATTTCCTTGTCGTCCAATTCGCCGGCGCGCAGCCGGCGGCGGAAAGAATCCTTGGTGGTGGCGCTCGCATTGGTTCCGACCAGCGCATCGACGATGCGGTCTTCGGCCGCGAGCTCGGCGCGCGCCAGCACGTCCTTGCGCTTGCGTTCGCGCGTGAGTCCGATGGAGATTTCGACGAGATCGCGGACGATCTGCTCCACGTCGCGGCCGACATAGCCGACCTCGGTGAATTTCGTCGCCTCCACCTTGAGGAAAGGAGCGCCGGCGAGCTTGGCAAGCCGCCGCGAGATTTCGGTCTTGCCCACGCCGGTCGGGCCGATCATCAGGATGTTCTTTGGCAGCACTTCCTCGCGCAGCCGCTCGTCCAGCTGCAGCCGCCGCCAGCGGTTGCGCAGCGCGATGGCGACGGCACGCTTGCCGTCGCTTTGGCCGACGATGAAACGGTCCAGCTCGGAAACGATCTCGCGGGGGGAAAAGTCGGTCATGACGATGTCTTCAGCGTCTCGACCGTCACGTTACGATTGGTGTAGACGCAGATGTCGGCGGCGATATCGAGGGCGCGGCGCACGATGGCTTCGGCGTCGAGCGGCCCGTCGGCCAGCGCTCGCGCCGCGGCCAGCGCGTAGTTGCCGCCCGAGCCGATGCCGGCGGTGCCCGCTTCCGGCTCCAGCACGTCGCCGGTGCCGGTGAGCACCAGCGACACGTTCGGATCCGCGACGATCATCATGGCTTCGAGTCGGCGCAGGTAGCGGTCGGTCCGCCAATCCTTGGCCAGCTCCACAGAGGCGCGCAGCAGTTGCCCGGGATATTGCTCGAGCTTGCCTTCCAGCCGTTCGAACAGGGTGAAAGCGTCGGCGGTGGCGCCGGCGAAGCCGCCGATCACGTCGCCCTTGCCGAGGCGGCGCACTTTCTTGGCATTGGCCTTGACGATGGTCTGGCCGATGGAGACCTGCCCGTCGCCGCCGATGGCGACCAAGCCGGCTTTGCGGACGGTCAATATGGTCGTGCCGTGCCAGGCCGGCTGCTCGGAAGTCATCGGGAGAGGGACCTCGCTTGGCCCTTGATGTAGGGCCTGGGACAACCGGACGCAATTCCGCCTGTCTTTCCTAAATGCCACGCTCTAGTCTGCGGGAAGGCATCGAGGGGAGCGGAAGCCATGGCCTATAGTACCAAGGGGCTGATCGCGGGGTTCATCGCGACATCGATTCTTTCCGCCGTCATGCTGCTGCTGACGGCTTTGGGACAGGAAGACGCGGATATTGTGACCTTGATCGACCGCTTCGGCTCCATCCGGCGGCTCGGCGCCTGGGCCGACCATTTCCTCGTCGGCGCGGTGCTGTGGGGCGCGATTTTCGCCGGCTTTGAGGCGGTGACCCCAAGAGCGCCGATCTGGCTGAAAGGCATCGGTTTCGGGGTCTTGGCTTGGCTGGCGATGATGGTGCTGTTCATGCCGGCCGTGGGCGCCGGCTTGTTCGGCCTCACCCTGGGGATCCAAACGCCGCTCCTGATGCTGTTCCTGCATCTTATTTACGGGGCCGCCCTGGGCGTCGCCTTCAGTCTGCTCGATCGCTGGTCCCCGACCCCCGATCAAGCGGGCACACGCTAAACAGGCGAGCCGAGGGGCTGCGCGCAGACACGCGGCGGGAGGCGCGCAGTAGCGAAGCGGCGCGGCGCCTGATACAAGGCGCGCCATGCGCAAGGGCTCGATCAAACGCAAGACCAAGGAGACCGACGTCGAGGTCGCGGTGGATCTCGACGGCAGCGGCACGGCTGCGATCGCCACCGGCATCGGCTTTCTCGACCACATGCTCGACCTGCTGGCGCGGCATTCCCGCATCGACATCACGGTGAAAGCCAAAGGCGATCTGCATATCGACCACCATCACACCACTGAAGACGTCGGCATTGCGCTCGGCCAGGCGGTGAAACAGGCGCTCGGCGACATGCGCGGCATCACGCGCTATGCCGACGTGCACGTGCCCATGGACGAAGCGCTGACCCGCGTCGCGCTCGATATTTCGGGGCGGCCGTTCCTGGTCTTCAAGGCCGAATTCGTGCGCGACAAGGTCGGCGCCTTCGATACGGAATTGGTGCAGGAGTGGTTTCAAGCCTTCGCCATGAATGCCGGTATCACGCTGCACGTGGAGACGCTTTACGGCACCAACGATCATCACATCGCCGAGTCCTGCTTCAAGGGTCTGGCGCGGGCCTTGCGGGCGGCGACGACGATCGATCCGCGCGCCGCCGGCGAGGTCCCCTCGACCAAAGGCACGCTCGGCGGCTGACGCACCGTCCTTCGAGGGCCCGCTCCGCTCGGCAACTCAGGATGACGGCTTATATGAGAATCGCGACGCTATCCTGAGTTGCCGGGGGCAGCCCGAGCCTCGAAGGACGGCGTTCTTGAACGAGGACAGAGGTCCACCATGCCCGTTTACACCGTGCATCAGCCGCCGCCGCGCAAGGACGAAGTCGCGGCGGCCCCGGAGCGCTTCGCCTTCGTGCGCGACGGATTCTATTTTTGGGCCTTTCTGTTTGGCCCCTTCTGGATGTTGTGGCGCCGGCTCTGGCTGGTCACGCTTATCTATGTCGCCGCCGTCACGGCGCTGGAAACCGGGATGTGGGCGCTCCGGCTTCCCGAGGCCGCGCGGGCGGTCGTCAGCTTTCTGCTGGCGCTTCTGATCGGGTTCGAGGCGGGAACTTTGCGGCGCTGGACGCTGGCACGGCGCGGCTGGAACGATGCCGGGATCGTCGTCGGCGACGATCTCGAAGCGGCTGAGCGGCGATTTTTCGCCGCCTGGCACGAGCAGCCGGCTTCGCCGGCGGCGCCGCGAGCAGGCGAAGCGCCGATGCCGAAAGCGGACGATGGTGCCATCATCGGCCTCTTCCCGCAGCCTGGAGCGCCGCGGTGAGCGTCGCCATCGTCGACTATGGCTCGGGCAATCTGCATTCCGCGGCCAAGGCTTTCGAACGCGCCGCGCGCGAAGCCGCGCTCCGGCAGCCCATTGTGGTCACCGCGAATCCGGACGACGTGCGCCGCGCGGAGCGCGTGGTGCTGCCCGGCGTCGGCGCCTTCGCCGATTGCCGGCGCGGCCTCGACGCCATCCCCGGCATGGTCGACGCGCTCAACGAAAGCGTGCGCGGCCGGGCGCGGCCGTTCTTTGGCATCTGCGTCGGCATGCAGTTGATGGCGGAGCGCGGCCGCGAATACGAAGTCACGCCGGGCCTCGGCTGGATCGCCGGCGAGGTGGATAAGATCGCGCCATCGGATTCGAGTCTGAAGATTCCGCACATGGGCTGGAACACGCTTAACGCTCTCAAGCCGCACCCTTTGTTCGACGGCATTGCTCTCGGCCCGCAGGGCCTGCACGCCTATTTCGTGCATTCCTATGGGCTGAAGGCGGCGAACCGCGGCGACCTGCTGGCGGAAACCGAATATGGCGGCCCCATCGCCGCCGCGGTCGGCCGCGAGAATATGGTGGGCACGCAATTCCATCCCGAGAAAAGCCAGCGTCTCGGCCTGGCTTTGATCGCCAATTTTCTGAAGTGGAAGCCGTGATCCTCTTTCCCGCCATCGATCTGAAGGACGGCGCCTGCGTCCGCCTGCAGCAGGGCGACATGGCGCGCGCCACGATCTTCAACCGCGATCCCGCCGAGCAGGCGCGCCTGTTCGAGCAACAGGGCTTTGAATATCTGCACCTTGTCGATCTCGACGGCGCTTTCGCCGGCAAGCCGATGAATGCGCGCGCCGTCGAGCGCGTCCTCGAAACGGTCGGCATTCCGGTCCAGCTTGGCGGCGGCATACGCGACACCGCGACAGTCGAAGCCTGGCTCGAAAAGGGCGTCACCCGCGTCATCATCGGCACTGCCGCGGTGCGCGATCCGCCCTTCGTCAAGCAGGCCGCGCGCGATTATCCCGGCCGCGTGGCCGTGGGACTGGACGCGCGCGATGGCACAGTGGCGGTCGAGGGCTGGGCGCAAAGCGCGGAAATTCCGGCGCTCGACATCGCGCGGCGCTTCGAGGACGCCGGCGTCGCCGCCGTCGTCTATACGGACATTGCCCGCGACGGCATGTTGCAGGGTCTCAATCTCGACGCCACCATCGCGCTCGCGGAGGCGATATCGATTCCGGTGATCGCCTCCGGCGGGCTTGCTTCGCTCGACGACGTCAAAGCGCTGCTCGATCCGCGCGCCAAGAAACTCGAAGGCGCCATCGCCGGCCGCGCGCTCTACGACGGGCGGCTGGATGCGGCGGCGGCGCTGGCGCTCATCCGCGCGGCCAAGGTGCGGGCATAAGCGATGTTCAAATGCCGCGTCATTCCCTGTCTCGACGTCAAAGACGGCCGCGTGGTCAAGGGCGTCAATTTCGTCAACCTGCGCGACGCCGGCGACCCGGTGGAAGCGGCGATCGCCTATGACGCCGCCGGCGCCGACGAATTGTGCTTCCTTGACATCACCGCCAGCCACGAGAACCGCGGCATCATTCTCGATGTCGTGCAGCGCACCGCGGAAGCCTGTTTCATGCCGCTCACCGTCGGCGGCGGCGTGCGCAGCATCGACGACATCCGCGCCTTGCTGTCGTCGGGCGCCGACAAGGTGTCGATCAATACCGCGGCGGTGGCGCGCCGCGCCTTCGTGCGCGAAGCGGCGGAGAAATTTGGCGATCAATGCATCGTGGTCGCCATCGACGCCAAGCAGGTGTCCAAACCGGACGGGCCGGCACGCTGGGAAATCTTCACCCACGGCGGCCGCCAGCCGACCGGGATCGATGCGGTGGACTATGCCAAAGAGGTCGTGGCGCTCGGCGCCGGCGAAATCCTGCTCACCTCGATGGACCGCGACGGCACGCGCCAAGGATTCGATATTGCGCTGACCCGCGCCGTCGCCGATGCGGTGACCGTGCCGGTTATCGCCTCCGGCGGCGTCGGCAGCCTGGATCACCTGGTCGAAGGCATCCGCGACGGCCATGCCAGCGCGGTGCTCGCGGCTTCCATCTTTCACTTTGGCGAGCATTCGGTGCGCGAGGCCAAGGATTACATGGCCCGGGCCGGCCTGCCCATGCGGCTCGATCCTTAAGGCGCGAGCGCGGGGCGAAAATCGAGTTTTCGCTGCGGTTCAGAGGTGCTAAGAGCGCCCATGGCCAAGTTCACGCTGAAAGAATTGGAAAAGCGCATCCGCCGGCGCGCCAAGGCGCGCGCCGATCTGTCCTACACGCGCAAGCTTCTCGACAAAGGCGTCACGCAATGCGCGAAGAAGCTGGGCGAGGAGGCGATGGAAGCGGTCATCGCGGCGACCGCGGAAAGCCGGCAGCGGCTGATCGCCGAAACCGGCGACCTGCTCTATCACCTGCTGGTCCTGCTGCACGCGCGCAAGATCAAGCTTTCGGAAGTGGAAGCGGCGCTCGCCAAGCGGCGCGGTAGCAGCGGGCTCGAGGAAAAGGCGTCGCGCAAGCGGCAATAGTCCGGGCGGCTTAAATGGAAATGCGCGCGGAAAATCAGATCTCGCCTCATCGAGTCTTCTCGCGCAAGGAATGGGCGGCGTTGCGGCAGGATACGCCGATGACGCTCAAGGCCGACGAGGTGGCGCGGCTTCGCTCGATGCACGACCGTCTCGACATGGCCGAGGTGGAGGAGATTTATCTGCCGCTGTCACGGCTTTTGTCGCTCTATGTTTCAGCGACGCAGGCCCTGTTTCACGTGCAGCAGGCTTTCCTCGGCACCGAGGACAGCAAGATGCCCTACATCATCGGCATTGCCGGTTCGGTGGCGGTCGGTAAATCGACGACCGCGCGCGTGTTGCAGGCGTTGCTCGCGCGCTGGCCGAATATGCCGAAGGTGGATCTCGTCACCACCGACGGCTTTCTTCTTCCGAACGCCGTGCTCGAACGCGACGGGCTGATGGAGCGCAAGGGCTTTCCGGAAAGCTACGACCTGCCGGCGCTGCTGCGTTTTCTGACCGACGTGAAGGCGGGGCGCCGCCCGGCCCGCGCACCGATCTATTCACATCTGATCTACGACGTGCTGCCCAACGAATGGCACGAGGTGGACCGGCCGGACATCCTGATCGTCGAAGGTCTCAATGTGCTGCAGACCGGGCGGCCGCCGAGGGGCGGCAAGGCGATTCCCTTCGTCTCGGATTTCTTCGATTTCTCCGTTTATCTCGACGCCGACGAGGATGTGCTGCAAAGCTGGTACGTCGAGCGCTTTCTCGCGCTGCGCGGCACGTCCTTCGCCGATCCGAAATCCTATTTCCACCGCTACTCGCAAATTTCCGATGACGAAGCGGTGAAGATTGCTACCTCGATCTGGACCCGCATCAATCTCGTCAATCTGCACGACAATATTCTGCCGACGCGGCCGCGCGCCGACCTCATCCTGCGCAAAGTCGCAAGCCACAGGGTCGAAGAAGTGGCGTTGCGGCGGCTGTGACCTAAGCGGCGTTGGCTTCGACCGCCGGCGTGAAATATTCCACGTAGCGCCTCGCCAGCGCCGCAACCGGCAAAATGATCAGGACGTCGGTCGTGCCGAATTGGTGATCAACCACCGCTCCGTCGCCGACATAAGCCCCAAGCCGCAGGTAGCCTTTGATCAGCGGCGGCAGCGCGCGCAGCGCCGCCTTGGGATCGATTGCGGCCTTGGCCATCCGGTTCATGTCGACGCGGCGCTCCGGCCGCGCTCCCGCGCGCCAGGCTTCCGGGGCCGCCGCGAAGTGGTGGAGATAGGAAAGCGGCAAAGCCAGCCGCTCCGGATCGGTGCCGTCAAAACTAGCGCAGCCGAGCATCACGTCCAGGCGGTGATGGCGCACATAGGCCCATATCCCCCGCCACAGCAGCTCCATGGTTCGCTTGTTGCGATAAGGGGCGAGCACGCAGGAGCGGCCAAGCTCGAGAAAACGCAGGCCGCGATGACGCACGAGAAGCGAGCCGATATCGAACTCGCTGGAACTGTAGAAACCGCGATGACGTTCCGCCACATCCTGGCGCAGCAGCCGGTAGGTGCCGACGATGGCCGGGGCAAAAGGCTGCAGGTCGGCCGCGCGCGTGCGGTCGATGACCAGCAGATGATCGCAGTCGCCATCGAAAAGGTCGAGATCGCGCTGGGCGAGAATTTGTCCGGTCTCGGCAATGGCGCCGCCTTCCTTATAGAAAACCTGATAACGCAGGCGCTGAGCGCGGCGGACCTCTGCGGCGGTGCGCGCCAGGCGAACCTCCAGGGATCCGAGCCGTCCGAGCGGCTGCGGCGCCGCCTGCTTGCGCACGTCGCCGACCACGAAGCCGCTGAAAGCGCGCAGCGCCGGCAGCAAGGCCGAGCCATTCGCGGCCCGTGAAGGAATTAGCCGGCGCGAAATCTCGGCGCCTCGGCCGACGGTCGTGTCGCGCATGTCCGCTCGCCCCAAGCGTTTGAATCAGCGGCGATTCGCCCAACTCTCTAAGCATGGCGTCGCAACCAATTTATGACAGGGACGTTTTGCGGCGCCAACGCGTTCACGCCGCTTTGGCGGCGGAACCGGCGAGCGCTTCGGCGAGGCGTTCGCGATCGAGCGGCTTCGTGAGAAAGGCGTCCATGCCCGCGGCCAGGCATCCGTCGCGGTCTTCCGCCATCGCGTCGGCGGTGAGGGCAATAATGCGGGTGCGCGGATAGCCGCGCTCGGCCTCGATGGCGCGGATGCGGCGCGTCGCCTCGCGGCCGTCGACGTCCGGCATGTGCACATCCATGAGGACGAGATCGTAGGGCTGGCCGGCGGTATGCGCGGCCAGCCACGATTCCACTGCCGTCGTGCCGGTGCCGGCGAGAACCGGGCTATGACCCAATTTCGTGAGCAGCACCCGCGCCAGGAGCGCGTTAATCTCGTTGTCTTCGGCGACCAGGATGGAAAGGCCGTTCCTGCCGGCGGATATCAGGCGCGACTCGGCGCTTTCCCCTTCCAGCGCGGGCGAGGGAACCGCGCCGCCGTCAAAGGCGGCGGCGATACGCGTCGCCAGCGAAGCCGCGCGAATCGGCTTCACCAAATATCCGGTGACGCCCATCTTCTCCAGCGCGGGCAATTCATGCCGATCGGACGGCGCCAGCAAGACAATGCGCCGCTCGATCTCGTGGCGGGCGGCGGAAAGGATCGCCGCAAGCGCCGAAGGGCCCATGCCGTGATCGATCAACAGCACGTCCCATTCGCGCTCGGGCAACAAAGCGGCCGCGACGCGTTCATCGGCGACCACGCAGGTCTTGGCGCCCCATGCGCCGAGACGGCGCGCGACCAGGAATGCTTCGATGGCGCCTGGCGCCACGATCAGCACCGCGCTCTTGCTCAGATCCGGCGCGACCAAAGCCGGCATGCCGTCTTCGGCGCGCGGCAGCGGAATGGTGAATGAAAAGGTCGCGCCTTGTCCCGGCTGGCTCTCGACGGCAATGCGGCCGCCCATGCGCTCGACGATGCGTTGCGATATTGCCAGGCCGAGGCCGGTACCGCCGAATTTGCGCGCGGGCCCGCCGTCGCCCTGCTCGAATTCGCGGAAGATGCGCTGTTGCGCCTCTGCGGCAATGCCGATGCCGGTGTCGCGCACGCGAATGCTTACCTCGTCCGGCCAGGCGCCCGGTTCGGCGAAGACGGCGATTCCGCCTTGCTCGGTGAATTTGATCGCATTGCCGGCGAGATTGAGCAGCACCTGACGCAGGCGCGTCGCGTCGCCGACGACGCTGGCGGGCAGGCGGTCGTCCACGAAGGCGGCGATCTCAAGCGATTTCGCCTGCGCGCGCGGCGCCAGCAATTCGACCACTTCCTCGATCAGCGTGCCCAGCGAAAAGGGCCGCGCATCGAGATCAAGGCGCCCGGCTTCGATCTTGGAGAAGTCGAGGATTTCCTCGATCAGCGACAGCAAGGTGCCGCCGGATGTCTTCACCGCCTTGGCGTAAGTGGTCTGTTCGGGAGTGAGCGCGGTCTCCAACAGAAGATCGGTCATGCCGAGAATGCCGTTCAGCGGCGTGCGGATTTCGTGGGACACCATGGCAAGGAAGCGGGATTTGGCGAGATTCGCCGTCTGCGCCTGGTCGCGCGCCTCGGCCAGCGCCCGCTCGGCTTCGGTGCGGTCGGTGACATCGCGGCCCACGCTTTGCGTCTCGGCCACCCCGGCGCTGTCGACTTTCACCGAAACCTCGCGCCACGCAATCCACCGCTGCCGTCCCTCGGCGTCGGCGATTTTCTGATCGTGGATGCGCGTTCCGTCGGAACACAGCGCGCTCTCGCCTTGCTCGATGACGGGGAGACTGAAGGACGTGCCGAGAAGAGCGTCGTGACCGCGGCCGGCGAGCTTGCAGAAGGCCTCATTGACATAGGTGATCAGGCCATCGGCGGCGCGGCGCACGATAAGGTCGCCCTGCGCCTCGAGAAAACTATGGGTGCGCTCCTCGGCTTCCTTCAGCTCCCAATTGAGATCGGCGAGGTCTTCGACGCGTTGCTCGAGGCGGCGAATCTCGCGGCGCAGCGCGCGATGGCGCCCCACGAGCGCGGCGGCGCCGAACGCCAGGAGGAAAGCGGCACCGGCGGCCGCGGCAAAATAAGGATCGACAAACAACAAGGCCACTCCCGCGCGCCGGCCCCGGCCGCGCTGCCCATGAATGTGAACAAGGAGTCTTGCGAATCCCTTCATGGCCCCTTGGCTGGCGGCGGCGCGGCGAAAATGCTGGTAATTCGGGTATTTACCAATTCCAGCGCGACCTCGGTCAGGTGCCTCCCCCGGCAGTTCGCCGGGCTAGGCACCGGCAAAGGCCGGCTGCTAAAGGAACCTGCGCCCTCCGTCCGGCGCCCCGACCGATCCGGAGACATCAATGGCCAAGCCCGCCGCAAAATCGCGATCCGCAACCACAAAAGAGACCAAGGCGCCGGTCGCGCGCCCTTCGCGCAGCGAGGTGGAAGCCGCGGTGCGCACGCTAATCCGCTGGGCGGGCGACGATCCCGGTCGCGAGGGTCTGCTGGCGACGCCCGCGCGCGTCGCCAGCGCCTACCGGGAATGGTTCGCCGGCTACGGACAAAATCCGCGCGATTATCTGCAGCGCACCTTCGAGGAAGTCGGCGGTTATGACGAGATCGTGCTGCTGCGGGACATCCGATTTGAATCGCATTGCGAGCACCATATGGCGCCGGTGCTGGGCCGCGCGCATATCGGTTATCTGCCGCGCAATCGCGTCGTCGGCATTTCAAAGCTGGCGCGGCTCGTCGACGTTTACGCCCGGCGGCTGCAGACCCAG
Organism: Xanthobacteraceae bacterium; assembly: GCA_035652315.1. GTDB lineage: Bacteria > Pseudomonadota > Alphaproteobacteria > Rhizobiales > Xanthobacteraceae > CANKHA01. The sequence goes on along the minus strand of DASREA010000090.1, from coordinate 6,027 downwards.
GAGAAGATGACGGCGGAGATTGCCGGCTGTCTCGATGCCGTGTTGCAGCCGCACGGGGTCGCGGTCGTGGTGGAGGCGTCGCATCAGTGCATGACCACGCGCGGCGTGCACAAGACCAACGTGACCATGGTGACGAGCCGGATGCTCGGGGCTTTTCGCGACCAGCCGCAGACCCGCAACGAGTTTCTTTCCGCCATCGGCATGCACGGCAAAATACCGGCGCCGCCGATCGATTAGCCGGTGCCCGAGCCGGGCGGCCCATTACTTGCCACGCCCGCGGGGCTGGTCGAAAATGACTCCGGGCGGACGGGTTGGCGGCGCAAGCGGCGGCCCGTATCAGCCGAAATTTAGGGAGGAGATTGCAATTATGCGAAAAGGCATGTTGTGGGGCTGCGTCGCGCTCGCCGCCACCCTGTTGTTTGCGCCGCAAGCGCAAGCGCAGGACGCGGTGGCTGATTTCTACAAGAACAAGACGATCACAATGATCGTCAGTTACGGACCGGGCGGCGGCTACGACACCTATGGCCGCGTCTTGGCCCAGTACATGACGAAATACATCCCGGGCCATCCGAAAATCGTCATCAACAACATGCCGGGGGCCGGCAGCGTGAAGGGCGCCAACTACATCTACGGCGTGGCGCCCAAGGACGGCACCGCATTCGGCATCTTCGCGCGGAACATTCCGCTGATCGGCCTCTTGAAGACCGACCAGAACGTCCAGTTCGATCCAGCGAAATTCACCTGGATCGGCTCCTCCTCGAGTGGCGAAAACGACGCCTACGTGCTCATCGCGCGCAAGGATGCCAAGGCGAAGACGATCGAAGACCTGCGCAAGCCGGGAGGTCCGCCGCTCATCCTCGGCTCTACCGGCGAAGGCACCTCGAGCGATGCCTGGCCGATCGTCATGAAAGACATGCTTGGCTTCAACCTCAAGCAGATCCCCGGCTATACCGACAGCGGCGCGCTTTATCTCGCGATGGAGCGCGGCGAGATCGACGGGCGCACAACCGGCATTTCCAGTGTGCGCGCGAACAAGCCCGACTGGCTCAAGCCGGACGGCCCGATGCACATCCTCGTCGTGATGGGGCGCAAGACGCGCTTCCCGGATTTTCCGAATGTGCCGACGGTGCGTGAACTGGCGAAGTCTGCCAGCGACAAGGGCATCATCGAGGTGCTTGAGTTGCCTTACGCCATGTCGCGGCCGTTTGCCGCGCCTCCCGGCGTGCCGGCCGATCGCGCCGCGGCCTTGCAGAAGGCCTTCATGGAGACGCACAAGGATCCCGAGTACTTGAAACAGGCTGAAAAGCTGAGCATCGACGTTAGCCCGATCGACGGCAACGACGTCGTCGAGCGGATTCAGGCCATCGCCAAGCTGCCGCCCGATCAGTTGCAGAAGGTCGGAAAGCTCATCGCGGGCGACGCGAAATAGCTATTATCTTGGCGAACGGCTCACCCCTTCGCCGCTCAGGCGGAGGGGCTTGTATTCTCGAGGAACGCATGCACGACACGACCACGCAGCCGCATTGGCACGAACCGAAGGCGGGCGAGAACGCCGGCTTCGGCAAATTCGGCCGCCCGAAGATGCCCTATGACCGCTTCATGGAGGAAGAGGGCGTTCCCTGCTATCGCGGCATCGGCGTGCGGCGCGTGCGCGACCTGCCGCTGAAGCCCTGGAAACGGCTCGGCGGCAACGGGACCTTCATCCAGCTCTACGGCACCGAAGGTCTTTGGGGCATGCATGCGGTCGAGATTCCCGCCGCAGGCGCACTCAATGCGGAAAAGCACATGTACGAAAAGGTCGTGCTCATCCTCGAAGGGCGCGGCTCCACGGAAGTGTGGCAAGACGGTCAGGCCAAGCGCCATGTCTTCGAATGGGCGAAGGGTTCGATGTTCACCATCCCGCTCAACGCCTCGCACCGCTTCATCAATGCCTCGAGCGCGCCGGCGCTCATGCTTTGCGGCACCTCGGCGCCCAATGTGATGAATCTGCTCGACAACATGGATTTCATCTTCAACTGCCCGTATCACTTCACCGACCGCTTCTCCAACGCGGACGACTTCTTCAAGCCGCGCGACGACATCGAGCCGGATCCGATCCGCGGCCTGGCGATGCGCAAGACCAATCTCATTCCCGACGCCATCAACGCCGAACTGCCGCTCGACAACCGGCGCTCGCCTGGCTACCGGCGCATGGAGCCGCAGATGGCGAACAACCGCTTCTACACCTGGATCGGCGAGCATGAGACCGGCCGCTACTCCAAGGCGCATAAGCATGCCTCCGCGGCGGTGCTGATCTGTCTGAAGGGCAAGGGCTACACTTATACTTGGCCGGAATCGCTTGGAGCGCGCCCGTGGGAAGCGGGCAAAGCCGACAAGGTGATGCGGCAGGATTACGAGCCGGGCGGCATGGTCTCCGCCGCGCCGATGAGCGGCGACTGGTTCCACCAGCATTTCGGCATCAGCAAGGATCCGCTGCGCGTTACCGCCTGGCATGGGCCGAACAACCAGCGCGCGCGCAAGCCCGGCGTCCCCGGCGAGCCATTGATGGATTACGGCGCCATCGATCTAAAAAAAGGCGGCAGCGCCATCCCCTATCACGAAGAGGATCCGTATTTGCGCCGGGAATTCGCCGAGACGCTGGCGAAGGAAGGCGCCCAGAGCCGGATGGAAGCGCGTTGGTATCAAGGTCCGTCGGAGGACGAGCCGGCTGACGTGACGTAATTATACGACAAGACCGGCATCCAAGATGCGCTCCCTGAGACCCCTTTGAACCGCGCAGTCTTCCACGGCTTGGCCAGGAGCATCCGTTGGCCGCGGGGATGAACATAATCCGCGCACCGCTCGACGTGCAGGCCATGGCTGGCGCCGGCTTCCGAAAAAATCCGAAACGGATATGAAAATGTCTTGTTACCGTAGCGCAGCGCTGTCTCGCTTTCGAGGAAGGTGAAGTAAAAGCAAGAGTTCGCGTGCATGATGTTGCCAATATGCGCAAAGCACTCGGCAATATGTTCGGGCATCAGGTGGGTAAATACCGATTGAGCGAGCAGATAATCAAATTTCTGCCCGGCAAACCGTTCGAATTTCAGATTCTTTTCCGTGCTGACCAGAATTGCCGGGCTTTTGCTTTCAAGCCCTTCGCTCTTGATCAGCGCATTGGCATATTCGATCGCTGCGGCGGACAAATCGATTCCGGTATAGCGTCCAGGATTTAGATAACGAATAAAATGGCGGCCGCCGCGCAGGGTGCCGCATCCAAGGTCGAAAAAAGAATGAGCCGGCAACAGACCTTGCCGTATCAGGAAATCGAACTGCAGCTGGCCGATTTCCTCCCACTGGCCGCCGACGGCTTCATGCGGATCCTCAGCGACGCGGGAATCGGTATCCGCAGTATAGGCCTCCAGATACGCCAACTGTTGATAAGAGTCGGACATGAAACCCCCGCTGCTGACGCGATTTTATCAGCGCTGGAGCGGGGGACAACCGCCACGGCTACGGGGAAGCCGCCAGTTCATTTTCAACCGCTGGATGGTTTTGCCGGATATCGCTCAGACCTTTGGCGCGCCGCCCCGCTATTGCCTAGTCAACCCGCGCGAGACCGAGCAGTGGCACGCCCGAGACGCGGCCTCACGACGAGCAGCCTTCCAGATGTCTTGAAGAGACTCGCGCCTGCGAGGCGAGCCTGGCAACAATAATCAAAGCACGACGAGCCGCCATGTCGGGCGCCGGCATTTGCCTTGCGGAAGACGTTTGTTAGGCGGCGCGGCGGATCTCGTCGGCCATGGCGCGATAGGACAAGGCTTCCGCCAGATGCAGGCGGCCGACTTTCTCGGCGCCGTCGAGATCGGCGAGCGTACGCGCCACGCGCAGCACCCGATGGTAGCCGCGTGCGGAAAGCCGCATGGCGTCGGCGGCATCGCGCAGCAGCGTGAGCCCAGCGGCGTCGGGCTTCGCCACATCCTCCAGCACGGGGCCGTTCGCTTCCGCATTGGTGCGCACGCCGGGTAGCCCGAGCGCGGCGTAGCGTTGCGCCTGCATCGCACGGGCGCGCGCCACGCGGGCGGCGACTTCGCGGCTGCCTTCGGCGGGCGGCGGCAGGATCAGGTCGGCGGCGGTGACCGCGGGCACCTCGATATGCAAGTCGATACGGTCGAGCAGCGGTCCTGAGAGCCGCGCCTGATAGTCGGCGGCGCAGCGGATATTGGGTCCGCGCCGGCAGGCGAAACCGGGGTCGTTGGCGCGGCCGCAGCGGCAAGGATTCATCGCCGCCACCAGCATGAAACGCGCCGGATAGGTCAGTCGGTGATTGGCGCGCGAGATCGCCACTTCACCGGTTTCGAGTGGCTGGCGCAGCGAATCGAGCACCTGCGGCTGGAATTCCGGCAATTCGTCGAGGAACAGGACGCCGTGATGGGCCAGCGAAATCTCGCCAGGCCGCGCACGCAAGCCGCCCCCGACCAGCGCGGCCATGCTCGCGGAATGATGCGGGGCGCGGAACGGGCGGCGGTTGGTCAGCGCGCCTTCGGCGATCTCGCCCGCCACGGAAGACACCATCGACACTTCAAGCAATTCTGCGGGCGTCAGCGGCGGCAGGATCGAGGGCAGCCGCGCCGCCAGCATCGACTTTCCGGCGCCGGGCGGGCCGACCATCAAAAGGTTATGGCCGCCGGCGGCGGCGACTTCGAGCGTGCGCTTGGCGCTTTCCTGACCCTTGATGTCGGCGAGGTCGAGCGGCACGTCGTCCACCTCGCGGATTTTCGGCTGCGGCCGGTTGAGCACCTGCGTGCCCTTGAAATGATTGGCGAGCTGGATCAACGACGCGGCGGCGACGATCCCGATATCCGGGCTGGCCCAGGCGGCTTCCGGACCGCAGGCGAAGGGGCAGATCAATCCTTCGCCGCGCTCGTTGGCGGCAATCGCCGCCGGCAGCACGCCGGCCACCGGCGCGATGGAGCCGTCAAGCCCAAGCTCGCCCAGCACGGTGAAGCCCGAGAGCGCGTCATGCGGAATGGCGCCGATCGCCGCCATCAGCCCGAGCGCGATGGGCAGATCGTAATGGCTGCCTTCCTTGGGCAGGTCGGCGGGGGCGAGATTGATGGTGATGCGGCGCGAGGGCAGCGCCAGGCCGGAGGCGACCAGCGCCGCGCGCACCCGCTCGCGCGCTTCGGAAACGGCCTTGTCCGGCAAGCCGACCACGTTGAAGGCCGGCAGTCCCGGCGCGACCTGCACCTGGACGTCGACCGCCCGGGCCTCTATGCCCTCGAACGCAACGGTGGATACGCGCTGGACCATGCCCGCCGCCCCTGCCTGGGCAACAGACTAGCCGAGCATAGGTAAAACGCAAGAACAATTGGGGAACAGAATGAGCCACCCCGCGGGCTCCGGTACTAAGTCATGGCCCCGCATGGCCTATTCGGACTGGTCCGACACTTGCGCCACCTTGCATCTGTGGACGCAGATTGTCGGCAAGGCGCGCCTGGTGCTGGCGCCGATGCAGAACCATGGGCAATGGCGGTTTCGGCCGTGCGGCATTTGACGCCTATGCCAATCCGGAGCCGAAAGGGCTTCGCGCAGGCGAAGGTGCCGGGCGCGCGGCTAGCTGCCCCGCTTCTCCTCGATCCGATCCCAGATCATCGCCGCTATGTCCGGTCCACCGAAATTCTTGATCGCGCGGATGCCGGTCGGGGAGGTGACGTTGATCTCGGTGAGATAGCCGCCGATCACGTCGATGCCGACGAAGAGCAGGCCGCGCTCGCGCAGCGCCGGGCCGATGCGCGCGCAAATCTCGCGCTCGCGCGCGGTGAGCTCGGTCGGCTTGGCGGCGCCGCCGCGCACCATATTGGAGCGGATGTCGTCGGCGGCGGGAATGCGGTTGACCGCTCCGGCGAATTCCCCGTCCACCAGGATGATGCGTTTGTCGCCCTCGCGCACCGCGGGCAGGAATTTCTGCGTCACCCAGGCCTCGCGGAACGAGGTGGAGAAGAGATCGTAGAGCGAGCCGAAATTGGCGTCCTCCCGGCGCACCAGGAA
>DASREA010000089.1:0-36390 GCA_035652315.1 Xanthobacteraceae bacterium | reverse complement strand
CCTGCTTAAATAAGGACGGTCAGTACGGTTCGTCCACCAGGATCTCGCGTTTTCCCGCGTGGTTGGGCTGACCGACGACTCCCTCCAGCTCCATGCGTTCCATGATCGAGGCGGCGCGGTTATAGCCGATCTGCAGGCGGCGCTGGATATAGCTCGTCGAAGCCTTGCGGTCGCGTGTGACGATTTGCACCGCCTGTTGATAGAGATCGTTGGCGTCGCCGGCCGCACCCATGCCAGTGGAATCGAAAACCGCGCCGTCCTCCGCCAGATCGTCTTCGGCGGTGACCGCTTCGAGATATTGCGGCACGCCCTGCGACTTCAGATGACGGACGACTTTCTCGACCTCTTCGTCGGAGACGAAAGGACCATGGACGCGGCTGATGCGCCCGCCGCCGGCCATATAAAGCATGTCGCCCTGGCCGAGGAGCTGCTCGGCGCCCTGTTCGCCGAGGATGGTGCGGCTGTCGATCTTCGAGGTGACCTGGAACGAGATGCGGGTCGGAAAATTCGCCTTGATGGTGCCGGTGATCACATCGACTGACGGGCGCTGCGTCGCGAGCACGACATGGATGCCGGCCGCGCGCGCCATCTGCGCCAGGCGCTGGATCGCGCCCTCGATGTCCTTGCCGGCGACCATCATCAGGTCGGCCATTTCGTCGACGATGACCACGAGATAGGGCAGCGGATCGAGGGTAAGCTCTTCCTTCTCGTAAATCGCTTCGCCGGTTTCCTTGTCGTAACCGGTATGAACGGTGCGCGTCAGCCTCTCGCCGCGCGCTTTGGCTTCCACCAGCCGCGCATTGTAGCCGTCGATGTTGCGCACGCCGAGCTTCGACATCTTCTTGTAGCGCTCTTCCATCTCGCGCACGGCCCATTTCAGCGCCACCACCGCCTTTTTCGGATCGGTGACGACGGGCGTCAGCAGGTGCGGGATGCCGTCGTAGACGGAAAGCTCGAGCATCTTCGGATCGACCATGATCAGCCGGCATTGATCGGGCCGGAAGCGGTAGACGAGACTGAGGATCATGGTGTTGATGGCGACGGACTTGCCGGAGCCGGTGGTGCCGGCGATCAGCAGGTGCGGCATGCGCGCGAGGTCGGCGATGACGGATTCGCCGCCGATGGTCTTGCCGAGGCAGAGCGGCAGCTTCGCCTGCGTGCCGGCATAATCGTCGTCGGCGAGCAGCTCGCGCAGATAGACTTTCTCGCGGGTCGGATTGGGCAGCTCGATGCCGATGGCGTTGCGGCCCGGCACCACCGCGACGCGCGCCGACAATTTGCTCATGGAGCGCGCGATGTCGTCGGCAAGCCCGATGACGCGCGACGACTTGATGCCGGGCGCCGGCTCCAGCTCGTAGAGCGTGACCACCGGCCCAGGCCGCGCATTGATGATCTCGCCGCGCACGCCGAAATCCTGCAGCACGCTTTCCAGCATGCGGCCGTTCTGCTCGATCTCGCTGCTGCTCAGGTTGGTGCGCTCGGAAGCACGCGGCGCGCTGAGCAGATTCAGCGAGGGGAGCATGTAGCCCGAGGCGGAGCGGCGAGGCGCCGGGCGGGCGGTCCGCTTGACGCGGGGGCGTCGCGCCGGGGTTTCGCCGTCGTCATCGTCGAATTCCTCGGCGGCTTCTTCCTCGTCCGCGCCATCGAAATCCTCTCCGCCGAAGCGCGGCTCGACGCGTCCGCCGTCCCATGCTGTCGCGGTGCGAACCGGCGCTTGCCGCGGGTTGAAGAGCAGCCGCAGGCGTGTCTTGAGGCTGAGCAGCGCATGCACCAGGAAGCCGAGCGAGACCGCCGCGCGCTCCTCGTCTTCCAGATAGCGTTCGGAATCCTCTTCCTCGTCTTCTTCCGTCATTGCGTCCGGATCGCGCCAGACAAGCCCGGAGGCGACGGCAAAAGCTGCCAGGGCGATGATGGCGAGCGCCGCGGTCAGCGCAATCCGCGTCACCCCGGAGATGGCGCCGAAGAGGAGCGTCGGCAGCAGCAGCATGGCGTCGCCGATCACGCCGCCAAGTCCGCTCGGCAACGGCCAATTCGCCGTGCGCGGCAGACAGGAGGCGAAGCCGGCGGCGAAAATCGTGGCGACCAGCCACAGGAGCAATCGCCGCCGTTCGCGATAAAGCGGCCTATGCGTGAGAAGCCGCCAGCCAAATCCGGCCACCAGCAAGACCAAGACGACGGAGGCGAGGCCGAGAAGCTGCATTAGCAGATCGGCGGCAACCGCGCCCGGCGCGCCGACCAGATTGTGCACCGGCGCGTTGGTCGCGTGGCTAAGGCTCGGATCCTGCACCGACCAGGTGGCGAGCGCAGTCGCCCCGGTAAAGGCGAGCGCGATCAGTGCGAGGCCCGCCAATTCGCACAGCCGCCGCCTTACCGCTTCATGGAAGTAGTCGGAAAAGACGGCGAGACTGTCGAGGCCGCGATCTATGACAGACATGCCATCACCCGAGCACGGCGACGAGCCGACGCAGCGCCTCGCCCGTTATGGATTTGTCATGCACCATCGCGACGCGGATGTAGCCGGCGCCGGGATTGCTGCCATCGGCTTGATCGCGCGCCAGATAATATCCGGGAAGCACGCGCAGCCCGGCTTCGCGCCACAGTGTCACCGCAACCTCTTCGTCCGGACCGTAAGCCGAGACGTCGAGCCAGAGAAAAAATCCGCCCGCGGGACGCCGGTAGCCATAGCGCCCGCCGATGATCCGGTCGGCGAGATCGAATTTCTCCCGATAAAGACGGCGGTTCGCTTCGACATGCGCCTCGTCTTTGTAAGCGGCGATGGCCACGTGTTGCGCAGGAACCGGGACCTGCGGGGCCGCGACATTGCGCAATTCGAGAAAGCGCGAGAGAAAACGGCGATCGCCCGCGGCAAAGCCGACGCGCAGTCCGGGGAGGCTCGAGCGTTTCGACAGCGAATGAAAGACGACGACCTGAGCGAAATCGGTTCCTGCGGCTTCCAGCATTCCCGCCGAGGGCTTGTCGCCGTAGATTTCGCAATAGCATTCGTCGGCAAAAACCAGAAAACCGAAACGCCGCGCCAGCGCGCTAAGGCGGCCGAGATAGCGCGCATCGGCCACCGCGCCCTGCGGATTGGAAGGCGAGGCGATGTAGAAGGCCACGGTGCGCGCCAAAAGCTCGTCGCTGAGCGCGTCGAGGTCGGGCAGGAAGCCGGTTTCCCTGGTGGCCGGCAGATAGACCGGCTCGCAGTCCGCGGCCATCGCGCCGGCGGAATAGGCCGCGTAGAACGGATTCGGGATCAGCACCGCCGGCCGTCCGCTGCGCGGGCCGACCCAGTTTTTCGCGGCGATCGCGGCGAGAAAGAGTCCCTCGCGCGTGCCGTTGAGCACCAGCACCTCGCTCTGCGGATCGACCGGACGCGGCAGCTTGAAGCGCTTGCCGAGCCAAGCCGCGACCGCACCCAGGAACGGCTCGATTCCTTTGTTCGCGGGGTAACGTCCGAAGTCGGCGATATGCGCGGCGAGCACCGGCCCGACGAAGTCCGGAACCGGATGCTGCGGCTCGCCGACGGACAGCGCGATGGGCGGCTGCCCGGGCTTGATGTCCGCCAGCAGATCGTTGAGCCGCGCGAAGGGCGAACGCGCGTTCGGCGCCCCCGAAGGAGGGGTGACCGACCTGTCCGGTTTCATCATCGACATGAGCACTGAGAAACAGCCCCCGGCGGCGAAAAGCCAGCATAAAATGCCGGGGTTAAGACCCGATTAACCATCGGCCGACGGCGCAAAAGCAAAAGGCCCCGGGGTGAGCCGGGGCCTCTCGACGGCCGGGGCGGCGCCGGGAGCCGCCCGGACCGTACGGCGCTGCCGCGCCGTTTCTCTTATTGTACGGTCTCGCCGTGCAGGGAGATGTCGAGACCGTCGCGCTCCACCTCTTCGGAGACGCGCAGCCCGATCACCGCATTGATCACCAGGAGGATGATCAGCGTGGCGACCGCATCATAGACCAGCGTGCCGAGAATGCCGTAGATCTGCACGACGACCTGGTGCGCATTGCCATCGAGCAGACCGGAGCCCAGCGAGTTGATGGCATTGCGGGCGAAGACGCCGGTGAGCAGCGCGCCGACGATGCCGCCGACCGCGTGCACGCCGAAGGCGTCGAGGCTGTCGTCATAGCCGAACATATGCTTGAGGCCGGTCGCGCCCCAGTAGCAGCCGACACCGGCGGCGCCGCCGATAAAGAGCGAGCCGACCGGATCGACGAAGCCCGAGGCCGGAGTGATGGCGACGAGGCCGGCAACCGCGCCGGAGCAAATGCCGAGGACCGACGGCTTGCCCTTGAGCCCCCACTCCACGAACATCCAGGTGAGCGCCGCGGTGGCGGTGGCGATCTGCGTGACCGCCATGGCCATGCCCGCCTGACCGCCGGCGCTGACCGCGGAACCGGCGTTGAAGCCGAACCAGCCGACCCACAGCAGCGATGCGCCGATCATGGTGAGCACGAGGTTGTGCGGCGCCATGTTCTCGGTGCCGAGACCCTTGCGTTTGCCCAGCACGAGCGCGCACATCAGGCCGGCAACGCCGGCGTTGATATGCACCACGGTGCCGCCGGCGAAGTCGAGCACGCCGAGACCGCCGAGCCAGCCGCCGCCCCAGACCCAGTGCGCGATCGGCGCATAGACGAACAGCGACCACAGGCCCATGAACCACAGCATTGCCGAGAATTTCATGCGGTCGGCGAAAGCGCCGCAGATCAGCGCCGGCGTGATGATGGCGAAGGTCATCTGGAATGCCATGTAGACCGATTCGGGGATCGTCGCCGCCAGCGGATTGACGACGTCGGTGCCCATGCCGATCAGCAACAAGCGCGAGTTGCCGCCAAGATAGGCGCCGCCGTCGGTGAAGGCCCAGCTATAGCCGATGACCATCCACAGCACGGTCACCAGGCAGGTAATGGCGAAGCTCTGCATCACGGTGGCGAGCACGTTCTTCTTGCGCACCATGCCGCCATAGAACAGCGCGAGGCCGGGAATGGTCATCATCAGCACCAGCGCCATCGAGGTGAGCATCCAGGCGGTGTCGCCGGAGTCGGTTTTGCACTTGCTGAGGATCGGCGGCTTGGCCGCGGCGTCGCAGGCCGGCAAGGGAGCCGGCGCCGCCGGCGCGGCAGCGGCCGGCGCTGCGGGCGATGTCTGCGCGTACGAGGAATCGTACGCCGCTATGCTCAGAAACAGCCCGAGCAAAATCCCGAAGGCGAGAGCCACAAGTCCCGCACGGGAGAGCTTTATCAACGTCATGGTCTTAACTCCTGTCCGAATTGTTTGCCGTGCGGGTGATTAGAGGGCCGCGGCATCGGTTTCGCCGGTGCGGATGCGCACGACGTGATCGAGGCCGAGCACGAATATTTTTCCGTCGCCGATCTGCCCGGTTTTGGCCGCGCCGATGATGGTTTCGACGACCTTGTCGGCTTGCGCGCTGTCGACGGCGACTTCGATCTTGAGCTTCGGCAAGAAGCTCACGGCGTATTCGGCGCCGCGATAGATTTCCGTGTGGCCCTTCTGACGTCCGTATCCCTTCACCTCGGTGACGGTCATGCCGTGCACGCCGATGCCGGTGAGAGCATCGCGGACTTCGTCGAGCTTGAACGGCTTGATGATGGCCATGACAATTTTCATGGAATGCACCCCCCTGGGCTCGTACTGCCTGATGCAGCCAGGCAACTCAGCTGAGCTTCAGCCTGCGGAAGAGCAGCCACCCACAGGCAATGCCGGGCTTCCCTAATCAAGCGCCGTGCCAAGCGCCGTGGCGGGCGCTAACCGCTTGGCAGCCCTTCGCTTTTTGAATCGGGGCAGGGGTGGCGGCAATGCCGCTGCCCAGGCGGCGCTCAAAAGGGCATCAGGGGTGCCTGCCGATTAAGCAGGCACTCCCTGGCGGTCTTCTTTGCTCGGAAATTATGCAGGTTGCGGGCTTTATCCCGCAGCCGCGGCCCTATTGCAGCGCTTCGCCGTGCTGGCTGATGTCGAGGCCTTCGACCTCATTCTGCGGGCTCACCCGCAGCGGCACCAACAGGTCGATCGCCTTCAGCAGTCCCCAGGTCACCAATCCGGCCCAGACGATGGTCGCCACCACGCCATAGGCCTGGATTGCGACCTGCATGGGATTGCCTTCGATCAGTCCCGACGTGCCGCCGGAAATCCCGGCGGTGACAAAGACGCCGGTGAGCAAGGTGCCGAGCATGCCGCCCATGCCATGCACGCCGAAAACGTCGAGGGAATCGTCGTAGCCGAGCTGCAACTTCAGTTGCGTGCAGGCCCAGAAGCAAACGCTGCCGGCGATCAACCCGATGACGACGGCGTGCCATGGCAAGACGAAGCCGGAGGCCGGCGTGATCGTGCCGAGCCCGGCAACGACGCCGGAGATGATGCCCAGCACCGAAGGTTTGCGCCGCGTCCACCATTCCAGGAACATCCAGGCCAGCGCCCCGGCGCAGGCGGCAAGATGGGTCGCGAGCATGGCGAAGACGGCGCGCGAATTGGCGGCCAAAGCCGAGCCGCCGTTGAATCCGAACCAGCCGACCCACAGCAAGCCGGTGCCGATGATCGCCAGCGACAGATTGTAAGGTGCGAGATTATCGGTGCCGTAGCCTTTGCGCGCGCCCATCACATAAGCGGCGACCAGCCCCGCCACGCCGGCATTGAGATGCACCACCGTGCCGCCGGCGAAATCGAGCAGCCCGGCGGCGCCGAGAAATCCGCCGCCCCAGACCCAATGCGCGAGCGGCACATAGACCAGGATCAGCCATCCGGCGACGAACCAGAGAAAGGCGGAAAACCGCATGCGGTCGGCGACCGATCCGGCCACCAGCGCCACCGTGATGACCGCGAAGGTCATCTGATAGAGCATGAACAGCGCTTCCGGAATGGTGCTCGCGGCAGGATGCGTCGTGGTCGGGCCGACTCCGGCGAGGAAAACGCGATTGAGCGTGCCGATCACGGCGCCGGTGCCATCGAAGGCGAGCGAGTAACCGATCGCGAGCCAGAGCAAGGAGCCGAGGATCACCGCGGCAATCGTTTGCGCCATGGTGGCGAGCACGTTCTTCTTGCGCACCATGCCGGCATAAAACAAGGCCAAGCCGGGAACGCTCATCATCAGCACGAGGCCCGTCGCGGAAATCATCCAGGCAGTATCGGCGGCATCGATTTTGCCGGCGCCTTGCGCCAGCGCCGGCGCGGCGGCGAGACTGGCCGCGGCGGTGAGCGACAGAGAAATCGTGAGCTTTCGGCGCGATCCTTGATTGGTCATCGTTCCCCCCTTGAGCGGATTGATCGCTTACAACGCGCTGTCGTCGGTCTCGCCGGTGCGAATGCGCACCGCGCGCGAGATGTCGGTGACGAAGATTTTGCCGTCGCCGATCTGTCCGGTTTTGGCGGCGGCGGTGATGGCCTCGATCACCCGATCGGTCTGATCGTCCGGGATGGCGATTTCGATCCGCGTTTTCGGCAGCAGGTTTATGGCGTATTCGGCCCCGCGATAGATCTCGGTGTGGCCTTTCTGGCGGCCATAACCTTTGACCTCGGCGACGGTCATGCCGTGCACGCCGATGGCGGTGAGCGCATCGCGGACTTCGTCGAGCTTGAATGGTTTGATGATGGCAATGACGAGCTTCATAACCGACTCCCTTCGGGCCGCCGGTCAAAAGCCCTCGTCGGCCGGGACCCTGGCGAGTCCGGCCTGGCGTCCCGGCGACGCTAAAGAGCCTTCTTCAAACTCCGTGCCGCTGCCGCGCGTGCAGCTATCCGATTGTTCGGCCGAACGTTTTTGAATTTTCGCCGGGGCGGCGACAGGCGGGGAAATGCCGCGATCAAAGGCACGATGCTTATTTTCTGCGCAGCGATTTGCTTATTTTTCCGCCGCTTCGCCCAGACGATAGGCAAGCCTCAGGGCTGCCGCTGCCGGATCAGCCCTTCTTGGGCGACCGAGGCCACCAGCCGGCCGTCGCGGGCGAAAATCGACCCGCGGGAAAAGCCGAGCGCGCCCCGCGCATTCGGGCTGTCCTGCGCATAGAGCAGCCATTCGTCGGCGCGGAACGGCCGGTGTAGCCAGAGCGCGTGATCGAGGCTCGCGCCCATGATCTCCTTTTCGAAAATGGTTCGGCCATGCGGGATCAGCGCGGAGTCGAGTAGCGTCATATCGCTGGCATAGGCGAGCACGCATTGATGGATGGCCGGATTGTCGGGCAGCTTTCCGGTGGCGCGAATCCAGACATTGAATTTGCCGTCCTCCACCCGCTTGCCGAGATAGCGCTCGAATTCCACCGGCCGCAGTTCGATGGGCCGTTCGCGCTCGTAATAATTGCGCACGGGGTCGGGCATCATCGGCATGACGCGGTCGCGCAATTCCGCTTCGCTCGGCAGTTCTTCCGGCGTCGGCACCCGCGGCATCTCCGCCTGATGCTCGAAGCCGCTTTCCTCGCGGTGAAACGACGCCGCCATGGTGAAGATCGGACGGCCATGCTGAATCGCAATCACGCGCCGCGTCGAGAAGCTCTTGCCGTCGCGGATGCGGTCGACGTCATAGACGATCGGTACCTTGGGATCGCCCGGCAGCAGGAAATAGGCGTGCAGCGAATGCGGCGGCCGGTTGTCGACCGTGCGCACCGCGGCGACCAGCGCCTGGCCGATCACCTGTCCGCCGAAGACGCGCTGCCACGTCACCGCCGGCGAGCGGCCGCGGAACAGGTTGATCTCGAGCGGTTCGAGATCGAGGAGATCGAGAAGGTCCTGAACAGCGGAGGACATAAAGACACCATCCGGCCTTTGCCATTTGCCGCGCCCATGCCGGCGGCGGCGATGCTATAATGCTTGCAGGAGGAAGTCTTGGCGCCAAGCTCGACCCATGAACAACCTATCGACGTCTTGATCGGCGGCGGCGGTTTTGCCGGCCTGGCGCTGGGAATTGCGCTGAGGCAGGCTCTTGGCAACACATTCCAGGTGACGGTCGCCGATCCGGCTTTGGCGCGCGAGCCGCATGGCGATGCCCGCGCCTCGGCGATCGCGGCGGCGGCGCGGCGGCTGTTCGAGGGTCTCGGGGTTTGGGATGCCGTCGCCGGGGAGGCGCAGCCGATTCTCGAGATGATCATCACCGATAGCCGGCTCGAGAATGCCGTGCGGCCGACCTTCCTTTCCTTCGCCGGCGACGTGGCCGAAGGCGAGCCTTTCGCGCATATGATCGAAAACGGAATCCTGATGGCCGCGCTCGCAGCCAAGGCGCGCGACGCCGGCGTGACGATGCGCCCGGTGGCGGTAAGCGGATTCCATCTCGTTGGCCCGCCGGGGATGGCGGCGGCGGATGGCCGCGCGCGCCTGATTGCCGTTGATCTCGGCGCCG
The DNA here is from genome assembly GCA_035652315.1 of Xanthobacteraceae bacterium. Classification (GTDB taxonomy): domain Bacteria; phylum Pseudomonadota; class Alphaproteobacteria; order Rhizobiales; family Xanthobacteraceae; genus CANKHA01. The sequence goes on along the minus strand of DASREA010000089.1, from coordinate 27,052 downwards.
GCTCCACGATCACCGCGCGGCTTTTGGTCGCCGCCGACGGCGCCCGTTCGCCGATCCGCGAAATGGCCGGCATCGCCACGCATGGCTGGAATTACGATCAGGCCGCCATCGTCACCACGGTCGGTCACGAACGCGATCATCACGGCCGCGCGGAAGAGCATTTCCTCCCCTCCGGTCCGTTCGCCATCCTGCCGTTGAAGGGCCGCCGCTCATCGCTGGTCTGGACCGAGGAAAAAACCGAGGCCGCGCGCATCGTCGCGCTTCCCGACACGGAATTTCACGCCGAGCTCGAGCGCCGCTTCGGCTTGCATCTCGGAGAGATCAAGGCGCAGGGACCACGGCGCGTCTTTCCGTTGGGCTTGGCGGTGGCGCGTTCCTTCATCGCCGAGCGATTGGCGCTTATCGGCGACGCCGCGCATGTGATTCATCCGATTGCCGGACAGGGCCTCAATCTCGGCCTGCGTGACGTTGCCGCGCTCGCCGAGGCGATCGCGGACGCGGTGCGGCTTGGGCTCGATCCCGGCGGCGCCGATGTGCTCGAGCGTTATCAGCGCTGGCGCCGCTTCGACACCATGGCCATGGGCATTGCCACCGATGGATTGAACCGGCTCTTTTCCAATCAATCGGATGCGCTGCGCCTTGTTCGCGACATCGGCATGGGATTGGTCGATCGCGCGCCGCCGCTCAAGCAATTCTTCATTCGCGAGGCGGCGGGGCTGGTCGGCGACGTGCCGCGGCTGCTGCGCGGCGAGGCGCTATAGCGCGCGGTTTCGCGACGGGCCGCAACTCAAGTCATCGGCACCGCAACAACGTGATCCGCAAATGCCTTGCGCGTCGCAATCTCCGCGAACCAGCGCTCCAGATTCGGCAACTCAGGGCGGTCGGCGAATAGCTTGCGGAAACGATAGGCCATGATGGCGACAGGGATGTCTCCCATGCAGAAATCGTCGCCGGCGACGAAACGCGTCTTGCCAAGCTCAGCGTCGAGAATGGTCATCGCCTCAGTATAGCGCTGCTTCGCGGCGGCAATAGCGGCATGATCGCGCTTCTCCGGCGGGGTGCGGATCAATCCCCAAAATGTCGTCACCATCGACGGATTCACCGTGGAGATCTGCCAGTCCATCCATTGTTCGGCTCGCGCCCGCGTTTGCAGGTCGGCAGGCGCGAGCGTGCCGAGTCCATGTTTCGACGCGAGATAGCGAACGATTGCATTGGATTCCCAAAGCACGAAATCGCCGTCGCGCATCGTCGGCACGAGCCCGTTCGGATTGAGCGCAAGATAGGACGGCTCGCGGTTACCGCCGAAGGCGCCGCCGAGTTCCTCATGCTCGCAGGGCAGACCGAGCTCGCCGATCGCCCACATCACCTTTTGAACGTTGGACGAGTTCTTTCGTCCCCAAATTTTCAGCATGGCCCCGCCTATCGTCGATCAGTGGAAATACATCCAATTGTCGCATCCTTGTCATGGGCCGAGGATCGACTGCGCGCGGGCAAAGGGCCCCCCGTCCCGAGCCCCTCCTCAAGGCCCCGGCCTGGCTCTCCGGGGCTTTTTCTCTTTTTCAGTCCAGCTTGCGCGCTTCCTCGGGCAGCATGATGGGAATGCCGTCGCGGATCGGATAGGCGAGCTTGGCGGCGCGGGAGATCAGCTCCTGGCGCTCGGCATCGTATTCCAAGGTGCTCTTGGTTAGCGGGCAGACCAGGATCTCCAAAAGCTTGGGATCGATGGTGTTTGGCGCGCGGTCGGATGTCGTCATGCGGAACTCCACATATCTCGCCCGGAGCTTAGCATAAAAAGCGGCGGCTTCTGCCTCGCGCTCATTGCACCGGCGTCTCGTCGGCGCTGTCGCGCTTGGCCAATTCGATTTCCGTGAGCGCGACCAGGATCTCGGCCCGTGTCTTCAAATCCGGCGCTTCCAGCAGCGCCTGTTTTTCCGCCGGCCCATAGGGCGACATCATCGACAGCGCATTGACGAGCGCCTCGTTGGGCGCCTGTTCGATGCCGGCCCAGTCGGCCTTCAGGTTGTTGGCTTCGAGAAAATTCGCCAGCGCCTTGAGTAATCCTTCGCGATCGACCTGGCTTTCGCCCTTCCGCGCAACGAAATCGTCCGTGAAGGGGTGATAGGTCACGCGGCATTGCCGGTAGGCCGTCGCCACCGTCAGCTCTTCCTCGACCCGGAAGCGGGCGACGCCGGTGAGCTGCAGCACATAACGGCCGTCGCCGGTCTCCGCGATCTGGGTGATGCGGCCGGCACAGCCGACCTTGTAAAGGCATGGCTTCACCGGATTGCCGGGATGCGCTTGGTCGGGCTGGATCATGCCGATCACGCGATGCCCGTCGCGCAAGGCATCGTCGACCATCGCGAGATAGCGAGGCTCAAAAATATTGAGGGGCAACTGCCCGCGCGGCAGCAGCAACGCTCCAGGCAACGGAAAGACCGCAAGGGTCTGCGGCAGATCGCCCGGTCCGCGATACTCGGCATTCATCGGCATTGCTGCCTACTCCGCCACCGCGCAACGACAACGTGAGATTACGCAAATAGAATCGATGACAGCCGCTTGCGCCCTTCGATGGTCGCTGGATCGGTCGGGCCCCAGGCCTCGAAAAATTGCACCAATTGCTTTCGCGCGGCGTCATCCTTCCACTTACGGTCGCGTCTGACAACCTCCAACAGATGGTCGGCGGCTTCCTGACGCCGGCCTTTCGCATTCAAGGCGACCGCGAGATCGAAGCGGGCCTCGTGGTCGAGCGGGTTCGCCGCGACCTTTTGCTCCAGCTCGGCCAAGGGCCCGACCGCTTTTGCCTGTTCGGCGATTTCAAGCGCGGCGCGCGCCGCCGCCACCGCGGAATCGTTGCGCTTCGCTTCCGGCACCAGCGCCAGCGTCTGCTTAGCCTGATCCAGGGCGCCGGTTTGTACATAGCAGCGCGCCAAGCCGCCGAGCGCCCCGACATTGTCGGCTTCGCGCGACAGCACTTGCGCATAGAGATTGGCGGCGGCCGCCGCGTCGCCGCGCGCCAAGGCGGCATCCGCCTCCTTCAACGCGTCGTTCTCGCCGGCCCCGAGCGGCTGCTTGAGCACGCGCTCGATGAAGGCGGTGACCTGGCCTTCAGGCAAGGCGCCGAGAAAGCCGTCGGCGGGCTGCCCGTTGACAAAGGCGATCACCGCCGGGATCGACTGGATTCCCATCTGTCCGGGGATGGCGGGATGCTCGTCGATATTCATCTTGACGAGCTTGGCTTTACCTTTCGCGGCGCGGACCGCTTTTTCCAGGATTGGGGTGAGCTGACGGCACGGCCCGCACCAAGGCGCCCAGAAATCCACCAGCACCGGCTGCCGGCGTGACTCCTCGATCACGTCCTTCATGAAGGTCTGCGTTGTGGTCTCGCGAACAACATCGTCGGTGGCCGCGGTCACCGCGCCAAGATCTGCCATTTGCCCTCGCTCAAAGCCGCCTCATGAAAACGCGGCGAAATCGCCAAATCGCCTGAATAAATGGGGGTCGGCCGCGGAATTGCAATTGAATTGATTTACGCCTGCGCCGGCGGCTCGGCCACCGCCTCGATGCGCGGCGGATGGCCGGTAGCCTCCAGGAACTTTATCAGATCCGCGGCGGCGATGGACGTGGTGCGGGTATTGACCAAGGGGTGATAATTCAAGACCGGATGCCGCATCATCGCGGAATCGAGCACGACGGCGACGCGGCCCTCGCTGTCGTTGATGGCGCCGAACGGCGTCACCGCGCCGGGCGGCACGCCCCAGACCTCCTGCAGCAGGTGCGGCGCGCCGAAGGAAAACCGTCCGCTCGCGCCGAGGCGGCGGTGCAGGCTTTTCAGGTCGATCACCGCATCCTCTAGCGCGACCACGAGAAAGAGCGCGTTCTTCTTGTCGCGCAGGAAGAGATTTTTGGTATGGCCGCCGGGAATTTGGCCGCGCAGGGCCTGCGATTGTCCAACCGTGAACAGCGCCGGGTGCGCCACCGTGGAATGCTTAATTCCCAGCCGTTCGAGGTAGGCGAAAAGGTCTTCGGGGCTGGCGGGCATCGGTACCGGTATTAAGTCGCGCTGAATGAAGACGGCGGAATTGCGTTTGCGGCCGCCGCAAGGCGCCGGCGGCGCAAGTTGCAAATCCGCGGTCCTTTTGGCATAGGAGGGCCTCGGCGGACAGGGCTGAAGGCTCGATCCGCCTAGCCTCACGGATGCGGGTGTAGCTCAGGGGTAGAGCACGACCTTGCCAAGGTCGGGGTCGAGGGTTCGAATCCCTTCGCCCGCTCCAGTTTTCATCGCCAGAGATGGGGTGATTGCGCGCAGGCCCAACGGCCGGTCGCCATGCACCGCCGGACTGAGGGGACGGATTCGGTGCTTGGGGGTCTTCTCGCAGTCGCATCGGCGGCCACTTTCGCCCTCAACAACGCCAGTCTGCGCCGCGGCGTCCTGACCGGCTCGGTCGCCCAGGCCATGGCCATCACCGTGCCCATGGGGCTGCCGATCTTTTTCCTGATCGCGCTGCTCAGTGGCTCGCTCGGAGCGGTGTTTGCCTTTTCCAGGCATGCCGTGATCACGCTGCTCATTGCCGGCGTCGTGCATTTCGTCTGGGGGCGCTATTGCAATTACCGGGCGACCCGCGCCATCGGCACCAATCTGACGGCGCCCATCCAGCAGGCCAATCTGATTGTCGCGCTCGTCCTTGCCATCGTCGTACTCGGCGAGACGCTGACCCCGCTCAAACTCTTGGGCATCGGCCTCATTCTCTTTGGTCCTTATCTCGCGCTCAACCAGCAACGCAGAAACGCCGGCTCGAAAGCCGCCGCGGCCGAGGTCAAGGGCGAGGCCAAGAAGGAAATCCCGGTCTTCACGCCGCGCTATGCGGAGGGAATCGTCTTCGCGCTGCTTTCGGCGACGGGCTACGGCGTGAGCCCGGTATTGGTGCGGCTCGGTCTTGAAGGCAAGGGTCTCGGCGCCAGCATCGCCGGCGGACTGATCGCCTATACGGCGGCGACCGCGGTCATGGTGCTGTTCCTGCTGTGGCCGGCGAACTTGCGGCATGCGCTCGCGGTCAAACCGGAATCGGCGAAATGGTTCACTTTTTCCGGCTTCCTTGTCGGCATATCGCAGATGTTCCTCTATATGGCGATGGCGCTGGCCCCGGTCACCGTGGTGTCGCCGATCAATCGCCTGTCGATCGTCTTCCGTCTCTATTTCAGCAAGCTGATCAATCCGGAACACGAGGTCTTCGGCGGCGGCGTCATTTTCGGAACGGTGGTCTCCCTGGCGGGCGCGGCGCTGCTCTCGCTGCATACCGAGATCGCCGCGGCATGGCTCCCCGATGCATGGCGGCCGCTGCTCGATTGGCATTGGCCGTGAGCGATCTAGCCGGCACCATCAACTCATGCGATCGACAGTCGGCTCGCCCGGGACGCTCCGCGCCCGGACCCTCCCTTTTCAGGGGAAGGAAAAAAGGGCTCAACCCAAAAGCTTCAGCAGATTGGCTTTTTTCTGTCTGACCTGATCGAGCCCGCACTGCTTGGGCGACTTGTCCGGACGCCAGCGCATCAGCCGCGTGCCGTGGCGAAAGCGGTGGCCGCTGAAATGGTCATAGCAGACCTCCACCACCAGTTTTGGCTTCAGCGGTTGCCATTGCGCCGCGCGCTTGTTCGACCAGCGGCTGGGGCCGCCCGGCGTATTCCCGGTGAAGCCCGGCGGCGCGACCACGCGTTCCAGCTTCCCGGTAAGCGCGGCACGCTCGCTGTTCTTGATGGTCGAGGTGAAGCCGACGTGGTGCAGTAGCCCCGCCTTGTCATAGAGTCCAAGCAACAGCGATCCCACCAGCTTCTTCTTTTCCAGATAACGAAAGCCGCCAACCACGCAATCGGCGCTGCGGTAGTTCTTGATCTTCCGCATGGCGCTGCGGTCGCCGGAACGGTATTCGGCGTCACGGCGCTTGGCGATGATGCCATCGAGCGTGGCGCCGACGCTTTGCAGCCATTTCTTCGCATCGCTCATTCGCGTGGTCGCGGGCGACAAGCGAAGACGTTCGGCGCAGGAGATATATCGCTTTGCGAATTGCTCCAGCCGTTCCCGGCGTTCGCGCAAAGGCAAGGCAATCAGCCGCTGTCCTTCGTCGTCGGCGAGCAGATCGAACACGATCAACAAAGCCGGCGTCTCCTTGGCGAGCTTGTTAATTCGGCTCGCGGCGGGATGAATTCGCTGCAACAGATCGTCGAACGAACACGCGCCGTCGCTCGGCACCACGATCTCGCCGTCGAGGACGAAGCGCTTCGCCTTCAGCTTGCGCGCCGCCTCGACCACCTCCGGAAAATAGCGCGTGAGCGACTGTCCCGATTTCGACTGCAATTCGATGTGGCCGCCGTCGCGGAACACGAGGCAGCGGAAGCCGTCCCATTTCGGCTCGTATTGCCATTCCGGCCCGGCAGGCACCTCGTCCACCGACAAGGCTTCCATGGGCGGAAAAGGCGGGTGCAGCGGCAAGACCATGTGGCCTTAACGCAAAGGGCCGGCGTTTCAGCCGGCCGCCGCCGATATTTTTGTAAGATGCGGCCTCTCAGACCGCCGCAGTGATCCACTGCTCGAGCTTGGCCTTGGGCGCGGCGCCGACCTGGCGCGAGGCGAGCTGACCGTTTTTGAACAGCATCAACGTCGGGATCGACATGATCCCGTATTTGGCGGCGGTGGCAGGGTTCTCGTCGACGTTGAGCTTCACCACCTTCACCTTGCCGTTGAGGGAGGCGGCGATTTCCTCGAGCGCGGGGGCGATCTGGCGGCAGGGGCCGCACCATTCGGCCCAGAAATCGACCACGACAGGCCCACTGGCCTTCAGCACATCGTTCTCAAACGTCGAATCGGACACCTTGCCAACGCTCATGGATCATTCCTCGTTCTGCGCGCGACGGTGTCGCACCGGGAAGCCGGAACGTAAGAACGCCGGCCCAGAGCGTCAAGCTGCGGCGGCGCCGAGCCAAGCGGCCAGCGCCGCGTCCAGGGCCTGGCTGGAAATTTCAACGATATCAGGCGTTTCGGTCCAGACCAACGCTGCGCGCACGGGCCGGTCGGGAAAGAGCCGCAGCAGCACGGCGCGATAGAGCGCAAGCTGCGCGACATAGGCTTCCGGCGGCGCGGCCGGCACCGGTCGATTGCTCTTGTAATCGGCGATCAGGACCGATTCCGGCGTCACCGCCAGCCGATCGACCTGCCCCGTGACGCGGCGCGCCGGCGAGCCGATGCGGCCGACGATCGGCACTTCGGCGCGGCTACCCGGCGCGAACAGCGGAGCGAAACGCGCGTCGTCGAGCAGCGCCAGGATTCGCGCCGTCAGGCTCTCGCGCTCTTCGGCGGCAAGCGCTTGCGCATGACGATCGAGATAACGGCGCGCGGCATTTTCGCGCCGCTCGCGCGGGAGCTCCGGCAGCGATTGCAATAGCCGGTGCACCAGGATGCCGCGCGCGAGCGCCTGCGCGCGCTCGCCTTCGGCGGCTCTGGATCGCACCGTCCCCACGATCAGCCCGTCATACGCCGTCGACGGCGATATCGCCGCGGGCCGCAACAGAGCGCCAGGCGCCTCATGCTGGAGCCAGGACGGCAACGGGTGATTGGCCTCCGTCATGCCCCGAGGCGCAGTCATCGCGCCTTCGTCGGCGCTCTTTCGATAGCGCCACACCGCACCGCCGCCGAAATCGGCTTTCTCCTCGACGAGCAGCCCGCCGGCTTCGAGTCCGCTTCGCACGAGTTCGTACCAGCAGCCCGCCGGCACGGCCTTTTCTCCACGGGCGCCGCAGACGACGAGGCGGTCGGCGGCGCGCGTCATGCCGACATAGAGCAGCCGCCGATACTCGCTTTCGTTGGCCGCGATGGAAGCGGCGCGCGCGGCCGCCGTTGCCGCGGTGTCGTCTTTCTTGGTCGGCACCCAAACGAAACGGGTGGCTCTGTCCGGCGGCGCCTTGGCATCGTTGAGAGGCAAGAGCCGCGGCTGATGCTGCGCCTGTCCGGCGGGCGGCGTCGTGGTGTCGGCGAGAATCACCACCGGGGCCTCCAATCCTTTCGCGCCATGCACGGTCATCACCCGCACCTCGTCGCGGGTGAGCTCCATGTCGCGCTTGATCTCCGCCGAAGCGGTGCGCAGCCAGGCGACGAAGCCTTGCAGCGATGGCGTCTCGCGCCGCTCATAATCGAGCGCCAGGGTAAGGAATTCGTCGAGCGCGTCGTTGACCTCGGCGCCGAGCCGCGCCAGGAAAGCGCGGCGCCCGCCGCCGGCCCCCAGCAACTCGGCATAAAAAGCGAACGGCGGCTGCCGCCGCGCTGCGGCGGCGAGAGCGTCGAGCCGCGCCGCGAGGTCGGGCCGCCGCGCCGTCAATGCCGCGCGCAGAGTGCCGCGGCGCCCATGGGCCAGATCGAACAACTCGTCGTCGGACAGCCCGAACAGCGGGCTTCTCAGCACCGTCGCCAGCGCCAGATCGTCGGGCGGATGCAACAGCGCATCGGCCAGCACCAGCAGATCCATGATCGCGATGTGCTCGGTCAGCACCAGCCGGTCGGCGCCGGCCACGGCGATGCCCTGCTGCTTCAGCGCCCGGATGATGGCCTCGAACAACGCGCCGCGCTGGCGCACCAGGACGAGAATGTCGCTGGCGCGCAGCGGATGGCGCTGCGGGCCGTCGCCCACCGCGTCGCCGCGCCCCAACCAGGTCTTCACGCTGCCGGCGATCCGCCGCGCCAGCTTCACCCGCGGATGCGTCGACGAGGTGATGTCGAAGGGCGCATCCCAGGCCTCGGCCTCGCTTCGCGCCTCGGGCTCCTCCAGCGGCCATAGTTCGACCAGCCCCGGAGCGGCGGCGCGCACCGCCTCATGCAATGTCGGCACCGGATCGGCGGTCAGCCCGGCATGCGCGGCGGGGCTGCGGAAGACGGTATCGATCGCCTCGAGCACCGCCGGCACCGAGCGGAACGAATGCTTCAATTCGACCGGCAGGAATTCAAGCGCGGCGTCGGCGAAGGCCTTGGCGAAGAAGCGGCGCATCCCGGCAAAGGAATCCGGCACGGCGCCCTGAAAGGAAAAGATAGATTGCTTGTCGTCGCCGACTGCGAAGATCGAGCGCCTGACGCCGCTGCGCGCGCCGGCGCCGGCCGTGAATTCGGCAACAAAGCGCTTGATGATGTCCCATTGCGCGGGGCTCGTGTCCTGCGCTTCGTCGATCAAGAGATGATCGATGCCGAGGTCGAGCTTGTAATGCACCCAGGCGGCGTCGACGCGCTCGAGCAGCGCGCGCGTTTGGCCGATGAGATCGTCGTAATCGAGCAGGCCGCGGCGGTTCTTTTCGTCGCGGTAGCTTTCGATCAGCGCGGCGGCGAGCGTCATTAGCGCCACGCTGCGGTCGCGGGCGACGATGGCGCGGCGCTTCTCGCAAAGCGACTCCAGGCGCAGCTTTTCGCGATCGAGAAGATGTGCCAGCTCGGTATATTCCGCGGCAAAGTCTTTCGTCAGCAGCCGCTTCCGCGCCTCGCCGTCCTGATTGAAGAACACCGAAAGATAGGCCTCGAGACGCTCGAGGCCGCTGCTCGCCTCCGCCAGCATCAGGCGCTTGCTGTGGTCGCGATCGTTCTTCGGGCTTTTGGCGCAGATCGCGGCCACCGAGGCCCACTCTTTCGAAGGCAGGTGAGGGCCATCGAGGATTTCAGCTTCGACCGCTTCAAGCGTCTCCTCGGGCTTGAGTCCGAGCGCCTGCGAAAGCTGATCATTTACTCTATCGATGCTGCCGGCGTCTTCGAGCCAGGCCGCGATCCGGCCGCGCTCGCGTATCGTTTCGCTAAGCGCCGCGTGGAAGGCGTGGTCGCTGGCAAAACCGACAATCGCGCCGAGCGCACGGCCCGTGGCGCTCGCCGGATCGCTCGCGGCCTCGAGCAGAATGCCGCGGCGGAGCTGCTCCAGCATTTGCCGCTGTTCGTTTTCCTCCAGCACGCGGAAGCGCGCCGGCACGTTCGCCTCGAAGGGGAATTGCTGCAGCACGCGGGTGCAGAAGGCATGGATAGTCTGCACCTTGAGTCCGCCCGGCGTTTCCAGCGCCGCCGCGAACAGCCGCCGGGCGCGGGCGCGCTGCGCCGCGTTCGTTTGCTTGGCCCCGGTGGCGCGTATCGCGGCATCGAGCGCGGCGTCGTCGAGCGCGATCCACGCGCCGAGCGTCTCGAAGATGCGGTTCGCCATGTTGGCGGCGGCGGCCTTGGTGAAGGTCAGGCAGAGAATTTTCGCGGGATCGGTGCCGTCCAGCAACAGGCGGATCACGCGCTGGCTCAGCACATGAGTCTTGCCCGCTCCGGCATTGGCGGAGACCCAGGCCGAGCGCGCGGGATCGGAGGCGGCGTGCTGCTGCGCGGTCACCGCGGCGAGCGGATCGCGGCTGGTCATTCGGCGGCTCCCTCGCTGTCGCCGTCGCCGAGCCCGCCCGACAGCGACCATTCCTTGATGCGGGCGAGATGATCGTAGTCGCCGCCGCCGCGCCGCAAAAACATCGTCCGTTCGCACGAGCGATAGCCCTGTTCCGGGTCCTCAAATTTCCGAATGACGTCGGTGAGCCGCCGCAGCGCATAATCGGCTTCGTCGTCCGGCGTCGTGTCCTGCCAAGCGATGATTTTCATTTCGCCCGGCGGTTCGCCGCCGCGCAGCGCCACATAGGCGAATTCGGCGATGGAGGCGCCCTTCGGAATGCCGGCGAAACAGCCTTGGCGCAACATCGCCCCTTCCAGCGTCAGTTGCGGCGCCAGGCCCGACCGCACCTGCTTGGCCGTCGGCGTCTGCCCGGTCTTGTAATCGAGGATCGCATAGCGGCCATCCGCCAGATGCTCGATGCGGTCGGCGCGCGTGCGCAAGGTGAAGCTGCGGTCACCGAGCGGGATTTCGAGCTTGGTGGAAATTTCCGCTTCGAGCTTGCTCAAATTCGCGCGCCGCTTGGTCTCGAAGCCGATGAACCAGCCGGCGATGCGCCGGAAGCGCGGCCACCAGAACGCGCGCGCATCGGGAAAATCCTCGAGCGCCGCGAAATAACTTTCGCCCAGCCGCAACAACTCGGCCAAGGCGTTGTCCGGGAGCTTCGCGCGGAATTGCATTGCGAAATCGCCGATGGCCCCATGGATCACCGTGCCGCGGTCGCGGGCGTCGGGCGGCGTGTCCACCGCATCGAGCGGCGTAAGCTGCAAAATATGCTTGGCGTAGATGCTGTAGGGATCGCGCAGCCAATGTTCGATCTCGGTGACGGAGAGCGACGAAGGGCGTGCCGCGCGCGGCGGCCTTGGCTGCGGGCGCTCGGCGGCCTTTGGCGGTGCCGCCGGCTGGTCGAGTTCGCGCGCCCATTGAAGATATTGCGCGCCGCGCGCGCAGATCTCCCGCCAAAGCTCATTGCCGGCCACCGCGGCGAGCCGTTGCAGGAACCGCGACGCAACGGTGGGCGCGCCGGCGAGTTTGGCCGCGCGGCTGAGGATCACTTCCTTCGCGCCCATGGCCTGCGCGAAATCGTGGGCGGAAAGTCCGATGCGCCGCTCCGGCAGATCAAGACCGAGTTGCTGCCGCATCGGACGGCTGAGCCAGCCGTCGCTGCGCGGCTCCGGCGGCCAGACACCTTCCACCAAGCCGCCCACGATGAGCCGGTCCACGCTTTGTAGCCGCGCCTCGAGCGGTCCAAAGATTCGCACGCGCACGCCTGGGCGGTCCGGGCGCCGCACCACCTGCTCCGCAGCCATGGCACGGAACAGATCGGGATAATCGGCGGGCGCGAGGCCGAAGCCCCGGGCCGTTCGGCTGGAGACAAACTCGTCCAGCGCTTGAGCCAGCGCGCGCCCGTCGGCGCTGGAGAGAATGGCGATCTCGCCGCGGCTATCGGCGCTTAAGGCGAAAACGGCGTCGCGATGGCGGCCGGCCAAATCGGCGAGCGCATGCGCGCGCTCGCGCGCGCTCTCGAGCGGTGCCAGTGCCTCGCCGAGCCGGCGCAGCAGATCGGCGGCGGCCTCGAGATCGGTCTCGGCCATATCGGCGCGCGGATCGAGGCGATGCAGACTCGATTTTTCGCCGCGGCGCAGCTTCGCTAATTCGCCACGGAACGCCGTCAACGCATGCGTCAGGCCGGCGCTGCCCGGCTTCGGACGCGGGCCGCGCAGCAGCGCGTGTTCCAAAGCGGCGACCGCGCCGGCATGTGCGTCTTCCTCGGCGCCGAGCCGCAGCAGCGGATGCTTGAGCAAGGCGAGCAAGGTTATGGGCTGCAAACCGCCGAGCGCCGCTTCCGCGGCAAGCCGGGCAAAGACGCCCGCCGCCGTGCCGTCGAGCCGGTCGCCGCCGGAATCGTCCACCGCCACGTTCCAGCGCCGCAGCATCGCCAGAACGCGTTGCGCCAAGCCGCGGTCCGGCGTCACCAGGGCCGCGGTCTTTTCTTCGGTTTCCAGCGCCTCGCGCAAGGCAATGGCGATGGCGAGCGCCTCCTCCTCCGCCGTCGCGGCTTCGATAACCGCGAGATTGCGGAGCGCGCGTTGCGCCTGGTCGGCAAACGGCGCATCGAGCCTTTGCTGCCAGCGTTCGGTGGAAAAGGCCGGGCGCAACGCCTCGGAGACAAAAAATTCGCGGCCATCGGGCGCCGGCGCGGTCAGAGAAATCACCGCATCACGTTTGACGCCGATCTGATTGAGCAGGCCGTGCATGGCGAATTGCGGATGGCCGGCGGCCGGCGGCGCATTCTCGCCGCCGCCGATCAGCTCCCACGACGGCTCATCGAGATCGAGATCGAGGCCGGGGAGCACCAGCGCGCCGTGCGGCAGGCGGGCGATGGTGACGAGCAATTTGGCGGTGGCGGGAATCGATCCGGTGGATCCCGCAGCGACGACCGGCGCGTCGGTGCGGGCCAGCCGCGCCGCCTCCGCCGCCAGCAGGCGCTCGCGGCGCACCGCCGGTTCGATCGCGCCGCGCTCGGCGAGAAGATTCGGCCACCGTTCGCGGGCGATTTTCAGGAAGCCGAGCGTATGGCCCCAATATTGGTCGAAGTCGTCCGGCACCAGCTCGTCGAGCTTGTCCCAGGACACTTCGCGCATGGTCATGTCGTCCATGAGCCGGGCGAGATCGTCGGCCAGCCGCAGTGCCGCTGCCGGATTGCTCACCACCAGCGGCGCCTGGCCTTTGGCGTCCGGAGCGAGCACCGCCGCCCATTTCAGCACCAGCTCGGCCAGCAACAGACGCCGCTCCGCGCCGTCGAGCGCGTCCGGCAGATCGAGCGCCGCAGCATCGAAACTTTCGGCCGCCGCTTCGGCGAAAGCGATCTCGTCTTCGTCGACGTCGCCGATGGCGGCAATGCGCGGCAGGATCGCGGCATCGGTGCCGAGCACGTCGAGAAAGACCTCGCGCGCCAGCCGCGCGGCGCGCCGCGTCGGCAGATAGAGCGTGGCGGCGCCGAGCGCCAGCGGATCGCGCCCCGGCGCAAAGCCGGGCACCAGGCGGCCGTCGAGCAACGCCTCGATCAGCGTCGGCAGGAATGGCGCCGAGGCGGGAATGGTGCAGACGCGCGGACCGGATTGAGGCATGACGAATCATACACGGCGGCATTGACCCAAAATACAGGCAAGCTTTACGCGGGATTGCCCGACATGGCGGTTTCGGCTTCGGCGACCGCCTCCGGCGTGCCGACATGCATCCAGATGCCGTCGATTCGCAGGCCATGCAGCCGCCCCGCTTCGGCGGCGCGGTCGAACAGCAGCGTCAGCGCGAAAGGCCCTTTCGGCGCGTCGTTAAACAGCGCCGGTGAAAGCAGCGCGGCGCTGGCATAGGCGAAGGGCACCGCCTGGCCTTCGCCGCGCCGCCGCAGCCTGCCGTCGGCGCTCATGGCGAAGTCGCCGCGTTCCTCATAGCCGATGCTGCCGGTGGTCGGCGCCAGCAGCAGCAGCGCATCCATCTTTTGCGGATCGAAATTTTCCGCCAGCCGCAGCAGATTCGGCTTCGCCCCGTCGGTCCAAAGCGTATCGGAATTCATAGAGAAGAACGGCGCATGGCCGAGTTGCGGCAGCGCTTTGACAACGCCGCCGCCGGTACCGAGCAACTCTTGACGCTCGTCGGAAATGATCACGCGCGGCCGCTGCCGCGGCGCGAGGTGCCGCTCGATCTGCTCGGCGAGGTAATGCACATTGACGACGGCTTCCGCCACGCCGACGGCCGCCAGCCGGTCCAGGGCATGATCGATCAGCGCCTTGCCGGCGACTTTCACCAGCGGCTTCGGAATCCGGCTGGAGACCGGCCGCATGCGCGTGCCGAGTCCGGCGGCGAGCACGATGGCGCGCCGCGGCACATCGGTCTTTGGCTTCGCTTCTTTTGTCATAATGCCTTCAATGCCGGCACATAGGCACCGTACCATGCCTTGAGCGACGCCAGCGAGGGATGCGCCAGCGAACGCTGCAGGTAATTCCATAGGCGCGGCATATGACGCAGATATTGTGGCTTGCCGTCGCGGCGGTCGAGGCGGGCGAAGATGCCGAGAATTTTCGTCGCTCTCTGCGCCGCCATGATCGCGTAGATTTTCACGAATTGCGCCGTGTCGAAGGAAGGGTCGGAGCGCCGGCGCTGCCGCGCATAGCGGCCCAGCATGGCGATCTCCAGGGCTTCCGGCACGTCGACGCGCGCATCCTGCAACAGCGAGGCGAGATCGTAGGCCGCCGGTCCCAATACCGCATCCTGGAAATCGAGCAGGCCGATGCGGCCGATCCCCTCGCGTTCCGGCAGCCATAACAGATTGGGCGAATGAAAATCGCGCAGCACCCAGGTCCGTGGCGCGTCCAGCGCCGGCTGCAACGCCGTGCGCCAAAGGCCGACGAAAGCTTCCCGGCGGAGCGGCGAAAGCGGCGCGTTCAGCCGCGGCAGATACCAATCGGCCAAAAGCTCCACCTCGATAAGCAGGGCGCCGATATCGTAGCGCGGCAGGCGATAGTCGACCCGCGGCGAAACCGGCAGCGTTTGCGGAAGCGTCTGCGCGTGCAAGGCGGCCAGCAGATCGACGGCGGTCTGATAGCGTTCTTCGATGGGCGCCGGTGGCTCGCCCTCGACGATGCGCTCGTCTCCCAGGTCTTCGAGAATCAACAATCCCTTTTCGTTGTCGGCGAAATAGATCCCGGGCGCGGAAAGACCGAGACTGCGCAGGCCGGCGGCCATGGCGACGAAAGGCGTCACGTCCTCGGCAAGATGCGCGATGGCGCTGTACGGCTTGCCGTCGCGCACGGGTGGTCCGTCGGAGCGCCGCGGGGCATTCATCAGGATGTAGCCCTGATCGTTGAGCACCAGGCGTTCGTAGGAGCGCGTCGAGGCGTCGCCCTGCAGCCTTCTCCGCTCCGCCGCGCCAAAGCCGGATTCGTCGAGAAACTTGCGGACCGCGGCGATCCGTTCGGCGCGGGCGGCGAAAGCGCCGTAGCCGGTGACGCGCACGTTGCGGCATTCCTCGCCGAGCTGCGGCGCCAGGGTAAAGGCGATGTCGAGACGGTCCGGCGGCAAAAATCCGGCGGCGCGGTCGGGCCATTCCAGAAGCACGATGGCATTCTCCGGCAGATCGTCGAAACCGAGCTCGGCGAGTTCCGCCGAACCGGCGATCCGGTAGAGATCGGCGTGGATGATCGGCAGCTGCGCAAGTTCGTAGGTCTGCATCAGCGTGAAGGTCGGGCTCGGCACCTCGATGGTCTCGTCGCCGGCCAAATGCCGGATCAGCGCGCGGGCGAAGGTGGTTTTGCCGGCGCCGAGATCGCCGGAAAGCGTGATCAAATCCCCGGGCTGCAACGCGATGGCGATATCGCGCATGAAGCGATGCATCGCCGCCTCGTCCGCCAGCGTCAATGAAAAGCTCGCTCCGTCGGCGGCCGCCGGCAGCATCATCTTCGGGCTTCCCACATCCTTGCGTTCATCGCCCGCCAGCATAACCGACCTTGGCGGCACCCGCGCGCGCGAATTATGCGCGTCTTTCCGCTGCGCGAGGCGGCATCGAGGTTAACGAGGCTTGGTTGGGCGAATCGGCCTCAAGCCGCCGTCCGCTCGGACCGCTGATCGACGGGAAAGCTGCAGATCACCGTGGTGCCGCGGCCGACGTCCGATTGCAGCGTCACGATGCCGCCGTGTAGTTCGACGAAGGAGCGCACCAGCGAAAGACCGAGGCCGGTGCCGCGGTGCTGCGAGCCGGCCGGGTGCGTCTCGAACCAGTTGAAGACCCGGTCCCGCACTTCCTGGGGAATGCCCGGCCCGCGGTCGGTGACGGAAAAGATCACCGCGTCGCGGCGTCGCTCCGCCGCCAGCGTGATGGTCTCGCCGGGCGGCGAGAAGCTCACCGCATTGGCCAGCAGATTGAACAGCACCTGCCGCACGCGCTTTTCGTCGGCGACGAAGCTGCCGACATCGGCGGGCGCTTGCAGCTCGAGTCTGAGATTGTCCTTGACCAGGCGGTCCTGCACGCCCTCGACGGCGGCGTTCATGGTTTCGCGAATATCCACGTCACCGAGATTGAGCGTCATCGCTCCGGCATCGATCGTGGCGAGATCGAGAATGTTATTGATGATGGCGAGCAGCGCATTGGTGGAGCTGGTGAGATAGCCGAGATATTCGCGCTGGCGTTCGGTCAACGGTCCCGTGGCCGGATCGCCGAGGAAGTGCGCGAAGCCGATGATATTGGTCAACGGCGATCGCAATTCGTAGGAGACATGATGCACGAAATCGATCTTGATTTTGTCGGCGGCTTCCAGCGCCTCGTTGCGCTCGCGCAATGCGCGCTCGACATTCACGGTATCCGTGATGTCGTGGAAGGTGATCAGCGTTGCGCCGTCGGGCAGCGGCACCGTCGCGCAATCGATCACGGTGCCGTCGCGCCGCTCCAGCCGGCAGTTCAGCGTCTCCCGGTCGTCGATGGCGGTGGCCGCGGCATGCAGCGCGCTCCAGACCGAGTCGTCGGGATGCAGCGGGCGCGATTGCGCGATCACCGCTTCGATGTGCGGTCTCTGCGCGAGCATTTGCGGATCGAGCCGCCACAGCCGGGCGAAAGCCGGGTTATGCAGCCGCAGCCGGCCGTCGCTGCCGAACACGGCCACCGCTTCGGTGAGGTTGTCGAGGGTCTCGCCTTGCACGCGGATCAAGGCATCGAAGCGGCGCTCGAGGTCGAGCCGCTCGGTGACGTCATCGAACAGGTACGTCACGCCGCCTTCGGGATTTTGCGTGGTAACCACGCGCAGCGTGCGCCGATCCGGCAGATGCCAGAGATATTCGCGCGGCTCGGTGGCGCGATACGCCTCGTGTAGCTGATTTTTCCACTGCCGAAAGTCCTGTTCCTCCGGCAGCTTGCGCGCCGCGCGCAGCTTGTCGAGCACCGCGGAATCCGTGGGCTCCTGGTCGAGAAAGCCGCTGTCGAGATCCCACAGCGAGCGGTAGGCCGCGTTGTAGAAGGTGAGCCTTTGGTCGGCGCCGAAAATCGCGACGCCGGTGGCGAGACGGTCGAGCGTGCGGCGGTGCGCGTCGTTCATCCCGACCAGCTCGGCACGTAACGATTCGATTTCGGTGGCGTCGATGGCAATCGCGGCGCTGCCGCGCGCCGTCGGCACGCAGCGTACGTCGAAGCTGTGACGCGCCCCTTCGACGATGCCGCGCAAGCGCCCGCTGTAGCTTTCGTTGGCGGCGCAGGCGCGCGCCAAATCTTCGCGCCCCGCGCGGTCGAGCAATTCGATGCCGCGCGCCACTGCGTCTTCGGGACTGCGCGCGTCGACGGCCTGCGCATAGGCGGCATTGACGAAGGTGAGAGCGCCCGCTTCGTTGCGCGCCCAGATCGGCGACGGCAGCGAGCCGATCAGCGTGCGCAAGGCTTCCGCTTCTTGCATCAGATTCTGATGGCGGCGCGTCAACTCCGCGAGATCGCGCTTGATGCCGGCGACCTCCTTTAGCCGCAGGACGGCGCGGCCGCCGATGGCGCGGCCCTCGGCCTCGATCGGATGCCCGGCCAGCGTGTTCAACGACAGCGCGAAGCCCTCGCCGTGCAGACGCAGCGCCTCGACGGCGCGCTCGATGGTCCGAGCCTGGTGCGGATCGAGCCAAGTACCGAAGGCCAGCACCCGATGCGGCGCCGATGCCGGCGTCACCAGGGTCACGTCGCCGGAAATCTCCGGCCGGTCACTGCCGGCCGCCCAGGCGACCACGATCTGCGGCTCCGTCAGCAGCAAGGCGTTGGCGCGGTCGTTCTCCGCCTTGAGCTCGACAATCTCATTGCGTGCGGCAATCTCGGCTTCGGCCGCGCGCCGCCGCGTGCGCACGAGGGCGATCGCCGTCACCACGGCGAAGATGAGAACGCCGAGCGTGAGCGCCAGCGCGGCGACTTCGTGACGGCTGAAGCCGCCAACGGTGTCGATCAGAAGGTTCAGAGAGACCGTGGAGAAGGGAGCGGCCTGCGCAGGCAGGGGAAATAAAGCTGCGGCGACAGCGAGGAATCCGCCTTGCAGCGGATGAGTACGGAGACTCCCGCTCCTCGCCCGGATCATCTCCGGCATGTGCCCCTTGCCCCGGATCGCCTTCGGTAGGTCCGTCGCGCCGCGTAGCGCCGGTCGCGCCGCCTCCGCCGGGTCGACGCGAATCAATCGACTTTAACCCCAAGGGGAATCGCGCCGAAAGAGTCCAGACCGTGAACGCGCCGCGGCGGCCTAAAGCCCCTCGAACAACGCGGTGGAGAGGTAACGCTCGGCGAAGGACGGCAGGACGACGACAATATTCTTGCCCGCCATTTCCGGTCGGGCGCCGATCTCAAGCGCCGCGGAAACCGCGGCGCCGGAAGAAATGCCGCCGGGGATTCCTTCATAGCGGGCGAGCGCCCGCGCGGTATCGAAGGCGGCTTGGTTGCTCACGGTGGCGACCTCGTCGATGACCGAGCGGTCGAGAATGTCAGGAATGAAGCCGGCGCCGATCCCTTGAATCCGGTGCGGCCCCGCCGGCTTGCCCGACAGCACCGCGCTGTCCTCCGGCTCCACGGCGACGACGCGCAGGGATGGCCTGCGCGGTTTCAACACTTGGCCGACGCCGGTGATGGTGCCGCCGGTGCCGACGCCGGCGACGAAAACGTCGACCGCCCCCTGCGTGTCGTTCCAGATTTCCTCGGCGGTGGTGCGGCGATGGACTTCGACGTTCGCCGGATTGCGGAATTGCTGCGGCATCACCGCGTGCTTGTTGTTGCGCAGAATTTCCTCGGCGCGGGCGATGGCGCCGCGCATGCCCTGCGCGGCCGGAGTCAGCTCGGTTTCGGCGCCGAGCAACAACAGCATCTTGCGCCGCTCCAGCGACATGGAATCCGGCATCACCAGAATGAGACGGTATCCGCGTGCCGCCGCGACGAAAGCGAGGGCGATGCCGGTATTGCCCGACGTCGGCTCGACCAACAGCGCGTCGGGGCCCAGCTGGCCCTTCTTCTCCAGGTCGTCGATCATGGCGACGCCGATACGGTCCTTGACGCTGCCGATCGGATTGAAGAATTCCAGTTTGGCGAGAATGGTCGCCTTGATGCCTTTCATCTGCGGCAAGCGGTTCAGCCTGACCAGAGGCGTGTCGCCGATGGTCTCGGTGATCGATTGATAGATGCGGCCGCGGCCGGGGATGCGCGCTTCCTTGGCGGCTTGCTTGAGCGCGGTGGCCATGACTTCCTCCTCTGCGCGGCGCGGGGGTCCGCTTATTTCCGACGACCTGCCGAGCGATATAGCCCGTCCCGTGCCTCCCCTAAAGGGGAACGAATGGGGTCAGGCCGTTCCGGTCGAACCGAAGCCGCCGCTGCCGCGCTCGGTCTTGCCCAGAATTCCCTCAGCGATGTGCGCGCGCAGCACGGGTGCGATCACCATTTGCGCGATGCGCATGCCACGCTGGACGGCGAAAGGCTGCTCGCCGAGGTTGATCAGGATCACCTGAATCTCCCCGCGATAATCGGCATCGATAGTGCCCGGCGCGTTGAGCACGGTGACGCCATGCCGCGCCGCCAGCCCCGACCGCGGCCGCACCTGCGCTTCGCTTCCCGGCGGCAATTCGATGGCGATGCCGGTGGGAATGAGCGCGCGGCGTCCCGGCGCGATGATGACGTCTTCGGCGATGGCGGCGAGAAGATCGAGGCCGGCCGCCTGTGCGCTTTGATACGCCGGCAAAGGCAGATCGGCGCCGTGCGGCAGCCGGATCAAGCGGACATCCACGGCGCTCATGATTTGCCGCCGAGCGCGGCGGCGATGCGCGCGACCAGATTTCTTGCCACCTGCTCCTTGGCCTGACGAGGCCAGGATTCGACGCCGCCGCGGCTGATCAGATGCACCGTGTTACGGTCGCCGCCGAAGGTGCCGCTCCTAGGCGATACGTCGTTGGCGACGATCCAGTCGCAGCCTTTGGCGGCGAGCTTGTCCTTGCCATTCTCGATGACCTTTTCGGTCTCCGCCGCGAAACCGATCACAAGCCGCGGCCGTTTCGCTTTGCGTTGCGCGACGGCGGCGAGGATGTCGGGATTTTGCGCCAGCGCCAAAGTCGTCGCCTTGCCCGATTTCTTGATCTTGCCGCGCTTGGGCTCGGCCGCCCGCCAATCGGCGACGGCGGCGGCGAACACGGCCGCGTCGGCGGGCAGGGCGGCCTCCACCGCCTCGAGCATCTGCTGCGCGGTTTCCACCTTCACCACCTTTACGCCGGGCGGATCCGGAAGATTCACAGGGCCGCTCACCAGCGTCACCTTCGCGCCTGCGGCGGCGGCGGCGGCGGCGATGGCATGGCCCTGCTTGCCCGAAGAGCGGTTGGCGATATAGCGCACCGGATCGATCGGCTCATGGGTCGGGCCGGAGGTGACGATGACGCGCTGGCCGGCGAGCGGTGCAGTCTTCGCCGGTGGCGCCGCCAGCAACGACTCGATGGCCGCTGCGATCTCCAGCGGCTCCGCCATGCGGCCGACCCCGGCCTCGCCGCGCTCGGCCATTTCGCCTTCGTTCGGCCCGACGAGGGTAACGCCGTCCGCGGCAAGCTGCGCGACGTTACGCCGCGTGGCGGCATGGCCCCACATGCGCGGGTTCATCGCCGGCGCCAGCAGGATTTTTTTGTCGGTGGCGAGCAATACCGCGGTGGCGAGATCGTCGGCGTGGCCGCCGGCCATTTTCGCCATCAGATCGGCGGTGGCCGGCGCCACCACGACGAGATCGCAGTCGCGCGCCAGCCGGATATGCCCGACGTCGAATTCGCTTTGCGGATCGAACAGGTCGGTGAAGACGCCCTCGCCGCTGATCGCGCCCGCCGACAGCGGGGTGACGAATTCCTCGCCCGCCTTGGTGATGATGCAGCGCACCGCCGCCCCGCGCTCCTTCAGCCGGCGGATGAGGTCGAGCGATTTATAAGCGGCGATGCCGCCGCCGATGATGAGCAGAATGCGCTTGTCCCGAAGCATGCTAAGCCGACCACGGGTTCACGATACGAATATCGCAGTCCTCGAAATGCGCGACGTTGCGCGTAACCACTGCCATTTCATGCGCCCGCGCAATGGCGGCGACTTGCGAATCGAGAATTCCAACCGGCCTGCCAAGACGTTTCCGTCTGGCCGCAATATCGGCGAAATGGCCGGCCGCGCGTTCATCGAACGGGAGAATTCGGCCGGCAAATTCCTGTTGGAACATAGCGTCGCATGACGCGATGAGCTGGGTCCGTTTGCGGCCCTCCGGCAACAGCGCAACGCCATACAGAACCTCCGCTTGATTCAGCGCGGTGGTGAACAGGTCGTGGTAGCGAAAGGAATCGATCCAGTTGCGTACCTGCGCGGAGCCTTTCGGGTCCATGAGCTCGGACAAAACATTGGTATCGAGAACGAACATTATTTGAACTTCGGAGGCGCGCGCATGGTTTCTCGCGGCAGCGGCTCCAGCTTAACACTGCCGAGAGCCTGAAAGCGCCGCCGGATACTGGTGGCAAGACCGGTCTCGGCGCTGGACGGCGTATCGACGGCCAGGCTCAAAAGCCGGCGGGCTTCTTCTTCCATGGAACGGCCGTGCTTGGCGGCGCGCATCCGAAGTTGGGTCTTCACCCGCTCGTCCAGATTTCTGATCGTGAGACTGGCCATGCTGGTTCCTCAAAGCCCCCTTCGCCCCCATATAGCCATTGATTGCATTGCAGTCAATGCAATCACCGCAATCACAGCAGCCGCCAGAGGGCCAAGGCGAGCAGGATGACGCCGAGCCACACGCCGGCGGTCAGCCAGCGGTTGCGCCGCGCTTCCGCCGCGCCGATGGCGGCCACCGTTTCCGGGGCCAGCACCAGGCCGTTGCGGGTGATGTCGTCGAGCTGATCCACCAGATGCGCGCTGCGCAACAGCAGCGCCGGCACGCCGCCGAGAAAGCGGCCGATGTCGCCCATGCCTTCCGCCGCGCCCTCGATCTTGCCGAGCGGCCCCAGGTTGCGCTCGATCCATTCGCGTACCACCGGCTCGGCGGTCTTCCACATGTCGAGCTTGGGATCGAGCGAGCGGCCGACGCCCTCGACCACGACCATCGTCTTCTGCAGCAGGATCAGCTCCGGCCGCGTGCGCATGTCGAACAGGCCGGTCACCTCGAACAAAAGCGACAACAGCTTGGCCATGGAAATTTCTTCCGCCGTGCGGTTGTGGATCGGCTCGCCGATGGCGCGGATCGCCTGCGCGAAGCTCTCCACCGAGTGATGGCGCGGCACATAGCCCGCCTCGAAATGCACTTCCGCCGTGCGGTAATAATCGCGGGTGATGAAGCCATAGAGGATTTCGGCGAGGAAGCGCCGCTCCTTGGCGCCCAGCCGCCCCATGATGCCGAAATCGACGGCGACCAGGCGGCCTTGATCGTCGACAAAGAGATTTCCCGGATGCATGTCGGCGTGGAAGAAGCCGTCGCGTAGGGCGTGGCGCAGGAAAGTCTGGATCACCACGCGGGCGAGATGCGGCAGATCGAAACCCTTGGCCGCGAGCGCGGCGTGATCGGAGAGCGGCGTGCCGTCGATCCATTCCAGGGTGAGCACTTCGCGCGCGGTGCGGTCCCAATCCACCGCCGGCACGCGGAAGTCCGCATCGTCCCTGCTGTTCTGCGCCATTTCGGAGAGCGCGGCGGCTTCCAGCCGCAGGTCCATCTCCAGCCGCACCGTGCGCGCCAGCGTATCCACCACCTCGATCAGCCGCAGCCGCCGCGCCTCCGGCGACCAGGCCTCGGCTTGGCGCGCGGCGAAATAGAAGGCATCGAGATCGGCCTTGAAGCGGCGCTCGATGCCCGGCCGCAGCACCTTCACCGCGACCGCGCGGCGCGCTATCGCCTTCCGCTCATTCCCGCGCAAGCGCGAATCCAGCGGTTCATCGTGAGATTGTGATTGCGTGGCTCCTGGGTCCCCGCTTGCGCGGGGACGAGCGGTTGGATCGACCGCCTCCGCCACTTCGGCGCGATGCACTTGCGCAATGGAGGCCGCCGCCACCGGCGGGCCGAAAGACGAAAACACTTCGCTCAGCGGCTTTTGAAAGGCCGCCACGATCGCCGCTTCCGCCTCGCGCTGGGCAAACGGCGGCATCTTGTCTTGCAGGCTTTCCAGGTCGCGGGCGACCGCGACGCCGACCACGTCCGGCCGCGTCGCGAGGAATTGGCCGAGCTTCACATAGCTCGGGCCGAGCGCGGTGAGCGCGGCGGCAAGCCGGCCGGTTTCGCCGCTCAAGTTGCTCCGTTCGATCAGGCGCGCCAGGCGCAACCCGATGCGCGCCGGAACCGGCAGCATCGCCGGATCGATCATGGCGAAAACGCCCTCGCGGGCAAAGACGCAACCCGCGCGGGTCAGCCGGGCGACATGGGCGAGGGAAGAGATCACGGATAGCGTCTCAGTCCGTGTCCCGGGCGCAGCGCGACACGTAGTGGTGCGCTGCAGAACCGGGACCCATCGAAGGCTTGGCTCGATTGTGGGCTCCGGATCAGCGGCGCACCGCTTTCGCGCTGCACCGCATCCGGGGCACGATGTCTGTAAGAAAAATTCACAGTCGCCAGCCTGAATGCAGCGCCACGATGCCGCCGCTCATCGGCGTGAACGACACGCGGCGGAAGCCCGCGCTTTCCATCATCCGCGCAAAAATCTTCGGCCGGGGAAAGCGGCGGATCGATTCCACGAGATAGCGATAGGCTTCCGCGTCGCCGGCCACGGCGCGGCCGAGCTGCGGGATCACGTTGAACGAATAGAAATCGTAAAGCGCATCCAGCCCCGGCACGTCGACGCTGGAAAATTCCAGGCAGAGAAAGCGCCCGCCGATCTTCAGCACGCGATGCGCTTCGCGCAGCGCCTGCTCGATGCGCGGCACATTGCGGATGCCGAAAGCGACGGTGACGGCGTCGAAACGGCGGTCGGGGAAGGGCAGCGCCTCGGCATTGCCTTCGACGAAAGTGACGGCCTCGTCATGCCCGCGCTCGTCGGCGCGCTGGCGGCCGGCGGCGAGCATCTCGCCGTTGATGTCGACGACCGTCACCCGCGTGCCGGCGCCGCCCGCCTTGACGACGCGGAAGGCGATGTCCCCGGTGCCGCCGGCCACGTCCAACAGCGCGAAAGGCCGATCGCTTTTGGGCGGGTTGACCGCGGTGACCAGCGCGTCCTTCCACAGCCGGTGCAGGCCCCCGGACATCAGGTCGTTCATCAGGTCGTAGCGGCGCGCCACCGAGGAAAAAACGCTATCGACGAGCCGCTGCTTCTCGGCAAGCGGCACCTCGCGGAAGCCGAAATGGGTCTCTTCCTCGCGCTGGCGCATCGGGCATTTATCCTTGTCGGAGAGGACCATAGCGCGGATGGGGCAGGGGCGCTATGTGTGGCTGCTTGTCCCGGATGCGGCGCAGCGCGATTGCGGTGCACCGCTGATCCGGGACCCAGCTTGATTTGCTCTGGGTCCCGGTTCTGCAACGCGGCATTTCATGCCGCGCTGCGCCCGGGACACGGGTCTTGTGTTCGCGGAGATGCGCATTAACCATGCCCGAGCTTCCCGAAGTCGAGACGGTGCGCCGCGGCCTGGAGCCGGTGATGGACGGCGCACGTTTTTCGCAAGTGGAGGTGCGCCGCCGCGACCTGCGCTGGCCGCTGCCGAAGGATTTCGCCGAGCGGCTGGAAGGCCAGACCGTCACCGGCCTCGGCCGTCGCGCCAAATATCTGCTCGCCGATCTCTCCTCCGGCGACGTCTTGCTGATGCATCTCGGCATGTCGGGCTCGATGCGCGTCGGCAAGGACGCCAAGCCCGGCGTCTATTACCATGAGCGCGCGAAAAGCACGGCGCACGATCACGTGGTCTTTCACATGTCGAACGGCGCCGTCGTTACTTTCAACGATCCGCGCCGCTTCGGCGCGATGAAAATTATTCCGCGCGCGGCGCTCGACAAGGAGCCGCTGCTCAAGAATCTCGGCCCCGAGCCGCTCGGCAACGAATTCGACGCCGCCCTGCTGGCGCGCGCCTGCAAGGGCAAGAAGACCTCGCTGAAGGCCGCGCTCAGCGATCAGCGCGTGGTTGCCGGGCTGGGCAATATCTATGTCTGCGAGGCGCTGCATCGCGCGCGGCTGTCGCCCAAGCGCATGGCTTTCACCATCGCCAGCAAATCCGGCGCGCCGAACGAGCGCGCTGTTGCGCTGGCCGACGCGATCAGAGCCGTGCTCAACGATGCGATCAAGGCGGGCGGCTCGTCGCTGCGCGATCATCGGCGCACCGACGGCGCGCTCGGCGATTTCCAGCACAATTTCCGCGTCTATGACCGCGAGGGCCAGCCCTGCGTCACGCCGGGATGCAAAGGCACGGTGAAGCGCATCGTGCAAAACGGCCGCTCCACGTTCTTTTGCCCGAGCTGCCAAAAATAAATTCCGGCGTCCTTCCGGGGCGCGCCGTCTTTCCTTCTCCCGTGGGGAGAGGGAGAAGAAATTTTTCGTCGCCGCGCTGAAGGTGCATGTGTGAAAGTGGTTGTCATCACCGGGCTTGTCCCCGTGATCTCGCTTAGGGGTGCGGTGCCTTTCCTAAGCGGGATGGCCGGAACAAGTCCGGCCATGACGAAAGTGGGTGCCAAAGAATCGGTGTTTATCCCCGCGCTTAAAACCGCACTTATCTTGATCGCACCTCGTCCGCTGAGGGGCGCCATCTAGAGGCGTCTTGATGGCGGGGCGAACGGAAGGCTCAGGCCCGGAGATGCGGGCACTCCTTCCGTGGCAATGCCGGAGCGATCCGGTCTTTGCTGGTGCGGTGCCCGCGGGCGCGGTTTCGCAAACCGCGCGCTCGGGCGGCGCCGAACCCCGACCCCCGGGTACTAAGGCCCGGGCACTAGGAGCTAGTAGCCGCAGGGCGATACGATAACGCCCGTACGCGGCGAGCGCGGGCCGGACGCCGTAACGGACACCGCCGCGGAGCGCCGAAAGGCGCGCGTCTCTTCCAAAAGAAGAGGCGCGCCATGGCCGCAAGGCCATGGCTCAAAGAAGTCGAAGCGCCTTCCCGGCGCTCCGCTCCCCTCATTTTTTGAGGGGAAGAAGAAAGGAATACGGCGTGGCCCGCGCCGCCAAGAACAGGGCCGGCGGAGCGTTGGCTAAACCATCCGCTCGTCCCCGCGCAAGCGGGGACCCAGTTCTTGCCCTGGATTCCCGCTTGCGCGGGAATGAGCGGGAATAAAGCGATCCTCATCCTGAGGAGCCCGCGCAGCGGGCGTCTCGAAGGATGGGCTTCATGAAATGAGTGGCTGTTTGAAAATTCATTCCTCATTCCGGCGCGCGCGTCCGATCGCGGAGTTTCCCGAAGATCGGCACTCATAAGCGCGAACCCGGAATCCGGCAGCGAACACCGAGCATCTGGATCCCGGATAGCCTCGCTGGCGCGCGGCTTCCGGAATGACGGGTCTTAAGGTTTTTCCGCCGGCGGTTCTTCGGTGATCAGGCGCGCGCCGCGATGGAAGGTGACGTAATCCCACAGCCAGCTGAAAGCGACGACAAAGCGGTTCTTCAGGCCGATGAGGAAATAGATGTGCACCACGCCCCAGAACAGCCAGGCGAGGAATCCCTTCAATTTAAATCCCCGGAAG
>DASREA010000088.1:0-27395 GCA_035652315.1 Xanthobacteraceae bacterium | reverse complement strand
GAATGGGATGGCCGGAACAAGTCCGGCCATGACCCGTCAGAGGATCACGAACACCCCGTCGTCGAGCCGCAGGTGTCGCATTTCATGCAGGTTCCGTTGCGCACCAAGGTGAAGTTGCCGCATTCGCCGCAGGCTTCGCCTTCGTAGCCCTTGGCGCGGGCTTCGGCGCGCTTTTCCGCCGCCGCCGTGCGCGCATGGGCGCGGGCATCGGTGACGTTGAGCTGCTCCAGCTGCTCGGCGGGCGAGAGCTTGGCCGCGGGCTCCGCCTTGAGCGCCGCGGTGCCGGCGACTTCGGCGCGTGGACCTGAAGCGGAGAGGGCGGTCACGTTAGCCCCGGCCACCGCGGCTCGCGCCGCGGCGGGAGAAGACTCGCTGTCGCCGTTGCGCACGACCGAGAGGCGGTCGGTGCGGGAGCGGGTCAGCCCTTTCGACACATAATGCGTCGCTGCCTCCGGCTTGCCTTCGCCGACGCCCTTGCCGAGCGCGTCGAATTGCGTCTCCGAGGGATCGACATGGGCGAGGTCGAAACGCTCCAGGTAGCTGATCGCCAGCTCGCGGAAGACGTAATCGAGGATCGAGGTGGCGTATTTGATCGAGTCGTTGCCCTGCACCGGGCCCGCCGGCTCGAAGCGGGTGAAGGTGAAGGCGTCGACATATTCCTCGAGCGGCACGCCATATTGCAGGCCGAGCGACACCGCGATGGCGAAGTTGTTGATGAAGGAGCGCAGCGCCGCGCCTTCCTTGTGCATGTCGATGAAGATCTCGCCGAGGCGGCCGTCCTCGTATTCGCCGGTGCGCAGATAGACCTTGTGGCCGCCGACCACGGCTTTCTGCGTATAGCCTTTGCGGCGGTCGGGCAGGCGCTCGCGCTCGCGCATGACCACGATACGCTCGACCACCTTCTCGACCATCTTTTCCGCCAAGGCCGCGGCGCGCGCGGCTTGCGGCTTCTCGATAAAGGCGGCGATTTCCTCTTCTTCCTCTTCCTCATCGGCAATGAGCTGGGCGTTGAGCGGCTGGCTCAGCTTGCTGCCGTCGCGGTAGAGCGCATTGGCTTTGAGCCCCAGCTTCCAGGAGAGCAGATAGGCGTCCTTGCAGTCCTCCACCGTGGCGTCGTTCGGCATGTTGATGGTCTTGGAGATGGCGCCGGAGATAAAGGGTTGCGCCGCCGCCATCATGCGGATGTGGCTTTCCACCGACAGATAGCGCTTGCCGGTGCGGCCGCAGGGATTGGCGCAGTCGAACACGGCATAGTGCTCGGCTTTCAGATGCGGCGCGCCTTCCACGGTCATGGCGCCGCAGACATGGATATTCGCCGCGTCGATCTCGCGCTTGGTGAAGCCGAGATGGGCGAGCAGATCGAAGGCCGGGGAGGCGAGCTCTTCCGCCGGAATTTTCAACTCGTCGCGGCAGAAATCCTCACCCAGCGTCCATTTGTTGAAGGCGAACTTGATGTCGAAGGCGGTGGGCAGCGCCTTCTCGATCTTGGCAATCGCTTCGTCGGTGAAGCCCTTGGCGCGCAGCGTGGTGTGATTGATCGCCGGCGCCTGGCCGAGCGAGCCGTGGCCGAGCGCATAGACCTCGATGTCGGCGATCTGCCCGGCGTCGTAGCCGAGCACGCGCAGGGCTTCCGGCACCGCGCGGTTGATGATCTTGAAATAGCCGCCGCCGGCGAGCTTCTTGAACTTCACCAGGGCGAAGTCCGGCTCGATGCCGGTGGTGTCGCAATCCATGACCAGGCCGATGGTGCCGGTCGGCGCGATCACCGACGCCTGCGCGTTGCGGTAGCCGTATTTCTCGCCGAGCTTGAGCGCGCGATCCCAGGCGGCCTTGGCATGCTCAACCATCTGCGGATCGGGGCAGGAGGCGTGGTCGAGCGGCACCGGCGGCGTCGCCAGCTTCTCATAGCCGGTGCGTTCGCCATGGGCGGCGCGGCGGTGATTGCGCATCACCCGCAGCATGTGCTCGCGGTTCTTCTTGTAGCCCGGGAAGGGGCCGAGCTTCTGCGCCATCTCCGCCGAGGTGGCATAGCAGACGCCGGTCATGATCGCGGTGAGCGCGCCGGCGATGGCGCGGCCGGCATTGGAATCGTAGGGGATGCCCGACGACATCAACAGCCCGCCGAGATTGGCATAGCCGAGGCCGAGGGTGCGGAATTCGTAGGAGAGCTGCGCGATCTCCTTCGACGGGAACTGCGCCATCAGCACCGAGATTTCCAGCACCATCGTCCACAGCCGCGTGGCGTGCTCGTAATTCTCAACGTTGAACTTGCCGGTCTTCTCGTCGCGGAAGGTGAGCAGATTCATCGACGCCAGATTGCAGGCGGTGTCGTCGAGGAACATGTATTCCGAGCACGGGTTGCTGGCGCGGATCGGGCCTGATGCCGGGCAGGTGTGCCAATCGTTCACCGTGGTGTGGAATTGCAGGCCGGGATCGGCGCAGGCCCAGGCGGCATAGCCGATCTTCTCCCACAGTTCGCGCGCCTTCACCGTCTTGGCGACCTTGCCCTTGGTGCGCCAGGTGAGATCCCAGCTGGCGTCGGCCTCGACGGCTTTGAGGAACTCGTCGGTGATGCGTACAGAATTATTGGAATTCTGGCCGGAAACGGTGAGATAAGCCTCCGAATCCCAATCGGTGTCGTAAATCGGGAACTGGATGTCGGTATAGCCCTGCTTGGCGAACTGAATCACGCGCTTGATGAAATTGTCGGGCACCTGATTGCGCCGCGCCGCCTTGATCTCGCGGCGCAGCACCGGGTTCTTCTCCGGATCGAAGCAGTCATCGCCGGAGCCTTCGCAATTCACGCAGGCCTTGAGCACCGCTTTGAGATGTTTCTGGTTGATCTTCGAGCCGGTGACGAGCGCCGCTACCTTCTGCTCCTCGGTGACTTTCCAGTCGATGAACTGCTCGATATCCGGATGGTCGGCATCGACGATCACCATCTTGGCGGCGCGGCGCGTGGTGCCGCCCGATTTGATGGCGCCGGCGGCGCGGTCGCCGATCTTGAGGAAGCTCATCAGCCCGGAGGATTTGCCGCCGCCGGACAGCTTTTCGCCTTCGCCGCGCAGCTTGGAGAAATTCGAGCCCGTGCCCGAGCCGTATTTGAACAACCGCGCTTCGCGCACCCACAAATCCATGATGCCGCCCTCGTTGACGAGGTCGTCGCTCACCGACTGGATGAAGCAGGCATGCGGCTGCGGATGCTCGTAGGCGGTCTTCGATTTCACCAGCTTGCCGGTCTGGAAATCGACGTAATAGTGCCCCTGGCTCGGCCCATCGATGCCATAGGCCCAATGCAGGCCGGTGTTGAACCATTGCGGCGAGTTCGGCGCCGCCACTTGCAGCGCGAGCATGGCGCGCAGCTCATCGAAGAAGGCCTGCGCATCGCCTTCCGAATCGAAATAGCCGCCCTTCCAACCCCAGTAGGTCCAGGTGCCGGCAAGGCGATCGAAAACCTGCTTGGAGGAGCGTTCGCCGACATGGCGTTCCTTCTCGGGCAGCGCGGCGAGCGCTTCGGTGTCGGCGACCGAGCGCCAGAGGAAGGAGGGCACGGTCTCTTCCTCGACCTTTTTCAGCCGTGCCGGCACGCCGGCCTTGCGGAAATATTTTTGCGCGAGGACGTCGGACGCCACCTGCGACCAGAAGGCTGGGACCTCGACGTCGTCCGCCCGAAAGACGATGGAGCCGTCCGGGTTGCGGATTTCGCTGACGGTCAAACGGAATTCGATCTCCGCGTAGGGAGACTGGCCTTCTTTGGTGTAGCGCCGCTCGATTCGCATGGTCTTTTTGCCCCTGGTTCTGGGCCGGTCGGCCGCTCATCCTACTCTTGCGAGCCACGCGCCGGCACCCGTCGTACCCGCCGGTTGTCCTGTCCCGGCGCCCTATTTGCCCCGTTTCTTTGGGTTCAACGCTCCCTCTCGCCCTTCGTGCCGCCCCGCCAAAACCCCTGGTTGCGCGGCCAGCGGAATTCCGGCCACAGCGATGCAAAGCCGCGCCGAAGCCAAAGGCCCGGCGAAGAGATGTCGCGCTACCCGTTTCAGGAAGGCGTCCGGAGGGACGAGAAACATCCAACGCCGAACTGACTGAAGGCTAGGACGACTCCGCCGTGCCCGTCAAGAACTAGTACGAGAGTCTGAATCAAACGCTAAATATGGGGATTTTGGGGAAAGAATCAGGTGCAACGCGGCAAGTGTCGGATATCCGGCAAGGATTCGAAAGCTTCCCGTTGTCGTCTCCCCGTAATTCTGCCGTCGCGCTGTCGCCACCGCTCTGAAAAAGGTAGATGGGCACCTGCGATATATAAGTATTGCTGCTGTTATTGCGAGCGCCGCCGGAGGTATTGCACGTCAAGGTAGTGAGCGGTTGTGGATGGAATAAGGCTGCGGCCGGTCAGCGGGCTCGATTCGAGTCGCTGCTTTACCGGAAGGCCCGGCCGCTCTAGGCGATACGGCCCATGAAGCTTCTTAGCGCGCTGGCGGTCAAGGCGCTGGTCGAACCGGCGCTCTCCGTCTTTACGGCGCAAAGCGGTCGCCGGGTGGAGACCGTGTTCGGCACCATGGGCGCGCTGCGGGCGCGTCTCGAACAAGGCGAAGCCGCGGACGCGGCGATCCTGACCGCGCCGTTGATCGAGGCTTTGCAGCGCCAGGGCACAGTCGGTGAGATCCGGCTGCTGGCGCGCACGGGCATCGGTGTCGCCATCTGTGCCGGCGCCGCGCGTCCCGATCTTTCCAGCCGCGAGGGGCTGATCCGAACGCTGCTCAGCGCCCGTTCCGTCGCCCTAACCGATCCGCAAGCCGGCGGCACGGCCGGCGTGTATCTCGCCGACCTGATGCGGCGTCTCGGTCTCGCCGAGGCATTGGCGCCAAAGACGCGGCTTCAGCCAAATGGGTTGCACGTCGCGCAGTGCGTCGCATCCGGCGACGCCGACATCGGATTGACCTTGATCAGCGAGATTGTGGCGGTGTCCGGCGCTGCGGTTGCCGGTCCGCTACCGCCACCGCTGCAGCTATCGACGACCTATGGCATCGGTTTCTTGAGCGGTGGCGATCATGCTGCGGCGGCGCAGCTCATGAACTATATCGCGGATCCCGCCATGCATCCGCGATGGGCCGCGTGCGGCTTCGAAATCCCGCAGTCCTAAGCTGCAGGACGGCCGGGAAATGAAATACTAGATTTCCTCTGTTCCCTGAAACAATTGCACCGAGCCGGTGCACCGCGCGGCGTTACAATTTCGCGCGCCGCCCGATCTTTGCAAAGCGGTGCGGATTATGTTGGATGATGTGTCCAGGAATTCGTCAGCTCATGTTCGTCGATCCGCTTTATACGATATCGGGTTTCGCCGTCGGGATGCTGGTTGGCATGACCGGCGTTGGCGGTGGTTCGCTGATGACGCCGCTGCTGATTCTGTTGTTCGGCGTGCACCCCGCGACCGCCGTCGGTACCGATCTGCTTTACGCCGCAGCGACCAAGACCGGCGGCAGCTTCGTGCACGGGCTATCGCGCAGCATTGACTGGCGGATCGTGAGCCTGCTCGCCGCCGGCAGCGTTCCCGCTACCGTGCTTGCACTGGTCACGCTCTGGCTGCTGGAACTGAATGGCGAGACCGTGCGGAGCCTGATAACGCTGGTGCTTTGCTTCGCTTTGCTGCTGACCGCGGCGGCGCTGATCTTCCGCAACGCGATCCTGAATTATTATCATGGCCGATTTGCCAGCATCGATCCGCGGAGGACGGCGGTTGCTACGGTCTGTGTCGGCGCAGTGCTCGGCATATTGGTGTCCATCTCCTCCGTGGGCGCGGGCGCCATCGGCGTCACCGCGCTCGTCATTCTCTATCCGCGCTTGAAGATTGCGCGGATCGTCGGCTCTGACATCGCCCATGCGGTGCCGCTCACGCTCATCGCCGGCATGGGGCACTGGATCGTCGGCACCGTCGATTGGCAAATCGTGGGCTCGTTGCTGGTTGGCTCGCTGCCGGGGATATTCATTGGCAGCTATTTTGCCATACGCGTGCCGGATACCGCGCTCCGTCTCCTGCTGGCGAGCGTGCTCATCCTCGTCGCCGGCAAGCTCGCTTACGACAACCTGCAGAACTCCGCAGCCTTTCTCACCGCCTTCACCAGGCGCGCGCCCCACTGATACGGCTCAGTGCTGCGATGCCGGTTGATGCGAAGCGCGGGCCGCGGCCTCGCGCAAAGCCGCCTCGTCTTTGAAGGCGACGTCGGCACGATGCCTCGGCAGCGCGTGTGGATATTCACGCCGCAGGAAATCGATGATCTTCTCGCGAATCTCACAGCGCAGATCCCAGGCGGCAGAAGCCGAATTGGCGCTGAGCAGAATGCGCAGCTCCAGCGTCGCCTCCTTGGCGTCGGTTACCTGCACGCTGAACACCTGCCGGTTCCACAGCGCCGACTTCTCGGCGAATTCCTTCGCCTTTTGCCGGATACGATCGACCGGCGCCGTATAATCGAGATAGAGGAGGACCGGCGCCAGAATTTCCGCGGCGGCGCGCGTCCAGTTCTGGAACGGCTTCTCGATGAAATAGGTCAGCGGTACGATCAGCCGGCGCAGATCCCAGATGCGCACCACCACGTAGGTCGAAGTGATCTCTTCGATGCGGCCCCATTCATTTTCGACGATCACCACGTCGTCGATGCGAATCGGCTGCGTCACCGCAAGCTGCACGCCCGCGAGCAGATTGCTGAGTAACGGGCGCGCGGCAAGGCCGACGACGAGTCCGGCAACGCCGGCGGAAGCAAACAGGCTCACGCCATATTGCCGCACCGGCTCGAAAGTCATCAGCGCCGCGGCGAGCGTGATGATGATGATCAGAACATCGAGCGTGCGCAGCAGAATGCGCACCTGCGTCACGTGCTTGCGCGCCAGCAGGTTGTCCTCGACGTCGAGACGGAAGCGCAGCAGATAGATGCTGGCAGCGCCTTCGATCGCGCGCATCACCGCCCAGCCGATCAGGCCGATGACGCCGAGGGCCAGAATCCGGGCGACGAGACGCTTGGCGTCGTCATCTAGAGGGGCCGCGGGAACCGCGGCAAACAGCGCGATGACGACAAAGGCAAGCCGCATCGGCCCACGAATCCGGCTCGTCACCGTGCGCGCATAGGGATGATAGCCCGCAAGCGGTTGCACGAAATGATCGATGACGCCGTAGAGCGCCAGCGCGAGCGCCACGGAAAGCAGCAAGATGACGCCGGCGGTCAGAATGTCGGGCGCCCAGGCGAGCTCCGTCCGCAGCCAGTCGAAGCCATAGCCGATGGTTTCCAGCACGTGAATCCTTCCACTAACGTGTTGCGGAGCCTGGGCAGTGCCGTGGGCCCTGGTAATAACCCTCGCCGCCGCCATTCGTTGCTTCCGCGGCGCGGCCAATCTCGCCGCTCGGAACGGGCCGGCAGCAAAAAAGGGCCGGCAGGAGCCGGCCCTTTCCCCCCGAAGCGAAGCCGATTTGAAAAATCGGCCCGCCGATCTCGCTACTTCAGAATTTGCGCAGCAGGGCGGTTCGGAACAGATGGAAATCGTGATCGGCCCGCAGGCTGTCACCGCCGGTCTGCAGCGTGTCGCCATGGCCGACATCGACGAAAAGATATTCGCTGCGCGTGGTCCAGCCCGGCAGTAGGAACGGACTCTCGATGCCGCCGCCGAAGGCGGCTCCGGCCAAGGTCTTGCTGCTGGAAACCAGCGGACCGCCGCCGAGGCTCGCCGATCCCTGGAAGCTGTCGCGCACATTGATCCAGGCCGCGCCGCCGGTGACGTAAAGCAGCGCCGGTCCTGTGCTATAGCCGAAGCGCGCGCGCGCTGTTGCCATCCAATCGGTCTTCACGCCGAGCGATGAGGGATTGTCGAAATAATCGTGGCTGTCGTGGTCGATACCGAGCCAGTCGATGTCGCCTTCGACGCCGGCGACGAGGGTCGGGCTGATTTGCCAGTTGAAACCGGCCAATCCGCCCAAGCTGAATCCCGAGCCGTTGTTGTTGATATCGCCGATCACGGCGCCGGTCGGATCGCTGCCGCGCGTCGAGGTGACGGCGCTGCCGCCGATGATGCCGGCAAAGGCGCCGCTCCAGTTATGCGGCGGCAACGCGGGCTCCGGCCTGCCGCCGAACAAATAATTCACGCCGTATTTGACGAGCTGGTAGCGGTGCTTGTCGACCTGCTCCGGACCGCGCACGTTCGGCGAGGTGAGAAGATCGCCATCGCCGACATCGACGAAGAGATATTCGGCTTTCGCGGTCCAATTGCCGCCAAGCCGCGTCTCCGTGCCGGTGCCCCATGTATAGCCGCTGCTGTTGAGCGAGCTCTCGACGACGTCATTCCCGAAGCGGCTGCCGTCATTGACGTCGGTGAAATGCACCCAGGCGGCGCCACCGGTCAGGTAACTCAGCGTCGGTCCGCCGCCGGTGTAGCCGACGCGCCCACGCAGCGTTCCGATCCACGAGCTCTTGGAATTGAAATTCTGGTCGGGGAAGTAATCGGTGAATTTGCGATCGAGGCCGAGATAGCCGAAATCGCCTTCGATGCCGATCAGCCACGCCGGTCCGATCTGATAATTGTAGCCGAGCGTGCCGCCGGCGGCGGCGCCGGCGCCGATAAATTCGACTTCGCCCGGTCCGGTGGCGCCGGTTGGATCGCTGCCATGCGACCGTTGGATGCCCAAGCCGGCGTAGCCGCCGGCATAAAGCCCGGTCCAATCCCACACCGCGACGGGCGGCGGCGCTTTGATCGCTTTCTTTGCCGCGAGATCGGCCGCCGTCGCCGGATTCAAGATGCAAGTGACCGCCGCAACGGAGGCGAACAACGACGCCACTCTTACCGACATTCCAAAACCTCTTAAGCAAGCGTTCCTCAGGATTCCTCCGTATCATGAGCACCGCCCGCAGGCTGTGATATTTGCGCAACAAGCTTCGCGAAATGCCGTGCAAATTCTGGCAAATATCGGTGATTCGAAGGCGCCCGCCGGCGCTGGACAGCGCGGAGGGACGATGGCAGAAGGACGCTGCGAAGGAACCTGCGACGCGATGAAGCGACTTCTCCTGCTTGTATTTACCTGGTGGAACGGCGCGACCGCCGGCACGCTGTTGTGGACTTGGTGGCGCGGCGAATTGGTCGGCGAAGATTCCGCCGGCAATCGCTACTATCGCACCAAGGGGGGCGCCATCGATCCGGCGCTTGGCTTCGAGCGGCGCTGGGTGATCTACAACGGCTATGCGGAGGCCTCGACGATCCCGCCGGATTGGCATGCCTGGATGCATCACATCGTCGACGTGCCGCCGACGCAGGAAAGCTATCGGCCGCGCGAATGGGAAAAGCCACATCAGCCGAATCTGACCGGCACCGCAGCCGCCTACCGCCCGCCCGGATCGACTGTCGTGCCGGGACACCGGCCGCCTGCCACCGGCGACTACAAGGCCTGGTTTCCCGGCGACCGGTGAGACAAATGGCCGATGCCGATTGGTCAACGCCGATGCCGGCCCGGCGGTAACCGGCTGCCCTTTCCCTGCCGCATTGACCGTGTTAACCGGGCGGAGCGCGCCTGACGCGCGGCGAAAATCCAGATGATTCGATTATCTTCCGGTCTTTTTCTCGCGGTGCTTGGCATGCAGATCGCCGCGACGCCGGCGGCTGCGCAATTTGGCTCGATCTTCGGCCCGCCGCCGCGGCCCCCGCAGGATGTGCCGCCGCCGCCGGGTTCGCAGCGCGTGGCACCCCCGCCACCGGCCGGGCCGGTTTTCACGCCGCCGCCCGCGGTGCCTTTGCCGCGCGCGCCTTCCAATATCGAATCGCAGCCGTTGCCACCGCCGGCAGGATCAGCATCGGCGCCAGCACCAGCCCCAGCGCAACAGTCCGGCGCGGTGCCGCCGCAGCAACAGGCGCCTGCGGGCGCGCCTCAACAGCCGGCCGAGGGCGAATTGCGGCCGGGCGACGAGATCACCGTTGAGCCGCCCGAGCATAAGGTTGCCAATCCGACCGCGGTCTTTTCCGGGCTGGACAAGATCACCGGCCGCATCACCTCCTTCGACGCGGCGATCGGCGAGACCGTGCAATTCGGCGCGCTGCAGGTGACGCCGCGCGCCTGCTACACCCGCCCGCCGACCGAGCCGGCGCGCACGGATGCGTTTATCGAAGTCG
Organism: Xanthobacteraceae bacterium; assembly: GCA_035652315.1. Lineage (GTDB taxonomy): Bacteria > Pseudomonadota > Alphaproteobacteria > Rhizobiales > Xanthobacteraceae > CANKHA01. The sequence goes on along the minus strand of DASREA010000088.1, from coordinate 17,258 downwards.
ACGAGGTGACGCTAAAAGGCGAAATCCGCCGCATCTTCACCGGCTGGATGTTCGCCGCGAGCCCCGGCCTGCATGCGGTCGAACATCCGATCTACGATGTCTGGCTCACCGACTGCAAAGGCGGCGCGGTCGCCGAGAGCGATCAGCCGGAACAGGCCAAGCCGCCGCCGCGCGGCAATGCGCGCACGCAGCGACCCGCGGCGGTACGCCGGATCCCCGAAGAACCGGTCAATCCCAATCCGCCCGACTAACCGCCGGCGAGCCGCAGCGCCTCGCCGCCGGAAAGCGCGCGATCGATCGGCACCGCGGCGAAATTAGCGCTGCCAATCAGCGCCGCCTCGAGCTGCTTGTGATAATGGCGGCGCGGGATTTCCACGGCGCCGAAAGTCTTAAGGTGATCGGTGACGAATTGCGTGTCGAGCAGCGCGAAGCCGCCGGCGCGCAGCCGCGCCACCAGGTGCACCAGCGCCACTTTCGAGGCATCGCGGGCGAGATGGAACATGCTCTCGCCGAAGAATGCGCGGGCGAGACTGACGCCGTAGAGTCCGCCGACGAGTTCGCCGTCCCGATAAACTTCGATGCTGTGGCAATGGCCGCGCTCGTGCAGTTTCCGATATAGATTGCGGATGCGGCCATTGATCCAGGTGCGGCCGCGGCCGGGGCGCGGCGCCGCGCAGCCGGCGATCACGGCATCGAAGTTGCGGTTCACGGATACCGTAAAGCGGTCGGCGCGCACCGTACGCGCCAGGCGAGATGGGATGTGGAAGCGATCGAGCGGGATGATCCCGCGCAGTTCCGGCTCGATCCAATAAAGCGCGTTGTCGTCGGCGCTTTCCGCCATGGGAAAGATACCGCAGGCATAGGCCTTTAGCAGGACCTCGGGGGTGATCTCGACATGGGTGCTGTCGCGGCTGGCCATACGTGGTCCTCCGACCTTTAGCGGGACGCGTCATAATCTACGATGGCAGGTGCCGCTTGTGGAGCCGCCGCGCGCGGCGACCCCTCGTTAACCGGATGCTAGCCATGACATCCCTAAATTGGCGAAAGATTGAAAACAAAGTGGCTGCAGCCCGCGTTCACCGCCTGGAATGCGGGAAGGGAGAAGGGCCATGAGCGACGTACAGACAATCGGACGCAGCGCCGTGAGGCCACATGCCAGCACGATTCTGCTGGTGGAAGATGAAATCCTGATCAGCGAATTCGTCGCGCGGGCGCTGGAAGATCTGGGTTTCAAGGTCCATGTCGCCGCCAGCGCCAAGGAGGCGTTGCGTCACATTGAATCGGGCGCGGCGGTGGATGCGCTGTTCACCGACGTCAATCTGCCGGGTGGCATGGACGGCTCCGAATTGGCGGCGCGGGTGCGCGCGCTGCGCCCGGAACTGCCGATCGTTTATGCCTCGGGTCGCTGGACTCCGAACGAGCAGGCGCCGCTCGTGCCGCGCTCGGTCTTCCTCGCCAAGCCGTACGATCCGCGCGACGCCGGCAACTTGCTCAAGCGGCTGGTCGCCACACCGCATTAACCGCGCGCCCCCAATACGCTTGCGACTTACGGCTCGACAATGCCGGCTACAGCCGGCGGGCCTGCGGCGTGCTGCTCCTTATCTAAAGCGTCTCGATCCGGCGTCCGCACGGTCAGCTTGTCAGCTTCTCCAAAATCTTCATCGGCACCGGGAAGACGATGGTGGAGCTGCGGTCCGACGAGATGTGCTGAAGCGCGGTGAGGTAGCGAAGCTGCATCGCTTCCGATTGGCCGGCGAGCTTGGTGCCGGCCTGCAGGAGCTTTTCCGCCGCCTGCAATTCGCCTTCGGCGTCGATCACCTTGGCGCGGCGCATGCGTTCCGCCTCCGCCTGACGGGCGATGGCGCGGACCATGGTTTCGTTGAGGTCGACCTGCTTGAGCTCGACGATGGAGACCTTGATGCCCCAGGCGTCGGTCTGTTCGTCGAGGATTTTGCGGATATCGGAATTAAGCTTGTCGCGCTCGGCGAGCATCGAATCGAGATCGTGCTGGCCGAGCACCGAGCGCAGCGTCGTCTGCGCCAATTGGCTGGTGGCGGCGTCGAACCGCTCGACCTGGATGATCGCCTTTTCCGGATCGACCACGCGGTAATAGACCACGGCGTTCACGCGCACCGTGACATTGTCGCGCGAGATGACGTCCTGCGGCGGCACGTCGAGCAGCCGCGTGCGCAGATCGACCCGCACCATCTGCTGGATCAACGGCACGAGGATGAAGAGGCCCGGCCCTTTAACCTTCCAAAGCCGTCCGAGCAGGAAGACCACCGCGCGCTCGTATTCGCGCAGCACGCGGATCGAGGAAAATAGCAGGACGACGACGATGAGGAGGGGAACGGCAAATCCGAGCATCGCAATTCTCCGTCATGAGGGATCGACGATCAAAGTCAGGCCTTCCCGGGCGCGGATCACGGCGCGGTCGCCGCGCTTGAGCGGCCGCTCGCCATGCGCGGCCCAAATTTCGCCGTGCACGCGCACCTGGCCGCTTTTGCCGCTCCAATGGACGACCTCCGCGGGCATGCCGATCATCTGCTCGGCGCCCGCCGCCGGCTCGCGCTTGCGCGCCTTCAACGCCATTGCCACAAGCCCGAACAGCAGCAGCGCCATGGCGGCCGCGGCGCCGAAAATCAGCGGCAGCGAAATGGCGATCGCCATGTCCGCGTCGGGGCCCTCGAACAGGAAGACCGCGCCGGCGACGAACGCTGCGAGACCGCCGATGCCGAGCACGGCGGTGCCAGGGGTGAAAGCCTCGCCGACCATCAAAGCGATCCCGAGCAGGAGCAGCGCCAGGGCGCCATAATGCACCGGCAGCGTGGAAAGCCCGATGAAGGCGAGCAGCAGGCAGATGCCGCCGATGACGCCGGGGGCAAACATGCCCGGACTCCAGAACTCGAAGATCAGTCCATAGAAACCGATCATCAGCAGGATGAAGGCGATGTTTGGATCGGAAATCACCGACAGCGCCCGGGTGCGCCAGTCGGGGTCGAATGCCGTCACCGGCGCGTCCTTGGTGGCGAGCACGCGTTCGGTGCCGCCGATCGTTACCTTGCGGCCGTCGATTTTGGCCAGCAGCTCGGCGAGGGAAGCGGCGACGACGTCGACGACGCCCTGCTTCTGCGCTTCGTCGGCGGTCAGGGTCGCCGCGTCGCGCACGGCTTTTTCCGCCCATTCGGCATTGCGCCCGCGCAGTTGCGCGAGACTGCGGATCATCGCCACCGCGTCGTTGATGACCTTGCGTTCATGCGCGGAATCCGAAGGCGAGGATGCGGCCGGCTTCTCGTTCTTCTGCTGATCGTTCTGCCGCAACGGCAAAGGAGAGCCGCCGCCCATCTCGATCGGCGTGGCCGCCCCGATATTGGTGCCCGGAGCCATGGCGGCGATATGCGCCGCATAAGTGATGTAAGTGCCCGCCGAAGCCGCCCGCGCGCCGCTTGGCGCCACATAAACGATGACCGGAACCGAGGCGCCGTTCATGGCCTTGATGATCTCGCGGGTGGAGCTCACGAGCCCGCCCGGTGTGTCGAGCCGCAAAACCAAAGCGGTGGCGTGCAGCTCGTCGGCGCGCTGGATCGCCTGGGTAATCTGCCGCGTGGCGGACACGCCGATCACGCCGTCGATGGTCGTGACGAGGACCGCACCGTTTGGCGGCTGCTGCGCGCGAACTGGCGACAAGGTTCCGAGGCTACTGATCGCAGCGATCAGTGCGGCAGCGCAGCAGCGCCGCATGTGCGTCAGGAGACCGGGACTTTGTCTCATCGATTCTTCCGGCGGTGCGGCTTTCCGCCGCCGCGGAATGATAGCACGTCGCGACGCGCAGGAAATGCAGCGCTATAGCTCCATGCCGCCGCTGGCGAGGAATTGTTCGAGCCAGTGGATGTGATAATCGCCGTCGATGATGGCAGGCTCGCGCACCAGCGCGCGGAACAGCGGCAGCGTGGTTTCGATGCCGTCCACCACCAGTTCGTCGAGCGCGCGCTTGAGTCGCATCAGGCATTCCGGCCGCGTCTTGCCGTGCACGATCAGCTTGCCGACGAGGGAATCGTAATAGGGCGGAATCGTGTAGCCCTGGTAGACGGCGGAATCGATGCGCACGCCGAGCCCGCCGGCCGGGTGATAGTGCAAGATCTTTCCCGGCGAAGCGCGGAACGACACGGGATTTTCCGCATTGATGCGGCACTCGATGGAGTGGCCGTTGAAGACGACGTCCTTCTGCGCCAGCGGCAGGTCGCCGCCGGCGGCGACCCGGATCTGCTCCAGCACCAGGTCGATGTCGGTGATCATCTCGGTCACCGGGTGCTCGACCTGGATGCGCGTGTTCATCTCGATGAAATAGAACCTGCCGTCCTCGTAGAGAAACTCGACGGTGCCGACGCCGAGATATTTCAGCTCGCGCATGGCGGCAGCCACCGTTTCGCCGATCTTGTCGCGGGCCGAAGCGTTGAGCGCGGGCGAGGGCCCTTCCTCCCAAACTTTCTGGTGCCGCCGCTGCAGCGAGCAATCGCGCTCGCCGAGATGGATGGCATTGCCGCGCCCGTCGCCGAGCACCTGGATTTCGATATGCCGCGGTTTTTGCAGATACTTTTCCAGGTAAACGGCGGCGTCGCCGAAGGCGGCTTGCGCCTCGGCGCGTGCGGTGGAAAGGGCGGTGGCCAGTTCGTCTTCGGAATGCGCCACCTTCATGCCGCGGCCGCCGCCGCCGGCCGCCGCTTTCACCAGCACCGGAAAGCCGATCTGCCGCCCGATGGCGAGCGCCTCGGCATCGGAAGTGACGCCGCCTTCCGAGCCGGGCACGACGGGGATGCCGAGCCGCTTCGCGGTGCGCTTGGCTTCGATCTTGTCGCCCATCAGGCGGATGTGGTCGGGCTTCGGCCCGATGAAATGCACCTTGTGATCGGCGAGGATTTCGGCAAAGCGCGCGTTTTCGGCAAGAAAGCCGTAGCCGGGATGCACGGCGTCGGCGCCGGTGATCTCGCAGGCGGCGAGCAGCGCGGGAATATTGAGATAGCTTTCCTTGGCCGGCGGCGGCCCGATGCAGACGCTTTCGTCGGCAAGCCGCACATGCATGGCGTCGGCATCGGCAGTCGAGTGCACCGCGACTGTGGCGATGCCGAGCTCTTTACAGGCGCGCAGCACGCGCAGCGCGATCTCTCCGCGATTGGCGATCAGGATTTTATCGAACACCGCGCGGTCACTCGATGATCATCAACGGCTCGCCGAATTCCACCGGCTGCCCGTCCTCGACCAGCACCTGAATGACGGTGCCTGCGCGCGGCGCCGGGATCTGGTTCATGGTCTTCATCGCTTCGACGATGAGCAGAGTCTGTCCGGCGATCACCTGGCTGCCGACGTCGACAAACGGACGCGCTCCCGGCTCGGGCGAACGATAGGCGGTGCCGACCATGGGCGAGGTGACGACGCCGGGATGCTTGGCGAGGTCGGGCGGCGCCTGCGAGGTGATGCCGACCGGCGCGGGCGTTGCGACCGGGCCGGGCGGCAAAGGGGAGGCCGCCGCCATCTGCACCTGTCGCGCTACGCGCACCCGCAGGCCGGATTGCTCGATCTCGATCTCACTCAACCCGGTTTCGTCGAGCAGCGCCGACAATTCGCGAATGAGTTCCTTGTCCAACGCCTGTTTGGGCGCGGCAGTTGGCTTTCCTTGTGCGGGACGGGCCACGTCAGCTCTCTTTATTCGCGCCTGCCATGGTGGCAAGCCCGGTGATGGCGAGGCCATAGCCTTCGATGCCGAAGCCGCAAAGGCTGGCCTTGGCCGCCATGCCTATAAAAGAATGGTGACGAAATTCTTCACGCGCGAAGACATTGGTTATGTGCACCTCGATCACCGGCATGTTGGCGGCGATCAGCGCGTCGTGAATGGCGATCGACGTGTGCGAATAGCCGCCGCCATTGATGATGAGGCCGGCCGCCTTTTGCGCGCGGGCTTCGTGGATCCAATCGATCAGCTCGCCTTCGCGGTTGGATTGGCGGAATTCGACGGTCAGGCCGTGCTGCTCCGCGGTTTTCCGGCAGAGCGCCTCGATGTCCTTCAGCGTGGCGCGGCCGTATTTCTCCGGCTCCCGGTTGCCGAGCAGATTGAGGTTGGGGCCGTTGAGGACGTAAATGGTCTTGGCCATAACGGATTTAGATGCAGATCAGGGGTGCGCGCGGGTGAAATGAAGGGCCGCGCCGCCAACTTATAAGTGCCCGGACCCGGCAGGGGAAGCCGGAACGGAACGAACCGGGTCCATTTGCAAAAAGGGTAAACCCGCGCGTCGGCGCTGGATTGGGTCAGCAGGAGGCCTTGCCGCAGCGGGCGTCGTTGATCTTTTCGCGCAGCGCCTGCGCGCCGACGCGGCCGGCGAAGTAATCGTAGCCGACGACATAAGCCGGCGTGCCGCCGAGCCCGAGCGCGTCGGCGAGTTCGAAATTCTCCTGCAGCGTCGCCTTGATTTCAGGACCATCCAGGTCCTTTTCCAACCGCGCCGTGTCGTAGCCGGCCTCCTTGGCGGTGGCCAACGCCTGCGCCTGGTCGTTGATGCCGCGATGGGCGAACATTTTGCGGTGAAACTCAAGGTATTTTGCGCCGCTCGGATCCTGCATCCGCGCCGCCACCGCGACCTTCGCGGCCTCGACCGACTGCTTGCCGAGCACTGGATATTCCTTAAGTACGATGCGCAGCTTGGGATCGCTCTTGAGCAGGTCGAGCATGTCGCCGACCGCATCCTTGCAATGCGGACAGTTGTAATCGAAGAATTCGACAAGCGTGACGTCGCCCTTGGGGTTGCCCAGGGTTATCTGATGGGTGGAATTCCACAGCGCGGCGGTCAACGGCTCGACCGCGGCGCGGTGCTGCCGCTTCTCCAGGATATTGTAGGCGTCCTGCAGAACTTCGGGATTGGTCAGCAGATAGTCCTTGATGATCTTTTCGATCTCGCCGCGCTGGGCGGGAGAGATGGTTTGCGCGCGCGCCGGCAGGAAGAGCAGCGCGAGCACTGTCAGAACCGCTCCGGCGGCCAACGCACGTCGCATCGATGTCATCGAAACGGTCCTTTCTGATTCAGTGACTGGCCGGCTTTTGACCGGGCTTGGTGCCGATTATGTCGTCGGCCTTCAACCAGCCGGGGCTGCCAACGGGAAATCGCCCTTTGGCACGGGTGGCGATTTCGCGCGCGGTGCGCATATCGCCGCGATAGACTGCGGCCTGCGCCGAGGCGAGATCGGCTTCGGCGAGATTGCCCTTCCGTCCGTAAGCCATGGCGAGCTGGGTATAGGCGCTGGACATTTCCGGTTCGCGCGCCAGCGCCGCGCGCAACAGCTTGACGGCCTCGTCGGCGACCTGCGGGTTGTTGGTTTCGATCAGAGCCTGCGCCAGCATGACCTGGATAAGCGCCGGATTGGGGGCCAACTGCGCGGCGCGGCGCAACGGCGCCACCGCGGCGGCGGCCTTGCCGGCTTCGAGCAGGGCCTGGCCCTTGAGTTCATGGAAATAGGGGTTGTTCGGCTCGGCGGCGATCAGCGCATCGATCTGCGCATGCGCGTTGCGCAGATCGGCGTGCCGGTACGCGGAGATCGCGCGGGCATATCGCGCCGGCAGGCTCGTATCGGACGGGGGATATTGCCGCGACACAAAATCCGCCGATTCCAGGAAGCCGACCAGCTTGGCGCGCATCAAATCGTGACGCAGCTGAAGCGCCGGCGGATCGGTGACATTCCAGTAAGGGCTGGCCTGCGCGAGATTGGCGAGGGCGGCGACGCGCTCGGCCGGCATCGGATGGTTCTGCAAATAGGGATCGGCGCGCCGCGCCAAGAATTTTATCTCGTCGGCCAGCCGGCTGAAGACATCGTACATGCCCTTGGGCGACTGGTGTGTCAGCGTCAGGAATTTCACGCCGGCGCGATCCGCCTGTTCCTCCTGCGCGCGCTGGTAGCTGAGCAAAGTCCGCCCGATTATCTCCTGCGGCGCGCTCAGCGCCGCGATGCTGGCGCCCTGCGCCCCGTCGCTGCTGCGCGAGGCCGCAATGGCCGCGCCGATGCCGAGAATTGTCGCGAGTACGTATTCGGTGGAGGCATTGGCAAGCTGCTCGCGCATCCGCGCCAGGTGGCCGCCCGCCAAGTGGCCGGTCTCGTGCGCGAGCACGCCGATGACCTCGTTCGGCGTCTTCGCGTCCATCAGCGCGCCGGTGTTGATGAAGATATGGCGGCCGTCCATGACGAAGGCATTGAAGGATTTGTCGTTGACGACGGTGATATGGACGTTCTGTTGCGCCAGGCCGGCTGCACGCAGGATCGGCTGCGAATAGTCGCGCAGCAACTGCTCGATTTCGGCATCCCTGATCAGCGGTAGATCTGCGGCGCGCGCGGCCTGGCTGGACACGGCAAATACGCCGGCAAGCGCCAGGGCGCAAAGCGCTGGCGCGCGGCGTCCTGTCTTGATAGGTCTGCTCGCAACGGCCGCAGGGGCCAATACGGAATCTTGCATGGTCAGCGCACGCTATGGATGTGCCGCAAGGCGGTCAACGGATGTTCCGGAGAATGGCAAACGCGTTCACGCGTCCCGACGCCCGGCAAGGTCGCCGCGGAATGCGGCAACAGCGGGGCGGCGCCCATGCCGAGGCCGCCGTGAAGGCTGCGGGTGAACGGGTAAGGCTATGCTGGACAAAGCCAAAGCCTTGATTTCGCCGTCGCGGCGCAGCGGCGTCCCGCCCTTCATGGTGATGGACGTCATGGCCGCGGCCGCCCATATTGAGGCCGCGGGTGGGCGCGTCATTCATATGGAAGTCGGTCAACCGGCCGCGGCTGCGCCGTCGGCGGCCGTTGCCGCGGCGCGGGCCGCATTGGGCGGCCCGCTCGCCTATACCGAGGCGCTGGGCATTGGCTCGCTGCGCCGGCGCATCGCCCGGCATTATCAGGAGCACTACGGGCTCGATCTCGATCCTGCCCGGGTCATTATCACGACGGGGTCGTCGGCGGGATTCATTCTCGCCTTCCTGGCGATGTACGAAGCAGGCGATCGCGTTGCCGTGGCTTGCCCCGGCTATCCGCCCTATCGTCACATCCTCTCGGCATTGGGCTGCGAGCCGGTCTTGCTCGAAACATCGGCGGCCTCGCGCTGGGCAATCACGCCCGCGAGCCTCCTTGCCGAGCACCGCCGCCGCCCGTTGCGAGGGCTGCTGGTGGCGAGCCCGGCCAATCCCACCGGCACGATGATGAAGGCGGAGGCTTTGGCGGAATTGATCGCGGTCGCAGAAGGCGAGGGCATCCGCGTTATCTCCGATGAAATCTATCACGGCCTCGACTACGCCTATAAAGCGGAGACCGCGGCGCGGCTTTCCGGCAATGCCGTGATCGTCAATTCCTTTTCCAAATATTTCTGCATGACCGGCTGGCGTGTGGGATGGACGGTCGCGCCCGAGACGCTGGTGCGGCCGATCGAGCGCCTGCAGCAGAATCTGGCGATCTCCGTGCCGACGCTTTCGCAAATCGCCGCGGAAGCCGCTTTCGCGGGGCGCGCGGAGCTGGAAGCGGTAAAGCAGGGCTATGAGGAGAACCGCGCGATTCTCTCCTCCGGCCTTCCGCAGGCCGGCCTCGACAAGTTCCTGCCGGTAGACGGCGCCTTCTATCTCTACGCCGACGTTTCGCGCTTCAGCCGAGATAGCCTGGACTTTGCCAAGCGGATGTTGGAGCAGGCGGGCGTCGCGGCAACGCCGGGCGTCGATTTCGATCCGCGGCACGGTAAGGAGTTTCTGCGCTTCTGTTATGCCGGCTCCGCCACCGACATGCGCGAGGCGGTGGAACGGATCGGAACATGGCTGCGCCATGCCGGCTGAGAAGGCGCCCATGAAAGCCATCGTGCTGACCTGCGATCGCTACCGCGCGATGACCGATCATATGATCCTGCAATACGAGCGGCTATGGCCCGATCATCCCTTTCGCTTCCGGATTCCGTTTCAGGATCTCGGCGGGGAAAACTCAGACCGGCGCGAATACGTCAAATCGCCGGCGCCGATCGCCGCCACGGCGTTGGCGCTGATCAGCGACCTCGACGACGAGGAGTGGATCTATTGGTGCATCGATGACAAATATCCGGTCCAGATTGTCGTCGATAAGGCGAAATCGTTCCTCGCCGATCTTGATCGGGCGCCCGACATGAGCGGGCTCTTGTTCTGCCGCTGCCGCGAGCTGCTCACTTATGCCGAGCGCAACGTCAATCCGCTGCCGCGGCTCAATTCGTTTCGGGACGCTTATCTGGAACGGAAAAGCTGGGCGCAGATCTGGCTGCATCAATTCCTGCGGGTCAAAGTGATCCGGCATTTCTTCTCTCATGTGCCGGCGGACCTTCGCGCCGCCAAGGATCTCGACGAGATCAAGCGCGGAATTCCCAAGCCGCGCGAATTGCGGCTGTTCGTCACCGAAGACAATTTCGCGGTCTTCGGCGAGAGTACGAGCCGCGGCGAAATCACGCAAAACTGCTATGACAGCATCCGCCAGACGAACATCGCCTTGCCGCCTTGGTTTGCGCGTTCGAACGGCGAAGTTCTGCTGATGGGCAAGCTCTAGGGCATGAGCGGAAGCGCGCCTTCGACACCGGTCTTGATCGCCTCCTATCCGAGGAGCGGCAATACCATGTTGCGCACCGTGCTCTATCACTGCTTCGGCCTGCCCTCGGGTAGCGTCTATCCCGACGACCTTGGCGGCAACAAAAGGCTCGAACGCTATGTCGGCCATATCGAGCATCAAAGCGGGGGACAGCTCGCGTTCCCCAAGGGCGCGATCCCTTTGGTGAAAACGCACCATCCTCCCGCGGGCGCGGCCAATCCGGCCATTTACGTCATGCGCGACGGCAGAGCCGCCACCGCGAGCCTTTGGCAGTTCTACAGCGGGAACATGCCGCTACAGCAGATTATCAAAGGCAAGACGCCTTGGGGCACCTGGTCCGACCATTTGTCGCAATGGCGGCCGTGGCAGCGGCCGCAGACACTGCTGATTCGATACGAGGATCTGACGGGCAATCTGGCCGGCGTCGTCGACGGCCTCGCCGCCTTTCTGCGGCGGGAGCCCGTCGCTACCGCCATTCCGAAGCGGGAAAGCATCGCCGAAGTGGATGGCCGCTGGGTCAAGCCGCCGAGCCGCTGGCAGGATATCCTCCCCATGGACATGCTCGAGCTGTTTTATCGGTACAATCGGCCGATGATGGAGAAAATGGGCTATCTAGAGGGCGGCGAATAGCCAAGAGCGGTCGACGCTTGGGCGCGGGCGGGAGAGGGGGCAATGGCTGACAAGGTGGCGCTGATTACCGGAGTGACCGGCCAGGACGGCGCCTATCTCGCCGAATTCCTGCTGGCGAAAGGCTACGTCGTGCACGGCATCAAGCGCCGCTCGTCGTCGCTGAATACCCAGCGCGTCGATCACCTTTACGTCGACCCGCACGTTTCCGGCGCCCGGTTTTTTCTCCACTACGGCGACATGACCGACGCTACCAACATCATCCGCATCATCCAGGACGTTCAGCCCGACGAGATCTACAATCTTGCGGCGCAAAGTCATGTCCAGGTCAGCTTCGAGACCCCCGAATACACGGCCAATGCCGACGCGCTTGGTACGCTGCGCCTGCTCGAGGCCATGCGGATTCTGAAACTCGAGCGCCGCACCCGCTTCTATCAGGCGTCGACCTCGGAGCTTTACGGCAACACCGCGGAGATTCCGCAGCGGGAAACGACGCCCTTTGCGCCGCGCAGCCCATACGGCGCCGCGAAGCTCTATGCTTATTGGATTACGGTGAATTACCGCGAAGCTTACGGCATACATGCCTCGAACGGCATCCTGTTCAACCACGAGAGCCCGATCCGCGGCGAAACGTTCGTTTCGCGCAAGGTAACCCGCGCCGTGGCCGCGATCTGCGCCGGGCAAAAGGAGCCCCTCTATATCGGCAACCTCGACGCCAGGCGCGACTGGGGCCATGCCCGCGATTACACCGAGGGCATGTGGATGATCGTGCAGCAGGCCAAGCCCGACGACTACGTGCTCGCCACTGGCGAAGCCCATTCGGTGCGCGAGTTTATCGAAAAGGCCTTCGCCACCGTCGGCCGACGAATCGAATGGCGAGGCAAGGGCGCCGACGAAATCGGCGTCGATGGCGACGGCCAGGTTTTGGTCAGGGTCGATCCGCGTTATTTCCGGCCGACCGAGGTGAGCGCGCTCGTCGGCGATGCAAGCAAGGCCCGGCGCGTGCTCGGCTGGAAGCACCGCGTCGGCATCGACGAGCTGATCCGCGAGATGCTGCGCAACGACCTCGCAGAGGCTGGTGTCTCCATGGACTTGCGATGAGCGCGCCGTCCGCGGGCTACCCGCTTGCCGGCAAGCGCGTCTTCGTCGCCGGCCATCGCGGCATGGTCGGCAGCGCGCTGATGCGGCGGCTGCAAGCCGAAGGCTGCGACCTCATTACCGCCGGCCGCAACGAGGTCGATTTGCGGCGTCAAGCCGATGTCGAAGCCTGGATGGCGGTAAACCGTCCGCAAGCGGTGTTCGTCGCCGCGGCGAAGGTCGGCGGGATTCTCGCCAACGACAGCTATCCGGCGGAATTTCTCTACGACAATCTCGCCATCGAGCTGAACGTGATCGAAGCGGCGCGACGCGCCGGCGTCGAGAAACTGCTGTTCCTCGGCTCGTCCTGCATCTATCCGCGGCTGGCACCGCAGCCGATTGCCGAACAGGCGTTGTTGAGCGGGCCTCTCGAGCCGACCAATCAATGGTACGCGGTAGCGAAGATCGCCGGCTTAATGCTTTGCCGCGCCTACCGCCGCCAGCACGGCTGCGATTTCATCTCGGCCATGCCGACGAACGTCTATGGCCCCGGTGACAATTTCGATCTGCAGACGAGTCACGTCGTGCCGGCGCTTATCGTCAAAGCACATGCCGCCAAGCGTGCGGGAAAGAATGAGTTGGAAATCTGGGGCTCGGGTGCGCCGCGCCGCGAATTCATCTTCGTCGACGATCTGGCGGACGCACTGGTCTTTCTGATGACGCGCTATTCCGGCGAGGAGCACGTGAACATCGGCGTCGGCTCCGATGTCACGATCAAGGAATTGGCAGAGAAGGTCGCGGCCGCGGTTGGCTTCGCGCCAAGCTTGCGCTTCGATGCCTCGAAGCCGGACGGGACGCCGCAAAAATTGTTGGATTCTGCAAAGCTGCGGTCGCTGGGCTGGTCGCCGCGAACCGATCTGGCCGAAGGGTTGCGCGCGACCTATGCCTGGTATCTGGCGAACGCGGACAAGATCACTAAGCCCAATCCTGCGCCATGACCTCGTCGCAGAAGGCGATATCTTCCGCGGAAAAGTAATCGACATAACCGCCGACCTTGCCGCGCCGGACCTTGAAGCTTTCCGGATCATCGACCTGACCGGGCCGCAGCCGCTTGCCATATTGCTCGTATTGCCCGCGGGCCTCGGCTTCTTTCATCGTTTCGAAGCGGCCGGCCTCGATGGCGTTCTTCAGCTTTTCCGGGTCCGCCGGCTGGCCGAAAAAATGGAGAATGCGCCGCAGTTCGGCTCCGACGTCGGCATGCATGCCTTCATAGGTCACCACGCAAATATCGTCGCGGTTTTCCGCCGCGCGTAGCCAGCGCCGATTGTAAACGACGACCTTGAGCAGCCCGTGCGCCGGATCGCGCAGGAAGTCCGAGATCGTGCCATTGTAAACGCCGATGCGCTTGGTCGCCTGAAAATAGCCTGACACCACCACGTCGCGCGGGTCACGATGAAGAAAGACGGTTTTCAGCTTGCCGAGAAACATTCCCGGCTGCGGCAGCCGGTCGACCGGCAGCGCATTCTGGTGCGCGCCGCCCGCATGCACGTAGCGCAGATTGACTGCGAGCTCGTCGAGCATCACGCGCAGCCAGGTGCGGCCGGACTTGGGAAACGAAACGCACTGGCCGAGAACCTCGGAATCCAAAGGTTTCCTCAGCGTCTCGGTCGCGGGCGGTGTTTGCTGCATCGAATGCGGCCCCTTCGTGGCCCCTCTCTAGCATCACCTTAAACGACGTCAAGGAATGCTGGCATGCGCGCCCAACAAGTTGCTGCCAAGCATATCAATGCGGATGCCGAATCTACCGCAGCGCGGCGGCGATGTTACCGCCGTCGACCGTGGTCACGTCGCCGGTGGTCTTGAGCGCCAAGGCCTGGTGCAGGAAGGCTTGCGCGACGTCCTCGGCGGTGACTTCGCGGCCCAGCAGATTGCCGCTCATGTAATCTTTTTCCGAGATGCCGCGCGCCTTCGCGCGGTCCTTGATGAATTCCTCGGTGAGCAGTCCGGAGCGGATGCGGTCGGCATTCACCGCGCCGGTGCGGATGCCCTCGGCGCCATAGTCGAGCGCGTACTGGCGCATCAGGAAGAAGGTCGCGGCTTTCGGCAGGCCATAGGGACCGAAATTCGGTCCCGGATTCACCGCCTGCTTGGAGACGTTGAACAAAATGCAGCCGCCGGTTGATTGCGCAAGCATGATGCGCACAGCGTTCTGCGCCACGCGCTGATGGCCGTAAAAATTCAGCTCAAAGCTTTTACGCAGCGTCTCTTCGTCGACCTCGCCTATGCGGCCCTGCCAGGCCGCACCGGCATTGGAAACGACGATATCGACGCCGCCGAAATGCGCGGCGACTTTGTCGAAGGCCGCGCGTACCGACGCGGCGTCGGTGACGTCGCACGCCACCGCGAGCGCGGCGCCGCCGATCGCCTTGGCTTGCGCCTGCGCGGCCTTCTCGTCGAGATCGAGCAGCGCGACTTCGGCTCCGGCGGCGGCGAATACGCGTGCGGTGGCCGCGCCGATGGCGCCCGCGGCGCCGGTGACGGCGGCGATCTGCCCGGCGAGCGGCGGCTCTTTCGCCGAGCCCAGCTTCGCCTGCTCCAGCGACCAGTATTCGCAATCGAACATGTCGGCTTCGCTGATCGACTCGAAGCGGCCGATGGCTTCCGCATCGGTGATGCATTCGACGGCAGCCTCCGCCAGATCGGCGGCGATGCGCGCATCCCTCTTGCTGCGGCCGAGCCCGATTAGGCCGAGTCCGGGCAGCAGCGCGACGCGGGGCATGGGGTCGAGCATCTTCTTGTTGCCGCCGACACGGGCATTGTTGCGCTCGAAATACGCCCGATAATGCGCGATGAATTTTTCCACGGCCGCCTTCACCGCTTGGGCAAAATCCGCGCTCCTGCCGTCGGCTGGCGCATCGACGATGAGGGGCCAATTCTTGGTGCGGATCGTATGGTCGGGGGTGATGACGCCGGCTTGGCTATAGCGCTTGACCTCGGCGCCGTTGACGAAATTGAGAATGGCGTCGCTCGTACGGAATTCGAGCACGAGACGCCGCCAGGCGCCTTCGATCTTTTCGTCCTTGATGGCGCAGGCGCCGCGCACGATCGGTGCGACGTCGGACAGCGCGGCTACGCGCTGCGGCAATTGCGCGGTGGCGAAGACCGCCTTGCGATTTTTCTTCAGCCGGTCCTCTGCGCGCGTCACCATCTCGATCATGCGTTCGTAAGCTTCGCGAGCGTCGGCGCCGAAAGTGAAAATGCCGTGCTTGTGCAGGATCAGGCCTTCCACCTGGGGCGCGGCTTCGTAGACTTCCGCCGCCTTCTTGGCGAGGCCGAATCCGGGCATGATGTAGGGCACCATGGCCATGCGCCCGTCATAGACCTCGGCGCAAAGCTCCGGCCCGTCGGGCTGATCGATCAGGCTCAACACCGCGGTGGAATGGGTATGATCGACAAATTTGTGTGGCACGAAGGCGTGCAGCAGCGTTTCCACCGAGGGATTGGGCGCCATGGGATCAAGCAGATTCGCGCGCTGGATTTTCACCATGTCCTCGTCGGACAGCGCTTCGAGCGCGCGCAGCTTTTTGAGCGCCTCGAGACGAACGGCGGGAAGCCCGGCCGGCTCGATCGTCGCCATATCCCAGCCGGAACCCTTGATGCAAAGCACTTCGGTTTGCTCGCCGAGCAGATCGGGTAAGCGTGTCTTCACCGAAGTATTGCCGCCGCCATGCAGCACGAGCTTGGGGTCGCCGCCGAGCAGACGTGTGGTGTAGACGCGTAGCGCAAGATCGCGGCCGACGCCGGCTTTTGCATAGCGCGCCACCGCGGCCTCCGCGTCGCGATCCACCCATGCACTTTTCATTCCAGCGACTCCCACCCTTCCGGCTTCACGCGTGCGGAAGCGATATAGCGACCCGCGGCGGAAATTCTACCGCTCAGCCCTTTTCGCCCATGATGCGCCGGGCCCACCAGCCGGTGCGCCGCGGCTTGACTGCCCCTTCGGAGGCCTGTTCGGCATTCTGCTCCGCCGACGGTGTCGCGCCGGGCTGCTCCGCGGGTGCCGGCGAGAAGCCCTGGCCCGAAATGAATGTCGGCGCCGGCTCGCGCACCGTCGAGCGGCGTTTCGGCGCCTCGGGCTCGGCGGCCGCCGAATCCGGCGTCGCAGCCGGGGTGGGACGCCCGCGCGTATCTTCCACAAACGGCTCCGCCGGGGCGGTCCCTTCCGGCGCCGGCGCATTCACGTCGGCTTCCATGACGTAAGGCTGCCGCACGCCGCTTTCCGGATGATCGTGGCGCTCGCGCTCGCCGTTGCCCTGTCCGTAATGATCGCCGCCGCCTTCACGGTTGCGCCGATTGCGCCGGCCGCCGCGGCGTCCGCGTCGCCGCCGTCGTGGCCCACCTTCGCGTGGGGCGCTTTCGAACGTTGGTCCGCCACCCTCGCCAGCCATGCGCTCGACGTCGGCCTCCGTTTCCTCTTCTTCCGTTTCCGCCGCGTGGTGCTGTATCTGGCGAACTTCGAAAGGACGCTCATCGCCGCCTTCACGAGGCGATTCCTGGCCCTCGCCGCCACGCCGCCGCCGGCGTCGGCGTCGGCGTCGGTAGCCGCCATCCTCGCGCGCCTCCGATGGATGCTGTTCCACGCCCTCCGTCTCAAAAGCTTCGGCCTCGTCGCTTTCTTTTTCCTCTTCTTCCTCGACCGGCGCCGTCGGCTGCGGCTGCGAAGCCAGCAGCGCTTTGGCCGCTTCGGCGGTGTGCACCTGCTCGCCGCGCTCGATGAGGAACGATACCTGGCCGGACACGGTCGCGTCGGAACTGATGGTCAAGGTGACGCGGAAACGTTCTTCCAGATCGCGCAGATGCGCCCGCTTATGATTGAGCACGTAGATCGCGACTTCGGGGCGCGTGCGCACGATGAGATTATGCGTTGCGCTCTTGAGCAGCGTCTC
>DASREA010000087.1:0-5845 GCA_035652315.1 Xanthobacteraceae bacterium | reverse complement strand
GCTGTTCGTGCTGATGGGCTACGTGATGGAGCGCGGCGCGCTGGTCGACAAGATGTTCTACAGCGTGCAGCTTGCGTTCCGCCGCGTGCCGGCGTCGCTCGCCGTCGCCACCCTGATCATCTGCACCTTCTGGGGCATTGCCAGCGGCCTGGTCGGCGCGGTCGTCGTGCTGATGGGCGTCATCGCCTTCAATCCAATGCTGCGCGCCGGCTACGACGTGAAGCTCGCCTCCGGCGTCATTACCGCCGGCGGCACGCTCGGGATCCTCATTCCGCCATCGGTGATGATCATTGTCTATGCGGCCGTCGCCGGCCAATCGGTGGTGAAGCTCTATGCCTCAGCCATGCTGCCGGGATTTTTCCTGGCGGCGCTCTACCTCGCCTATATCATCGGCTGGGCGCTGATCAATCCGAAGATCGCGCCGCCGCTGCCCGAGGAGCAGACCCGCGTGCCGGTGCCGGAATGGACGCGGCGATTCTGCGCCGCCTATTCCAACAATATCATGGTGGCGCTGACATCGGCGCTGCTTTCGCCGTCGCGGGCCCAAGCCATCAAGACCGAAGAAGGCAACATCAGCTATTGGCTACTGATCAAGAACTTTTTCGCGGCGCTGGTCCCGTTTTTCCTCATCGCCGGCACCCTCTACCTGGTCTGGTGGTACGTCGTCATTCATCAGCAAGTGGGACCGGAAGAGGTATTCAAGGGCGTGCAGGAGCTCGGCTCTCCGGAGCTGCTCAAGGGCCCGGCGGCGCCGGCCGCGGCTGGCCCGCCGGAAGGCTTCTATCTCTGGTACGCGATCAGCGTGGTCGTCGGCGTGGCGATGCTCGCGCGCTACTACTGGAAAATGGATGCTGACCGCTTTCAGGTGCTCAAGCTGCTCACTTCCTCGGTCATGCCGCTCGGCATTCTTACGGTCGTGGTGCTCGCCGTCATTCTCTTCGGCATCACGACGGCGACGGAATCGGCGGGGGTCGGCGCTGCCGGCGCCTTCCTCCTGGCGGTCCAGGCAAAAACGCTAAACTGGAAACGCACCAAGGAAGCGGTCTTCCTCACCGCGAAAACCACCGCCATGGTGTGTTGGCTCTTTGTCGGCTCGGCGCTGTTCTCCGCCGTTTTTGCCATCCTCGGCGGCCAATCGCTGGTCGAGGAATGGGTGCTGTCGCTGCACATGAGCTCCATTCAGTTCATGCTGCTCTCGCAGGCGATCATCTTCCTGCTGGGATGGCCGCTGGAATGGACCGAGATCATCGTGATTTTCGTGCCCATTTTCCTGCCGCTGCTGAAGCATTTCGATATCGACCCGATTCTGTGGGGCACGCTTGTCTTCGTGAATCTCCAGGCGGCGTTCCTGTCTCCGCCGGTCGCGATGTCGGCCTTCTATCTGAAAGGCGTGGCGCCGTCGCACGTCACGCTCAATCAGATCTTCGCCGGCATGATGCCCTATATGCTCATTGTTATCCTCTGCATGGTGATCATGTATCTGTGGCCCGGCATGAGCCTGTGGCTGCCGAACTACCTCTATGGCGGCTGATGTCGTAGCTTCGCCGGTATGAACCTGTTTGCCTTGACACTGACGCAGGCGGCGGCCGACATCGCGGCCGGCCGCATCAGCTCGACCGAGCTCGTCGGCGATTGCCTTGAGCGCATCGCCGAGGTCGACGGCAACATCGAGGCCTGGGCCTTCCTCGATCGCGATCACGCATTGGCTCAGGCACAAGCCGCCGACGCGCAACGCCTGCGCGGCGAGCCCATCGGCCCGCTGCACGGCGTGCCGCTCGGCATCAAGGATATTTTCGATACCGCCGACATGCCGACCGAATTCGGCTCGCCGCTTGGCGCTGGCCGTCTGCCGCGCAATGACGCCGCGGCCGTCGCCCGGCTGCGCGCGGCCGGCGCCGTGATCATGGGCAAGACCGTGACCACCGAATTTGCCTATTTCGACCCGGGCAAGACGCGCAATCCGCACGACCCCGCGCGCACGCCCGGCGGCTCCTCGAGCGGCTCCGCCGCCGCGGTCGCCGCTTATATGGTGCCCGGCGCCATCGGCTCGCAGACCAATGGTTCGGTGATCCGCCCTGCGGCTTTCTGCGGCGTCGTCGGGTTCAAGCCGACGCATGGTTTGATCCCACGCAGCGGTGCGCTTCTGCTTTCGCGCACCCTCGATCAGGTCGGCGTTTTCGCCCGCTCAGTCGAAGATGCGGCGCTGCTCGTGGAAAGCATGATCGGCCATGACGAAGGCGATCCCGACACGCTGCCCAGGGCGCACCTGCCGCTGTCCGCGGTCGCGGCTTCCGAGCCGCCGATGCCGCCGCGCATCGCTTTTGTGCGCACCCCCGTTTGGGACCAAGCGGAGCCCGTGACCGGGGAAGCCTTGGCTGAACTGGCCGAGGCGCTGGACGGCACGGTGCGCGACCTCGATATCAACCTGGCGCTGGCGGATGTCGTCGGCATGCACCGCATCATTATGGAAGCGGAAATGGCGCACAATCTGCGCCGCGAATATGAGCAGGCGGCGAGCCGGCTCAGCGCGCCGCTGCGCGAACTGATCGAGCGCGGGCGAAAAGTGCCGGCCGCCGATTATCTACAGGCCACCGCGCGCATCGGCGAGATCAATACGGCGATGGAGCAGGTCTTTTTTGAATTCGACGCGATCCTCACGCCGGCGGCGCCCGGCGAGGCGCCGGTGGGTTTGCAATCCACGGGCAACCCCGTGTTCTGCACCACCTGGACCTATCTCGGCATGCCGGCGATCACCCTGCCGCTGTTGCACGGCGAGAGCGGCCTCCCACTCGGCGTGCAGCTCGTCGGTCCGCGCTACGACGATGCGCGGCTGTTGCGCACCGCGCGCTGGCTCACGCAGCAGCTCGCGCGAGACGCCGCGCGATAAAAAACCCCGGGCATTCCGCCCGGGGCGCTGTCTCGCGCAATCGGTTTGCCGGCTCAACTCAAGTATTTCTTGAAGAAGGCCAGCGTGCGGTCCCAGGCGATGGTGGCCTGTTCCTTATTGTAGCGGTTGCCGGTGTCGTTGTTGAAGGCGTGCTGCGTGCCCGGATAGGTGAACTTCTCGTACACCTTGTGATTGGCTTTGAGCGCTTCCTCATAGGCCGGGACGCCGGGATTCACGCTGTTGTCGTTTTCCGCATAATGCAGCAGCAGCGGCGCCTTGATCGCCGCCACCCGATCCGCCGGCACCGGCCGGCCGTAATAGACCACCGCGGCATCGAGGTCCGGGCTCGTTGCCGCGAGGCGGTTCATCATTGCGCCGCCCCAGCAGAAGCCGACGGCGCCGACCTTGCCGGTCGACTCCGGATGCTTCTTGAGGAAGGTCACTCCCGCCGCCGCATTCTTTTCGGTCTCGTCGAGATTGAGCTTGGCGATCATGTCGCGGCCCTGATCCTGGTCCTTCGGCGTGCCGCCCATCGGTGACAGCAGATCAACGGCGAGCGCCAGATAGCCGGCCAGCGCCAGCCGCCGGGCGATGTCCTCGATATGCGGATTGAGCCCGCGGTTTTCATGGATGACGAGTACCGCCGGCCGCTTGCCTTTGTCCTTCAGGCGCACCAAGTAGCCGGACATTTTTCCGCCCGGGCCGTCATAGCTCACGGTTTCCGAAATGAGCCGCGGATCGTTGGCCGGCACCGTTTCCGCCTTGGCATAGTCGTTCTGCAGAAGCGACAGCGTCGCCGTGGCGGCCGCCGAGGAACCCACGACGACGCTCAAGCGGTCGAGGAAGTCGCGCCGGTTGATGTAGCCGTGGGTGAAGCGGTCATAGAGATCGAAGATCTGTTGGTCCATGTCAGCCTCGTTGTAGAGCAGTGCGGCCCGTGCGCCGCTGTCCCGCCTATTGGAACGTGATCATGTCGAAGCGCGTCAGCGTCGTCTGCGCGGCCACGCCGGGCGCATTGGCGAAGAGCCAAGCCACCGCCTGCTCGGCGAACAGATTTTCCGAGGAGGCGCCATCAACCGGCACCACGACGCTGAATTTCAGGAAGGCGGCTTCGCTGCCGGTATAGAGCACGGCGCCATGCGCGGCGGTGCCGATCACGACCACGGTCTTGATGCCCTTGTCTTTCAGCATCTTCTCGAGATCGGTGCGGACGAATTTGTTGGCGACTGTGCCGGTGAGCAAGGGCTCGCCCTGCTTCGGCGCGACCTGCGGCAGGATATCGGCGGCGGTATTTTTGCCGGCGACGGTGTTGATGACGGTGACACCCTTGGCCCGCGCCTGGTCAAGGAATTTGGCGATCAGGGGAATGGAAGCCACACAGCGCGGCCGCCGCTTCTCGTTGCAGCCGCCGTTCACGAGGTCCATCACCAGCACGGCGGTCGTCTTGGCATCGAGCGCGGCCGGCTTCAGAGCCGGCGCCGCTTCCGCTTTAGCGCTGCCCCATTCGTCGATGATGGTGGCGGCGGCGCCCGGCGCGGCAGCCATGGCGGTGAAAGCGACGGTGCCGATGAAAAAAAGGCGCGATAAGGCGCGGTTCATTTCTTTCCTCCCAATGACGTCGATCGTGAAATCAGCCACAAAGCCCCTTTTTTGGCTTTTCGCCGCCCGGGGTCTGGGGCAGTCCCCGACGATGCAACATAACACCTTATTTCGGCATCGTATTCCCCTCCGCGGGGACGCCGGCGGGGGGCGAAAAATTTCATCGCGCATAACACGTTAGCCGCGCTTTGGCCTATGGCGCCGGCGGCTGAGCGATCGTAAAAAGGCGCCCGCCCGCCACTTGCAGCCGCTTCCCAGGAGTTCAGCATGCCGTATCGCCCGTTGCCGAATGTCCGGCGCGCCGCGGCGCTGATCGCCCTGGTCGCGGCGCTGGCGCCGGGGTCGCGGGCGGCGGAAAGCCGCTTTCCCGCCAACGAGGAATTGCTGCTCGACGCCCCGCCGATGCGCGGCTCCAAGCAGGTGCCCATGCTGGTGATCGGCAATAATGGCGCGGTCACCATCGACCTGTGGTGCAACAGCGTGCAGGGGCAGATCGTCGTCGTCGCGGAGACCGTTGCCATCCTGATGGGGCCGAAGACCGAGCGCGCCTGTCCGCCGGAGCGGGCGCGCGGCGACGAGGAAATGATCTCCTGGCTGAGCCAGGTTACCACCTGGCGGCGCGAGGGCGACAATATCGTGCTCATCGGCCCGCGCACGCTGCGCTTCGTCAAGGCGACCAACTGATCTTCATGGCGGCGGCGGCTTTCGTCCTATGCTATGGACGAAGATCCAAACATAGGAGACGCCATCCGTGTCCGTGACCGAACTGCCGAAAATGGCCCAGCCCGCGAACGCTTCCCCGGCCGAACAGCTCAAGCTCGAAATCGCCGCGGCCACCCGCCTGCTGGTGATGGAAGATATCCTCGATTACAGCGGCCACATCGCCGCGCGCATGCCGGGACGTGACGACGCCTTCTTGATCCAGATCGGCTCCACCTCGCGCGCCGAAGTCACCGCCGGCTCAATGCTGGTGTGCGACTATGACGGCAAGGTGATCGAAGGCGACGGCCAGCCGCCGAGCGAATTGCCGATCCATATCGAAATCCTCAAAACGCGCCCGGACGTGCAGGCGGTGTTGCACGCGCATATGGAGCTCGCCATCGCCTTCACCATGATGGAGGGCGTCGACACCATCCTGCCGATGCGCGCCCGCGCCACGCGCTGGAAGAGCGGCATCCCCACCCATCCCGATCCGAGCCATATCAAGCTGAAGGAGCAGGGCGTCGCGCTGGCGAAGACGCTCGGCCCGCATCATGCGGCCCTCATGCGCGCGCATGGGCTCGTCGTCACCGCGGAATCGGTGCAGGCGCTGTTCATCGACTCCGTGCATTTCAAGGAGAACGCGCGCGCCTATATGGA
>DASREA010000086.1:0-64876 GCA_035652315.1 Xanthobacteraceae bacterium | reverse complement strand
CATTCCCGACCGCCTGTTCGAGGGCTATGGCCCCAATACCGAAGCCGTGCGCATGCTGGCGGGCAAGGGCGCGACGCTGCTCGTCACCGTCGATTGCGGCACGACCAGCATCGAGCCGCTCGCGGAGGCGAGGAAGCTCGGCATGTCGGTGGTCGTGATCGACCATCATCAATGCGGCGCTGAGGTGCCTGAGGTCGATGCGCTGGTGAACCCGAACCGGCCGGATGATCTCTCGGGGCTCGGCTATCTCGCGGCCGTTGGCCTCGTGCTGGTCACGCTGGTTGCGGTGAACCGTGAGCTGCGCAACCGCGGTTTCTGGACCGGCGAGATGCCCGAGCCCGATCTCTTGAGCATGCTGCATCATGTGGCGCTCGGCACGGTCGCCGATGTCGCCCCGCTGATAGGGCTCAACCGCGCGCTGGTCGCAAAGGGGCTGATTGCGATGCGCCGGCGCGACCATGTCGGCCATACCGCGCTGATGGATGTGGCAAGGCTCAACGGTCCGCCGGAAGCCTGGCATCTCGGCTTCCTGCTCGGTCCGCGCATCAATGCAGGCGGGCGCATCGGCCGCGCCGATCTCGGCGTGCGGCTTCTGCTGGAAGAGGACCCGGTGGAGGCTGCACGGATCGCCGCTGAGCTCGACCGTCTCAACCGCGAGCGCCAGGCGATCGAACAGGAAACCTGGGCGCAAGCGGAGACCGAGGCGCTGGCGGCGCTCGGGCTCGAAGAAAAAGAAGCGGTCGTCGTCACCGCGGCGGCGGGCTGGCATCCCGGCGTCGTCGGTCTTGTCGCCGCACGGCTGAAGGAACGCTTCGGCCGGCCAGCTTTCGCGATTGCCGTCGATCCCGCCGGCATCGGCACCGGCTCCGGCCGCTCGATCCCTGGTGTCGACTTGGGGCAGGCCATACGCCGCGCCGTCGCGGAGGGACTTCTTCTCAAAGGCGGAGGCCACGCCATGGCGGCCGGTGTCACCCTGAAAAAAGATGCGCTAGCCGCCTTCCGCGCGTTCCTCGAAGACAGCTTGGGTGCGGCGGTGGCGGCGGCGCGGCGCGAGGACGCGCTTCTTGTCGATGCGGCGATCACCGCATCGGGTGCCACGGCGGATACCATCGCCACGATGGCGCGCGCCGGTCCCTTCGGGGCCGGCAATCCGGAGCCGGTCGTGGCCATTCCAAGCCACACCATCGCTTATGCCGAGGAGGTCGGGCAGAACCACGTTCGCGCCAGGCTAAAGGGCCGCGATGGAGGCGCGATCGGTGCCATCGCATTTCGCGCCGCCGGCCAGAAGTTGGGAACCGCGCTGCTGCAGCAAAGGGGGCGGACCGTGCATGCCGCGGGTTGCCTTTCGATCGATCGTTGGCAAGGCGAGGAACGCGTGCAATTGCGTCTCCTCGACTTTGCGGGAGCGGACGGCTTTCCGCCTTAATTGAATGCGACCCATCGCGAGGAGACCGGGAGCTTCATGATCAATCGTCGTGACTTGATTCAAGCCGGCGCGGCCGCGGCGGCGATCATCGCCGGCGGGCGATTCGGCGGATTCGATCGCGCCTTAGCCCAGCAAAAGCTCACGCAAGCGCAACTGCTGCAATTCAAGGATCTCGGCAACGTCACGCTTTTGCATTTTGCCGACCTGCATGCGCAGTTGTTGCCGGTCTATCTGCGCGAGCCCGCCGTCAATATCGGCTTCGGCGAGTCGCAGGGGCAGCCGCCGCATCTCAGCGGGCGCGAATTCCTCCGCCATTACAAGATCGCGGCGAAATCTCCCGATGCCTATGCGCTGACGGCCGAGCAATATCTGACGCTTGCGCGCAGCTATGGGCAGCTCGGCGGTCTCGACCGGCTGGCGACCGCGGTGAAAGCGATCCGCGCCGAACGCGGCCAGGATCGCGTTCTCCTGCTCGACGGCGGCGACAGCTTTCAAGGTTCGCTTGCCAGCAACCGGACGAAAGGCCAGGACGTCGCCGGGTGCCTCAAGTTGCTGAAATTGGATGCCGCGACCTGCCATTGGGAATTCACCTACGGCAAGGATGGATTCGAGAAACTCGACGATGCCTTGCCCTATCCGTTTCTCGGCTTGAATGTGAAGGACGCGCAGCAAGCCGAAACGGCGCTCGATGAATGCAAGATTTTCGACAAGGGCGGCGTCGGCATCGCCATTCTCGGGCACGCCTATCCGCATACGGGCAATGTGCATCCGCCTTCCGTTCTGCCGCCTTTCAGCTTCGGATTGCGCGAGCGCGATGTCCGCGCCGCCGTCGACCGCGCCCGGCGCAAGGGCGCCTCGCTGATCGTGCTGTTGTCGCATAACGGCTTCGACGCCGATCGCAAGCTTGCGGCAAATGTGTCTGGTATCGACATCATCTTCACGGCGCAGAGTCATGAGGCTTTGCCGCAACCTCTGAAAGTGAGCCGCACGCTGCTGGTCGCTTCCGGCAGCCACGGCAAATTCCTCTCCCGGCTCGACCTCGATGTGCACACGGAGGGGCTGCGCAATTTCCGCTACCGGCTCATTCCGCTGTTCGCCGATGCCATCGCGCCCGATGCCGAGATGGCGCAAGCGGTGGCGCGGGCGCGGGCGCCTTACGCGGCTGAACTTGCTCGCGTGGTGGGGCAAACCGAATCGGCGCTTTACCGACGCGAAACCATCGACGCGAGCTTCGACGATTTGATTGGCGCCGCGATCGCCGCCGAGCGCGATGCCGAGATCGTATTCTTCCCTGGCTACAACTGGGGACCGACGCTCCTGCCGCAGTCGCCCATCACCGTGGAGGACATCCATGCCGCGACGGCGATCAGCTATCCGGAAGTCTATCGCGGCGAGGTCTCCGGCGCGCGCATCAAGGAAA
Organism: Xanthobacteraceae bacterium; assembly: GCA_035652315.1. Lineage (GTDB taxonomy): Bacteria > Pseudomonadota > Alphaproteobacteria > Rhizobiales > Xanthobacteraceae > CANKHA01. The sequence goes on along the minus strand of DASREA010000086.1, from coordinate 62,030 downwards.
TTCTCGAAGGCGCCGCCGATGGGCTCTGCAATGCCGACCCTTACTGGCGGCTCGGGCGCGGCATGTTGCGTTGCTCCGGTCTCGGCTATCGCCTCGACGTCCGCCATGCGGCAGGGAAGCGGATTTCGGCTTTGCAGCTCTTGCGCAATGGCAAGCCGATCGAACCGGAGAGGAACTATACCGTCGCCGGTTTTGGCAATGTGGCCGAGCGCGTCGAAGGGCCGCCCGCCTGGGAGGTTGTCGAGAAGCACGTCGCGGCACAAAAAACCGTGCATATAAAACCGCAGGCGGCGGTGAAAGTGGCCGGAGTCTAGACACCCAGCTGGCGCCGCCTTTACGTTTCCCTTAAGAAAGCCCGTATGGCCAAGCTCAAACTTTCGCTCGCGGTCGGGCCCTACGACCGCACCCGCCCGCTGGTGGACGGCAGCGTGCAGATCGATGGCGTGGAGGCCATCGGCATGCTGCTGACACCAGAGGAAATGTTCTTCCGCGCCTTCCGCTACCGCGAGTTCGACATAACCGAACTATCGCTGTCGAGCTTCACGGTAAAGATGGCGGAAGGCACTTGCCCCTATGTCGGCGTGCCTGCGTTCGTTTCTCGCGCCTTTCGTCACAGCTCCATTTACGTGCGCACCGACCGCATCAAGACGCCTGCCGATTTGAAAGGCAAGAAAATCGGCGTGCCGGAATATCAACTGACCGCCTGCGTCTGGGCACGCGCGATCCTCGAAGACGATCACGGCATCAAACCGTCCGACGTGACCTGGGTGCGCGGGCCGCTCGAGGACGATGCTCGGCCGGAGAAGGTGTCAATCAAGCTGCCGCCCGATATTCGCATTGAAGACACGCCCGACGGGGTCACGATCACCCAGCTTCTGGCCGATGGCGCCATCGATGCTTTCATCTCGCCGCGCGCGCCGCAGCTCGATTTCCGGCGTCACAAGAATATCGGTTGGCTCTTTCCCGATCCGGCGGCGGCGGCAAGGGACTATTTCACGCGCAGCGGCGTATTCCCGATCATGCATGTGGTCGGCGTGCGCCGCGACCTTGTCGCGCAATATCCATGGCTTCCCGCCGCGGTGCTCAAGGGCTTCGAGGAGGCCAAGGCCATGGCGGTGCGGCTTTTGAGCGACAGCTCGGCGTCCAAGGCAACGCTGCCATTCGTCGAAGAAAGCCTCAAGGCTGCGCGCGAATTGATGGGAGACGATTTCTGGCCTTACGGCGTGGCACCCAACCGCAAGGCGCTGGACACCTTTTTGCGTCGCCATCACGCCGAAGGCCTCTCGCCGCGGCTCGTCTCCGTCGACGAGCTGTTTCATCCCTCGACTTACGAAACATTCAAGCTCTGAGCGACGCTCAGCTCTGCCGCAGGCGGGCGAGGATCTTCAACCCGGGATAGCCGTCCGCCGGCGTGATGCCGAATTTCTTCTGATAGGCACGTACGGCATCGATGGTGTCCTGCCCGAAGCGGCCGTCGGTGCCGCCGGTGCCGAAACCAGCAGCCGTCAAGCGCCGTTGCAGATCCTGCATCTCGTCGAGCGTGAGCCGCCGCTCGCCGCCGGGGAACTGCTGCACGAAATCGGGATCGCCACGGATGAGGTCGCCGAGATGCACCAGGGCGAGCGTGTAGGCATCGGCAGGATTGTAGGAACGCACGGCGAAATAATTCTGCCCGATCAGGAATGCCGGGCCGCCGCGTTCCGGAAGCCAGAGCCGGACCATCTCGTCCCCATGCGTGAAGGCCTTACCGTCCGCGCGGCTGACGCCGAGCTTCTGCCATTGCGCATAATTGCGCTTGGTGCGCTTGTCGGCGAGCCGGTGATTGAAGGATGCCGGTAACCGCACCTCGCAGCCCCAGGGCTCGCCGCGGCGGTATTTGCCCCGCTTTTCGAGGTAATAAGCCGTTCCGGCGAGCGAATCCTCGACTTCGAAAGGCGTCACCCGCCCGTTCTTGTTGTAATCGGTGCCGACGCCGAGCCACACCTCGGGCATCCATTGCGTATGGCCCATGGCGCCGGCCCAGGAGCCGACCATCTGCGTTGGCTCGGCCCAGCCACGGTCCACGATGACCAGCGCGTTAAGCAGCTCCTGCTCCCAGTAATGCCGCCGCCGCGGCTCGCCCCAGGCCAGCGCCGCCAGTGCGGGGATCACCGGTTGCATGTATTTCGGATTGTCCACCACGTCGCCGAACGACGATTCCATCCCCCAGAGACCGAGCAGGATGTAGCGATCGACGCCATAGTCGTGTTCGATGCGCGCGAACAGATCCTTGTATTCTTCGGCGCGCTCCCGGCCGCGTTTGACGCGCGAGGCCGAGCAGCGGCGATTGAGATATTGCCAAAGCTTTTCACTGAACTCGGGCTGGTTGCGGTCCTGCGCATAGACGCTGGTATCCGGCTTCAGACCCGACATGACGCGGTCGTAGGTCTTTCCTGAAATACCGCGCGCGAGCGCGCGGGGACGGAAAGTCGCGACCCATTGCTTGAAACTCATGCGCGAGGATTGCGGCTTCGCCGTTCCGCCGAAGGCGACCGCCGGTAGACTGCTGAGGGCAAGCCGCAGCAGTAACCGCCGCGTCAGATTCGCATTCGTCATGGCGCCATCTTAAACGCGGGGCGCCCATGCGCAATTGCCGGCGTAGTGTCAAAATGCAGCAAACCCTCCGCGACGCCGCGGAGGGTTTGCGATCTTGCCGAATGCGGCGATTACTTGACCGTCGCCGATCCGGATTCGGACGCGGAACCAGCCGCCGAGCCAGAGGCTTTGTTCCTCTTCAATTTGGCTTTGGTATCGACGTCAGCGTCAGCGTCAGCGCCGGCGCCTACCGTGGCGCCACCCGCGCTGCCGCTTACGCCCGTACTCGTGGAGCCGTTGGCGCCGCCCTTGACCATGCCAGAGCCGGCTGACGCGCCGCCGGCGCCGCTCGCGCTGGCGCCGGCCTTGAGATCGACTTGTGCGAACGCGACCGAAGCGCCGAGCACCAAGGCTGATGCCAGAAGCAGGGTTTTCACCTGTGTCATCTTCCACTCCTCGTGTTGACGATGGAAAGTGCAGCAGAATGGCGGCCCGCAATGGAATCCGGCCCGGCGACTCGTGCCGCCGGGAGGTGCCGCCTTTGCTGCCAACTTTCAGCGAATTGATGCGGTTCCTGGTTCGCATCGCGATAATGCGGTAAAAAGTTTGCGAGGCCGGCGCGAATAATTGGCCAGGAGCAGCGACCTTGGCCGCTCAGCGATGCCGTGGCCGCGATTTATGCTTCAGCGACGCCGGCATTGGTTTCGGCTCCGGCACGTTCACCGGCGAGCCGAGCGAGGCTCCGGCGATCGTGCCGTCGCGCACGACGTCCGGAATCGGTATGCCTCGGTGGCCGATCAGCCGCTCGTAAGCGAGCACCAACGACATGTACGGGTTGACGAAAGACCAGCCATCGTTGGTGGGCACCTGCATATCGAAGTGCAGATGATAGCTGGTGCCGGCCTCACGGCCGGCATAGTTGCCGACCCTGCCGATGGTTTCGCCTTCACGCACCGCGCGTCCGCTGAAAAAACCATCGGCATCGATCAGCTTCGGATTCATATGCAGATAGCGGAACAGGATGTGTTCGCTGGCGGCGTTGCTGACTAGGGTGAGGCTGGCCTGTCCCGGCGCCCGCAACACCATGCCGTCACGCGCGGCGACGACCGGATGTTCCTTGCGCTCGCACTGGCTGAGATCGCGGCTGTAAAGGCGGCAATCCACCGGGGAGATGTCTTCGCCTTGATGACCGAAGCCGGCGGGGCATTGCCCGACATTGAACGAGCGCAATTCGCAGAAATTATCGCGCCAGGGATAGTTGTAGGGACCCCCGCTCGGTGTGCCGGCCGATGCGGCGCTGTCCCCATCGGGGCAGCGGAACGGGGCACCATTGCGCCGCCGCTTTTCCGAATCGCCAAGCGCCTGGGTGCAGTCGCCGACATCCATGAATACCTGCGAATAAATTTGCGCGGGCGATTCCGCGAGCGGAAATCGCAAGGCGGCAAAAACGACGTCGGCGGAATTGCCGCCACGCTGGCGGGCGCCGGTCCCCGGAATGAGGTCGCCCGGGTCGTAATAGGCGAAATCGCTGGAGACTGATTCTGGCCGGTTTGGAAGCGAAATGGCGGCGGTCTGCGGTGCTTGTTGTGGCGTGCCGCCTGCGACGCTCAAGGCCTTGAGGAAACGTTCCGCGGCCCCCTGCACCTCCTGGCACGTCAGCCGCCGTGAATTCGCGCCGGTGTCCAGGCATTCGACGGCGAGCGCATAAAGCGCCCCGTAGCGACTGAACAGGTAGCGCATCTGCCCTTCGAAATAAAAACGGCGAATGCCGGGAAATTCGGCCTGCAAGCCAATCGGAGGCTTTTCTTCGCCGCCGGCGCGCGGCCCGATGTCATAGAGCAGGGCGAAGCCGCTTAAGAGCAGCTCAATCTTGCGCGGTTCCGATTTCGAACGCGGCGGCTCCGGCAGGGTGACGTAGAAAGCCGCGTCGTAACCGGCGGGGCCGGCCTGGAACATCGCCGGCCGACCGAACTCCGGGAGAAAGCCGACGTCGCCAGGCTTATCGGCCGGCGCTCGGGCGGTCTCGCGGGTTACCGGCAGCAGCACTGGAATGGGGCTGTCAGCGACCCGGGGCAGCAATTTGCCGGCCGCGGCGTTGAGACGTTTCAGGCGCGCTGTATCGGCGTCCGCCGTAGCTTCGCCCGTGGAGCCTCTCAGCTCGGCAAAAGCCGCGGTCCAATCCACCGGCAGATAGGAGATGCGCGGGCCTTTGAAGTCCTGCGCCGCCGCAGCCGTGGCGAACAACAGGAGAGCCGCCGCGATGCACCTGGCCTGCAAGTCGTCCTCGCTATGATTCCGCACCTTCGCCGCAAGACTATCCCACCGCGGCAGGTGGCGGCCATAGCCTCGAAGGCCCCATCCACCGGCGGTCTAATCCTTGGCGCGCTCGACGTAGCTCCCATCGGCGGTCATGACCACGATCCGGGTGCCGACGGTGATATGCGGCGGCACCATGGTGCGTACGCCGTTGGAGAGCTTTGCCGGCTTGAAGGAGGACGATGCCGTCTGCCCCTTCACGGTTGGCTCGGTATCCACCACCTCCAGCGTGACGCGCGGCGGCAGTTCGACCGCCACGGGCATGCCTTCGTGAATGCTGAGATTCACGACCATGTTTTCCTGCAAGTAGGCCGACTGATCTCCCACCAGATCCTTGGGAACGATGACCTGGTCATAAGTCTCGCTGTTCATGAAATGGAACCCGTCCGAATCCTCGTAGAGATATTGGAAGGGATGGTCCTCTACATGCGCCCGCTCGACCTGCTCGGTGGTGCGGTAGCGTTCCGACACCTTCACGCCGTCGCTGATACGGCGCATATCGAGCTGGGTTACCGGCGTACCCTTGCCGGGGTGGATGTTTTCGGCGGAAAGGACGACATAGAGCTTTCCGTCCTTGTCCACGACATTGCCTTTACGAAGCGAACTAGCGATGACTTTCACAGATATTCCTCGATGGCTGGGATGGCATTTTCGGCCCGCACCATAGCGATCTTGCGCCGCATTGCCAGTCATTCCGGCGGTTTAGCCGGTTTCCAAGGCTGAAAAACCTATGTCCGGTCCAGCCCCTTGGTGGAACCCCGCACGCCACGCCGACCGCCGGCCCTTTCTGCTGGCGCGCGGGCGTATCGCCGCGAGCCTGCGCGATTGGTTTGCCGAGAACGGCTTTATCGAGGTGGAAACCGGCATCCTGCAGCAGTCGCCCGGAAACGAAACCCATCTGCATGCCTTCGCCACCGAGTTGCGGGGTCCGGATGACGCCCGCGCCCGCCGCTATCTGCGCACCTCACCCGAGTTCGCCTGCAAGAAGCTACTCGCCGCCGGGGAGCGGCGCATTGTCGACTTCGCCCGCGTATTCCGTAACCGCGAGCGCGGCGCCTTGCATGCGCCCGAGTTCACGCTCGTGGAATGGTATCGCGCCGGGGAACCTTACGAGCGGTTGATGACCGACTGCATGGAGCTGCTGGCGCTGGCCGCGCAGGCGGCGGGTGCGGCGGAGTTTTGCTTCCGCGGCCACAGCGTCAATCCGGCCTTGCTGCCCGAGCGCCTGAGCGTCGCCGCGGCCTTCCGCCGCTTTGCCGGCATCGATCTGCTGACGAGCCTGACCGGCCGTGAGCCGGACCGTGATGCACTCGCCGATGCCGCGCGCGCCGCCGGGATCCGCGTCGCCGACGACGACACCTGGGCCGACGTGTTCAGCCGGGTGCTTGTCGAGCGGATCGAGCCGCAGCTCGGCAACGGCCGCGCCGTCATCCTCGATGAATATCCGGCCGCGTTGTCGGCTTTGGCGCGGCCGACACCGGCCGATGCGCGCCTCGCCGAACGCTTCGAGCTTTACGCCTGCGGCGTGGAGCTCGCGAACGGCTTCGGCGAATTGAATGATCCAGCGGAACAGCGCCGCCGGCTCGAACGGGAGATGGCGGAAAAGCAGCGCCGCTACGGTGAAAGCTATCCCCTCGACGGCGATTTTCTCCAAGCCCTGGCCAACATGCCGCCGGCCTCGGGCGCGGCCCTCGGTTTCGATCGCCTGGTCATGCTGGCGACCGGCGCCACACATATCGATCAGGTGCTATGGACTCCGATGGCGGAAGCCTGAAATACAAATTCGAGCGGCAAGACGAGGAACCAATGGCAGCGATCGGCAAAACCATGCGCAGCGCGGCGGACCTGCACCGCAGCGGTCTGATTTCGGCGGAGCAGCGCGCGGCGATCGAGCAGGTGGCCTCGCACTATGCGCTGGCGCTGACCCCGGCCATCGCAGAGTTGATCGATCCTTCCGATCCGTCAGACCCGATCGCGCGGCAATTCATTCCCCAGAGCGACGAACTGGATCGGCAGGCGGAGGAATCCGCCGATCCCATCGGCGATGCCGTGCATAGCCCGGTCGAGGGAGTCGTGCACCGTTATCCGGATCGCGCCCTGCTCAAGCTCGTGCATGTCTGCGCCGTTTATTGCCGCTTCTGCTTTCGCCGCGAACGGGTGGGGCCGGCCCATGCGACCGCCCTGTCGGCGAAAGCGCTTGCCGAGGCGCTGAATTACATCCGCAGCCGCGAAGAAATCTGGGAAGTGATTCTCACCGGCGGCGATCCCCTGGTGCTGTCGCCGCGTCGTTTGCGCGACATCGTGGGGCGACTGAACACGATCGAGCATATTAAGGTGCTTCGCGTCCACACGCGCCTGCCCATTGCCGATCCGGGGAGGATCACCACAGCCATGGTGCGCGCGTTAAAGGCTTCCCGCAAAGCTGTCTATGTCGTGATCCATGCCAATCATCCGCGCGAGCTTACGCCCGCCGCACGCGCCGCCTGCGCCCGCTTCACCGATGCGGGAATTCCGGTTCTCAGCCAGTCGGTTTTGCTGCGCGGGGTGAACGACGACCCGGAAACCCTCGAAGCCTTGATGCGCGGCTTGGTGGAAAGCCGCATCAAGCCCTATTACCTGCATCATGCCGATCTCGCGCCCGGGACCGCGCATTTGCGCACCACGATCGCCCAAGGACAGGCGCTCATGCGTGCCTTGCGCGGGCACCTTTCAGGACTCTGTCAGCCGACCTATGTGCTCGACATTCCGGGCGGCTACGGAAAATCGCCGATCGGGCCGAGCTACTTGCATGCAAGCGGCGAAGCCGCGGAGCCGGGCGACGATCAGGTGGAGGATTTTCGCGGCCGCCGCCATCGCTATCCGCCGCGCCGGCAGGCCGGCGCATGATCGACATCGGGATGTCATCGTTGTGTCGCCGATGCGACGGATGTTCGAACTAAGGTTACGGTGGGTTTGCCGCGTTCCGGCAGCACAGCCTCACGAAAATTTTGCTGGCACTTGTCACACCTGCGCTGCCAGATTATTTGTCCCGGCGTTCGAGATTTCGCTTGCCTTGTTGCCTGCCTTTCGGGGTTCCCAAGACATCGCTGAATTCGGACAGACGGGGGCGCGGCAGTCGCGCCGCCGACGAGCGTTGCAAAGGAGCTATCGATGGCCGAAGGTACGGTTAAGTTCTTCAATAGCCAAAAAGGCTTTGGCTTTATTCGTCCGGCCGACGGCGGGCCGGATGTGTTCGTGCACATCTCCGCCGTGAAACGCGCCGGCATGCCGGATTTGGTCGAGGGCCAGCGGATCAGCTACGACGTGGTCGTGGAGCGCGGCAAGAACGCGGCTTCAAATCTGCAGAACGCGTAGCGCGAACGCAAAACGGAAAAGAAAAGGCCCGGCACGCGCCGGGCCTTTTCCATACGTGTCAGGGGACAAAACGGTTAGACGACTTTCAGATTTTCGGCCGACTGCTTGCCGCGGTTTTCGACGATCTCGTATTCGACGACTTGCCCTTCGTTCAGGGTGCTGAGGCCGGCGCGCTCCACAGCCGAAATATGTACGAAAACATCCCGGCCGCCGCCGCCCTGCGGCTGGATGAATCCGTAACCCTTGGTCGGGTTAAACCACTTCACAGTGCCTCGAGCCATCATCGATCTCCAAGTAGAAAAAAATCGCAGCCGCGCACGCAGCCACAGCGTTAGGATAGCGCAGTTGCAAAGTCGATGCCATCCTAGAGTGAGGGCTTTTGCGACGCCAAGGGCCGCGCCAGCCGGGGCCGCCAAGTCGGCTAAAGCGGCGGCCGTCAAGAGGATTGGCGCGCCCTACGGGAATCGAACCCGTCTTTCCACCTTGAAAGGGTGATGTCCTAACCGATAGACGAAGGGCGCCGCCTGCTGGCTTCCCGGCCGATCTGAACTTCCCGTGATCAACCGGGCCGGACGCCGGGCCGGGTATAAAGACCTTGCACGGCAGCGGCAAGCGCCTCCGCCCTCACCATTTGCCGGTGTTCGGCATCGATGCCCAGGGTTCCCGCGGCGGCAGCGGATTACCCTTCTGCAGCAATTCGATCGAGTGCCGATCGGGGGAGCGGACGAAGGCCATCACGCCATCGCGCGGCGGCCGGTTGATGATGACGCCGGCTGCCATCAGGCGGTCGCAGATGGCATAGATGTCGTCAACTTCGTAGGCGAGATGGCCGAAGAAACGTGCCTCGCCGTAGTCCTCGCTGTCCCAATTGTAGGTTAGCTCGATTTCCGGAGCTGGGCGGCCGTGGCGCTTGCTCTCCATGCCGAGCGCCTCGTCCGCCGGTGCACGGAGGAATACGAGCGTAAAGCGATTCTTGTCGTCGCTGCGGCGGCGGACTTCCTTGAGGCCCAGCTTGTTGCAATAAAAATCGAGCGCCTCGTCGAGGTTGCGCACGCGCAACATGGTGTGCAGGTATCGCATGGTCCTTCCTCTCGCGGGTTTGCGCTTCCGTTCGGCCGTGAATGGTCCTGTCATACTATAGAGCGCGGAATTGAGAGTACCGAATGATTGCGCCTGATTTCGAAACTGGTGTCGCGCGGCTTCGCAGCCTGATCGCCGATTCTGAGATCATTCTGCCCTTCACCGGCGCCGGAATTTCCACCGAATGCGGCATTCCCGATTTCCGTTCTCCCGGCGGGCTATGGACCAAGTACAGGCCGATCTCCTTCGACGACTTCTGCGCCAGCCGGGAGATGCGCAACGAAGCCTGGCGGCGGCGCTTCGCCATGGAAAAACATTTTGCCGAGGCGCGTCCCGGACGCGGGCACGCCGCACTGGCCGCGCTCCACCGCGCGGGCAAGGCGCCTGCGGTCGTTACACAGAACATTGACAATCTTCACCAGGCCTCTGGCATTGCATCGGAATGCATCATCGAACTTCACGGCAATACCACCTACGCCCTTTGTCTCGATTGCGCCGCGCAATACGAACTGTCATGGGTCCGCGAAAGATTTGAGCCGGCGGGGGAGGCGCCGGACTGTCCACGCTGCGGGGGCTATATCAAAACAGCGACGATTTCTTTCGGCCAGGCCATGCCGGAAACGGCAATGCGGCGCGCCGAGGAATTGACCGCGTCCTGCGATCTCTTCATTGCCATCGGTTCCTCGCTCGTGGTCTGGCCCGCGGCTGGATTTCCTTTGTTGGCCAAGCGTAACGGCGCGGCGCTGGTCATCGTCAACCGCGAACCGACCGACTTCGACTCCCTGGCGGATCTCGTCGTGCGCCAGGACATTGGCGCGGCGCTTGCCGCCGCTCTCTGACCGGAAATTTCCAACGATGTTCACAGGCTCGTTCGATCGTGCATTTTATTCTTTTACATCCGCGCTCCGGTGTTATCTTCACACAACAGATTCGTTGAAGCGCCCGGAAGAGGCGCCATAAGCGGCGGCGTACGGCGTCATGTCGTCGGACGGAATTGAACCAAAAGTGCCCGGGCAAAATATCGGGTTACGGCCTGAACCGGTCGGCGGGCTCGACGATGCAACGTCGGCCAACCTCATCGAAATTTCCGGCGTCATCAAATGGTTCGACGTCGCGAAGGGATTCGGCTTCATTGTGCCGGACAACGGCATGGCGGACGTGCTTCTGCACGTGACATGCCTGCGGCGCGACGGCTTCCAGACGGCTTATGAGGGGGCTCGGGTCGTGGTGGAGGTGTTGCCGCGGCCGAAAGGCCTGCAGGCTTTCCGCATCCTTTCCATGGACGAGTCGACGGCGATCCATCCGGCGCAGATGCCGCCGCCGCGCACCCATGTTACGGTGACGCCCACAAGCGGTCTCGAACGGGCGCAGGTCAAATGGTTCAATCGGTTGCGTGGCTTCGGTTTTTTGACCCGGGGCGAGGGCACCCCGGACATTTTCGTGCACATGGAGACGCTGCGCCGGTTCGGCATGGCCGAGCTGCGGCCGGGCCAATTCGTTCTAGTTCGCTTCGGACCCGGGCCGAAGGGCCTTATGGCGGCCGAGGTCCGGCCGGAGAACGGGCCGCTCGGGCCGGCGTCGCATTGATCTCGAAACGCGCCGCGCCATCGCGGCGGTATCTTCACCTCAAATTCCTGTATCTGGCAGTGCTCGGCGCATGGCTCGCAATTGCCGGCATTCCCGCGGCCGCGCAAGCGCAGGCCGCCGCGCCCACCCAGACCATCGAAGTGGTCAGCCGGACCGGCGTACATGTCTTCACTGTCGAACTGGCGCGAAACGACGAGCAGCGCGCTCGCGGACTGATGTTCCGCAAGGCGCTGCCGGAGGGCCGCGGCATGCTCTTCGATTTCCAACGCGAGGAGCCGGAGGTGACCTTCTGGATGAAGAATACCTACATCTCGCTGGACATCATGTTCATCGCCGCCGACGGCACGATCCGGCGGATCGCCGCGCATACGACGCCTTTGTCTGAGGCGCAAATCCCTTCTGGCGGACCGACGCGGGCGGTTCTCGAAGTGATCGCTGGCACCGCTGAAAAGCTTGGAATCGAACCGGGAGACAAGGTCGCTGCGCCAATTTTCCGTTGATTTGGCCGCAACTTGCCGAGCTTGCTGGCGGCAGACGAAGCGTGTATCGAAACCTGCGAGTGACAGCCACAGGCCGGGGCATAGCGCAGCCTGGTAGCGCATCTGCTTTGGGAGCAGAGGGTCGCAGGTTCAAATCCTGCTGCCCCGACCACCACTCGACGGCACTGCAGGATAGATTGGCATCGACATGGGCGCACGCATCTACCGGCCGGCCAAAACGGCCATGCAATCCGGCATCGCCAAGACCAAGCAATGGCTGCTCGACTTCGAGCCAGAAGAGCCGCGCGTGGTCGAGCCGTTAATGGGCTGGACCAGCTCTGGAGACACGAAGCAACAGGTGACGTTACGTTTCGATACCCAGGAAGAAGCAATTGCCTATTGCGAGCGTAACGGCATCGCCTATCAGGTTTTCGAGTCCGGGGAACGGGCACGGCGCGGCATCGCCTATGCCGACAATTTTGCCTTCAGCCGGCGCGAAGGCTGGACGCATTGAGCCGCGTCCGTCCTGATCTTTCCTAAGCGGTTTTTTGCACAGCAGCGCCCGACGCGGCGCGGCTTGCGCTTTGCGCCCGTTGGCGCAGCAGCGAGGTGAAGCGGTCTTCCGGCATCGGCTGCCCGAGCAGGAAGCCTTGGCCGTAGTCGCAGCCCATGCTCACCAGCGCCAGCGCGTCCGAGGCTTTTTCGATGCCGATAGCGACGGCGACGCTGCCGAAATTATGCGCAAGATCGATCACGGTCTTGCAGAGCGGCGCATTTACCTTGTCGGTTCCGCAATCGGTGACGAAGCTGCGATCGAGCTTGAGTTCGGCAAAGGGCAGTTCCTTCAGCCGCGCCAAGGAGGAATAGCCGCGGCCGAAATCGTCGATCGCCAGCCGCACGTTCAACGGCGCCAGCTCCTTGGTGATCTTGGCGGCCAGCGCGAGATCGCTGACGATCTGCTCCTCGGTCACGTCGATGACAAGACCGGGCCAGTTGTCGACGTTGGAGCGGTGCGCGCGAACGATTTCGCCGATCGGCAATTTGACCAGAGCGCTTACCGGGATGTTGACCGAAAGCCGGAGATTCACGCCGACCTTGGAAAAATTCTGTCCGGCCTTCAGCACGCAGATGAGCGCGCGTTCGGAAAGCCGCGCGATTTCCGCATCGGTCGCGCCCGGCATGAACGCATCCGGCGGCAGGAACCCATGTTGAGGATGATTGGCGCGCACGAAAGCCTCGGCGCCTGCGAGCTGTTTGCGGCGCAAATCGATCTTTGGCTGATACCAGAACTCGATCCAGTCGTTGTTCAGCGCTTCGTCGAGCCCGATGCGCGCGGCGACCGAGGGCGGATGGCCGAGCTTGAGATCGTGGATGATCTTTACGATCGCGGTGGTGTCGAACGGTTTCTTCAAGACCGGCAGCATGTTCAATTTGTGCTGCTCGCCGATGGCCTTGACGTGCTCGAGCACCGCCGAACCGCGGTTGCTCATCAATTGGACAAAGCCGAAGAAGCCCTGCTTGCCGAGCGCGATGACGGACTCGATGGCGTCGCTTGAATCCAGCGCGATGTCGATGAAGACGAGATCCGGTTTGCGATTGCGAATTCCTTGCCGGAATGCGGCGCCGTCGGCGAATTCTTCCGTATCGACGCCGGAGCCGTGGAGAATCAAGGAGAGGAAATGCCGGATGCTCGACTCTTCCTCGACCACGTAGCAAAGCGGCGTCGCATGGCCAGCGGCCGCGCCGCCGCTGTCGGCGGCCGCCGTGGCGCCGTCCGGAGCAGGCCGGTCAAGGATTTCGGTCATTCGCAACCAAGGTTCGGCGAAAGCTGAAACTCTTGCGCAAATTTATTAAATATGAGTTTCGATAAGGACTTACCAGGACTTTGGGCGGCTCTGCTGCTGCCACTAGAATGCACCGCGGGCCGCCGCAGCGGCCCCCGGTGTAGAACCGACTATTTCCTTGCCATTCCCGTCCGGATAAACCGGCATGACCGGGCGCCATCGGCGCTTGCGGCCCCGTAGCTCAGCGGATTAGAGCAGCAGCCTTCTAAGCTGTTGGTCGGAGGTTCGAGTCCTCCCGGGGTCGCCAGCTTCTACATCGCTGATTTGCAAGGAGAATTAAGGAGACGCCATCACGCCGCCTCGCGTCTGTTTGGTCACGACCTCGACACGTTCTGGCATTCGACTCATAGTCGTTGCGAATCCAGGGGAGGTATGCCGATGTTCGCCGTGGCCCGCGCCGGCGCTGTTGCCGCGCTCGCATTCCTATTCTGCTGTCAGGCAATTGCCGCCGAGAAGGCCTTCCAGCGCAACGATCTCGCCGACGCGGCGATCCGTCTCGAAGCTGAGATCAAGCACGATGCCGGCCGCGTGGAAAAGTCCGCGACGGCCCTGAAGCAGGACGCGGAAGCCGCGTTTCAGCGCGGCGATTATCGTAGCGGATTGCAATCGCTGGGGCAGGCCGTCACCGTCGCGCCGAACGACAGCGCCGCGTGGCTGCGGTTGGCGAGCGCCATCTTGCAGATCCGTGCCGCCAACGATCGGGAGAGAACGCTCTTGCTGGAGCGCGCCTCGACCGCCGCCTATATCGCGTATCAGCGTACGACCTCGGCAGGCGAGGAAACCGATAGCCTGGTGCTGCTCGGCCGCACCTTTGCCGACCGCAAGCTCTGGCGGCCGGCGCTCGACACCTTGCGGCTTTCGCTGGAGAAGCATGAAGCACCCGACGTGCGCGTGCAATACGAGCGCTTGCGCGCCGAGCATGGCTTCCGCATCTTGGATTATTCGGTCGATGCCGATGCGACATCGCCGCGGGCCTGTTTCCAGTTCTCCGAAGCTTTGCCGGGCAAGCGGACGGATTTCTCGCCGTTTGTCGCCGTCGGCGGCATGGACCGGCCGGCGCTCACCGTCGACGAGAAGCAACTCTGCGTCGAAGGACTGAAGCACGGCGAGCACTATAGCGTGACGCTGCGTGCCGGGTTGCCGTCCGTGGTGAAGGAAACGCTGGCGAAAACGGCGGACTTCACGATCTATGTGCGCGACCGCCGGCCCTTCGTGCGGTTTACCGGCAAGAATTACGTGCTGCCGAGCCGCGGCCAGAGTGGCATTCCCCTCATCAGCGTCAACACCGACACGGTGGCCATCGAAATTTACCGGATCAGCGACCGCAATCTGACCGACTCGGTGATCGGCGGCGATTTTCAGCGCAATCTCGACCGCTATCAGCTCGAACGGCTGGCCGATAGCCGCGGCATGAAGGTTTGGAAGGGCGAACTCGCGGTACAGCCGCAGCTCAACAGCGATGTCACCACCACGTTTCCGCTCGATCAGACGGTGGGCCCCCTGGCCCCCGGCGTCTATGTGATGGCCGCCGAGGCCAAAGGCGGCAAGGCGGAAGAGTTTGAGGCGCTGGCCACGCAATGGTTCATCGTTTCAGATCTCGGTCTTTCCGCTTATTCCGGCAACGACGGCATTCATGTTTTCGTGCATTCGCTCGCCACCGCCGATCCGCAGGGCCTGGTCGACGTGCGGCTCCTCTCGCGCAGCAACGAAGTGCTGGCCACGCGCAGGACCGAAGCCACCGGCTACGCGCGGTTCGAGCCGGGGCTCACCCGCGGTGCGGGCGGCGCGGCTCCGGCGCTGCTCATTGCAACCAATCAGCGCGGCGATTACGCCTTCCTCAGCCTGAAAACGCCGCCATTCGATCTTTCCGATCGCGGTGTCGCCGGCCGGCCGACTCCTGTCGGACTTGATGCCTTCGTCTACAGCGAGCGCGGCGTCTACCGCTCGGGCGAGACGGTGCATGTCACAGCGCTGCTGCGCGACGCGCGTGGTGCCGCCGCCGTCGGGGTGCCGCTGACGCTGGTGATGGAGCGGCCGGACGGCGTCGAGTATCGCCGCGCCGTCGTGCCCGATCAGGGACTAGGTGGGCACAGCTTCAACGTTGCGATCACGCCGGCCGCGGCGAGCGGAACCTGGCGCGTTCGCGCCTACACCGATCCGAAGGGCGCGCCGGTCGGTGAAACGAGCTTCATGGTCGAGGACTATGTGCCCGACCGGCTGGAATTCGACCTGACGTCGAACGCTTCCGGCATCTCCATTCTGAATCCCGCGGAGTTGACCGTCGCCGGCCGCTATCTCTATGGCGCGCCCGCTGGCGATCTCGATCTCGAAGGCGAACTCATCGTCTCGGCCGCCGATGAGCGGGCCGGGTTTGAAGGCTACAGTTTTGGAGCCTCCGACGAGGAGGTCATCGCTACGCGCAAGCCGCTCGACGACCTGCCGCAGACCGACGCGAGCGGAAACGCGAGTTTCAAGGTCGCGCTCGACCGCGTCCCGGAAACGACGCGTCCTTTGCAGGCGCAGGTGATCGTCCGCTTGGCGGAGCCGGGCGGCCGCGCCGTGGAACGCAAGCTTGAGCTTCCTGTTATTCCCGCCGGTCCGATGATCGGCATCAAGCCACTGTTCTCCGGCCGTTCGCTGGGAGAGGGCGATCAGGCACGCTTCGATGTGGTGGTGGCGGCGCCCGACGGGTCCAAGCTCGGGCAAGCGGGGCTGCGTTATGAGCTGCTGCGCATCGACACGCGATATCAATGGTACAAGCAGGAAGGCGAGTGGCAGTTCGAGCCAGTGAAGACGACGCGGCGCGTCGCAGACGGCACGATCGACGTCGGTGCCGAAAAGCCGGCGCAATTGTCGCTGCCGATCTCGCTCGGCCGGTATCGCCTGGAAATCGCCAGCAGCGATGGCAACCTGCCCGCGAGCTCATTGACCTTCGATGCCGGCTGGTATGCCGAAGCCGCCGGCGAAACGCCGGACATGCTGGAGCTCGCCCTCGATAAGCCGGAATACCGGCCCGGCGATTCCATGACCGTTGCCGTCAATGCTCGCGTGGCAGGCCGCCTCACTCTCAATGTCTTCAGCGACAAGCTGATCACCACGATGGCCCGTGACGTCAGGGCAGGCGAAAACAAGTTCACTATCGACGTCGGACGCGATTGGGGAACCGGCGCCTATGTCCTGGCCACGCTGCGCCGGCCGCTCGATGTCGAGCAGCGGCATATGCCGGGCCGCGCCATCGGGGTGCAGTGGTTTTCCATCGATCGCAAGGCGCACACGCTGGCGGTCGATATGACGTTGCCGCAGACGATGCGCCCGAATAACACGCTGGCCGTGCCGTTGAAGATCGACGGCCTTGCTGCCGGCGAAGAGGCCCGGGTGGTTGTCGCCGCCGTCGACGTCGGCATCTTGAATCTCACCAATTACAAGCCGCCATCCCCCGAGGATTATTATTTGGGCCAGCGCCGCCTCAGCGTCGAGCTGCGCGATCTTTACGGCGAGCTGATCGATGGCATGCAGGGCGCGCGCGGCCAGGTGCGAAGTGGCGGCGATGCCGGCGGGCCCGAATTGCAAGGCAACCCGCCTTCGCAACCTCCGCTCGCGCTCTATTCGGGCATCGTGACCGTCGGCACCGGCGGCAAAGCCGAGGTGAATTTCAGCATCCCGGATTTCGCCGGCTCGGTGCGAGTCATGGCCGTCGCCTGGAGCAAGGACAAGGTGGGCCATGCCAGCGGCGATGTGGCGGTGCGCGATCCGGTGGTTCTCACCACGAGCCTGCCGCGCTTCCTGCTGACCGGCGACCAGGCGACGATGCGGATCGATCTCGACAACACCGACGGAGTGGCCGGCGATTATACTTTAGCTGTGCGCAGCGAGGGCAGCCCGGTCGTGGCAGACGGCACGACCAAGACGCTGCATCTCGACGCTAAGCAACGCAATTACGCGCTGGTGCCGCTTACGGCGGGCAAGATCGGCAATAATGAGATCAGCGTACGGCTCACGGGCCCGGGAGGCCTTTCAATCGCGCGCAGTTACACGCTCGATGTCCATCCGGCGACGCGAACTTTGACGCGCCGCACGGTGCGCACCTTGGCCAAGGGGGAAAGCATCGTGCTCTCGCGGGACCTGTTTACCGATCTGATCCCGGGCAGCGGCGCGGTGGCGCTTTCGGTCGGCTCGTCGCCGGCCCTCGATGCTGCGGCCGTGCTCGGCGAGCTTGATCGTTATCCCTTCGCTTGCTCCGAGCAGCTCACGAGCCGCGCCATGGCGCTCCTCTACGCCAAGGACGTCGCCAGCGCCGGTTACGTCCCGCCCGGCGCCGATTCGGATGCCGCCATTCGTGACATCGTCGAAAGGGTGCTGGCGCGCCAAGGGGCGAACGGCTCCTTCGGCCTCTGGTCGGCCGGCGGCGACGATGTCTGGCTCGACGCCTATGTGACCGACTTCCTCACCCGCGCGCGCGAACGCGGGATCGCCGTGCCCGATGGGCCGTTCAAGATGGCCATCGAGCGCTTGCGCAATTTCGTCAGCTATGCCCCGGAGGTGCCCAAGAACGGCGGCCGCGATCTCGCCTATGCCCTTTACGTCCTGGCGCGCAACGGCGTCGCGCCGGCCGGCGACCTACGCTATCTCGCCGATACCAAGCTCAGTGCGCTGGCGACGCCGATCGCGAAAGCTCAGATCGGCGCTGCGCTCGGCATGCTCGGCGACAAATCGCGGGCGGAGCGCGTCTATGCCGTAGCGGTGGATTCGATGCCGGACAGCCCGGGCATCGAAATCGGCCGCACCGATTACGGCTCGGCGTTGCGCGATGCCGCCGCGATGGTGGCGCTTGCCTCCGAAGGGGGCGCCCAACCGGCGACAATCACCAAGGCGGTGGCGCGCGTCGAGGCGGCGCGCGGGCTCAGCCGCTTCACCTCGACGCAGGAAGACGCTTGGCTCGTGCTCGCCGCCCGCGCCATCATCAAGGAGGCGAGCGGCATCTCGCTCGACGTCGCCGGTACGCAACGCCGCGGCGCGTTCTACCGCAATCTTGGCGCACTCGATCTCGAAAGGGGTCCGCTGAAAGTGACGAATACCGGGGAGGGCGCGGTCCAGGCCGTGGTTTCGGTTTCCGGCGCGCCGCTCGTTGCCGAACCGCCGACTGACAGCGGCTTCAAGATCGAGCGTGAGTTTTTTACCCCGGAAGGCGAGCCCGCCGATCCTGCGCATGCGAAGCAGAACGAACGCTTCGCGGTGGTGCTGCGTGTCACCGAAGCGCAGCCGCAGTTCGGGCGCGTGGTGGTGTCGGATTATCTTCCGGCCGGGTTCGAGATCGACAATCCGCATCTCGTTTCCTCGGGCGATACCGACGCGCTGCCCTGGATCCAGGCGCCCGCCGAGGCCGCGAGCGCCGAGTTCCGCGATGATCGTTTCACCGCCGCCTTCGACCGCAAGAAACAGGATCCAGCGGTGTTCAGCGTCGCTTACATCGTGCGCGCGGTGACGCCGGGCAAATACACGTTGCCGCAGGCCACCGTCGAGGACATGTACCGCCCCGACCGATTCGGCCGCAGCGCTACGGGCACGATCGAGATTTCGGCACGGAAATGAAACGCAGGGCGCGCATCGCTTGCCTCGCGGCATCGGCCATCGCCGTCGCATCGCTCGGCACTGCCGTGGTCTTCGCGGCACTCGATCCCATGCCGCGGGTGCGCGCCTTGGAATATTCGACCGTCGTGCTCGATCGAAACGGCCGGCTGCTGCGGCCCTATCCGATTAGCGAAGGGCGCTGGCGGCTTCGGACGACGGTAGCCGACATCGATCCACGCTACCTCAAGCAACTCCTAGCCTATGAGGACAAGCGCTTTTACCAGCATCGCGGCGTTGATCTGCTGGCGCTCGGCCGCGCCGCTTGGCAATGGCTGCGCTACGGCCATGTCGTTTCCGGCGGCTCGACATTGACCATGCAGGTGGCACGGCTGCTCGATCCGCGCAACGAGCGCACGATATCCGTCAAGCTGAAGGAGATCGTGCGCGCGATCGAACTCGAACGGGCGCTGACGAAGCGCGAAATCATCGACCTTTATCTCAGTCTTGCGCCGTTCGGCGGCAACCTGGAAGGCGTACGCGCGGCATCGCTCGCCTATTTTGGCAAGGAGCCGGCGCGGCTCACGCCCGGGCAAGCGGCTTTGCTGGTGGCGCTGCCGCAATCGCCGGAAGCGCGGCGGCCGGACCGTTTCGCGCCGGCCGCACGGCGCGCACGCGAACGCGTGCTCGACCGTCTTGCGGCGGCGCGCCTTATGCCCGCCGACGAAATCGCGCAGGCCAGGGCAGAGCCGATGCCCGGCGCACGCAAGGCGATGCCGGTGCTGGCGCCGCACGCCGCAGATGAAGCGGTGGCGGTGGCGCCTTCGCTCAAGACGCTGCAGCTGACGATCGACGCCGCGTTGCAAGCCAGGCTGGAAACGCTCGCGGGCGAACGCGCCCATGCGCTCGGCCCGAATATCTCCGTGGCCATCGTCGCCGTCGATAACGGCAGTGCCGAGATGCTCGCCCATGTCGGCTCGGCGAACTATTTCGACGACCGCAGCGCCGGGCAGGTCGACATGGCGCGCGCGCTGCGTTCGCCCGGCTCGACGCTCAAGCCTTTCATCTATGGCCTTGGCCTCGAGGACGGCCTCATCCATCCGGAAACACTGATTGACGACCGACCCGTGCGCTACGGCGGCTATGCGCCGGAAAATTTCGATCAGACCTTTCAGGGCACGGTAACCGTGCGCCGCGCTTTGCAACTGTCGTTAAATGTTCCGGCGGTTGCAGTGCTCGACAAGGTCGGTGCGAGCCGCCTGCGGGCCCGGCTAATGCAAGCGGGGGCTTCGTTGGTATTGCCGGAAGGCGATTCACCGGGCCTGGCAATGGGATTAGGCGGCGTCGGCATTTCGCTGACCGATCTGACGATGCTCTATACCGGGCTGGCGCGTCTCGGCACGGCGATGCCGCTGGTAGAAAACGCAGCGGCACCCGCTGAGAGCCGGCGGAGGCTGCTCGATGCGGTCGCCGCTTGGTATATCGGCAATGTCTTGCTCGGCACGCCGCCGCCGGAGAATGCCCCGCAGGGCCGCATCGCCTATAAGACCGGTACGTCCTACGGCTACCGTGATGCTTGGGCCGTCGGCTTTGACGGCAAGCTGACCATCGGCGTTTGGGTCGGCCGGCCCGATGGCGCACCGGTTCCCGGCATGATTGGGCGCGGCGCCGCGGCGCCGATCTTGTTCGATGCTTTCGCGCGCAGCGGCATCGCCCCGGCGCGCCTGCCGCCCGCTCCCAAAGGCGTCATTACTGCCACCAATGCTGGTTTGCCGCCGCCGCTGCAGCATTTCGGCGGCGAGGGCAATATGGCGGCGAACGCGGAGAAGCGGCCGCACGTTATGTTCCCGCCGAACGGTGTGCGACTGGAATTGACCCGCTCGAAGGAAGGAGGATTCGACCCGGTGCCGGTAAAGGTTACGGGCAACGGCCCGCTGACCGTGCTGGCGGACGGCGTGCCATTGGCCTCGAATACCGGCAAGCGCACGCTATTCTTTTCCCCGCAAGGACCGGGCTTCGTGCGCTTGACCGTGACCGACAGCCGGGGCGCCGCCGACAGCGTCACCGTGCGCGTACAGTAACGTCCGGCGTCCTTTCCCTGGGCCAGCCTTTTCATTATGGTCCGCGCCAATTTCGGCAAGGCGGTATGACGATCAGCAAAAGCGATACACGGCGCGCGTCGCAGGCGTGGAAAGGCCTTCCGGCGCTGGTCGATTTTGCCGTCGCCTCTCATGCGCGGGCCTCCGCGCTGCTACTGGCGCTGGCGCTGATCGCCTTTCTTCCTGGATTTTTTCAGATTCCTCCCGTTGACCGCGATGAGGCGCGATTCGCCCAAGCGACGAAACAGATGGTGGAGACCGGCGACTATATCGACATCCGCTTTCAGGACGAAGTGCGCTACAAAAAACCGGCCGGCATCTACTGGCTGCAGGCTGCCGTCGTGAACGGCGCCGAAGCCGCAGGTATTGCTAACGCACATACGACAATCTGGCTCTACCGCATCCCGTCGTTGCTCGGCGCGATCGGCGCGGTGCTGCTCACCTATTGGACGACATTGGCTTTTGCCTCGCGCCGCGCAGCGGTGCTGGCGGGCGTCATGCTGGCAAGCTCGATCCTTCTCGGGGTCGAGGCACGGCTCGCCAAGACCGACGCGATGCTGCTGTGCGCGACCGTCGCCGCCATGGGCGCGCTGGCGCGGATCTATTTGAGCCGGGGCGACCCACCTAGCGTGCTGCAAGGCCTGACGCTGCCGGCCATCTTTTGGACAGCGCTCGCGGGCGGAATTTTACTGAAAGGGCCCGTCATCGTCATGGTTGCCGGACTTACTGTGGGCACGCTCACGTTCGCCGATCGATCGGCGCGGTGGCTGTGGCAGCTCCGTCCTTTGCCGGGGTTGCTATGGGTGCTGCTGTTATGCCTGCCCTGGTTCGCGGCGATCATGCATCGCGCCGGCGACACGTTTCTGATCGACTCCATCGGCAAGGATTTGCTGGAGAAGGTGGCGTCCGGCCAGGAAACGCATGGTGCGCCGCCGGGGACTTACCTCCTGCTGTTTTGGTTGACCTTCTGGCCGGCGGCGCCGCTCGCCGCGCTGGCCGCGCCCGCGGTCTGGGCGGCGCGGCACGAATGGGGCACGCGCTTTCTTTTGGCCTGGATCGTGCCGAGCTGGATCGTGTTCGAAATCGTCGCGACCAAGCTGCCGCATTACGTGCTGCCGCTCTATCCGGCGATCGCGATATTGGCTGCCGGCGCCATGAACGCCGGCGTGCTTTCGCAGCGGCGCTGGCTCGTGTACGGCGCGTCTTGGTGGTTCATCATCCCGCTCGTCGCCGGCGTCGGCGTGATCATCGGCGCTGTTTACCTCACCCACGATCTGCACCTGTTGGCTTGGCCTTTTGCTGCCGCTGCATTGATCATGGGCCTGCTGGCCTGGCGGCTTTACGAGGCCGATGGCGCCGAGAAGTCGCTCTTGCGCGCCGCCGCGGCCTCGATCTTCATGGCCCTTACGGTTTATGGCGCGCTTCTTCCGGCGATGACCGAATTGTTTCCGAGCGTCACCCTGGCGCGCATCGAGCGTCAATCCGGTTGCGCGGGACCTGCCGTCTCCGCCGGATACCAGGAGCCGAGCCTGATCTTCCTCGGCGGCACGAGAACCATCCTGACCGATGGGCGCGGCGCGGCGGATTTCCTCGCGCTCGGCGGCTGCCGCCTGGCCTTTGTCGAGTCCCGGCAGGAACGCAGTTTCGTCACGCGCGCCGACGCCATCGGCTTGCGCTATGCAGCGGGACCGCGCTTCGAAGCCATCGATTTCAGCGGCGGTCATTTCCTCTCGATTGCCGTCTACCGGTCGCAAGCGGAACGGCCATGAGTCAACCGTCCGGCGATTTGCGGCAAGACCGGTCAATGGTGCCGCGCATGGGCGCGAACCTGGCCGCTTGGATTGCGACCTTGCTGCGCCCGCCGCGCAAGGCGATGGCTGCGCGCGCGCGCCCGCTTTGGCCGCCGACGCGCCGCCAGTGGGTAATCGCCGGCGCGTTGCTGTTTCTCTTTGTCGTCACGATCATCGGGTTGGACTGGTGGATCGACGAGATGGCGCAGCGGCGGCTGCCGCGTTGGGTCTTGGCCTTTTTCGCGACCGTCACGGATTTCGGCAAATCGGGGTGGTTTCTCCTGCCTCTCGGCATCGGCATTCTGCTCATCGCCGCGAGCCCGTTGCAGATGCTTTCCCGCGTTTCGCAACGGGTGCTCGCGGCATTGGTCGTGCGGCTCGGCTTCATTTTCCTGGCCATCGGCGTGCCGGGGCTATTCACCAGCATCGCGAAGCGGCTTGTCGGGCGCGGGCGGCCCTATCTTTCCGGCGCGACGGACGCCTTTCTCTACGCGCCCTTCGCCTGGAAAGAGGATTACACCAGCCTGCCGTCCGGCCACGCCACCAATGTCGTCGCGGCGGCGATCGCGATCGGGGCGGTTTGGCCGCAGGCGCGTCTGGTCATGTGGTTCTACGCGGCGGTCATTATGATCAGCCGCGTGGCGCTCGCCGCGCATTTTCCAAGCGACGTCCTTGCCGGGGCGATCATCGGCGCGGTGGGGGCATGGGCGGTGCGGCGCTGGTTTGCCCTGCGGCGGCTTGGCTTTACGGTTGACGCCAATGGCTCGATTAACCCATTAACTCCGCCGTCATGGCGCCGCATCAAACAGGTTGCCGCGCGGCTGCTCTTGATTCCATAACAAGCTTCGTTAGGTGCTGCGCGATGTCTCCGATCGGGGTCCGGCCATGAATGACGGTGAAATGCGTGTGGCCGCGCCGGCCGTCTCTGTCGTCGTCCCTGTTCGCAACGAGGCGGGCAATATCGGGCCGCTCGTCGATGAGATTTCGGCGGCGCTGGACGGCCGATTCAGCTACGAGATCGTCTATGTCAACGATGGATCGACCGACGGGACCGCCGCGGAACTGATCGGTCTGATGGCGAGCCGGCCCTATTTGCGTCAGCTCAAGCATGCCGCGTCGTGCGGGCAATCGGCGGCAGTGCGCAGCGGCGGCAAGGCCGCGCGGGGCGCGATCGTCGTCACTCTTGATGGCGACGGCCAAAACGATCCGAAATTCATTCCGGCCCTGGTTCAATTGCTGGCGGATTCGCCGCATCTCGGCCTCGTGGCCGGGCAACGGGTCGGCCGCAAGGCGAGCGGATTCAAGAAATTGCAGTCGCGCATCGCCAACGGTGTGCGCAGTGCGATTCTCCGCGACGGCACCCGCGACACCGGCTGCGGCCTGAAGGCGATCCGGCGCGATCTGTTCTTGAATTTACCTTATTTCGACGGCCTGCATCGCTTTCTGCCGGCGCTGGTCAAACGCGAAGGCTATGGCGTCGGTTATGTGGATGTGGTCGACCGTCCGCGCGGTCATGGTGTTTCCAATTACGGAATGTGGGACCGGCTATGGGTCGGCATTCTTGACCTTGCCGGGGTCTGGTGGCTGATCCGGCGGCGCCGGCGCGTGCCTGAAGTTTCGGAGGTGAAATCCAATGCTCGCTGATATTGCCCGCCAAGCAGGCAACTACCTGCACGACGTGTTTCTTGGCAATCTCGAATGGGGCATTTTGATCGGCTACATTGCGCAGGCGATGTTCGCCATGCGCTTTGTCGTGCAGTGGATCGCCTCGGAGCGAGCGGGCCGCAGCGTCGTGCCGATGGCGTTTTGGTTCTTCTCCATCGGCGGCGGATTCATGCTCCTGGGCTATGCCATTTACCGCAAGGACCCGGTTTTCATCATCGGGCAGGCATTCGGCGTTTTCGTCTATCTCCGCAACCTGCAATTTCTGCTGCGCGACCGGGGCCAGGGTGCGGCGCCGGCTATGTGAGCGCGGTTCAGTGCGCGGCGGCAAGCGCGGCAAATCCGCGCTCGAGATCGGCGATCAGATCCTCCACATCTTCCAAGCCAATGTGAAAGCGGATCGTCGGTCCGCCCGGACTCCATCGCGTCGCGGTACGGGCGCCCGAACAATCGAACGGCAGTGCCAGGCTCTCAAAGCCGCCCCAGGAAAAGCCGAGGCCGAACAATTGCAGCGAGTCGAGAAAAGCGCGCACCGCCGTCGCTGCGGCCGGCTTGAAGACGACCGTGAATAAGCCGCAGGCGCCGGAGAAATCGCGCAGCCAGATCGCGTGGCCGGGGTCGCTTTCCAACGCCGGATAAATCAGGCGCGAGATCTCCGGCCGCTGCTGCAGCCAGCGTGCAATACGCAGCGCCGACTCCTGATGCCGGGCGAGCCGCACGCCGAGCGTGCGCAGACCGCGCAGCGCCAGATAGATGTCGTCCGGCCCCACGCAAAGTCCGAGCGTACCGACGCTCTGCGACAGCCGCGGCCAGGCCGCGGCATTGGCCGCGATCGAGCCGATCATCACATCGGCGTGGCCGCCGATGTATTTGGTGCCGGCCTGGATCGCCAGATCGACTCCGAAGTCGAGCGCGCGGAAATAAAGTGGCGTTGCCCAGGTGTTGTCCATCACCACGAGCGCGCTCTTGGCGTGCGCTGCGGCGGCGATGGCGGGAACGTCCTGCACGTCGAACGATAGCGAACCGGGGCTTTCGACGAATACGGCCCGCGTATTCGGCTTGAACAGCGTCGCAATGCCGGCTCCGATCAGCGGGTCGTAATAGCTCGTTTCGATGCCGAGGCGCTTGAGCAGCGTGTCGCAAAGCGTGCGCGTAGGCTGATAAACACTGTCGCTCACCAGGATGTGGTCGCCGGCATCGAGAACCGAGAGCAGGGCGGTGGAGATGGCAGACAGCCCCGACGGCGTCAGCGCCACGCCCGCGCAAGCCGGGCCCTCGAGCCCGGCCAAGGCCTGTTCCAGCGCCTCGGAAGTCGGCGTTCCGCGGCGGCCGTAGTGATAGCGGCCGCGATGGGCAAGCAAGTCCTCGGCCGTTGGATAGAGCACGGTCGAGGCATGATGCACCGGCGGATTGACGAAGCCGTGATAGGCGGCGGGGTCGCGCCCGCCGGTCACGAGCCGAGTGTCCGGCTTTAGATCGCGCTGTTTGTTGCCGGTATCGGGTTTCTTGGTCATCGGGCATATACCTCGCGGGAAGGCTTGGGCGTCAATCCCCGGCGGCGCAAAGGCATTTACGCAAGCTTACAGGGCAACTGCCGGACCGAGGCGAACGCACGACCATTTTTTGTAACCAAATGCGCCTTCGTCTCGTATTTGCAGCATCTGCCATCAAGGAGAGTGCCATGGCTCAAGCCAATATAACGCTGGTGCAAAGTCTTTATGCCGCTTTTGGACGCGGCGACATCGCAGTTATCGCGAAGGCAGTGACGCCGGAGGCCACATGGGAAATCGTTGGCCGGGGCAGCGATTTTCCGACGCTGGGACGCCGGCAAGGGCCGGCTGGGGTCACGGACTTTTTCCAGGTCGTCGAGCAAAATTTGTCCTTTAGCGAGTTCTCGCCGAAGGAATTCTACGCGGTGGAAGACAAGGTCTTCGTGCTCGGCCATTATGCGACAACGGTGAAGAAGACCGGCAAGCGATTTGCGAGCGATTGGGTGCATATCTTTACGATTCACGGCGGCAAGGTCGTCCGCTTCGTCGAATTCACCGACACCGCTAGTGCGGCGGCGGCTTACCGGGGCTAGCTGCCGCGAGGATGCCGCGCCACATGCCGGGTGCGGCTATTCCTCATAGATCATTTTCCGCGTCATCCCGCCGTCGACGATGAAATTGGCGCCGGTGATGAACCCGGATTTTGCGCCGTCGAGCAGGAAGCCGACGATCTCGGCGATGTCCCTGGGCTTGCCGACGCGGCCGGCGGGATGCTGCGCGTGATCCTTTCCGCGTAAAGCTGCGTAATCCTTGGTTTCGATCCAGCCCGGACTCACGCAATTGACCCGCACCTGCGGACCGAGACTGATGGCAAGCGCATGGGTGAGGGCGACGAGGCCGCCCTTGGAGGCGGAATAGGATTCCGTATTCGGCTCCGACATCAGCGCTCGGGTGGAGGCTATGGCGACGATCGAACCCCGCGCGGCGCGCAAAGGCTTTTCGGCGGCTCGAGCCAGCAGAAAACAAGCGGTCAGGTTGACGTCGATCACGCGATGCCATTCCGTCAGCGTGAGCTGGCGCACCGGCTTGCGGATCATGATGCCGGCGTTGGAAACGAGACCATCGAGCCGGCCGAATTTTTCCAGCGCCGCCCAGACCGCGCCTCTGGCGACAGCTTCATCGGCCACATCGCCCTCGAAAAGGACGGCACGCCGATTCCCGGCAAAGCTGCGCTTTAGTCCGGCTTTGGGCAGATCGACCAGGCAGAGATTCCATTGCGCTGCCAGCAGATGCCCAGCGATAGCGCGGCCGATGCCGTTGGCGGCGCCGGTGACTACCGCGACAGGCCGGCGCGAGCGGGGCATGCGTCAGCCTTTCTCCACCGGAAGATCGGGGCGCGATCCCCATTCTGCCCATGAGCCGTCGTAGAGCGCCTGCGGCGGCTTGCCGAGCGCGTCGAGGGCAAGCCAGAGCGTCGCCGCCGTGACACCCGATCCGCAGGTCGTGATGATCGGTTTGTCGATATCGACCCCTGCGGCGGCGAAAACTTGCGCGAGTTTCTGCGGCGGAGCCAACCGGCCATCCTCGAGAAGTTGGCTGGAAGGTACATTGAGCGCGCCCGGCATGTGACCGGAGGCCAGACCCGGCCGCGGCTCCGGCGCTTCGCCACGAAAACGCTCGGCCGACCGCGCGTCCACGACCTGCGTGTCGGAATCCAGCAGCGCCATCTGCACCTGCGACAGCATGGCGACCGAGTCGGTCGCCATCTCGGCATGGAACTCCCGCGGCATCGGCTTCACTTCCCCGGCTTCCAACGGACGCTTTTCCGCCTTCCACCGGGGCAGTCCGCCATCAAGAATATAAACCCGCTTCGCTCCGAATATCTTGAAGGTCCACCACACCCGCGGCGCCGAGAATAATCCCGCGCCATCGTAGACGACGATCGTGTCGTCCTGGCCGACGCCCAGCTTTCCCGCGGCCTCGCCGAATTCTGCCGGGCCTGGCAGCATATGCGGCAGTTCGGTGGATTTATCCGCCACTTCCTCAATGTCGAAGAACACGGCGCCGGGGATGTGTCCGGCGAGATATTCGGCCCGCGCGTCGCGCTTCATCGCGGGCAGATAATAGGAGCCATCGAGGACGCTGACGCCCGGTTTGCCCAGGCGCTCGGCGAGCCATTCGGTGCTGACCAATTGACGGCTGGCTGGCGCTTTTTGCGAGGAGGCCATCGAACCTGCCTTTCTGCGTCGGATGCCACGGATGCGGCTATTCCGTCTTCATTCAAATGGAATGTCGGGCGCGCTTTTCCGTTCCAGCCATTGGGGGACGGGCAGCTTCTTTTCGCGCAGGAATTGCGGGTTGAACAGCTTCGATTGATAGCGGGTGCCATAGTCAGCCAGCACGGTGACAATGGTATGCCCGGGCCCGAGGTCTTTCGCCAAGCGGATCGCCCCGGCGACGTTGATGCCCGAGGAGCCGCCGACGCAAAGACCTTCATGCTCGAGAAGGTCGAAGATGACGGGCAGGGCTTCAGCATCCGGAATCTGATAGGCGTCGTCGATCGGCGCGCCTTCGAGATTGCGGGTGATGCGGCCCTGGCCGATGCCTTCGGTGATCGACGAGCCTTCCGATTTCAGTTCGCCGGTCTTGTAGTAGCTGTACAGGGCGGCACCCAAAGGATCAGCGAGCGCGATGCGAATTTTCGGATTTCGCTCTTTCAGCGCGATGCCGACGCCCGCCAACGTGCCGCCGGTGCCGACCGCGCAAATGAAGCCGTCGACCTTTCCGCCGCTCTGCTCCCAGATTTCCGGCCCGGTGGTTTCCACATGGCCTTGACGGTTTGCGATGTTGTCGAATTGATTGGCCCAGATCGCGCCGTTCTTTTCCGTGCGGGAGAGCTGTTCGGCTAGACGGCCGGAAAGCTTCACATAATTGTTGGGATTTGAATAAGGGACCGCCGGCACTTCCACCAATTCGGCGCCGCAAAGCCGGAGCATGTCCTTCTTCTCCTGACTCTGCGTATCGGGGATGACGATGACGCTGCGGAAGCCAAGGGCGTTACCCACCAGCGCTAGGCCAATGCCGGTATTGCCCGCGGTGCCTTCCACGATGACGCCGCCGGGGCGCAGTGCGCCGCGCTTGACCGCGTCCTGAATAATGAACAGCGCGGCGCGGTCCTTTACGGACTGGCCCGGGTTCATGAATTCCGCTTTGCCCAAAATCATACAGCCGGTCGCCGCGGACGCGCGCTCGAGCTTGATTAGTGGTGTATGTCCGATGGCTTCAACGATGCCGTTGCTGATCTGCATGCGGGGGGTCCAGCGCGCGGGAAAATTGACCCTAAAGGACCGACTTCCCGGCGACAAGGCGTAGGCCGTTGTAACAGCCGGGTTTTTCGCCGCAAAACGGCCGCGGCCGGCCCGGCAAAAGGTTGCAATATAGAGAAAATGCCGGGCGGTGCCGAAACATTGTCGAAACCATATCCGCTTACCCGCCGCTGGTATCCGAACGGATTCACCCATTCTTACCGGCCTTAACGTTATCAAGCTCGCGACTGGCGGGAACGGGAAAATCGGCCGTTGCCGGCCGTGCGGGTGGGTGCATGAATCTCGACGTAAATACGCTCTTCATGATGACGATTTACGTGGAGGCCATTCTCGGCCTGCTGCTGCTCTTTGCGTGGATTCAGAATTCCACGATTCGCGCCGTCGCCTGGTGGGGTTTCGCCGATCTCACGCGCGCTGTTTCGGTCGTGCTGTTCGGAATGTTCGGCACTATTCCAGACATCATCTCAATCGATTTTGCGAACACGCTGCTCTTCGCGTCCTTCGCCCTGACCTGGACCGGTGCGCGGATTTTCGACGGACGCCGCGCGCGCCCGGTCGGCATCGCGGCCGGCGCGGCGCTCTGGCTTGTCGTCTGCCGTCTGCCGGTGGTTTCCGAAACGGTGGAGCTGCGCGTCCTGCTCAGCTCCGGCATCGTCGCCGCCTACACTTGGCTCACCGCCTACGAATTCTGGCGCGGCCGCAAGGAGCCTCTGGTTTCGCGCTGGCCGGCGATCTTCATGCTTTTCGCCAACGGTTCGTTATTCCTCCTGCGCACGCCGATCGCCCGGCTGTTGCCCTGGTCGCCGACCAAGGAAGTATTCGGCAGCGTCTGGCTCACCGTGCTCAGCTTCGAAGCATTGCTGTTCACCATCGCCATCGCCTTCATCCTGCTCGCCATGGCAAAGGAGCGCACCGAGCTCCGGCACAAGACCGCGGCGATGGTCGATCCGCTGACCGGAATCGCGAACCGCCGCGCGTTCCTGCACGTGGGCACCGAGATGATGAAGCGCCATGCGCTGGAAATCCGGCCCACCGCCGTGCTCCTGATCGACCTCGACCATTTCAAGTCGATCAACGATCGCTTCGGCCATGCCATCGGGGACCGCGTACTTCAGGTCTTCGCGGAAACGGCTTCTATGGCCATCAAGGATGCCGACCTCATCGGCCGTCTCGGCGGCGAGGAATTCGCGGCCGTGCTTGCCGATGCCGACCGCGAGCGGGCGCTGGTCACCGCCGAGCGCATCCGCTCGGCTTTTGCTGCGGCGGCGCGGGAGGTCGACGGCAGGCCGACGGCGGCGACCGTCAGCATCGGCATGGTGATCAACGAAGATCCGACCTTCGATGTCGCGGCGCTTCTGGCGCAGGCGGACCAGGCGCTCTACCACGCCAAGGAGCGGGGACGGAACCGGGTCGAGATCGCATCCCTTGATCTGGTGCGTCCGCGCCGCGACGAGGGCAGGACGCGCGGCGTCGCTGCCATGAGTGCGGCCTAGCGTCTTCAATTCCCAGGTTGAACCGAAAGTCTAGCGGCGGCGGATATTCGGTCGGCGCGGCGCCGCAGCCGGCGTCATCGTGCGCTCGCCTTTGTGGCGGAAGCTGATGCGGCCGCGCTGCAGATCGTAGGGCGACATCTCGACGACAACACGGTCGCCGACGCCGGTGCGGATGCGGAATTTGCGCATTTTCCCGGCGGTATAAGCCAGCACCTCATGGCCGTTGTCGAGGCGGACGCGGAAATTGCCATCCGGCAGGACCTCGGTGACCTCGCCGTCGAATTCGAGAAGCTCTTCCTTCGCCATGCCGCTTTTCCCTTTTCGATTCCAGCTTAGCGCAGGTCTCGAGCGGCGTCAGCCTTTGATTTGCTTTGTGGCCGGTTCGGGTCGCGCATGAAGGTCATGCCGGCGAGATTGTCAGGCTGTTGCCGCCCACCGGGCTCGATCTGCTGTTGAGCGGCCGGCCGACCATTGCGGCGCGGTTTGGTGTGATGACGCCGGGCTTGGCCGTTCGGCGCAACATTAGGACGCCCCGTGCGCCGGTCGGTGGCGGGAATCGTCCTGCGGATCAGCTTCTCGATGCCACGCAGAAAGGACGCTTCCTCCCCGGCGCAGAAGGAAATCGCGGTGCCTGCCGCGCCGGCCCGCGCGGTGCGCCCGATGCGATGGACGTAGCTTTCGGGGATATTGGGCAGATCGTAATTGATCACATGGCTCACGCCGTCGACGTCGATGCCACGTGCCGCGATATCGGTCGCGACCAGGGTGCGAACCTGTCCTTTGCGGAATGACGCTAGCGCCCGCTCGCGTTGGCCTTGCGATTTGTTGCCGTGGATGGCCTCGGCGGCGATGCCGCTTTTGCTCAGAATCCGCACGATTTTGTCGGCACCGTGCTTGGTGCGGGTGAAAACGAGGGCGCGATCGATGGGCTCTGCGCGCAGAATTTCCGCAAGAATTTGCGATTTGGCGCCGTGATCAAGATGGATGACGCGCTGCTCGATGCGCTCTACCGTCGAAGCCACGGGCGTCGCCGCGACCTTTTGCGGATTATTGAGCATCTGCGCCGCGAGTTCCGCGATCTCCCGCGGCATGGTCGCGGAAAACATCAAAGTCTGCCGCCGCGCCGGGGCCTTGGCGACGATTTTGCGGATGTCCTGGATGAATCCCATGTCCAGCATCCGATCGGCTTCGTCGAGGACGAGGGTCTCCACGCCATCAAGCCGCAGGGCGTTCTGCTGCACGAGATCGAGCAGGCGGCCCGGGGTGGCGACGAGAATATCCACGCCGCCGAGCAGCGCCCGCACCTGGCGACCCATGGGGACGCCGCCGATGGCCAACGCCGAGTGCAAGCGGAGGTGCCGGCCATAGGCGCGGCAGCTATCCAAGATTTGACCCGACAATTCGCGCGTGGGGCTGAGCACGAGCGCGCGACAATGTTTTCGCGCCGGACGGCGCGGGTCGCCGGCAAGCCGATGAAGAATCGGCAGCGCGAAAGCGGCAGTCTTGCCGGTGCCGGTCTGCGCGATGCCAACGATGTCGTCGCCGCGAAGCGCAAGCGGAATCGTTTGCGATTGGATCGGGGTCGGGACTGCGTATTTTTCTTCCACGAGCGCGCGAAGAATGGGTTCGGCAAGGCCGAAATCAGCAAAAGTCGTCAATGAAAAATCTTTCCATGAAGCGAAGCGCGCCGGCGCTTTTCTGCCGGCCGCGATGCGCGGGTTAAGACATCCCGCGTGGCTGGGCTGCCGATCATATGCGATTGCGGGAAAATAGGGCCGAAAGCCTGTTATTGGATTTCGTTCACGCGGCCCGTAGCTGGCTCAAAAAGGCCAGTCATTCCAGCAACGGCTTATATGGCACGGCGGCGTGTCGTTTTCAAGGCACAATAAAAACCTGCGCAGCCGAGGCTGCGCAGGCGACGCGAAATGGCGCTGATCAGCAGCCGTCCCAAGTGTCGGCGCACCATTCCTCGCGGAGGTGGTAACGGACGCGCGGATCAGGATCGGAGCCAACATATTGGCCGTTGACGTAGACGTCGTATTCCGGCCGATGCTCGTAGATCGAATAAGGCCGCCCATTCACATAGCCCACTGTGCCGGGAGTGGGGACGACAACCTGTTGCTTGGCCGTCCTATGCGTCTGCGCGGCAAGCGCCGGCAGCGCTAGCGCGACCAGTGAAGCGGCAACGACAGTCGCGGCGGCGATTGGTCTCATTGCATGGTTCCTCGGTGTGACGGTCGCGCCCAAACGATAACGCTCAGATCAATGGGAAGTTGCGGCCTTTATAGCGCGTTTGCGCCAATACGCGAACAAAAATGTCTACGCTCGGCCAACGCCGATCCCGCGCTGGATGTCGTCCGCCTTGAAGCCGATCGCTTCCGCCGCGCGCACGCCGGGCAGGATGACCACATCGTACAGCTCATCGATTTTGGGCTCGAAGCGCAACCACTCAGCCACATTACTGGTGTCGACATTGACGACCAGCGGCCCGCAACGCGGCGCGATGGCGGTGATGTTCCGACGATCGAAAAAGACAGTCGCGGCGCTTCAGGGGCACTGAGCCGATTTTTCTCTTAGCTGGCACGGCAGAAAGGTGGCTCCCCGGGCCGGATTCGAACCAGCGACCAACCGGTTAACAGCCGGTTGCTCTACCACTGAGCTACCGGGGAACGGCGCGCGGCAGGCGACGCAGCGCGTATAACAAACGCCGGCCGATTTGGAAAGTTGGAGGCCACGGCCGGAATTGAACCGGCGTACCCGGTTTTGCAGACCGGTGCGTAACCACTCCGCCACGTGGCCATCGGTGGAATTAGGCGTGAAAGTCCGCTGTTTTCGCGCCCATCGACAAGATCTCGCTATACAGGAGCGCTGTTCCGGGAGCAACGCCCTAGCGTTTGGGTAAGCGAGCGTTCGGGTCCGGTCTACCGCGCAGCTTGCGTTTTATGCCCGCTTGCCGCAAAACCCCGGCGCGCCGGCCGGCGCCAATCGAGGCCTTGCATGATCGATTTTAGCAAAGCGCGCCGCATGATGGTGGACGGGCAGATACGCCCGAACGACGTCACCGATCTCCGCATCATCGGCGCCATGCTGGACGTCCCGCGAGAACGTTTCGTGCCGCCGGAAAGTGTCGAAATCAGCTATCTCGATTTGGATATCTCCGTGTCGTCCATCGCTGGCGGCGGCCGCCGGCGAATGCTGAAGCCGATGATGCTGGCGAAGCTCATTCAGGCGGCCGAAATTCAGGAGCACGATGCTGTGCTCGATATCGGCTGCACCACCGGGTACAGCACCGCGATCCTTGCGCGGCTGGCGCATTCAGTGATCGCGCTCGAAGAGGATGGGTCGCTCGCCTCCCGGGCGCGTCAGCTTCTGGCCGATATGGGCGAGAAGAATGTCTCCGTTGTCACCGGCCCGCTGATGGCAGGCTGGGCGCCGCACTCGCCTTACGATGTGATCGTGCTGGAAGGGGCTACTGAGGTTGAGCCGCGGACTCTTTTTCCGCAATTGAAGGAGGGCGGACGGCTCGTCTGCGTTCGTTCGGGAACTGCGGCGGGGAAGGCCATGCTTTACCGCCGCGCTGGTGGAGAAGTCAGCGGTTGGCCCATTTTCGACGCCAATGCGCCGGTCTTACCCGGTTTTATTGCTGCGCCCGCATTCGTTTTTTGACCATTCGGTGTGGCGCAGAAGCGGCAACTGCGATCTTTTTTACTGGGAAAGCGCCGGCCTAGGGTTCCAAGCGGGCCCTGGAAGCCGCTATTGTATGGCCAATTTAGGTGGGGCCGCAGTCATTTACGGCGGCGTTGGTCCGTGGTGGAGTGCGGCATGAGGGGGCACTGGGGCAGGGGGGTTGGTTTAAACGCCGCTGCGGCGGCAGCCTATCTTGCCGTCCTCTGCGCCGGCGATTGCGCCTCCGCCGAAAGCATCCACGAAGCCCTTGTCCAGGCCTATCAGAACAACCCGCAGCTCAACGCCCAGCGCGCCCAGGTTCGCGCCACCGATGAGGGCGTGCCGCAAGCGCTGTCTGGCTACCGTCCGAAATTGAGCGTAAGCGCGAGCGCGGAAGTCGAAGAGCTGCAACAAAAATCACTTTCCAGCACCACGCATACGATCAGCGAGTCGAAGGGCCTGATTTACCCCTACTCCTTGAGCGCCACCGCGTCGCAGACTCTTTTCAACGGATTCCAAACCGGCAATAAGGTGCGCGCAGCCGAATCCCAGATCTCGTCGGCGCGTGAGGGGCTGCGCGTGCTGGAGCAGACCATCCTGCTCAACGCCGCCACCGTCTACATGGACATGCTGCGCGATTCCGCGATCGTCGAAGTGCAGCGGAGCAACGTCAACGTTCTGACCGAAACGCTAAAGCAAACGCAGGACCGGTTTAACGCGGGCGAGGTGACGCGTACGGACGTGGCGCAGGCCGAAGCGCAACTCGCCGCCGGCCGATTCCAGCTGCTCACCGCCGAATCCAATCTGAATACGACGCGATCCAATTATCGCCGCGTCATCGGCCAGGATCCCGGCAAGCTCAGCCCCGGATCGCCGGTCGACCGCTTTGCCCCACGCACACTCGGGCTGGCCGTTGACGAGGGCTTGCAGGAAAATCCCAACGTCACCGCCGCCATGTACGGAATCGACGTGGCTTATCTGCAATTGAAAATAAATGAAGGCGCACTTTATCCCACCATCGTCGTATCGGGCACCGCTCAGAAAACCTGGAACTCATCGCTGTCCACGATCGAGCAGACGCAATATTCCGGCACCGCCACCTTTACGATGCCGATTTATCAGGGCGGCAGCGAATATTCGCTGATCCGCCAGTCGAAAGAGACGCTGACGCAGCAACGGCTGGTGCTGGAGCAAACCCGCGATCAAATCCGCCAGGCCATCGTGCAGGCTTGGGGTCAGGTTCAGGCCACCAAGGCGCAAATCGAATCGGCGCAGGCGCAGGTTCGCTCCAGCGAGACGGCGCTCAATGGCGTGCGCGAAGAGGCGCGGGTGGGCCAGCGTACGACGCTTGACGTTCTCAACGCGCAGCAGGCGTTGGTGAATGCGCGCGTCTCGTTGGTCACGGCGCAGCACGACCGCGTTGTCGCCTCCTATAATCTGCTCAGCGCCGTCGGGCGGCTCTCGCCTGAAATCCTTGGGCTTCCCACTCCGATCTATGACCCGCGCGTGCATTACTATCAGGTGCGCGACAGCTGGGCCGGGATGCGCACGCCCGACGGAAAATAGCGCCAAACGGCAATCTCGCAGCAGGGCTCCGCCATTTCCACAGGCGAACAAATGCGGCGGCATCCATTCACGCCGCGCTCGCATCGGGCCTGCCGATGCGGATAATCTAAGCCGGACAAGCGATTCGCCGGGGCGTGCCCGGCGAGCCATTGGGCGCAACGGGGACTTGCTCATGACCCAGGCTGCGAAGGCTCAGGAGCCCTCGATGGAGGAGATTCTGGCCTCCATTCGCCGGATTATCGCCGACGACGAAGGTAAACCCAAGCCGGCGGAGCCACCAAAGCCGGCCGCGGCCTCGGCGTCGGCCGCTGTGCCATCCAGGCCGGCACCCGCTCCCGCTTCACCGTCGCCTCCGGCACCCGGCCCGATGAATCAGGACGACATCGACTCTATGCTCGCGGGGCTCGACGCACCGCCGAGCAAACCCAATGGCAAGATGTCCAACAAGACCGACGTGCTGGAGTTGACGGAATCGATGGCGGCGTCCAGTGAGCCACCGGTCTTCCGCACTGTCGAAAGCCACGCGGACGTGTTTTTCACGGAAGCCGACGAACAGCAGCAGCTATCGGAAGGCGTCGCGGACGCCGGCGAGCAGCAACAAACCATGATGACCTCCGCGGAGCTCCCCCTGATTTCCTCATCGACGCGGGCCGCGGTCGATTCCGCGTTCAATAGCCTGGCGCATACCGTGCTGGCGCAGAATGCCCGCACGCTTGAGGATCTGGTTAAGGAAATGAT
The DNA here is from genome assembly GCA_035652315.1 of Xanthobacteraceae bacterium. GTDB lineage: Bacteria > Pseudomonadota > Alphaproteobacteria > Rhizobiales > Xanthobacteraceae > CANKHA01. The sequence continues at coordinate 25,401 of DASREA010000086.1, read as the reverse complement.
GCGGCCGATGCTCAAGGCGTGGCTTGACGACAATCTGCCGGGCCTTGTCGAGCGCGTGGTCAGGGCCGAAATCGAGCGCGTTTCGCGCGGCCGCGGTTAGGCTGCGCTCGCCTCGCTGGAATCAGCCTGGCGTTGACTTCCCGGGGCCTGCCGGGCTTTCTACCGCCTCAGCCGATCCCCAAGTGATATGCCGATGATCGAGAAGACTTTTCAGCCCTCCGATGTCGAGGGCCGCATTTATGCCGTTTGGGAAGCCTCCGGTGCGTTCCGCGCCGGGCGTCCTGAGCGCCGCCATGCCGAGCCCTACTGCATCGTCATTCCGCCACCGAATGTCACTGGCTCGCTGCATGTGGGCCATGCCCTCGATAATACATTGCAGGACATTCTCGTGCGTTATCAGCGCATGCGCGGCAAGGACGTGCTCTGGCAGCCGGGCACCGATCATGCCGGCATCGCGACGCAGATGGTGGTGGAGCGTCAGCTCATCGAACGGCAAGAGCCCGGTCGCCGCGCCATGGGGCGCGAGGCTTTTGTCAGGCGCGTTTGGGAATGGAAAGAGGAGTCGGGCGGCACCATCATCCGTCAGCTCAAGCGGCTCGGCGCCTCCTGCGACTGGTCGCGCGAACGCTTCACCATGGACGCGGGACTCTCGCGTGCGGTGATCAAGGTTTTCGTCGAGCTTTATCGCGAGGGGCTGATCTACCGCGACAAGCGGCTGGTCAATTGGGACCCCAAATTGCTCACCGGCATATCTGATCTAGAGGTTGAGCAGATCGAAATAAGTGGCCATTTATGGCACTTGAAATATCCTATAGAAGGCATTGAAAACAATTATATAATCGTTGCCACAACCCGGCCTGAGACAATGCTTGGGGATGTTGCCGTCGCCGTCCATCCGGAGAACGACCGGCTCAAGCATCTGATTGGCAAAACGGCTGTGCTGCCGCTGGTCGGCCGCCGCATCCCGATCATCGCCGACGACTACGCCGATCCGGAAAAAGGCACCGGCGCAGTGAAAATCACGCCGGCGCATGACTTCAATGACTTCGACGTGGGGCGCCGCCATGGGTTGCCTCTGATCAGCGTGCTGACGGCGGAAGCCAAGCTCGACCTCGCCGGCAATCCTGCGTTCATGGCGGGGCTCAAACCGTCGGACGAACTTGATGCAACGCTTGCCATGCACGGCATGGATCGCTTCGCGGCGCGCAAGAAGATCGTCGAGCGGCTGGATGCGCTCGGCCTGGTCGACAAGATTGAGCCCTACAAGCACACGGTGCCGCATGGTGACCGATCCGGCGCGGTCATCGAGCCCTTTCTCACCGACCAATGGTACGTCGACGCCAAGACTTTGGCGCAGCCCGCGATCGAAGCCGTTCGCCAAGGCGGCACCGTCTTCGTGCCGAAGAATTGGGAAAGAACCTTTTTTGAATGGATGGAAAATATCCAGCCGTGGTGCATTTCGCGTCAGCTCTGGTGGGGGCATCAGATTCCCGCCTGGTATGGACCGGACGGCAAGATTTTCGTCGCCGAGAACGAGGACGAGGTCGTTGCCGAGGCGCTGGCGCATTACACGGATATCGAGGAGATCACCGTCCAGGACGGCCACGACATTGCCGCCGATCCGCAACGGCGCGCGCAATTCCTCAACGGCTATCTCACCCGCGACGAGGACGTGCTCGATACCTGGTTCTCCTCGGCGCTGTGGCCGTTCTCGACGCTGGGCTGGCCCGACGATACGCCGGAGCTGAAGCGCTATTACCCGACCAGCGTGCTCGTCACCGGCTTCGACATCATCTTTTTCTGGGTGGCGCGGATGATGATGATGGCGTTGCATTTCATGCCCGACGTTCCGTTCCGTACGGTCTACCTGCACGGCCTCGTCAGCGACGAGCGCGGGCAGAAAATGTCGAAGTCCAAGGGCAATACTATCGATCCGCTGGAGCTGATCGAGGAATACGGCGCCGACGCACTTCGCTTTACGCTGGCCGCCATGACCTCGCAGGCGCGCCGCGACGTCAAACTCTCGGCCAAGCTGGTCGAGGGTTACCGCAATTTCGCGACCAAGCTGTGGAACGCCGCCCGCTTCGCCGAGATGAACGGCTGCGCGCGCGACGCCGAGTTCGACCCGCGCGCGGCCAAAGAGACGCTCAATCGCTGGATCATTCACGAGACGGCAAAGGCCGGGCGCGAGGTGACCGCCGCGCTCGATGGCTATCGCTTTAACGACGCTGCGGCGGCGGTCTATCGCTTCGTCTGGAACGTGTTCTGCGACTGGTATCTGGAACTGTCGAAGCCGGTGTTAACCGGCCCCGACGGCGCCGCCAAGGAGGAGACGCGGGCCACCGCAGCCTGGGCGCTGGATGAGATCCTCAAGCTGCTGCATCCCTTCATGCCGTTCGTCACCGAAGAGCTGTGGCGCGTCACCGCCGAGCAGCGAGCGCCGCGCCACCATCTGCTGCTGATCGAGGCTTGGCCGCAGCACGACGGGCTGGAAGATGCCGCCGCCGAAGCCGAGATCGGTTGGGTGATCGACCTTGTCACTGCCATCCGTTCCGTGCGCGCGGAAATGAATGTGCCGCCGGCCACGCAAATTCCGCTGCTACTCGCCGGTGCCTCCGCCGACACGAAGGCACGGGGCCAGCGCTGGGCGGAATTCATCAAGCGCCTGGCGCGGCTTTCCGCGATCGGCTTCGCCGACGCGGCACCCGCCGGCTCGGTGCAGCTTGTCGTGCGCGGCGAAGTGGCGGCGTTGCCGCTCAAGGGCGTGATCGACCTCGACGCCGAGCGTAAACGCCTGGAAAAGGAAATGGCCAAGGTCGAGGCGGACATCGCCCGCGTCAATGCCAAGCTGGCGAATGTCGATTTCATCGCGCGCGCGCCGGAGGATGTGGTCGAGGGTGAGCGGGAGAAGCGCGGCGAGGCGGAAGGCCGCCGCGCCAAGATCCTCGAGGCGCTGGAGCGGCTGAAGGGAGCGGCGTAGCCGTTGGATTATCTGAACGGCTTGCTGAGAAATCGCGAGCCCTTGAGCCCGTAGCGCCAGGGCATGTCCGCCGCCTTGGTGATGCCGATGCGCCGGCCCGTCACGATCTCGACGTCACCGGTTCGCGCGCGCAACTCGAACGGCGGCTTGTCCAGCGGCAAGCCATTATGCCGCGCGCGGGTGATTCCTAAGGCTTCGCCGAGTTTTCCCGGACCGGAGCAGAGCCGGCGCTCATCGGCAACATCACGGCGCCGTCGCATCACGGCGATGCCTTGCGTCGGCTCCAGCGCGCGGATGAGCACGGCGCTGGCGCTGCCTTCTTCCTCGCACACGAAGTTGAGACACCAGTGGATGCCATAGGAGCGGTAGACATAGGCGAAGCCGGGCGGGCCGAACATCACCGCGTTGCGCTCGGTGCGTCCGCCGTAGGAATGCGCCGCCGGGTCGGTGTGGTGATAGGCCTCGACCTCGACTATGGCCCCGCCGGCGCCATCGACCAGCAAGGTCGCGCCAATGAGATCGGGCGCCACTTTGTGGACGCTGCGATCAAAGAAAGCGCGGCGAATTAAAGGAGGCTTCGGCATTGCAGTGATTCAAAGTACCGGAGAGTCAGGGCCGGTCCTTCTACATCTTTTCAATCGGGCAAACGGGGATGCGTTTCGGCAGGGGCTTCCTGCGGTCTATCTCACGTAGGAAACGCGCACCGAGCCCCAATGCTTTCCGAACACGCGAATGGGCGCCGCGATCGGGCGAAGCAGCTGCGTTTTCCCCTCGTATTCGCGACTATATTGCTGGATCAAATAAGGCCGCGTGTTGCGTGCGGCGGCGAGCCGCTTGGGGTCGTTGTAAATGCGGCGGTTACGGCAGTTCACTGCGTTCCATTCGGGGTCGTTCGGCCGCTGCGGTTGGGAATGACCTGGACGGTGGACGGGAATATAGCCATTGCGGTCGATCGCAACGCATAGAATTGTCCTGTAATCCGTCTCGGTCCGCGGATAGAGGATGGGCGGCAGGATTTTTTCCATCAGATCGAGGAAGCGGGTGCGGTATTGCACCGGATTGGTGCCTTCAATCGGTATGTAATTATTGTCGAACAGATCTTCGAATGTAATCTGCTTGCTCGAAACCGCTTCCTCAAACGCCGCCGAAACCTCCGCCGCCGCGGCGATGGCCCGCTCCACGGGTTCCCTGTTTTCCTCGCGGATGGCTTCGAGCTTGGCGTGCACCGCGCCAAGCAGAGTTGGATCAAGGCGCGTAAAGGCCAGATGCAGCCCGCGCGATGAACGATTGACGACACGCACCTCGGTGGATCCAATTTCGGCGATCGTCGCCTGGGCGGTCGCGCCGACGGTGATCCGGTCGGCATCGCTTGTCTTCATCAGCGTGCCGCCGTCGGATAAATCGACGCACCTGCCGTGGACGCTGCGGCCGGCCTGCACAATCGTGATGCCTAAGTCGCATGGCAGCCGGTCATAGCGGCGGCGGTCGCCGATTTCCGTCTGCCGAAGCAGGATTACGAAGCGCGTCTTCAATTCAGACATCAGCTCGACAACGTTCTGGCTGGCGTGGTCCACGGCGCCGCTGCGGCTGGCCGCTTCCGCCGCCGCTTTTTCGATGTCGATCACGCCGTCGGCAACGTTGGCGACGAAGCGGGAGGATTGCGCCGCATTGCTTGCAAGATTGTTGGTGGTTGCCGTCTGCTGCGTCGCCGCGTCCGCCACCGCGTCGAACACCGGCCGGATCGATTCCATGACCTCAGTGATGCGTTTGACGGCGGAAACTGATTTCGCCGTGACATCCTGCAGCTTAGCGATCTTCTGCGCGATCTCGTCCGTTGCCTTCTGGGTCTGCACAGAGAGGGCCTTCACCTCCTCGGCGACCACGGCAAAGCCGCGACCGGCTTGGCCGGCGCGGGCGGCCTCAATCTTGGCATTGAGGGCCAGCAGGTTGGTCTGCTTGGCGATGGCGGCGATCAAATTCACCACGTCGCCGATCTCGCCCGAGGACGACTTCAAGCCGTCGAGGCTGTGCGTGGCGTCGCCGGCCACTCGGTGCGCCTCGTCGGCCAGCCCCCCGGCTTCGTTCACCTGGCGGCTGATCTCACTGGAAGAGGCCGCGAATTCTTCGGTGGCGACGGCAAGCTGGGAAGCGTCCTCCTTGGCGCCGCGGGAAAGGCCGGCGAGCTGCTCGCTGCGCTGGCGGATGGCATCAAGCGCCTTCACCGAGGCGGTAGTGCCGTCGTGGACCGAATTGGCGACGGCCTGCACCGCACGGATCATGGCAACCAGGTCGGCTTCCAAGAGACCAATCGTTTCCCGGATGTCATCGAGGCGCGGCGCCGGTACTGCCGGCTCTGCCTCAGGCAAGGAGGGCGGCGCTTCGACGACGGGAAGCCGCGAGGCGGTGTCCTTGGCCTTGGTTTGGGTGAAGCGGTCTAAGATGTCCTGGAGCATACGAGCCCAATGGCGCCGGGCGACGCCGCCGCAAGCCGGCGGCGTGAACGGGGCCGGCCCCGAAACCAGACCAGCCCGCCTATCCGAGGGTGCCAGCCAATCCTTTCAAGAAACTAAAGGGCGCGGTGGCCTTTCCGGGCTGCCTGTGTCTCCTTCGCAACACCATTTAGAAGTTTGAAGGGACTGCCCTGCAGAATGTTGGCCGCGCCGCGATTTAGCCACACCATTCAACGAGATCGGGAGCCCCGCCGAGCGGGCGCGGCGTTCCGAGAAGACGCCGGCGACTTGGCCGAGGGCGGGGGCCTGGGAAACTGATGGACGCAAAGACCGATCTGAAAGCTAAGCTGCCGAGCCGTCACGTTACCGAAGGCCCCGAACGCGCTCCGCATCGGTCCTATTACTATGCCATGGGTCTGACCGGGGCGCAGATCCATCAGCCCTTCGTCGGCGTCGCAAGCTGCTGGAACGAAGCGGCTCCCTGCAACATCGCGCTGATGCGCCAAGCCCAGGCGGTGAAGAAGGGCGTCGCGGCCGCCGGCGGCACGCCGCGCGAATTCTGCACGATCACAGTGACCGACGGCATCGCCATGGGGCACGAGGGCATGAAGTCCTCCCTGCCGTCCCGCGAAGTCATCGCCGACTCCGTCGAATTGACCATGCGCGGCCACGCCTATGATGCCCTCGTCGGCATTGCCGGCTGCGACAAGTCGCTGCCGGGCATGATGATGGCGATGTGCCGCCTTAACGTGCCTTCAATCTTCATCTATGGCGGCTCGATCTTGCCGGGCTCCTTCAAGGGGAAGCCGGTCACGGTGCAGGATGTTTTCGAGGCCGTCGGCAAGCACTCGGTCGGTTCGATGTCGGATGCGGATCTCGAGGCGCTGGAGCAGGTCGCTTGTCCCTCCGCCGGAGCCTGCGGCGCGCAATTCACCGCTAACACAATGGCCACGGTGTCCGAGGCCATCGGCTTGGCGCTTCCTTATTCCGCAGGCGCGCCGGCACCCTATGAAATCCGCGACTCCTTCTGCATGACCGCCGGCGAGCAGATCATGAGTTTGATCGCGGCTGGTATTCGCCCGCGCGATATCGTCACGCGGAAGGCCCTGGAGAATGCCGCGGCAGTCGTGGCCGCTTCCGGCGGCTCGACCAATGCCGCGTTGCATCTGCCGGCCATCGCGCATGAGTGCGGGATCAAGTTCGACCTTTTCGATGTCGCCGAGGTTATGCGGCGCACGCCCTATATCGCCGATCTCAAACCCAGCGGCCGCTATGTCGCCAAGGACATGTTCGAGGCAGGCGGCGTGCCACTCTTGATGAAGACCCTCCTTGACCACGGCCATATGCATGGCGACTGCTTGACGGTGACCGGTCGAACGTTGGCCGAAAATCTCAAATACGTGAAATGGAATCCGGATCAGGACGTGGTGCATCCGGCAAACAAGCCACTGAACCCCACCGGCGGCGTCGTCGGCCTGAAAGGCAATCTGGCGCCCGAGGGCGCCATCGTCAAAGTCGCCGGCATGTCGGGATTGAAATTCTCCGGACCGGCTCGATGCTTCGACGGCGAGGAAGCCTGTTTCGAGGCGGTCACGCACAAGAAATATCGCGAAGGCGACGTGCTGGTCATTCGCTACGAAGGCCCGCGCGGCGGCCCCGGGATGCGCGAAATGCTGGCCACCACGGCCGCGCTCTACGGGCAGGGCATGGGCAACAAGGTCGCGCTCATCACCGACGGGCGCTTTTCCGGCGCGACGCGCGGCTTTTGCGTCGGCCATGTCGGACCCGAGGCTGCGGTTGGCGGACCGATCGCGCTCGTTCGCGATGGCGACATCATCGAACTCGACGCTGAAGCCGGAACTCTCAGTGTCAAAATCTCGCCCGAAGAATTTGATAAGCGCAAACGCGAGTGGAAGCCGCGCGAGGATCAATTCACCTCCGGCTATCTATGGAAGTACGCGCAGCAGGTCGGATCGGCGCTCAACGGTGCCGTGACCCATCCGGGCGGCTCGGCCGAGAAGCGGTGTTATGCGGATATCTAGCCTGGCCGTTGCAGTGACGATCGGCGTCCTCATGGCGACAAGCTCGACCATGGGCTTCGACGGCACGCATGCACCAAATACGCCGCTGTCGCCGCGCGAGGCGTTCCGCGACGGCACGCTCGCGCTCAAGATCGGTCAAACCGCCAAAGCCGTGACGTCGCTGCAATACGCCGCCGAAAATGGCCACGCGATCGCCCAATGGAAGCTCGGGCGCATGTATGCCGAAGGCGACGGCGTCCCGCACGACGATCTGCGCGCTTTCAAATATTTTCAGCAGGTTGTCATCGACCATGGCGATGACAATCCGAGTCAGCCGCAAGCCCGCTTCGTCGCCAATGCCTATGTCGAACTCGGCGAATATTACCGCGACGGGATTCCCAATTCGCCGGTCAAAGCCGACCCGGCACATGCGCGCGACATGTTTGCCTATGCCGCGTCGTATTTCGGCGATCCCGATGCCCAATATAATCTTGGACGGCTTTACCTGAGCGGCACAGGGACGCGCCGCGATACGCGGCAGGCCGCGCGCTGGTTCCTGCTCGCCGCCAACAAAGGCCATTACGAGGCTCAGGCCGTGCTCGGGCGCATCCTCTTCAAGGGCGAAGACATGCCGCGGCAACGCGCGCTCGGTTTAATGTGGCTAACGCTAGCCAGTGACGGCTGCGCCGGGCAGGTGCAGTGGATTGCGGACGCCCGCAAGGCGGCATTCGATCAGGCAACTGAAGACGAGCGCGAAATGGCGCTCATGCTGATCAAACGGCGGATCAACGAAGGCCGCCCGTGGTGACCGCTAGCGGCGCTTGATCGCCAAATCGACGAAGACGGGAACGTGATCGGACGGCCGCTCCCAGGCGCGCACGTGGCGATCGATGGTGACCGCCTGCAGGCGATCGGCGGCGCGCGCCGACAGCAACAAATGGTCGATGCGGATGCCGTTGTTCTTCTGCCAGGCTCCGGCCTGGTAATCCCAGAAGGTATAGAGGCCGGCCTCGTCGCTGGCCGCACGTAGCGCATCGGTGAAACCCAGATTGAGCAGGGCCCGAAATTTTTCTCGGGTTTGCGGCAGGAAAAGCGCGTCGGTTGTCCAGGCTGCCGGATTGGAAACATCGACTTCGGCCGGGATGACATTAAAATCGCCGGCAAGGACGAGTGGCTCCTCAAGTTGAAGTCGCTCATGTGAATAAGCAAGAAGCCTATTCATCCAATTGATCTTGTATAGGTACTTGTCCGTGTCCGGAGGGTTGCCATTGGGCAGATACAGACAGGCGATGCGCAAGACGCCGGCGTCTGTCGAGACCAGCCCCTCGAGAAAACGTGCCTGCACGTCGCTGCCGTCGCCGATCAAGCCCGGATTGATTTCGTCGAGCGGGAACTTCGAAAGAATGGCGACGCCGTTGAGCGCCTTTTGGCCGTGGACCGCGACGTTATAGCCAAGCGCCTCAAATGCTTCGCGGGGAAAGGCCTCGTCCGGGCATTTCGTTTCTTGCAGGCAAAGGATATCCGGCTGACGCGCCTGCAGCCACGCGGTGACGTTGTCGGCGCGTTGCTTGATCGAATTTACGTTCCAAGTGGCGATACGCATGCCGAATCCGCCGCCTAATTCGAAGCTTTTCCACGGGAAACGCAGCAAAATTACATTACATTAATGCCCCGCTGCCAGATGTGTTTTTTAGGTGATCGTGCTAGAAGGCATGCTTTTACCGCGCCGTTTGATTGCGGCGGGACCTGGGTGGAGCAGATTTATGCGGGGCGTGGATTGGCCTCGTGTGCTACGAGCCTTGGAGCGGCGAACACTGATCGCCGGGGGCGCCATCGCGCTCGCAGCGCTGGCGCTGCTGTGGATCCTGTCCGGATTCTGGGGCCCCGGCGGAGCCGCGGCGCAGTCTAAACGCGGCAACGGCCGCGGCGACGTCGCCGTGGAAGTCGCAACAGCCACGAAGAAACGTGTTCCATTGCAGAGCGAAGCACTCGGCACCGTCACGCCCATGGCCAGCGTCGCGATCAAGTCGCGCGTGGATACCGAAATCGTCGGCGTTCATTTCAACGACGGCGCTTACGTTAACAAGGGCGATCTCCTGTTCACGCTCGACAGCCGCTTGCTCGAGGCGCAATTGCGCGAAAAGCAAGGCACGTTGGCGCGGGATTCCGCGTCGCTCGCTGGCGCCGAACGCGACATGAAACGCTACAGCGAACTGTTCGCCAAAGGCGCCACCACTCAAACCAATCTCGACAATGCCACGACCCAGACCAACGTCTTGCGCGCGCAAACGGCCGCCGACCAATCCGCCATCGATGAATTGGAGGTGCAGATCAGCTATTGCACGATCCGGGCGCCGATCTCCGGACGCGTGAGCATGGCGGCGGTAAAGGTGGGCAATCTGGTTCGCGCCGCCGATCAGACGCCGCTTGCCACCATCATTCAATCGGCGCCGGTTTATGTCTCCTTCGGCGTGCCGCAGCGGTATCTGCCCGACCTCAGGGAAGCGATCGGAGCAAGCACGGCCACAGTCGAGGCCTCGATCCCCGGGGACAAGCGCAAGGCCTCGGGTCAGGTCTCGATGATTGAGAACACCGTTGACCCCGCCACGGGCACGGTGACGGTGCGCGCCACGATGCCCAATGCCGACCAGATTTTGTGGCCGGGCAGTTTGGTTTCGGTGAAGCTGACCTATCGGATGGAAGAAGCGATCGCCGTGCCGACCGCCGCCGTACAGTACGGCCAGTCCGGGCCGTTTGTCTTCGTCGTGAAGGATCGGACGGCGATGGTGCAGCCGGTCACCGTCGAGCGGACCGTCGAGGGCGAAAGTGTCATCACCAAAGGATTGAACGGTGGCGAAGCAGTGGTGATTACCGGGCACCTTTTGCTGTCTAACGGCAGCCGGGTGACCGTGCGGCAGCCGAAGGCGGGCGCCTGATGGGCATTTCCGAGCTTTGCATCCGCAGGCCGGTCTTCACCTCGCTGGTGACGATGACGATCATCGTGTTCGGCATCTTCGCCTATCGGCTGCTGCCGGTGGCGGCGCTGCCCGACGTCGATTTTCCGACTATCACCATCAACGCAAATCTTTCGGGCGCGAGTCCGGAGACGATGGCGGCTTCGGTCGCCTCGGTGATCGAGCGCGAGCTTTCGACCATTCCGGGCATCCGCTCGATCACCTCGATTTCGGCTTTGGGCCGCACTCAGATTACCATTCAGTTCGATCTCAATCGTAACATCGACGGTGCCGCGCTTGATGTGCAGTCGGCGCTGTCTCAGGCCAACCGGCATTTGCCGCCGGAGATGACAAGTCCTCCCGGCTTCCGCAAGGTCAATCCCGGCGAATTTTCCATCATTCTGGTGAGCCTGGTGTCACCGACGCTGCCGCTGTCGACGGTGAACGACTACGCGGAAAACGTGCTGGCGCAGCAGATTTCCCAACTTCCCGGCGTCGCCCAGGTCGACGTCAACGGCGAACAGAAATTCGCTGTGCGCGTGCAAGTGGACCCGGTCGCCGCCGCGGCGCGCAATATCTCGCTCGACGAAATCCGCCAGGTCATCGCCAAGACGAACTCCAATTCTCCGGTCGGGACCATCTATGGCGATAAGCAAAATGTGACCCTGGTGGCGACCGGCGCCATGCGCCACGCCGAGGAATACCGCCACGTCGTCGTTGCCTATCGCAATGGGGCCCCGGTGAAACTCGACGAGATCGCCCATGTCATCGATGGGGTGGAAAAAGAGCAATCGGCGAGCTGGTTCAATAGAGAACGTGGCATCGTACTCGGCGTTCAGAAGCAGCCGGGCGCCAATACGATCGCGGTTGTCGACGAGATCAAGGCGCGCCTTCCCAGCTACCGGGAGCAGATTCCGCCCGCCATTCGCCTCGAGGTGCTCGCCGACCGCTCGATTTCGATCCGCGATTCCGTGCACGACGTGCGCACCACGCTGCTGATCGCGGTGGCGCTGGTCATTCTGGTGATTTTTCTCTTCCTCCGGTCACTCCCGGCGACCATTATCCCGGCGCTCGCCGTGCCAGTTTCGCTGATTGGCACCTGCTCGCTGATGTACGCCTTCGGCTTCTCCATCAACAACATGACGCTGCTGGCGTTGACGTTGTCCGTGGGGTTTGTGGTGGACGATGCCATCGTCATGCTCGAGAACATCGTCCGTCACATTGAGAGCGGCATGAGGCCGTTCGAGGCGGCGCTGAAGGGCTCGCGCGAGATCGGCTTTACCATTATCTCCATCACCTTCGCCTTGGTGGCTGTGTTCATCCCTGTGCTGTTGATGGGCGGCATGCTTGGCCGTATCTTCCGGGAATTCTCCGTCACCGTCGCGATCGCGATCATAATTTCAGGATTCGTGTCGCTGACGCTGACGCCGATGCTCTGCGCGCGCGTGCTGCGCCATCACGCGCCGGATGAAAAGCACGCGTGGATCCTGCACAAATTCGAGGATGCCTTCAACGCAACGCTTCGCGGTTACGAATCGTCGCTTGACTGGGTGCTGCGCGGAAAGGCGATGGTGCTCGGCGTGACTCTGGCGACACTCGTCGGCGTCGGCCTGATTTACTACTATATCCCCAAGGGCTTCTTTCCGCCGGAGGATACCGGCTTTCTCTCGGGCAGCACTGAAGGCAATCCCGACATCGCCTACCCAGAGATGGTCAAGCTGCAGAAGCAGCTTGTCGATATCGTCCTGCAGGATCCGGCGGTGGCCTATCTGAACTCGCGCGTCGGGCCTACAGGCGCCAACGCCGCGGCCAATTCCGGCCGTATGTTCATTGCATTGAAGCCCCGAAATGAGCGCAAAGACAGCTCGACTGAAGTCATTCAGCGCTTACGCCGTACCGCCAACACGATTCCGGGCATCAAGGTGACGTTTCAAAACGTCCAAAATCTGAACATCACGGGGCGCCCGTCGAAGAGCCAGTATCAATACACCCTGCAATCGAGTGACACCGCCGCGCTCTACAAGATCGCACCGGAAATACAGGCGAAGATCGCGCAAGTCGACGGCATCAACGATGTCGAAAGCGATCTGCAGATCAAGAGCCCGCAGATGTCGGTGGAGATCGACCGCGAGCGGGCCGCGGTCTATGGCATTTCCATCGACCAGATCCGCCAGGAAATGTACAACGCTTTCGGCGAGCGGCAGGTGGCGACGATCTATACGCCCGACGACGATTATGCCGTTATCCTGGAAACAAAGCCGGAATTCCGCGCCGATACTTCGGCGCTGGACCGCACTTACATCAAAACCTCGGGCGGCCAATCCATCCCGCTTGCAGCGGTTACGCATATCCACCCCAGCGTCGGTCCGCTTCTAGTCAACCACCAAGCTGCGCAGCCGGCGGTGACGATTTCCTTCAACCTCGCGCCTGGTTATGCTCTCGGCACCGCAGTCGACGCCATCCATGAGATCGAGCGCGAGGCTAATCTTCCGGCCGACATTTCAACCGGATTTCAGGGCACCGCGCAGGTTTTCCAGGATTCACTCAAGGGCCAATTCATATTGGTCCTGGCCGCGATTTTCGCGTCCTATGTGCTGCTCGGCATTCTCTACGAAAGCTTCATTCATCCAATCACCATTATCTCCGGTCTGCCTTCGGCCGGCGTGGGCGCCTTGCTCACGCTGATGGCCTTCAGGATGGACCTTTCGGTGATCGCCATGATCGGCGTGATCATGCTCGTCGGCATCGTGAAGAAGAACGCGATCATGATGATCGACTTCGCCATCGAGCGCCGCCGCATCGGGCTGAGCGCCGAAGCCGCCATCCGGGAAGCTGCGCTGTTGCGCTATCGGCCGATTATGATGACGACCTTCGCCGCAATCTTCGGCGCGCTGCCGATTGCGATGGGCTGGGGCGCAGGCGCGGAGTTGCGCCAGCCGCTCGGCATCGCAGTTGTCGGCGGCCTCTGCTTGTCGCAGCTCCTGACCCTCTACATCACGCCCGTGGTCTACATCTATCTCGACCGCTTTGACCGCCGCCTCAAGCGGCATCTCGAGCCGCCCAGGGATGAACTGACCGAGGAAATCGAACCGCCGACACAGGTGGCCGCCGAATAATTTCCAGGGAACGGCGGTGCATTGCGCCCCTGATCGAGGCCGAATAGCATTGCCGCCGCAGCGGGAGCGTGCCGGCAAGGGCGACTCCCGGCGGAAAAGCAAACGCGGCGAGGTGAGCGATGGCCGGCTATAATATTCTCCTTTTGGGCGCGTCCTATGGATCGCTGCTTGCGTCGAAACTTCTGTTCGGCGGTCACAGCATTCATATGGTCTGTTTGCCGGCCGAAGCGGAGCTCATCAACGCTGAGGGCTTCAAGGTGAAGTTGCCGGTGCGCGGTCGCGCTGAGCCGGTGCTGCTGGAATCGCGCAAGCTGCCGGGGAAAGTCACCGCCGGCCCGGCGACTGGCGTCGAACCCAAGCAGTATGACCTCGTCGGCCTGTGTATGCAGGAGCCGCAGTACCGCGTGCCCGATGTTCGCGCGCTGCTCGAAGCTGTCGGCACGGCACGGGTGCCCTGCATGTCGATCATGAACATGCCGCCGCTCCCCTACATGAAGCGGATTCCGGGTCTCAATCACGCCGCGCTCGAGCCCGCCTATACCGATCCGCGGGTGTGGGATACCGTCGATCCCAAGAAGATCACGCTCAACAGCCCTGATCCGCAGGCCATCCGCCCGCCGGATGGCAAGGCCAATGAGCTCCTGGTCACCTTGCCGACCAATTTCAAATGCGCCCGTTTCGAAGACGAAAAGGATACCGCCATCGTGCGGCGGCTCGAGAAGGACGTCGATGCGGCGCGCTTCGATGCGCCGGAGGGCAAAATCGAATTGCCGGTGAAGCTGAAGGTTTATGATTCGATTTTCGTGCCGCTTGCCAAGTGGGCGATGCTGCTCGCCGGCAATTACCGCTGCATCACCCAGGATGGCATGCGCACAGCGCAGGAAGCCGTGCACAGCGACCCCGAGACCTCGCGTTCGGTCTATAACTTCGTCAATGATCTCGTGGTCAAGCTCGGCGCTTCGCCGAACGACCTTGTGCCGTTCGAGAAATACGCAGCCGCAGCACAGAGCCTCACCCGGCCAGCCTCGGCGGCGCGCGCGCTCACCAACGGCGCCCCCTACATCGAGCGCGCCGACAAGCTGGTGCAGCTTGTGGCCAAACAAAAGGGCCTCAGCCACCCGGTGATCGACGGGATTGTGGCGCTGGTGGATTCCCGGCTCGAGGCAAACCGCAAGAAAGCGGCGGCCTGAGCGGCGAGAAGATCAAAGCGAGAAGCTCGTGCCGCAACCGCAGGACGCCGTGACCTGCGGATTGTTGACGCGGAACGACGCGCCGATCAAGTCGTCAACGAAATCGATCTCGGCACCCGCCATGTAACCAAGCGACACCGGATCGATCAGCACCACGGCGCCGTCGCGGGTCACGACAAGATCGTCGTCGGCCTGCTCTTGCGCCACCTCGAATTTGTATTGAAAGCCGGAGCAGCCGCCGCCCTCGACGCTGACGCGCAGCTTAGCGCCCGGCTCGCGGCGGAGAATTTCGCCGATGCGGCGGGCGGCTCTTTCGGTGACGGTTACTCCGGTGCTCATGGTTACAATCTGGCGATCGCGACTAGGCCTTTGATATAGAGCGTTCTTTCCCCGTAGCAAGTCCGGGCGCGCTAGTTTCTGATGTCCTGCAAGAACAAGCTCGTCGGGATTTCATAGCCGAGTCCGGCGCGCTTTGCCGCTTCATAGGCTTTGCTGGCCACGGCGTAGAACTGCGCCCCCTGTAGATTGCCGCGCTCCGAATAGGTGATCTGATCCTTGGAGCTGCGGCCCTTGGCGCGACCGCTGATCAGGTCGGCTAGCGTGATGCGTTTGCCCGGCACGGCGACGCCGTGGGCGCGGCGCCCGGTGCGGCCATCGCCGTGCTTGCGCGCATCGGGCCGAGCCTCGTAGCCGATGTGTTCGGCATCCGTCGCCAGTTCTGGATGTCCGACCGGCGCCGGGCTATCGCCGAAGCGCAGATAGACGTCGACCTTCTCGAGCGATTTCGGGTCAGGCTTGCCGCTGCCGCCAATCACCACGATATGCGCGCCCTTTTCCAGGTGGCTGCCGTCGGTCACGCACACAGCGGAATCCGTCAAGGCGGCGACGATATCGGCACCTTTGTAAATGTCCTCCGGCTTGTCGCAGACTTTCACCTCGATGTTATAGCGGCGGCGCATTTCCTCGCCGAATTTTTCGCGGTTCTCCTTGGTCGGACTGAAGACCTGCAGCTTCTTGATGGTGCGCACCGCGTTGAACGCCTGCATATGAGTCCGCGCCATGCCGCCAGAGCCGAGCATGCCAACCACTTCAGCGTCCTCATTGGCCATATATTTGACGCCGATGCCGCCGTCGGCGCCGACCCGCATGTGTTGCAGCACGCCGTCGTTTAAAATCGCCAGCGGTTCGCCGTTCTCGATCGAGGTAAGCAGGATCAGCCCGCAAAAAGTGCCGGGCTGCACGCAATATTTCTCCTGGGTCACGACGCCGTTGTATTGCTGCTCGTAGATGATGTCGGATTTCATGCGGATGGCGAAGTAGCCGCTGGTGGACCCGCCTTCCATGGTGCCCCATTGGTAATTCTTCTTCGGATCGCTGGTTGGGATGCGGATGTCGATGCGCGGGCGGCAGACCGCTTCGCCGACGGCGAGATTTTTGTAGGACTCCTCCAGCGCCTCGATGGTCGCCTCCATCGTCAGCACTTTTTCCACGTCGTTATTGTTGATGATCAGCGTCATGGGCCGGACATTCTCCTATTTCTCGTCGGCGGCGCGAGGTGCCTGCACTCCGCATTGTTTATCAGCAGAGGGCGCGTTAGTTAAGGCACCCTAGACTTCGACTCGGATGGAGCATGGCGACCGAAGCCGCTTACGCGCGGGCCCTCTATGCCGCCGACCCGGGAAAATCCCGCGGCCGCCTGCATGCCGAACCGCCGAGCCCGACGCGGAACGATTTCCGCCGCGACTGCGACCGCATCATCCACGCCACGGCTTTCCGCCGCCTCAAATACAAGACCCAGGTCTTCGTCTTTCACGAAGGCGACCACTATCGCACACGGCTCACCCACAGCCTGGAAGTGGCGCAGATCGCCCGGGCGCTGGCGCGGGCGCTCGATCTCGACGAGGATCTGAGCGAGACTCTGGCCCTCGCGCACGATCTCGGGCATCCGCCTTTCGGCCACGCCGGAGAGCGGGCGCTCGCCGCCTGCATGGACGGGCTCGGCGGCTTCGACCACAACGCGCAGACCTTGCGGGTGGTGACCGAGCTCGAGCGCCGCTATCCCGATTTCGACGGCCTCAATCTCACCTGGGAGACGCTTGAGGGTATCGCCAAGCATAATGGTCCGCTGACCGACCGCGACGGCAAACCGATCGGCCGGTATAAGGACGCCGGATTGCCCGAGGGGATCCGCCTCTACAATGCCGTGCAGGATCTCGATCTGTGGAGCTATCCGAGCGCGGAGGCACAGCTCGCCGCCATCGCCGACGATATCGCCTACGACGCCCACGATATCGACGACGGCTTGCGCGCCGATTTCTTTACGCTGGACGATCTCTCCGCGGTGCCCATCTTGGCCGCGACGCTGGGCGCCATTCGCGCTAGCCATCCGCAGCTTGATAGGGAACGTCTCGTCCACGAGCTGGTACGCCGCCTGATCGGACAAATGATCGAGGACGTAATCGTGGAATCGAGGCGGCGCATGCAGCGGGCAGCGCCGCGTTCAGTCGACGATGTGCGGCGCGCCGGCGAGCCGTTGGCCGGGTTCTCGCCGCCCTTGGCGCGCGCCGACCTAACGATCAAGGATTTTCTCTATCCGCGCATGTATCGTCACCCGAGGATCGGCCGCATTATGAGCGAGGCGGAAGCGGTGGTGCGCGATCTGTTCGGGCGCTACCGGCAGAACCCCAAGGACTTGCCGGCGGATTGGGCGGCCGGCGCCGGGGACGCCGGCGGCGTGTCCCCGCGCAAGATCGCCGATTTCATCGCCGGCATGACCGACCGCTACGCGCTGACCGAGCACGCGCGGCTTTTCGCGAACACCCCGGCGCTGCGCTAGCACCGTCATCCGCTCGCTTTGACTTGCCGCCGGAATTGCGTTACCCGCGCGGAGCGCACGAATTTCACGACACCGCAACTCATTGATGGCCGCTATCAATATTTTCGCCCGCGTGCTCGAAAGGGTCCATGCGGCGACCGAAGCCTTGATCAAGGCCGGCCAATTGCCGGCGGGGATCGATCTTTCGCGCATCGTGGTCGAACCGCCGCGCGAAGCGGCGCATGGCGACATGGCCACCAATGCCGCCATGGTGCTGGCCAAGGATGCGGGAATGAAGCCGCGCGAACTCGCCGAAGCGATCGCCGGCAAGCTCTTGGGCGACCGCATGATCGCCCGTGTCGAGGTTGCGGGCCCGGGCTTTATCAATCTGACGCTGCGCGGGAGTGCCTGGACCGAGGAGTTGCGAGGCGTGCTGCGCGCGGGACAGGATTATGCCCGTAGCGACATCGGTCACGGCGAGGCGGTCAATGTGGAATATGTCTCCGCCAACCCCACCGGGCCCATGCATGTCGGCCATTGCCGCGGCGCGGTGTTTGGCGACGCGCTCGCCAATCTTCTCGCTTTCGCCGGGTTCAAGGTCACCCGCGAATATTACATCAACGACGCCGGCGCGCAGGTCGACGTGCTCGCGCGCTCGGCCTTTCTGCGGTATCGCGAAGCGCTCGGCGAAAATATCGGCGCTATCCCCGAGGGTCTTTATCCCGGCGATTATCTGAAGCCGGTGGGCCAGGCGCTCGCGGCCGAGCACGGGTCATCCTTGAAAGAGATGGCGGAAGACCGATGGCTCCCGCTCGTTCGCGCCAAGGCCATCGCGATGATGATGACCAATATTCGCGAGGATCTCGCGGCGCTCAACGTGCGGCAGGACGTTTTCTTCTCCGAACGCTCACTGCTCGAGAATGGGGACAAGGTCGGCGCCACCATCGAATGGCTGCGCCGCGAAGGCCATGTCTACGAGGGGCGGCTGCCGCCGCCGAAAGGCGGCAATCTCGAAGACTGGGAAGACCGCGAGCAAACGCTTTTTCGCGCCACGGCCTTCGGCGATGACGTGGACCGCCCGCTCAAGAAGTCGGACGGCAGCTACACCTATTTCGCCTCGGACATCGCCTATCATAAAGACAAATTCGATCGTGGTTTCCATACCATGATCGACGTCTGGGGCGCCGACCACGGCGGCTATGTCAAGCGCATGCAGGCCGCGGTGAAGGCGGTCGGCGGCGGCAAGGCCGTGCTCGACGTCAAGATCGTCCAGCTCGTCAGGCTGACGCGCGCCGGTGAACCGGTGAAGATGTCGAAGCGGGCAGGGGAATTCGTCACGCTCCGCGATGTCGTCGACGAAGTCGGACGCGACGCCGTGCGCTTCGACATGCTCTACCGCAAGAACGATGCGACGCTCGATTTTGATCTCGCCAAGGTCATCGAACAGTCGCGCGACAATCCCGTTTTTTACGTTCAATACGCGCATGCTCGGGGCCAATCGATCTTTCGCAACGCGCTGGAGGTGATCACCGACCTGCCGGCGACGGACCGTGGCCGCGCGGCGGTGTTGCTGCAAGCGCCGCTGGAGCGGCTGGAGGATGCCGCCGAACTCGCGTTGATCCGGCGAATTTCGCTCTATCCGCGTTTGATCGAGGCTGCCGCGCTGGCGCATGAGCCACACCGGATCGCCTTCTATCTCTATGATCTGGCGAGTGAATTCCATACATTCTGGACGCGCGGTAACGATGCGCCACATTTACGCTTCATTATCCGCAATGATCCACATATGACCTTGGCGCGTCTTGCGCTGGTGCAAGCCATTGTTACGGTTCTTGCTTCGGGCCTCGCCCTGCTGGGAGTCGAGGCACCGCAAGAAATGCGGTGAGGGGAACTCTACCGCGGGGCTCAAGCGTCCATGTCCAACCTCAGGTGCGGGATTTAGCATGGCGGACGACAGCAACTTTCGCTCCTACCGGCCACGCGATCCGCGCGCGCCGGATCGTGGCACGGCGGCTTCGACTGGCGGCGGCCGGCAGGGAGCGAACGACCCGCTTGCGGAACTCGCCCGCCTCATCGGGCAGACTGATCCCTTCGCCGATTTGAATCGCAAAGCCGGGGGGCATGCTGCAGTTCCGCGTATGCCGCGGGCGAGCGAATTTGATACGCCGGTTCGTCCAGTACCTCCCGCCGCCTCGTATGATCGGCATCAACCCTCGATCGCAGCGCGGCATCTCGGGCCGGCGCCTTTCGATCAATCGTCCTTGGAGCCGGAAGCGGGATTCGAGCCCGCTTATGATCCCGCGATTTTTGGCAGCGCGCCGCAGAATGCGGGCCATCCGCAGCAGCCTTATTATCCCGATCCTTCGGCGATGCCGCAGGGTGAGGAACATTACGAAGACGATTACATGGAGCCGCGCCCGCGGCGTGGCATGAAAACCATCGCGCTTGTCGCCGCCCTGGCCATTGTCGGCGCCGGCGCTGCGTTCGGTTATCGGGCGCTGTTCGGCACCCGCGATGCCGGGACGCCGCCCGTGATCAAGGCCGACTCCAGCCCGAGCAAAGTTGTGCCACCCTCGAAGAAAGAGGCTTCCAATAAGCTGATCTACGACCGCGTCGGCGATTCCAGCCAGGGCGAGAAAATCGTCTCCCGTGAAGAACAGCCGATGAGCGTGCCTAATGCGCAGGCCGCCAATTCCGGTCCATCGCTTCCCGGCATGGCTAATTCTCCCGATGGCGCCGGACCCGCATCGCCGCCGCTCGCGGCTATGCCCGCCGGTCCCGACATCGCGGAACCGAAGAAAGTGCGCACCGTCGCGATCAGGCCCGATCAGCCCTTGTCGGCAAGCGTATCAACCCCGGCCAACATGACGCCGCAGCCAGCACCCGATCGGCCACCCGCGCCTGCGCCTGTCGCGGCCCCGCGATCGCTCGCTCCCGCGGCGGCGGTAGAGCCGGCCGCAGCGCCGCAGCCGCGCAACGCGCCGCTTTCGCTCGTCCCGCAAAGCATTGATCAAGCGCCGGCCGCGTCGGCGCGACCCGCAGCGTCTCCGGCGGCCAGCGCGCAGCCAGGAGCGCCTACGCAGCTCGCATCGGTCAACCCGGTCGCGGCCGCGGGCACCTACGCTGTGCAGATTTCATCTCAGCGCAGCGAGGCTGAAGCGCAGTCGTCTTTTCGCAGCCTGCAGGCCAAGTATCCTAGCGTGCTCGGCGGCCAGCAGCCGATCATCCGCCGGGCCGATCTCGGCAGCAAAGGCATCTACTACCGCGCCATGGTCGGACCCTTTGCCTCGCTCGATCAGGCGACGGAAGTTTGCCGCAATCTGAAGGCCGCCGGCGGCCAGTGTGTCGTCCAAAGAAATTAGCCCTGCCGCCGTTGACCCTCGCCATGGCAGCGGGCTAATGCCCGCCGATGCAATCGCGCGCTTTCATCACCAGTCTGGCCGGTCCGACGCTTGCCGCCGATGAGCGCTCGGCACTGCGCGAGATGGCGCCTTGGGGCCTTATTCTCTTCAAGAGGAATATCGAAAGCCCCGCCCAAATTCTTGCATTGGTTGAGAGTTTCCGCGAGACCGTAGGCCGAAGCGATGCCCCGGTGCTCATCGACCAGGAAGGCGGGCGGGTGCAGCGGCTGGGCGCGCCGCATTGGCCGGCTTATCCGCCAGGAGCTGCCTATGGCCGCGTGTATGATCGCGAGCCGGAAGAGGGCCTCCGCGCGGCGCGCCTGGGAGCGCGGCTGATGGCGGAGGATCTACGCGGGATCGGTATCACGGTGGATTGCCTACCCGTGGCCGACGTCCCGGTCGCCGGCGCCGATGCGGTCATCGGTGATCGCGCTTATGGCGATACGCCGGCCAAGGTTTCTGCCCTTGCCGCGGCGGCGGCCCAGGGGCTGGCCGATGGGGCCGTATTGCCGGTGCTGAAGCATATTCCCGGCCATGGCCGGGCGACGCTCGATAGCCACAAATCGCTGCCGGTGGTCACCGCCGACCGAGCCACGCTCGAGGCCACCGATTTTGCCGCTTTCCGGCCGCTCGCCGGGTTGCCCATGGCAATGACCGCGCATGTTGTGTTTGCCGCGATCGACCCCGTGTCACCGGCCACGACTTCGGCGATGATTGTCCGTGACGTGATTCGGCGCTGGATCGGCTTCGAGGGACTGTTGATGAGCGACGACATATCCATGGGCGCCTTGTCGGGTTCGCTGCGTCAGCGCGTGCGCGCGGCGCTCGCTGCCGGATGCGACGTGACGCTCTACTGCCAGGGCAGACTTCAGGACATGGAAGAAATCGCCGCGGAGAGCCCCTTGCTCGGCGGCGATGCGGCACGGCGGGCACAAGCGGCGCTGGCGGCACGCGGCACACCGCAGGAGATCGATATCGTCGCGGCATGGGCGGAGTTCACCGCACTCATGAGCGGCGTCGCGCCAGTCGGATCGCGCATGGCCGTATGACGATGATCGGCGAAACCGGCAGCGACAATCCCCTTGGCCTCGACATGAGCGCGGATCGTGCCGCGGACGAGCCCGCTTTGGTCGTGGACGTAGAGGGCTTTGAAGGACCGCTCGACCTTCTGCTGGCGCTGGCGCGTCAGCAAAAAGTCGACCTGGCGAAGATTTCCATTCTTGCCTTGGCCGACCAGTATCTCGCCTTCATCGAAGCGGCGCGCAAATTACGGCTGGAACTCGCGGCCGATTATCTCGTGATGGCCGCGTGGCTCGCCTATCTGAAGTCACGGCTGCTGCTGCCGGAGACGGGAACGCCCGGTGGCCCGACTGCCGAGGACATGGCCACCGCTTTGGCGCTGCGTTTGCGCCGGCTTGAGGCCTTCCGCAGCGTGGCGGAAAAGCTGCTGGAGCGGCCGCAGCTCGACCGCGATATTTTCGGCCGCGGCGATCCGGAACCGATCGCGGAAATCCGGCGTCCGCAATTTACCGCGACGCTTTACGATCTCCTCACGGCCTATGCGACGCAGCGGCAAAAGCAGGCGATGGGTCATGTGCGGCTGCCGCAGCGCGCGGTATGGTCCCTGGCGGAGGCGCGCGCGGCGCTCGAAAAGCTGCTCGGCCAGGCGCAGGACTGGAGCCGGATCGACGAATTCCTGCTCTCTTACCTGGTCGATCCGGCGCTGCGGCCAACGGCGATGGCCTCGAGCTTCGCCGCATCGCTGGAACTGGTGCGCGAGGGCCTTGCGGAAATTCATCAACACGAAGCTTTCGCCCCGATCTACATGCGGCGCCGTCTTGGCGCCGACGAAATCGCGGCGGAGTCAGCCAAGAACCAACCCAGGCCACGCGCCTGACGAAATGATGGGACAAAGGGGAGCCATGGGCATGACAAACGTGGCCAAGAGGCGCCTGGTGATTGCGGGGAATGAAATGGAGCCGATGAGCGAGGCGCGGCCGGAAGAGCTGCGATTGCTGGAAGCGCTGCTGTTTGCGGCGGCCGAGCCGCTGGACGAAAAGGCGCTCGCCGCGCGCATGCCGCAGGGCGTCGATGTGCGCGAGGCTTTGCAGCGGCTGCAGGCGGAATACGCGCCGCGCGGCGTCAATCTGGTGCGAGTCGCGGGAAAGTGGAGCTTCCGCACCGCGACCGACCTGTCCTGGCTATTGACCAAGGAGTCCGTGGTCTCGCGCAAATTGTCGCGCGCGGCGATCGAGACGTTGGCGATCGTCGCCTATCATCAGCCGGTCACCCGCGCCGAGATCGAGGATATCCGCGGCATTTCGGCGGCCAAGGGCACCCTCGACGTGCTGCTGGAGACCGGCTGGGTGCGCCCGCGCGGTCGGCGCAAGGCGCCCGGACGGCCGGTGACCTATGGCACTACCGAGGCCTTCCTCTTGCACTTCGGCCTCGATTCTTTGGACGACCTGCCCGGGCTCGAGGAACTCAAAGGCTCCGGTCTGCTGGACGGCCATCTGCCGGCCGGTTTCGCGGTGCCGGTTCCCTCCGACGATCCGGCCCTGCGCGAGGACGAGGAACCGCTTGAGCCGGGCGATCTGGATCTCGGTTTGGCGCCGCGTCCCACGGAAACCGAAGATTGACGCGGCAATATGGTCTTAAGCTGCTGCAAGACCGCGGCTTAAATCCTTGTTTTTGCCCCGGCAGAGGCCTACGTTTCCCGTGAAACGCGAACGGGCGGGCCAGGGGGCCACGAGGCTCGCCATAGCGGAGGATTCCGGATGGGTTTTGGAAGTCCATGGCACTGGATTCTTGTAGCTGTCGTGATCCTGCTGCTGTTTGGCGGGCGCGGTAAGATTTCCTCCCTTATGGGGGATTTTGCCGAAGGCATAAAAGCCTTCAAAAAAGGCATGCGGGAAGACAAGCCCGAGGACGCGGCCAAGGATGCTCCCATGAAGAGCATCGACCACGCCTCGACCGCGCCCGGCAGCCCGACGGCCGAGACCAAGCGGTCCGAGAGCCGCGTCTGAAACTGCTGCTGCCGCCGCCGTTCGCCGCGAGTGGCTGCTGGAGTTGATTTTCCATGTTCGACATTGGCTGGGGCGAGTTGGTCCTCATCGGCATCGTCGCGCTTATCGCGATCGGGCCGAAGGAGCTGCCCGGCGTGCTGCGCACCCTCGGCCAGTGGATGGGCAAAATCCGGCGCATGGCCGCCGAGTTTCAAGGACAGTTTCAGGAAGCCCTGCGCGAAGCGGAAATGAGCGACCTCAAGAAAGAGGTCGATCAGCTCGGCGATGCGGCGCAGGGGCTGGCGCAATACGATCCGCTGCGCGAGGAGCATTACGACGGCCTCGGCCCGCCCCAATACGATAAGCCCGCCGCTGCCGCGACGGCGAAGCCTTCCGCGCCGTCGACCGGCGCCGCCGTGGACCAGAACCTGCCCGCCGAGCGTCCAAGCACCGAACTGGTCGCGCCGGAGCCCGAGCTGGCGCCGAATAATTCGGGCGCGAGGGCGCGCCCATGAGTCACGAGGACATCGAGGCCACCAAGGCGCCGCTGATGGAGCACCTGATCGAGCTGCGCTCGCGGCTGATCAAGGCGCTCATCGCCTTCGCCGCCATGTTTGCGCTCTGCTTCGTGTTCTCGAAGGAAATCTATAACGTGCTGGTTTGGCCCTATGTCTGGGTGGCCGGGGCGGAGAATTCGAAATTCATCTACACCGCGCTACTTGAATTGTTCGTCACCCATATCAAGCTCGCCATGTTCGGCGCGGCTTTTCTGTCCTTCCCGGTGGTGGCGGCGCAGATCTACATGTTCGTGGCGCCGGGACTCTACCGCCACGAGCGCAAGGCCTTCCTGCCTTACCTCGTCGCCACACCGGTCTTCTTTACCCTCGGCGCGCTGGTCGTCTACTTCCTAGTATTCCCGATGCTGGTTCGCTTCTCGCTCAGCATGCAGCAACCGGGCAGCGCCGGCGATGCCTCCATCGCGCTGATGCCGAAAGTCGGCGAATATCTGTCGCTGATGATGGCGCTGGTGCTCGCCTTCGGCGTGGCCTTTCAGCTGCCGGTGATCCTCACGCTGCTCGGCCGCGTCGGCATCATCACCTCGGAGCAGCTCAAGTCGAAGCGGCGCTTTTTCATTGTCGGCGCCTTTATTATCGCGGCGATCCTGACGCCGCCGGACGTCATCAGCCAGCTTTCGCTCGCGTTGCCGCTATTGCTGCTCTACGAGGGCTCGATCTGGGCGGTGCGCGTCGTGGAAAAGAAGACGCATGCCGGACCGGCGGCGGGCTCGCAACAGGCCAATCCGGCGGAGTAGGGCGCTTGCCGACGCCGCGAAGGCGGGCCGCTATACCATTCCACAAAATCCGACTAAGAAGCCCCACCATGTACGACATCAAATGGGTTCGCGAGCACCGGGACGAGTTCGACCGCGGCCTGAAACGGCGCGGGCTGGAGCCGCCATCGGACGAGCT
>DASREA010000085.1:0-51836 GCA_035652315.1 Xanthobacteraceae bacterium | reverse complement strand
GTCGGAACTGATGGTCAAGGTGACGCGGAAACGTTCTTCCAGATCGCGCAGATGCGCCCGCTTATGATTGAGCACGTAGATCGCGACTTCGGGGCGCGTGCGCACGATGAGATTATGCGTTGCGCTCTTGAGCAGCGTCTCTTCGAGCGCGCGCAGAAGCTGCAGCGCCACCGAGCCGACCGCGCGCACATGCCCGCTGCCGCCGCACGTTGGGCATTTTTCCGTAGAGCTTTCCAGCACGCTGGTGCGGATGCGCTGCCGCGACATTTCCAAGAGGCCGAAATGGGAAATGCCGCCGACTTGGATGCGGGCGCGGTCGTGCTTCAGGCATTCCTTCAACCGGCGCTCGACCGAGCGATTGTTGCGCTTCTCCTCCATGTCGATGAAGTCGATGACGATAAGCCCGGCAAGATCGCGCATGCGCAATTGCCGCGCGATTTCCTCGGCCGCCTCGAGATTGGTCTTCAGCGCGGTGTCTTCGATATGATGCTCGCGCGTGGCGCGGCCGGAGTTGACGTCGATCGCCACCAGCGCCTCGGCCTGGTTGATGACGATATAGCCGCCGGAACGGAGCTGCACGGTGGGCGAGAACATCGCGTCGAGCTGGCTCTCGATGCCGTAGCGCGTGAATAGCGGCTGAACTTCCTTGTACGGCTTCACGTTCTTGGCATGGCTCGGCATGAGCATGCGCATGAACTCTTTGGCCTCTTTATAGGCCTCGTCGCCGGCAACGATGATTTCGTCGATGTCCTTGTTGTAGAGATCGCGGATGGCGCGCTTGACCAGCGAGCCTTCCTCATAGACCAGAGTCGGCGCCGTGGACTTCAGCGTCAGGTCGCGCACGGTCTCCCACAAGCGCAACAGATATTCGAAGTCACGCTTCACCTCGGTCTTGGTCCGGCTCGCGCCGGCCGTGCGCAGGATCACGCCCATGCCTTCCGGCACTTCCAGGTCCTGGGCGATTTCCTTGAGTCGCTTGCGGTCGGTGGCATCGGTGATCTTGCGGCTGATGCCGCCGCCGCGCGCGGTGTTCGGCATGAGCACCGAATAGCGCCCGGCTAGCGAAAGATAGGTGGTGAGCGCTGCGCCCTTGGTGCCGCGCTCTTCCTTGACCACCTGCACCAGCATGATCTGCCGGCGCTTGATCACTTCCTGGATCTTGTATTGGCGGCGGTGGCGCGGCATCCGCTCAGGCACTTCTTCCATCGCGTCGGCGCCGCCGACCGACTCCACGTGCTGTTCGGCGTCTTCGCCATTGCCATTGCCGCTTTCGGCGGCCTCGGATTCGCCGGCACCGGATTCGGAAGCCTCTGCCTGCTGGATCATCCCGATCGGCTCGTCGGGCGTGATCTCGGCCGCCGCCAAATCCTCGGCTGGCGGCGTGTCGGTCGTGAACGCGTCGGCGCCGGCTCGCGAATCCGCCTCCGCCTGCTGGATTTCGCCGATCGGCTCCGCCGGCGTGATCTCGGCCTGCCCGAGATGTTCGGGCGTCGACGGCTCTTCCGCGGAGGCTCCGTTTGCCGCCTCGGCGATATCGAGCGGCGCTTCGCCGCGCATGATGTCGGTCAAGACGTCTTCCGAACCGGGTTCGGCAGGAGATTGCGGTACGGCGGCTTCGATCGGATGGCTTTTCACTCTGGCGTCGGTCCGGAGCGCGTGGCGTTGCCCGCCACGGCGGCCGGCGCGACTGTCGGCTTCGATATCGGCAGCGCGAGCGGCGCGCTCGTCTTCTTCAATCAACGCCTGCCGGTCGGCGATCGGGATCTGATAATAGTCGGGATGGATTTCGCTGAAGGCGAGGAAGCCGTGACGGTTGCCGCCGTAATCGACGAAAGCGGCCTGCAGCGACGGTTCAACCCGTGTTACCTTGGCGAGATAGATATTGCCGCGTAGCTGCTTGCGGCTCGCGGATTCGAAGTCGAATTCTTCAACGCGATTGCCGCGCAAGACGACCACCCGGGTTTCCTCCGGGTGCGTCGCGTCGATGAGCATTTTATTGGCCATTGGATATTTCTCGTAGCGGCAAGCCGAACCGCCGGCGCCCATTGACGCAACAAAGCTGGCGAAGGGTGCAAAGCGAGACGTGCCTGATGATTGATGGAAATGGCGGGCGCGATGGCTGGAGCGTCAGGCGCGCCGCTCGCCGCGATGTCGGCAGCCGCAATGCGGCTGGGACGAAGCGGGAATTTGACGCGTGTATCGCCCATATTCAGGGGCCCGTATCGGAGGGAGGCATGCGGATGCCGCCCGGTTTCTTTGCTGACGGCTGACAACGGCCTGAACCCCTGGAGGTGTCGCGCCATCGCGCCACCCGGTTGTCCTACAAGGGCATCGGCCGAGGGCTTTCGTTGTAGCGCCGATGTCCTTGGTTCAACCGCTCGATGCGGTCGTGGCGCGGAACGAGGCTGGCCCCGTGACACCCGTCATTTCGATCCTCGGATGGGGAAAGAACCTGAACGGGCGAGCCGGATGTCCGAACGCGGCACAACCGGAACTTTGGTAAACTGTCAGCGGTCCTTCTTACGGCGGCGACATGCCGAAGGCAAGCCGCGGCCTTTATGGGGGGTGGAAGCCGGATCGGCGCCACTGCGGGAGGCGTTTAAGTTCCGATTCACCATCGTCCCCTAATGGGGTAAGCAGGGGGTCCGGAGGGCCGGGATTCGGTGTCTATTCGCGCGGCAAACCTGGTTTTCTGCGTCCTGGGCGCGGCCTTGCTGGCAGCCTTCGCGCGGCCCGCGCCGGCGGCGGCGCAGGGTGTCCCAGCGCCGGCATCGGATCAGGCGACGCCGTTTCCACTGGCGACCGATTTCCGCATCGGCGGTGACGCCAATCAGACCCGGTTTGTCGTCGATATCAGCAAGAAGATCGATCTGCGCGCCTTCACCCTTGCCGACCCCTATCGCGTGGTGATCGACCTGCCGCAGGTGACCTTCCGCTTCAAAGGCAATTCCGAGGAAGCCGGCCGCGGCCTGATCAAGGCGTTCCGCTTCGGCCTGGTGATGCTCGGCTCCTCGCGCATCGTGCTCGATCTCAAACAGCCCGCGCGCATCGAAAATGCTTTCGTGCTCGATGCCGGCGAAGGACAGCCGGCGCGGCTCGTGGTCGATCTGGCGGCGACCGACCGCGAAAGTTTTTTGCGCGCTATCGCGCTGGCGAATCAAGCGGCGGGCCCGAAGAAACCGCCGCCGCCCGCGCTCGCGGCGAGCAACGGCGATCCGCGGCCCTTGATCGTGCTCGACCCCGGGCATGGCGGTATCGACAACGGGACCCATGCACCGAGCGGCGAAAATGAAAAGGACATCGTGCTCGATTTCGCACTGATGCTTCGCGACAAACTCGAACGGCTCGGCAAATACCGCGTGGCGATGACGCGCAGCGACGATACCTATGTGCCGCTGGCCGACCGCGCCAAGATCGCACACGAGCGGCACGCGGCGCTGTTCATCTCCGTCCACGCCGACGCCTTGCGCCGCAGCGAGGGCGATGCGCAGGGTGCGACCGTCTATACGCTTTCCGAGCACGCCTCCGACGCGGAGGCGGCGCGGCTCGCCGATGCGGAAAACAAGGCCGACATCATTGCGGGCCTCGACCTTTCCCAGGAGCCAGATGACGTCAGCAAAATCCTTATCGATCTCGCGCAGCGGGAAACCAAAACCTTTTCCCAGCAATTCGCCCATACGCTCGTGGGCGGCATGAAGAATGTCGCGCGCATGCACAAGAACCCGCTCAAGTCGGCTGGCTTCATTGTGCTGAAGGGCGCCGACGTGCCCTCCGTCCTGATCGAGCTCGGCTATGTCACCAACCGCGACGACCTGAAACAGTTAATGTCCGAGGCTTGGCGTTCGCGCACCACGGAAGCGATCGCGGACGCCGTCGATACCTATTTTTCCACCCGTTTGGCGGGCACGCCCGTCCCCACCTCGCAATAGCCGCAAAATACCCTATGAACAGCCGAAACGGCCCGATAAGCCTCAGTTTCAACATAAAACCGCGCCAGCCTTGCGCTCGCTGCTGTCGTCGGGGATTTCCAGCAGCCGCGTACCGGGCCAGCGGCCCTGCCGGCGGGCGGCCATGCTGCCGTCTCGGCATGAGATACACGGAATTGCGGCAATGAAGCTGGTACTGCGCTTCTTCGGGTTGCTGTTTACGGTCGGGACAATTCTGTTCCTCGTCGGCGTCGCTGCCGCGGCGGCGCTGATGTGGCATTTCTCCCAGGATCTGCCCGACTATTCGCAATTGCAGGATTACGAGCCGCCGGTGATGAGCCGGGTACACGCGGCGGACGGCTCGCTGCTTGCCGAATACGCGACGCAGCGGCGGCTCTATATCCCGATCCAAGCGGTGCCGAAGCTGGTCACCAACGCGTTCGTCGCCGCCGAGGACAAGAATTTCTACGAGCACGGCGGTTTGGATTTCGGCGGCATCATGCGCGCCGGCATCATCTATCTCGAGGACCGGCTCTCCGGACGCAACAAGCGCCCGCAAGGCGCTTCCACGATCACCCAGCAGGTGGCCAAGAATTTCCTGCTCACCAACGAAGTGACCTTCAGCCGCAAGATCAAGGAGGCGCTGCTCGCGCTTAAGATCGAGCGCGCCTATTCCAAGGACAAGATCCTCGAGCTTTATCTCAACGAGATCTATCTCGGCATGAGCGCCTACGGCATCGCCGCGGCCTCGCTGATCTATTTCGACAAGTCGGTGAACGAGCTGACGCTGCCGGAAGCGGCTTATCTCGCCGCCTTGCCCAAGGCTCCGAGCGATCTCAATCCCTACCGGCAGCGCGACCGCGCCATTGAGCGGCGCAATTACGTGCTCGACCGCATGATCGAGGACGGATTCGTCAGCGCCAAGGAAGGCCAGGAGGCGAAGAAGGCTCCGCTCAACATCACCACGCGTCCGACCGGCGCTCATGTCTTCTCGGCGGAATATTTCGCTGAGGAGGTGCGGCGCGAAGTCTATGCGCGCTACGGCGAGAAAAAACTCTACGAGGGCGGCCTGTCGGTGCGCACCACGCTCGACACGCAGGCCCAGGTTCTGGCGCGCAAAGTGCTGATGGACGGTCTCGTGCAATTCGACGAGGCGCACGGCTGGCGCGGGCCTGTCACCCATATCGATCTCAAGGGCGACTGGGGCGTGACTTTGGCGGACGTGCGCGCCTTGGAAGACATTGCGCCGTGGCGAATGGCCGTCGTGCTCGAGGCGGGCGACCACAGCGCGCGTATCGGTTTCCAGCCGCCGCGCGATCCGAGCGGCGCCATAACCAAGGTGCGCGACACGGCGACCTTGCCGCTCGAAGGCGTGAAATGGGCGAAGCCCACCTCCGGTCCGGCGCGCGGCAAGATTCCGACGAAGGTATCGCAGGTACTTGAGCCGGGCGACGTCATCTACGTCGATCCGCTGACCGACAAAGAAGGCAAGGTCAAGGACGGCGAATTCCGCCTGCGGCAGATCCCTGAGATTTCCGGTGCCATTCTCGTCATGGACCCGAACACCGGGCGCGTGCTGGCGATGGCGGGCGGCTTCTCCTACGACCAGAGTCAGTTCAATCGCGCCACCCAGGCGCTGCGCCAGCCAGGATCGTCGTTCAAGCCGATCGTCTACGCGACGGCGCTCGACAATGGCTATACGCCGTCGTCGATCATGCTCGACGCGCCACTCGAGATCGAGCAGGGGCCGGGGCTCGCGACCTGGAAACCGGAAAATTACGAAGGAAAGTTCTACGGCCCTTCGACCCTGCGCTTCGGCCTCGAGCATTCGCGCAACGTAATGACGGTCCGCTTGGCGCAGGACGTCGGCATGCCGCTGATCGCCGAATATGCCAAGCGATTCGGCGTCTACGACGATCTGCCGCCTTATCTCTCCTTCGCGCTCGGCGCCGGCGAGACCACGCTGCTGCGCATGGTCAGCGCCTATTCGATGATCGACAACGGCGGCAAGCGGGTGAAACCCACATTGATCGACCGCATTCAGGATCGTTACGGGCACACGATCTACCGGCACGACCAGCGCGAATGCCTCGGCTGCGACGCGCAAGGTTGGACGGACCAGCCGGAGCCGACACTCGTCGACCGCCGCGAGCAGGTGCTCGATCCGATGACCGCCTATCAGATTACGTCGATGATGGAAGGCGTGGTCCAGCGCGGCACCGGCACCGTGTTGCGCGATCTCGGCAAGCCCATCGCGGGCAAGACCGGCACCACCAATGATTCCAAGGATGTCTGGTTCATCGGCTTCACGCCCGATCTCGTGGTCGGCGTTTACCTCGGCTACGACAAGCCGCGCAGCCTCGGCCACGGCGCGACCGGCGGCGGCATCGCCGCGCCGATCGTGAAGAACTACCTGAAGGTGGCGCTCGCCAATAAGCCGCCGATTCCGTTCCGCGTCCCGGCGGGAATCAAGCTCATCCGCGTCGATGCCCATACCGGGATGCGCGCCGGGCCGGGCGACAGCGGGCCGGCGATCCTCGAAGCCTTCAAGCCGGGGACGGCGCCGCCCGACAGCGTGGCCGCGGCCGGCTATGGCAACGAGAATTGGTCCGTGACGCCGGAAGATGATCGGGCGATCCGCTCGGGCACCGGCGGGCTGTACTAGTCGAAGCGCGCGATGCCGCGTTCCAGTGCGGCGGCGATGCGTGAAAGCCAGGCGCGAGCTTCACCTTCATCGGAAAATGGCCGGTTGGCGCAGCCGGCGATGTGACGCCAGTCGAGCCGCGGCTCGCGAAGCGCGATGCGCGCCTGCCGCAGCACCTCGCAATGCCAAGGCAAAGTGACAGAGTTCAGGTCGGCAACGGCCGCCTGATCGTCGCTTTGACCGGCCAAATCCGCATCGGCGAAGTTCCCGGCAAGAAAGCCTTCCAAGGCTTCGAATTTATTGAGCGGCTCGGTCATTGCGCGCTCGCTAGATCGGATAGGCCGTAAGCAACAGACATCCGCCGCCGCCGGTGGCGCGGATGACGGTGCGAAAGCGCCGGCTGTCGTGGACGTTAGCGAGCCCCGCTGGCCGCTCGGCTTGGCGGCCGAGGGGATTGTCCGCCGGACCGAAGTCGTCGGCGCGCGTCGCGCCCGGCAAGGCATGAGCCGCCCAACGGTTGGTGAGCGCGGCTCCGCCGCGCAAGGCCTGGGTAATCGCGGATTCGGCCACCGCTTCGCTGACAAAGCTGCTTGCCGCCTTGATGCGCCGGTCCCGCAAAAGACGCTCCACCAGCGCGGCGTCGCTCACGCCGACATGGCGGGCGAGGGTATGGCCGCCCTCTTTCTCCTGCGCGGCAAGCCAGCGCGGCGGAAAGACATCGGGAATGCATGGCTCCGCAGCGGCCGGCAATGCCTGCCATAGCGAAATGAGCAGCGGCAGCACACGGGCAAGGGTCTGGAGCTTCATGCCGTTTCCCTATTCCTCGGTGCATGCCGGTTGCCGCCTGCGGCAGCGGCGGTTAAATCCATGGCAGCGAGTCATCTAAGACCAATGGCTTTGCCGGTCGCAAGGAGGCAGTTTGAATGCGCGCCGAAGTTCAGGCCAACGTGGACCAGATCAAGCAGTCGGTTGAGCTGCTGAGGAGGCATCTTTGACTTCGACAAGTCGAAGATGCGCTTGGCGGAGCTGAACAAGCAGGCCGAGGATCCGAATTTCTGGAGCGACCCCCCGCGCGCGCAGCGGCTGATGCAGGAACGCACCGCTCTGGAAAATCAGCTCATCGCGATCGGCCGTATCGAGCGCGAACTCAACGATCACGTGGCCATGATCGAGCTCGGCGAGGCGGAAAAGGACCAGCAGGTAGTCGCCGAGGCGGAAGCGGCGCTGAAGGCGTTGAAAACCGAAACCGCCCGTCTCGAATTGGAAGCGCTGCTATCGGGTGAGGCCGACCAGAACGATACCTATCTCGAGGTCCATGCCGGCGCTGGCGGCACCGAGAGCCAGGACTGGGCCAACATGCTGATGCGCATGTACACGCGCTGGGCCGAGAAGCACGGCTACAAAGTCGATTGGATCGAGGAAACCGAAGGCGAAGAAGCCGGCATCAAGTCCGCGACGGTGCAGATCAAAGGCCGCAACGCCTTCGGCTGGCTGAAGACCGAAAACGGTGTACATCGCCTGGTGCGCATTTCACCCTTCGATTCCAACGCGCGGCGCCACACTTCCTTCGCCAGCGTAAACGTCTATCCGGTGGTCGACGACCGCATCAACGTCGACATCAAGGAATCCGACGTGCGCGTCGACACCATGCGCGCGGGCGGCGCCGGGGGCCAGCACGTCAACAAGACGGAATCTGCCATCCGTCTCACGCATATTCCGACCAATACCGTGGTCATGTGCCAGAACGACCGCTCGCAGCATCGCAATCGGGCCCAGGCCTGGGCCATGCTCCGAGCGAAACTCTACGAACTGGAACTGAAGAAACGAGAAGAGAAAGCGGCGGCCGAACAGGCGGCGAAAACCGACATCGGCTGGGGCCATCAGATCCGTTCCTACGTGCTCCAGCCCTATCAGATGGTGAAGGATTTGCGCACCGGCGTGCAGACCTCGAACACCGGCGCGGTGCTCGACGGCGATCTCGATGACTTCATGCAGGCGGCTTTGGCGCAAAAGGCCTTCGGCACCGCGCCCGCCACCGTCGAGGACGTCGACTAGGCTATAAGAAGCCGCCGAGCTGGCCGCCCGCCGCCAAGAACTTCTGGGGATTGACCGCTTCGCCGTTGACCCGCGTCTCGTAGTGCAGATGCGGGCCGGTGGAGCGGCCAGTACTTCCTATTTTGCCGATTGTCTGACCGATCTGCACGCTCTGCCCGACGATGACGTCGATTTCCGACAGGTGGCCGTAACGCGTGGCGAGGCCGTTGCCGTGATCGATTTCGACCATCTTGCCGTAGCCGCCCTCCCAGCCGGCGTGAGCCACCCTGCCGGCCGCAGTGGCGCGCACCGGTTCGCCGGTATCGCCGCGAATATCGAGCCCGGTATGCATCGCCGGCGAGCCGAGGAAAGGATCGTCGCGCACGCCGAAGCCCGAGCTGATGTCGATCTCGCCCGTCACAGGCTTGCGCAAAGGCACGGTGCCCAGCGTTCTGGCGACTTCATCGAAACGAGCGCGGGCGACGTCGGCGCGATAGACGGCGCGCTCGAAATCGCTGGCGTCGCTGCGCAGCTTGATCGGCTCTAAAGGGCCGCCGACGCCGCTTCTGCGGAGCAGCGAACGCCGTTGCGCCGGATCGACACCAATGCCGGCCAGCACATTGCGCATGTGTTGCGTCTTGGCGGCGTAATCGTCCTCTAGCGATCGCAGCATGGAGAACTGGCCGATTTCCACGCGATCAAGCGACGTCTCCAATTGCGACAATGTGCCGAGCAGGCCGGTTGGCTTCTTGCCTCCCGATGCGTCGGACGACGTGCCGCGCTTCGGCCAAGTCTGGCTTGGCGGCGGAATGAAGGTTCCGGTTGGCCCCATGGGGGAAGGTTTTGTCGGACCGGCGCGGGTGACATCGAGCGCGGGACCGCGTTTGATCGAGCCGGTGACGAGGGGGTCGGCGATGGCGTTCAAAGCCGAGGCTCGCGATTCCAACACCGCCTGACGGCGCATGATCTGTTGCAGCTTGCCTTCGAACTGTTCCTGGTTGAGGAGCTGGCGGCTGCTGATGCGGTCGATCTGTTCGCGCAATTCGGCAACGCGGTCCTCGTAGGCGAATTGCATCTCCGCCTGACGGCCGATCAACCGGGTAAGCACGTCCTCGCGGAAGGCGAAATAGGTTGCGGTAACGACCGTCCAAACCGCCATGATGACCAGCGTGCCGACCGCAATCCAAAATGCGACCGGCCCCAGGCGAACCTGCCGTCCGCCGTGACCGAGCGTGTAATCGCGTGCCGTCCGCACTGCGCGCGGATGAACCGCGGCGGCGTGCATCCTCGGCTGCGGCTGGTGATAGCGATGGCTGTCGTAATGCTGGTAATGGGCGACGGGCCGCTGCGGCATAAAGACTCCCCACGCCGGTCCGCGGCTGAACAGCCGGCACCGTGACGGGGCGATTTCATCCGCACGTGGTTAATTTTCCGGAAACGCAATCGGCTCACGATGCGAAGATGGTAAACATCACAATGATTTCGCGGCAGCAAGCACGTCCTCGGCATGGCCTTCGACCGAGACCTTGGGCCAAATTCGGGCAATGCGTCCCTGGCGGTCGATCAGGAAGGTTTTGCGGATAACCCCCATGAATTTCCGCCCATACATCGATTTTTCCCCCCAGGCGCCGTAGGCGGAGAGCATCCGATGGGTTTCGTCCGAGGCCAGTGGAATGGAGAGATCGTATTTGGCCTTAAACCGGTCCTGGGCCCGCACCGGATCGGCCGAGACCCCGAGAATGGCGGTGCCCGCTGCTTCAAAAGAGCGCCGCAGCCCGGAAAAAGCCTGGGCTTCGCGAGTGCAGCCCGGAGTGTCGGCTTTCGGATAAAAATAGAGAACGAGATTGCGACCGGCGAAATCGACGAGCGACACATTGCCGCCGCCGTCGCGCGGCAACGAAAAGTCTGGGGCGTTTACACCGGGAGCAAGAAGCGGAACCATGCGCCTTCCTTTCGTCGCTTTCAAAGGCTCAAAGTGCCAATCCGGATAGGGGAAACGGCTGCGGGGGACACCATCCGGTTCGAATCGTTCCAAGGGCGATATCTCAGACAACCAATATCCCGGGCGGAGGGCGCTCGATAGGGCATGGCGGGGAAACATGAGCATCCGGGCGTCAGGGTTTGGCGCAAGCTGACATTCAGCTTGCCGGGGCGCCGGCATGGGCCGAAGGCGCTGCGTGTCGCGAAGCCGATGATCTTGCTGCTTTGGGACCGGGTTGCGCGGCTGCTGCGGCGGCGGGCATTGCGCTGGCCGCTGATCGCTACCGGTGTTCTTACGGGCGCAGGCCTTTTAATCTTTTTCGGACTTTGGTGGCGTCTCGGCAGCGGACCGCTCGAGATCGATATCGCCACGCCATGGCTGACGCGGGCAATCGAGGAGAATTTCGGCAGCAGCTATAAGGTCGCCGTCGGCGGCACGCAGCTCGAACGCGATCGCAAGGGCCACATCCGGCTCCGCCTACGTGACATTGTGGTGCGCGACGCCGATGGAGCGATTGCCGCCAGTGCGCCGAAGGCGGAAGTCGGCTTCTCCGGCACAAGGCTGCTGACCGGCAACATGCATGCCGAGCGTCTCAACCTCGTCGGCGCCGAAATGTCGGTTCGCATCGATCCGGCGGGCAATGTCAGTGTCTTTGCCGGCAACGACAAGCATCCGATCGCCAGCGCGCCCGCTTCGGCCAATCTGCCGCTCCGGGCTCCGGCGAGCGCGCCGCAGCAAGCGGGAACAAGCGCCGATCAGGCGCCCGGCGAATCCGCACTCGAAAACGTCGCTGCCGTGCTGGCCTGGATCGACAGTCTCGGTGCCAGCGGCCTCGACGGTCATTCGCTTTCCGAGCTCGGCCTCAAGAACGGATCGCTAGTCGTCGATGATCAGCGCAATGGCCAGCATTGGGCCTTCGAAAACATCCATCTGAGCTTGATGCGCTCGGAAAACGGGGGCGTGGTCTTCAGCGTCGCCTCGGAGAGCAATGATCGGCCTTGGGCTCTTTCGGCGGCCGCGGTGCCGAGCCGCGCGGGGCGACGCGTCTTCAATATCGAGGCCCGGCGGGTTTCGGCCAAGGATTTGCTGCTTGCCGCCCGTTTCGGCAGCGGCCCGATGATCGATCAATTGCCGATCTCGGCGAGCCTGCATGCGGAGATCGACGCCAGCGATGCCGTGCAGGTGTTGCAAGGCAGGGTCATCATCGAGGGCGGAGTGATTCAAGATGCCAAAGATCCCGACATCGCACTGAAAATCGACCGCGCGGAATTCACGCTCGACTGGGATGCGGTTCGCCACCGCCTCGCGATACCTTTCCAGATCGTCTCCGGCGCTGCGCGGATGACATTGTTTGCGCAGCTCATGGCGCCGCAAAGCGGCAACGGGCCCTGGCTGGTGGCCATGAATGGCGGCACCGTGGTGCTGGGCGGCGGCGGCAGCGACGAGCCGGTGGTGTTCAATCACGTCGCCGTCCGCGGCCGCATTGATCCCGAGAAACGCTTGGTCACGATCGAACAGGGCGATCTCGGCAATGCGGACACGACGGTCGCGCTCACCGGCAGCTTCGACGTATCCAGCAGCGACCCGCGACTGGCCATCGGTGTCGCCGGCACGCGCATGACGCTGCAGACGATGAAAAAGCTCTGGCCAAACTTCGTAAATCCGCCACTGCGCAAATGGATCGAGGAACATACCGCGAGCGGGACGGTCGACCGGGTGGTGATCGCGACCAATGCCCCTTTGTCCGCGTTCAAGACCGGCGGCGATCCCGTGCCGGAAGGGGGGCTTTCGGTGGATGTCTCGGCCCATGACGCCGTCATTCGCCCCATCGACACCTTGCCGCCGATCCGCGGTGCCGATCTCACGGTCCATGCCACCGGGCGCGTGGCGACCATTGCCATGCA
Organism: Xanthobacteraceae bacterium; assembly: GCA_035652315.1. GTDB lineage: Bacteria > Pseudomonadota > Alphaproteobacteria > Rhizobiales > Xanthobacteraceae > CANKHA01. The sequence goes on along the minus strand of DASREA010000085.1, from coordinate 39,347 downwards.
GAAGGGCACGGTGACGTTGCCCTCGGGACGCAAGCTGACCATGAGCAACGGCATTTTCGAAGTGCCGAAGACCTATGGCCCGGCTCCCGCTGCGCGTAGCCGATTCCAGATTGAAGGGCCGATACCAGCGGGCGGCGAGCTGCTTGCGATGGACCGTCTGCGGCAATTTTCCGCACTGCCTTTCGACCCGTCGACCGCGCGCGGCAACGTGAAAGCCACGGTCGATCTCGCCTTCCGGCTGGATCCCAAGCTGCCTGTGGGCTCGACGACTTACAACGTGACCGCCGACCTCGCCGATTTTGCCGCTGATCAAGTTTTCATGGCGCAGAAGCTCGAAGCGGCGAGCCTGCGCATCACCGCCAGCAACGCCGAGTCCGAAATCAAGGGCGACGTGAAGATTGCGGGCATGCCCGCCGTGCTCACCTATCGCAAGGAAAAAGACAAGCCGGATGCCGAAGTTCACTTGGCAACGGTGCTCGACGATGCGGCACGCGCGAAATTCGGCATGGATTTGGGCGACGCGATCGGGGGACCCGTGCCGCTGAAGCTCAGCGGCCTCATGGGTGCTTCGAGCCAGGACAGCCGGTTCAACGTCGATCTCGATCTCACGCAGGCCCGTATCGACAATCTTCTGCCAGGCTGGAACAAGGCCGCGGGCAAGACAGCGCACGCGACTTTCGCCTTGGTCAGCGACAGCCAGGGTGCGCGGTTGAACGATCTCGTTCTCACCGGAGCAGGGGCTCATGCCAAGGGCAATGTCGAGCTGGATCGTTCCGGGAACATCGTTGCCGCCAACTTTCCGACTTTCAATCTGGCGGAAGGCGACAAGGCCACGCTCAAAGCGGATCGGACGCCGGATGGCACATTGCACGTGAGTATGCGCGGCGAAATCTACGACGGCAGGGGTTTCGTCAAGACGGCGATGGCCGGGACGCGCGCCGATACCAAAGGAAAAGTCTCCAACCTCGATCTCGATATCAGGCTGGGAGCGGTTCTCGGCTTCAACGGCGAAACCCTGCGCGTGCTCGAATTGAAAATGTCTCGCCATGAAGGCCAGATCCGCAATTTCAAACTTAGTGCGAAGCTGGGGCGGGATGCGGTGCTCTCCGGCAGCTTGCGCTATCGCACCAGCGGCCGGCCGTTGATCTATTTTGAGACCGGCGATGCCGGGGCGCTGTTTCGCTTCACCGACACCTATGCGCGTATGGCCGGAGGCCAGATGTCGGTGGCCATGGATGCGCCGAGCAGCAATCCCGCGCCACAGGATGGTATCTTGAGCATCAAGGATTTTTCCATTCGCGGCGAGGCGGCGCTGGAGCGGCTTGTCGCTGGCGCGCCGAACGGCGCCCAGCAGGGCGTCAAGTTTTCGCGCATGCGCGCGCAATTCACCCGCATGCCCGGGCAATTGCAAATTCATGACGGCGTCGTGCAGGGCCTGATCGGCGCGACCATCGACGGCCACATCAATTACGATGCCGACGAAGTGCACCTCAGCGGATCGTTCGTTCCGCTCTATCAGCTCAACAACGTGTTCGGCCAAATTCCGATCGTCGGCTTCTTCCTCGGCGGCAGCAACGAGGGACTCCTGGGCGTCACCTATGAAGTGGTGGGGCGGCCGAGCGCGCCGCGATTGAATGTCAATCCTCTATCGGCGGTGGCGCCCGGGCTTTTGCGTAAGTTCTTCGAATTCCGCAACACTAAGGACAGCGACTTCGAGGTGCTGCGCTAGATTGGGACGCGCCTTGCATCCTGCCTAGCTGGACTTCAGCAGCAGGTGCCGCTTCTTTCCGAGCGAAAGCTTAATCACGCCTTCGGCAGTAAAATCGTTGGGGGTCAGCAGCATTCGCTCGTCGGTCACGGTCTTGTCGTTGACCTTGAGCCCGCCGCCCTTGATCTGGCGCCGCGCTTCGCTGCTCGATGCGACCAGGCCGCTCTTCACAAAGGCGGTAAGGACGCCAAACCCGCGTTCAAGTTCGCGGCGTGGGATTTCGAAGCTCGGTAACGCGGCGGCGATGCCGCCGGCCTCGAAAGTCGTGCGAGCGGTGCGCTCGGCTTCCTCCGCCGCGGCGCGGCCGTGCAGCAGCGCGGTTGCTTCGGTCGCCAGAATTTTCTTCGCCTCATTGATCTCCTGGCCTTTGAGGACAGCCAGCCGGCCGATTTCCGGCAGCGGAAGCTCGGTGAAGAGTTTGAGCAGGCGAACCACGTCGGCGTCCTCGGTGTTGCGCCAAAATTGCCAATAGTCATACGGGCTCATCATGTCGGCATTGAGCCACACCGCCCCGCTTTCGGTCTTGCCCATCTTGGCGCCGGAAGCGGTGGTGAGCAGCGGCGTGGTCAGCGCGAAAAGCTGTACGTCAAGCATACGGCGGCCGAGCTCGATGCCGTTGACGATGTTGCCCCATTGGTCGGAGCCGCCCATTTGCAGGACGCAGCCATGGCGTTTGTACAATTCGACGAAATCGTAAGCCTGAAGGATCATGTAATTGAATTCGAGGAAGGTCAGCGGCTGCTCGCGCTCGAGCCGCAGCTTCACCGAATCGAAAGTGAGCATGCGGTTGATGGTGAAGTGACGGCCGACCTCGCGCAGAAACGGTATGTAAGGCAGGCGATCGAGCCACTCGGCATTGTCGGCCATCAGCGCGCCGGCCTTGAAATCGAGGAAGCGGGAAAAGACCGTGCGGATCGAGGCAATATTCGCGGCGATCTGCTGCTCGGTGAGCAGCGAGCGCGCTGTGTCCTTGCCGGAAGGGTCGCCGATCTTGCTCGTGCCGCCGCCCATCAGCGCGATGGGGCGATGGCCCGACTTCTGCAGCCAGCGCAGCATCATGATCGACAACAGGTTGCCGATATGCAGGCTGGGCGCCGTGGCATCGAAGCCGACATAGGCGGTGATCGCCCCGGCGGCGGCCTTGGCATCCAGCGCTTCGGCGTCGGAGAGCTGATGGATGAAACCACGGCTCTCCAGCGTGTTGAGGAAGTCGGACTTGTAGGCCGTCATGGCTTTGGCTTATCGAGGGACGTGGCCGGTGGTGTAACAGGTCCGGCGCTCGATTCAACTGGACGCTTGAACCGGACCGTTGGGCCATGACCAGCCTCACTGCTATCGGTATGATGAGCGGCACCTCGCTCGACGGTGTCGACGTGGCGCTGGTCGAGACCGATGGCGAGCAGGTCAATCGCTTAGGACCGACCGGATACCGGCCTTATTCGAGGCGCGAGGCGGAGTTGCTCCGCGAGGCGCTGGCCCTTGGCGCCACGCTGACCGAGCGCGGTCAACGTCCCGCTGTTATCGCCAAGGCCGAGGCCTTCGTCACTAAGGTTCACGGCGAGGTCGCGGCCGGCTTGCTGCAGAGGCATCGAATCGATCCGGCTTCGGTGGCTGCGGTTGGTTTTCACGGACAGACGGTGCTGCACAAGCCGCAGGCCGGTCTCACCGTGCAGATCGGCGACGGCGTGAGCCTGGCCAAGCGCCTGGGAATTCCGGTGGTGCATGATTTCCGCGCCGCCGATGTCGCCGCCGGCGGGCAGGGGGCGCCCCTCGTCCCGGTCTTTCATCGCGCGATCGCGCAAAAGCTTGAGCGGCCGGGGCCGATCGCCGTGCTCAATATCGGCGGGGTCGCCAACGTGACCTATGTCGAGGGCGACAAAGATCCGCTGGCTTGCGATACGGGTCCGGGAAACGCGCTGATCGACGACTTCATGCGCGCGCGCACCGGCCTGCCGCTCGATCGCGACGGCGATCAGGCGGCGCGAGGTCGTGTCGACAAGGCTTTCGTCGACCGCGTTCTCGCCCATCCTTTTTTCGATGCGCCTTATCCGAAATCGCTCGATCGCAACGATTTCGCGCTGGCCAATGTCGGGCTGCCGGATCTGTCGGTGGCGGATGGGGCCGCGACGCTCTCGGCGCTGACCGCCGCGGCGGTGGCGCGCATCGTGCCGCGTCTGCCGAAACCGCCGCGCAGCTGGATCGTGGCCGGCGGCGGCGCGCATAATCCGACGCTCGTGCGCATGCTGCGCGAGCGCCTGGCCCCGGCCTCGGTGGAAACCGGCAGCGCGGTCGGCTGGTCGATCGATGCGCTGGAAGCGCAGGCTTTCGCTTATCTCGCGGTGCGTTCGCTGAAAGGGCTGCCAATCACCTTTCCCGGAACGACCGGTGTGCCGCGGCCGATGACCGGCGGCGTAGTGGCGAGGCCGTGATCAGGCCGCGCCGGCCTTGCGGCCCGCGGTGCCGAGGCGTTTGTCGAGATAGGCACTGACCGCCGTCATCAGCGGTTCGATCTTGCCGTCGAAGAAGTGGTTGGCGCCGGGCACGACCTTCTGGTCGATGACGATGCCCTTTTGCGTCTTCAGCTTGTCGACCAGGGTGGTGATGTCCTTGTGCGGGGCCACGATGTCCTTATCGCCGTGGATGATCAGCCCCGAGGACGGGCAGGGCGCAAGGAAAGAAAAATCGTAGCGGTTGGCTTCCGGCGCGACCGAAATGAAGCCTTCGACCTCCGGACGCCGCATCAGAAGCTGCATGCCGATCCAGGCGCCGAAAGAAAATCCCGCGATCCAGCAGCTGCGCGCTTCCGGATTGATCGTCTGCGCCCAATCGAGCGCGGCCGCGGAGTCGGACAATTCGCCGGCGCCATGGTCGAAGCTGCCTTGGCTGCGGCCGACGCCGCGGAAATTGAAACGCAGCACCGAGAAATTCCGGTGCGCGAAGGCATAGTAGAGCTGATAGACGATCGGATGATTCATCGTGCCGCCGAACTGCGGATGCGGATGCAGGATGATCGCGATCGGGGCGTTCTTTTGACGCGAAGGATGATAGCGGCCCTCGAGCCGCCCGGCGGGACCGGTGAAAATGACTTCAGGCATCGATTCGTACCTCAGCTCGCGCGGCAAAGCGTCCTTGACGGCGGCTCAAGGCGCACGTAAGTATCTGGAACTATTCTAATTTTTGGCACGCGGCCAACCAGGAACCGCAGTCTTGCGGCGCCCGCCGAGGTCTTTTCATATCATGACCGCCGGGGCAAAACGCAAGTATTATCAGCGGTCCGGCGCATGTCTTTGCGGCTCAGGAAGAAGATGACCGAGCGGAGCTATCTGGACTGGAACGCGACCGCGCCGCTGCGGCCGGAGGCGCGTGCGGCCATGGCCGCCGCGCTCGATTGCTCTGGCAATCCGTCGTCGATCCACGCCGAAGGCCGCGCCGCGCGGCGGCTGGTGGAAGATGCGCGCGCGGCCGTGGCAAGGCTCACCGCCGCCGAGCCGAGGAACGTGACTTTCACCTCGAGCGGCAGCGAAGCAAACATGCTGGCGCTGACGCCAAATCTCGGTGGCGGCAAGCCGCCCCGCAGCCGGCTTCTGATCTCGGCCATCGAGCACGCTTCGGTGCGCGCCGGAGGGCGCTTCGCGCCCGAAGCGGTCGAAACCGTGCCGGTCACCGCGCAGGGTGTCATCGACCGGTGGGCACTCAAGGCGCGGCTTGCCGATCTGGCGGCCCGGGGCGAGCCCGTGCTGCTCTCAATCATGGCTGCCAACAACGAGACCGGGGTCGTTCAACCGATCTCTGAAGTCGCGGCAATGGCGCATGAAGTGGGAGGCTTGTTGCACGTGGATGCGGTGCAGCTCGCCGGCAGACTGCGGTGCGACATCGGCGAATTGGGTGCCGATTTGCTGACGGTCTCCGCCCACAAGCTCGGCGGTCCCAAAGGCGCCGGGGCGTTAATCCGCCGCGAGGAGGCCTTGCGGCCGGAACCACTCATCCGAGGTGGCGGGCAGGAACGCGGCCTGCGAGCAGGCACGGAAAACGTCGCGGCGATCGCCGGATTTGGCGCCGCCGCCGAAGCTGCGGCCGCTTCGTTGCCCACCGAAGCGACGCGCTTGCGCGCCCTGCGCGATCGGCTGGAAGCCGGTCTGAAGGAGGCGACGCCGCAGGCGCTAATCTTCGGTCACGAGGTCGAGAGGCTGCCCAATACGACGCTTCTGGCGGTGCCGGGCATGAAAGCCGAAACCGCCGTGATTGCGCTCGATTTGGAGGGTTTCGCGGTGTCTTCGGGGGCCGCCTGTTCGTCGGGAAAAGTACAGTCATCCCATGTGCTTACAGCCATGGGCGTGCCGGCGGACCTCGCCAGGGGCGGCATAAGGATCAGCCTCGGCTGGAGCAGCACCGAAAGGGATATCGAACGCTTCATCGCCGCTTGGATTAGCGTTACAAGCGCATTACTTAAGGGACGGGGTATGGCCGCCTAAAGGCATCGCAAAAGGGTGATTATCCGGCGCGACAACCGACCATAACCGACTGATCCAACCCGCGGTCCTTGAAACCGTGAGCGGAGGGAAGAATGCCGGCAGCACAAGAGACCGTCGAGAAGGTCCGCCGTATCGACGTGGACCAATATAAGTACGGTTTCGTCACCGATATCGAATCCGAAAAGGCTCCGAAAGGACTGAACGAGGATACCGTCCGCTTCATTTCGGCCAAGAAGAATGAGCCGGAATGGATGTTGGAATGGCGTCTTGAGGCCTTTCGCCGCTGGCTCACCATGCGCGAGCCGAAATGGGCCAAGGTGAAGTACGGGCCGATCGATTATCAGGATATCTATTATTACTCCGCGCCGAAGAAGAAGGCGCTGAAGTCGCTCGAGGACGTCGATCCGGAAATTCTCAAAACCTACGAGAAACTCGGCATTCCGCTGCGTGAGCAGGAAATTCTCGCCGGCGTCGAACGCGAAGACGGCACGCGTTCGCGCGTGGCGGTGGACGCGGTGTTCGATTCCGTTTCCGTCGCCACCACTTTCAAGGAAGAACTGGCCAAGGCCGGCGTGCTGTTCATGCCGATCTCCGAAGCCTTGCAGAAGCATCCGGAGCTTGTGAGGCAATATCTCGGCACTGTGGTGCCGATCACCGATAATTTCTTCGCCACGCTGAATGCCGCAGTGTTTTCCGACGGCTCCTTCGTCTACGTGCCGCCGGGCGTGCGCTGCCCGATGGAGTTGTCCACCTATTTCCGCATCAACGAGCAGAAGACCGGCCAATTCGAGCGCACGCTGATCATCGCCGACAAGGGTTCCTATGTCAGCTACCTTGAAGGGTGCACGGCGCCGTCGCGCGACGAGAACCAGCTTCATGCCGCGGTGGTCGAGCTGATCGCGCTCGACGATGCCGAGATCAAATATTCCACCATCCAGAACTGGTATCCGGGCGACGCGCAAGGCAAGGGCGGTGTCTACAATTTCGTCACCAAGCGCGGCGAGTGCCGCGGCCCGCGCTCGAAAATTTCCTGGACGCAGCTCGAGACCGGCTCAGCGATCACCTGGAAATATCCAAGCTGCATTCTGCGCGGCGACAATTCGCGCGGCGAATTCTTCTCGATCGCTATCTCCAACGGCCATCAGCAGGTGGATAGCGGCACCAAGATGTGGCACTTCGGCAAGAACACCTCGAGCCGCATCATCTCCAAGGGTATCGCCGCCGGGCATTCCAACAATACCTATCGCGGCCTTGTGACCACGCATCGCAAAGCCACTGGCGCGCGCAATTTCACCAACTGCGACTCGCTTCTCATCGGCGACAAATGCGGCGCGCACACCGTGCCCTATATCGAGGCGAAGAATGCCTCGGTGGTGTTCGAGCACGAGGCGACCACATCGAAAATCTCCGAGGAAATGCTGTTCTATTGCCGCCAGCGGGGGCTTTCCGCCGAGGAGGCGGTGGCGTTGGTGGTCAACGGCTTCGTCAAGGACGTGCTGCAACAACTGCCGATGGAATTTGCCGTCGAGGCACAGAAGCTGATCTCGATCTCGCTGGAAGGAAGCGTTGGGTAAGATGCCGCTGCTCGCAATCAAGAACCTGCATGCCGAGGTGGACGGCAAGAAGATCCTCAACGGCGTCAATCTGACGGTCGAGAAGGGTCAGGTCGCCGCCATCATGGGCCCGAATGGCTCCGGCAAGTCGACGCTGGCTTATGTGCTGGCGGGCAAGCCCGGCTACACGGTGACGCAGGGTCAGGTGCTGCTCGATGGCGAAGACCTATTGGCCATGGAGCCGGACGAGCGCGCCGCCAAGGGCGTTTTTCTCGCCTTTCAATATCCCTTGGAAATTCCCGGCGTCGCGTCGATGACTTTCTTGCGCACCGCGCTCAATGCACAGCGCAAGCGGCGCGGCGAGCCGGAGCTGTCCACGCCGGAGTTTCTCAAACGCGTGCGCGAGGTGGCTGGCAGGCTCGGCATCGACCAGGAGATGCTGCGCCGCGCGGTGAATGTCGGTTTTTCCGGCGGTGAAAAGAAGCGCAACGAGGTGTTGCAAATGGCACTGCTGGAGCCGCGCCTGGCGGTGCTGGACGAGACCGATTCCGGCCTCGATATCGATGCGCTGCGCGTGGTCGCCGACGGCGTCAATCGCCTGCGCTCGCCGCAGCGATCGATGATCGTCATCACCCACTACCAGCGGCTGCTCAATTACATCGTGCCGGATGTGGTGCATGTGCTGTCGAAAGGCCGCGTGGTGAAGAGCGGCGGCAAAGATCTGGCGCTGGAACTGGAAGCGCGCGGCTATGCCGAATATCAGGACGAGATGGTGTGATGCGCGCCTATTTGTCATTCCGCGGCGCCGCGAAGCGGCGAGTCTGGATTCTAGACGCAAGCTCCGTATTTGCTTCTGGATTCCGGGTCCAGCCCCGCGGGCCGTCCCGGAATGACAGGGAAAAAGATTTGCGATGAATGTCGAAGTCAAACCGGTAAAGACCGCAGCCGAGTTGGGGCTGGCCAATACTTTTGCGGCGGTCAAAAACAAGCTTCCGGGAAACGGCACGGTCGCCGCATTGCGCGAGCTTGCCTTCAGCCGCTTCGACGCGCACGGCCTACCGCATCGGCGCGTCGAGGAATGGAAATATACCGACTTGCGCGCGCTGATGCGCGACGCCAAGCCGTTGGCGCCGCCGCCGGATGCTGCCGACAAGGCCCGCGCCAAGACCGCCGGCAGCGTCATTGGTGACGTAGAAAGCCGGCGCATTGTTTTCGTCAACGGCGCTTTCGTTTGCGAGCTTTCCGATCTCGCCGGCCTGGAAAAAGGGCTGAGCATCCGCTCCATGGCACAGGCGCTGGCGGGCAGCGATTCCTTGACCCCACAGATCGGCAACGTGGTCGCCGTCGATGACGCGGCGGTGGCGCTGAACACCGCCCTGATGGGCGATGGCGCGGTGATCCACGTTGCCGCCGGCGCCGCCACGGAGCGGCCGCTGCATCTGGTCTTCTTCAATTCGGACACCCCCATGTCGCTGTTCACCCGCTCCCTGGTCGTGGTGGAAGAGGGCGCGCGCGCCATGCTGATCGAAAGTCACGAGGGCGACGAGGATACGGATTATCAGGTCAATACCGCGCTGGAACTTAAAGTGGGTGACAGGGCGCATGTGGACCATGTGAAGCTGATCGGGGAAGGAGCTAAGGCGCTGCACGTCTCCTCGCTGATGGCCGCCGTCGGCGCGCAGGCGCGCTTTAACGCCTTCAGCTTCCTCACCGGCGGCGCGGCGGTGCGCAACCAGATGTTCCTGCATTTTGCCGGAGCAGAAACGGTAGCGGGCATTCGCGGCGTGAGCCTGCTCAATGGGCGGCAGCATGCGGACAATACGCTGGTCGTCGATCATGCCGTGGGCGGCTGTCAGAGCCGCGAGTTGTTCAAGGCGGTGGCCGACGGGGAGGGCCGCAGTATCTTTCAGGGCAAGATCACGGTGCGCCCCGGCGCGCAGAAAACAGACGCCAAGATGATGACGCAGGCGCTGCTGTTGTCGGAGCGCGCCGAGGCGACCAACAAGCCGGAGCTGGAGATTTTCGCCGACGACGTGCAATGCGGTCATGGCGCGACTGCCGGCGCGCTCGATCAGAATTTGCTGTTTTATCTGAAGGCGCGCGGCATTCCGCAGTCGGAAGCCGAGGCGCTGTTGATTCAGTCCTTCGTCGGCGAGGCGGTGGAAGGCATCGAGCATGCCGGGCTGCGCGAGGTGCTGATGGAGGCGGTCGCCGCCTGGGTGGCGACGCGGAGTTGACCATGCATCCCGCAGTGGGCAATGGCAGCTATGACGTCAACCGCATCCGCGAGGATTTCCCCATCCTGGCGACGCAGGTCTATGGCAAGCCGCTCGTCTATCTCGACAACGCCGCGTCGGCGCAGAAGCCGACCGCGGTGCTGGAGCGGATGCGCAAGGTCTATACATCCGAATACGCCAATGTGCATCGCGGGCTGCATTATCTCGCCAATGCGGCGACGGAAGCCTATGAAGGTGCGCGCGACAAGGTGCGCGCCTTCCTCAACGCGCCGCGCCGCGAGGAGATTATTTTCACCCGCAATGCCACTGAGGCGATCAATCTCGTCGCCGCCACCTTCGGCCGCGAGCGCATCCAGGCCGGCGACGAGATCGTGCTCTCGATCATGGAGCACCACTCGAACATCGTTCCTTGGCACTTTCTCCGCGAGCGCCAGGGTGCGGTGATCCGGTGGGCGCCGATCGACGACGACGGCAATTTTCTGCTCGATGAATTCGAGAAGCTGCTCGGCTCACGCACCAAGATGGTGGCGATCACGCAGATGTCGAACGCGCTCGGCACAATCGTCCCGGTAAAGGAGGTGGTGCGGCTGGCGCATGCCCGCGGCATTCCGGTGCTGGTGGACGGCAGCCAGGCGGCGGTGCATCTCGACGTGGACGTGTCGGATATCGATTGCGATTTCTACGCCTTCACCGGCCACAAGCTCTATGGTCCCACGGGCATCGGCGTCCTTTACGGGAAATACGAACATCTGACGGCCATGCCGCCGTTCAACGGCGGCGGCGAAATGATCCGGGACGTCTACGAAGACCGCATCACCTATGGCGATCCGCCGCACAAATTCGAGGCCGGCACGCCGGCCATCGCCCAGGCGATCGGGCTCGGGGCGGCGATTGACTACGTCAACTCCATCGGCCGCGTGCGCATCAAGGCCCACGAATCATCGCTTCTCGGCTATGCACAGGACCGGTTGCGCGAGATCAACTCGCTGCGCATCATCGGCACGGCGAAGGAAAAAGGGGCAATTATTTCCTTCGAGATGAAAGGCGCGCATCCCCATGATGTGGCGACAGTCATTGACCGAAATGGCGTGGCGGTGCGCGCGGGCACCCATTGCACCATGCCGCTATTGGCGCGTTATGGCCTCAGCGCGACGTGCCGCGCTTCCTTCGCGCTCTATAACACCCAGTCCGAAGTGGACGCGCTGGCGCAAGCGCTCATTAAAGCGCAGGATTTCTTCGCATGAGCGACGAGACGGAAAACAAGGACGCTGCGTCCTCAGCACCGCTCGCGCCGGATGCTTCAGCGCCGCCCGATAAGTCTTCCGCGCTGCCGGCGGACGAACTAGACCGGCTGACGGATGATGTCGTCGCGGCGTTGAAGACCGTCTACGACCCGGAAATTCCCGCCGATATCTACGAGCTTGGGCTGATCTACAAGATCGACATTGGCGGCGATCGCGGCGTGACTGTGGACATGACCCTGACGGCCCCGAGCTGCCCCGCGGCCCAGGAGTTACCGCAGATGGTGGAAAACGCGCTGTCGAGCATCGCCGGCGTTGGACCGGTCAAAGTCAACGTGGTCTGGGACCCGCCATGGGATCCGAGTCGCATGTCGGATGAGGCGCGGGTCACGCTGAATATGTGGTGACGTTGTGTTAAGGCCGATAAAGCCTACATTGTGAATGTGCCGGATCAATGCCGGCGGGAGACGACAAGAAATGGCTAGCGTGCGACCGAAACCTCAAGTGATGCGGCTGACCGACGCCGCCGCGGCGCGCATCAAGGAAGTCATGGCCAAGGCCGATGGCTCTATTCTCGGCGTGCGCGTCGGGGTGAAGAACGGCGGTTGCGCCGGGATGACCTATACCATGGAATACGCCACGGCCGCCGGCCCGCATGACGAAGTGGTCGAGGACAAGGGTGTACGCATCCTCGTCGATCCCAAGGCGATCATGTTCCTGCTCGGTACGGAGATGGATTTCAAGACCGACAAGCTGGCGGCGCAATTCGTCTTCAACAATCCAAACCAGGTTTCCGCCTGCGGCTGCGGCGAATCCGTACAACTCGCGCCGGCGGAAAAAGACGCGCCGGCCTAGGCCACTTCACTGGCGGGCGGCGCCGCGGCCTCCGGATCGGCTTCGCAGATCACGCGGTTGCGGCCGGCATGCTTGGCGGCATAAAGGCAGGCATCGGCGCGCGCGATCAGGGATTGCGGCGTCTCGCCGTCCCGCAAGGCCGCCACGCCGATCGAGATCGTGATGCGGCCGAGCTGCTCGTGCGTCGAGCGCTTCATCAACTGCTTGGCCATCACCGCGCGGCGGATATGGTCGGCGACGGTGGTGGCCGACCGCAAAATCGTGTTCGGCAGCACGATGGCGAATTCCTCGCCACCATAACGCGCGGCGATGTCCTGGCCCTTGACATTGTTCTTCACGGTCTGCGCCACGAGGCGGAGCACCTGGTCACCGGTAAGATGACCGAAGCTGTCGTTGAAATTCTTGAAGTGGTCGATATCGGTGAGCATCAGCGACAACGGCTCCCGCTTGATCATTGCGTCCCCGATTGCCTTCTCCAGGGCCTGATCGAAATATTTGCGGTTCGCCAGGGTCGTCAGCGGATCGGTCAAGCTTTCGTGGCGGACGGTTTCCAGGTTGGCCTGGAGCTGATTGATTTCCTGCTTCGACGCGGATAACCGTGCTTCCAGCGCCTTGTTGCTCTGCTCCATCTCCTTGGCGGTGTGCACCAGAGTTTCGACGATGGCGCGCAATCCCTCGCGATCCTTCGCCGCGCCGAGCTGCTCGCTCATTCCCGCCAGGTTTGCCTTGTAGGTTGTGGCGGAACCGGCAGCCGCCTCGATCATCGACATCACCTGCTCGATCTCATCGCGGACCTGGACGCCGATTTGGTCGAGATGCCGACTCAGGCGGTTGGAGGAGAGATAAGTGTCGAAGATGCGCTCGAGATCGGCCTCGGTAACCTGGCCATTTTTCTCCAGCAGCTTATTGATATCTGCATTGAGCTCCGGATTGTATCCGGTCGCGTAGGTGTACCAGATTTTGTAATTGCGCGGCGAAGCCGAGTGGCGCAAAGCGCGAATCTGGCCAAACGCCACCTTCGCGAACGCAAAACTGCGCTCGTGCTCGTCGTTAGGCTGCCCGCTCATGCAGTACCCCCCGCCGTCCGCGGGCGAGCTCCAATCCCCGTCAGCTACCGCAAGCGGCAGCCAAGGTCGGCAATCCTAGAATCGGAGGGTGAATCGGGCGTAAACGCCGCGCAAAAAGGACGTTAATTCCGCCGATTTCAGGCTTTCACCCGAATGGGCCGGAATAAGAAGGCGGGAAGATGCGCGCCCGACCCCCCGTCATTGCGACTGGACGCGGGCTCCGGACCGCGATGTGGCTGCGCACTTTCGGCACGTGGCGCGGGAGGCGGCACGGCTTTCGTCTTACTGCGGGGCTGCGAGTCATGACGGCCATGGCGCCGCGATTTGCCACCGTGGCGCGATTCCCGGCTTTCCGCGGCGCCGGGCTGGCCCGACCATGGGATCGCTTGTCCGGTGAGCTTTTCGATGGCTGCCACCGCCTTATGGTCAGCAGGCGTGACCACCGTTATCGCCGTCCCGGTGCGGCCGGCGCGGCCAGTGCGGCCGATACGGTGCACATAATCGTCGGGATGGTGCGGCACGTCGAAATTGAAGACGTGGCTGACCTCAGGAATATCGAGTCCCCGTGCGGCGACGTCGGAGGCGACGAGCAGCTTGGTCTCGCCTTTCCGAAACGACTCCAGAGCCGCCATGCGCGCCGCCTGGTCCATGTCGCCATGCAGCGCCACGGCGTTGAAACCATGCTTGACCAACGAACGATGCAGGAGGGCGACCTCGCGCTTGCGATTGCAAAAAATGATGGCGTTCTTGAATTTTTCCGCGGAACGGATCTGCGCCCGCAGCGCTTCGCGCTTCTCGTGCGGCTCGCGGCCACTGGCCACGAGCAACTGGGTGATCGTCGCCGCCGTGGTCGCGGGACGTGAAACCTCGACGCGTACCGGATTATGCAGGAAGGTGTCGGCAATGCGCTGGATCTCGGGTGGCATCGTCGCGGTGAAAAACAGCGTTTGCCGCGTGAAGGGCACCAGCTTGCCGATGCGTTCGATGTCGGGAATGAAACCCATATCGAGCATGCGGTCAGCCTCGTCGACGACCAGGAGCTCGACGCCGCTGAGCAGCAGGCGCCCGCGCTCGAAGTGATCGAGCAGCCGGCCGGGCGTCGCGATCAGGACATCGACGCCGCGCATTAGCTTGGAATCCTGATCCTCAAAGGACACACCGCCGATCAGCAGCGCGACATTCAGCTTATGTTTGGCACCGTATTTGATGAAGTGATCCTGCACCTGCGCCGCGAGCTCCCGGGTCGGCTCCAGAATCAACGTGCGTGGCATGCGCGCCCGTGCGCGGCCTTGCTCCAGCAGATTGAGCATGGGCAGCACGAAAGCGGCGGTCTTGCCGGTGCCGGTCTGCGCGATGCCGAGAACGTCGCGCCGTGCGAGCACGTGCGGAATGGCCTGTTCCTGGATTGGGGTCGGGGCGGGATAACCGGCCGCCTTGATGGAGGCGAGGACCTTTTCCGAAAGGCCAAGGTGCGAAAACGGCATACAACCTCAGTGAGGACCGCCCGGTCCGCGCCGGATGAAAGCGAACGGCAATGCACGGAAACGAGGCGGTCGAATCTGTTTGTTCGATCGCTGCTTCGGAACATAAGCACGCGCGACCCAAAGTCAATGCGGCGCCATGGCGGCAAGCCGCATTAATGCTTAATCTTTTTCATGAAATCGTCAGGATGTGACGGCCGTTTTGCGCGAATCCGGCTGCCAATCCTGACCGAGTCCGGCGGTGGTGGGAAACACCAGGGATTTGATCACGACCGGCACCGAGCCGGAGTTTTCCATCATGGCGCCGATATCGATGTAATCGAATTCCTTCAGCTCCAGGCCGTCGATAGAGACGATGGCGTTGGGAAGGCGCATTTCCTCGCGCAAGTGGATGCCCAGAAGACCGCCGACGTCGCCATCGCCGGCGAGAACCAGAGGATGTCCGTGCGCCAGCACCGGCTTGAGGCCTTCGGCAGCGCCGCGGCAGAAGGCATCGATGCGCTGGAAGGTGGCTGATCCACGCCAGGGCACGAACATCGCCACCGGGCTCTCGCCGCTGGCGAGATCGAGTTGGCGCAGCGCCTGCGCGATCGAGGCGGCGATGGCCTTGGCGTCGATTGTCTCGGCAAAAGGCAGGGCCGGCGCGATCACCGGGACGTTGCGTAGCGGCAATGTCTCCAGCGGCGAGACGAAGATCGTCGTGCCGCTCACCTGGGTCGTATATTGCGAGGCACCGATGACGGTGGCGCGAATGCCCTGATCGGGGGCTTCGATGCGCGGTGCCCAGCCCTCGACGCGCTTGCGGATTTCGGCGGCGAGCAGCGGACCGAGGTCGCCAAAGGATTCTTTTTCGCGACCATAGATGAATTCAGAGACACCGCCGGAAAAGGTGACTTCGTCGATCTTGGCGCGATAGGCGAGGGGCTCGAGCCGCAACAGCGGCGCGCCGGCCTCGACCGGGGTCTCTCCGCGCAGCGCCTCGAACAAGCGGTCGGCCATGCGCGAGGCAAGTTTTTCGGCGGCTTGCGGCGGCAAAGCGTGGCCGGCTTGCGGATCGATCCCGAGCGACTTGGCGAAGCGGCGGCCGGCCTCCTCGATCCGTGCGATACGTCCGGCCTCGTCGAAGCAGAAAAGCCGCGCGCCCACGTCGACGGCGGTCAGCGCGACGACCTTGCCCTCGACGCAGACCGCAATCTTCGAGGTACCGCCGCCGATGTCGACGTTCATCACCGTCGAGTTATCGCGGATGGACCGCGCCGCGGCGCCGGAGCCGAACGCGGCCATTACAGTTTCCAGGCTGTCGCCGGCGCTGACCGCCACCAGCTTGCCGGCCTGGCCGGCAAACAGCTCACCGATCTTACGGGCATTGCGGCGGCGCACGGCGACGCCGGTAAGGATCAGCGCGCCGGTATCGATCTCATCGGGATCGACCTGTGCGTCGCGATATTGCTGCCTGATGAAAGCACCAAGAGCCTCGGCGTCGATTTCCTCGCCCGAGGTATACGGCGTCAGCAGAATGTCGGATTGATAGAAGGTTTCCCGCTGGGTGACGACGTAACGGCTGTCGAGCCGCTCCAACACGATACGGGAAAAAACCAGATGCGACGTCGAGGAGCCGATGTCGACGCCGACGCTGAGAATGCAAATTTCATCCTCGCCTTCCAGCGAACGTCCGGCGCTGGAAAAATAAACGCGCCCGCTCTCGGTTTCTTCGACCGGCATCTCAGTTCCCCATCGTCGTGCCGGCGCGCGCCGCGGGCATCCACGTCCTTACTTTAGACGTGGATGGCCGGGACAAGCCCGGCCATGACGTTTGCTCGTTGCTTCTGCGCCTTATTCCGTCGGCAGCGGGCCCTTGTAGTTCTTGTCGTAATATTCCGGCCGCATGCGGCTCTCGACGCCTTCCTTTACCAGCTTCTCCTCGTACTCCTTGCGGATATAGGGATCTTCCATCCAATAAGGGATGGCGGTGCCGCCCTCGGGAATGTCGCGTCCGGTATAATCGGTATGCTTCTCGCCGGGCGGACCGGGCTCGCGGCCGGGATTGAACGGCCCGAACCAGGCTGTTAGCCGCAGCGGGTCTTTTGAGGCGCCGAAGTGTTGATGGTACCAGCGCGCGCCGCCGGGAGCCGCCGTGACCATGCCGCCGAACTCATAATCGACGCGCTTGATATTTTCGGTCTTGCCATCCTTCCACGGGGTGACGCCGTCGCGCTCCGGCCACGAATAGGTATAGCCCTTGCCCTTCAGGCAGATGAGCACCGCCGCCGAAGTATGCGCATGCGCCTTTGAATAACGGCCGTTCTCGTGCTGACCAATCCAGAAATAGAACTGATTGTTGGTCATGAAGGGCTCGACGCGGCGCCAACCCGGCGAGCGGCGGTTGTCGAGCGGCAGATCGCAATTGATCACGTCGGGGATGAAATTGGTTCGCCGCATAGCAAGGCCGCGTACCGGATCCGGCTCGACATCGTCTTTGTATTTGTAGAAATCGTCGGCGCCGCTGAAGCGGTCGGTAAATCGGAAGGGGTTGTTGAATACCGCCTCGACGTTGTTAATCATGTTCAACACGTTCGGCGCGGTGGTGCCAGCGAGCAGGATAGCCGGGCTGGAACTGGCATTGACGATGCGGTGATTGGCATTCATCGGGATCGAGAACATCGAGCCCTGCTGCCATTCGAAGACGTGACGCTTGCTGTCGTTGTCGAGCCAGACCTCGGTGGTGCCGCGCCCTTCGAGCACGAGAAAGATTTCCTCGTACATGTGCTTTTCCGGATTGAGCGCGCCGGCGCCGGGCACTTCGACGACGTAACAGCCCCATTTGGTTTCGGTGCCGTAGAGCTGAACGTAGGTGCCGCGTCCGCCCATGCGTTTCCACGGCTGCATGGGAAGGTCCTGCGCGCGCCTGCAGCCCAACCCGCGGAAAATGGGGATGCCTTCGGATTCCATGAACACGTCATAGGGTGTCTTCGGCCGGCCAAATTCGCCGAAACCGGCTTTTCTGCCGCCTGCGGGTTCATGCCAATGGGTTTTATTGGTGACTTCGTGCATGAAGCTCACTTCCTTCGCTGATGGGGCCGCTCCGCCGGATGGGCTGCCGAGATCGCAAATTTCCCGCCCGGTTTTGCGCGAATGCCCCGGTCAGTCAAGGCTTTCCGGCGCATGGGCCCCCTCCGCATTATGCCGCCAACGCGCTCACCGAATCCGCGCGGCCTCCGAAGAAAGGCGGCCGAGCCGTCGCCCGCCGAATAAAGGGGGGTGGCTCGTGCTCGTGTCGCATCACCGTCACGCAGCCCGGCTATTTGCGGCAATATTGACCCGCCTAAGGGAGGCATCCATGCCCATTCGCACTCACATTCATATATTGAGCGCCGCCGCGATCGTCGCCGCCGGCGCAATCGCCGCAGTTCTCGGCTTGTCTCCGATTGCTCTGGCTCAGCAAAACACCTTCTCCTTCGCGCTGTGGGGCGACATGCCTTACGCCAAGGACAAGGATGAGCCGAAAATCCCAGCCTTGATTGCCGACATGAATGCCTCGGATATCGCTTTTTCGATCTACGACGGCGATATCAAGGACGGCAGTTCGAAATGCACCGATGACGTGTTTCCGAGCGCGATCAAGATGTTCAATTCGCTGAAGAAGCCGGCGGTCTATGTCCCCGGCGACAATGAATGGACCGACTGCCACCGCCTGAACAACGGCGGTTACAACAATCTCGAACGCCTGGACCATCTACGCAAGACCATGTTCGCCAAGCCGGAGAGCTTCGGCATGGAAACCATGCCGCTCGAGCACCAGGCCAAGCCGGGCGAAAAATTTTCCGAGAACGTGATGTTCTCGCGTGGCGGCGTGATGTTCGTCGGCCTGAACATCCCGGGCAGCAACAACAATAAAGTGTTGGACGAGAAGGATTGCACCAAGAAGAGCGGGCGCAAGGGCGATCAATGCGATGCCGACAATGCCGAATACCAGGAACGCGATGCCGCCAACATCGCGTGGATGCATGAGGCCTTCGAGAAAGCGAAAGCCGACAAGGCGGTCGGCATCGTGCTCGCATTCCAGGGCGACCCCGGATTCGATGTGCCGGAGACCTACGACGTCAACGAAAGGGTCTCGCCTGAATACAGCGGTTACACGGCCTTTCTCGATGCTGTCGTGAAGGAGACCGGGGCCTATTCCGGCCAAGTGGTGCTGGTGCACGGCGACACGCATTTCTTCAAGGTCGACAAGCCGCTGATCGACCAGGCGCATCTTGTGCCCAACCTGACGCGGGTGCAAACCTTCGGCAGCCCGAATATCCACTGGGTCAAGGTGACGGTGGATCCGACGTCACGTGACGTGTTCAGCTTCCATCCGATGATCGTCGAGGCGAACAAGTAGGTTCGCGACGAAGACTATTCCTCGTCATGGCCGAGTTCGTCTCGGCCATTTCGATTACGGAGGCCGGTTAAACTTCAAACATCGAGCAATTCTTCGGTAGCGAATTCCGCCTTCTCCTGGATGAAGGCGAAGCGCGCCTCGGCCTTCGTCCCCATCAGCCGCTCCACGGAATCGGCGGTGTCCTCGCGGTCATCCGGCAAAAGCTTGATGCGTAGGAGGGTGCGCGTCCGCGGGTCCATGGTGGTTTCCTTGAGCTGACTCGGCATCATCTCGCCCAGGCCCTTGAAGCGGCCGATCTCGACCCTGGCATTGGCGGCGAATTCTTTTTTCAGTAGCTCATTCTTGTGCGCGTCGTCCCGGGCATAGATCGTCTTGCCGCCGTGAGTGAGCCGGTAGAGCGGCGGCACCGCGAGATAAAGTCGCCCCTCGTCGATAAGCTTCGGCATCTCGCGGTAGAAGAAGGTGATGAGCAGCGAGGCGATATGCGCGCCATCCACGTCGGCGTCGGTCATGATGATGACCTTGCCGTAGCGCAGATCGTCCTGCCGGTAATGCACCCCGGTGCCGCAGCCGAGCGCCTGCACCAGATCGGCGAGCTGCTGGTTCTGCGCCAGCTTGTCCTTGCCCGCGGCGGCGACATTGAGGATTTTGCCGCGTAAAGGCATCACCGCTTGGCTGGCGCGATCGCGTGCCTGCTTGGCCGAGCCGCCGGCGCTGTCGCCTTCGACAATGAAGATTTCCGATGCTTCGGCGGCGCCGTTGGTGCAGTCGGCAAGCTTGCCCGGCAGGCGCAGCTTGCGCACCGCGGTTTTGCGCGAAATTTCCTTTTCCTGTCGGCGGCGGATGCGCTCCTCGGCGCGCTCGACGACAAAATCGAGCAGCCGGTTGGCTTGCAGCGGATTGCCCGCGAGCCAATGGTCGAAGGGGTCGCGGATGCTCTGTTCGACGATCCGCGTTGCCTCCACCGTGGCGAGACGGTCCTTCGTCTGGCCCTGGAATTCCGGCTCGCGGATGAAAACGGACAGCATCGCCGCCGCGCTGGCCATGACGTCGTCGCTGGTGACGTTGCCGGCGCGCTTGCCCTGGCCGATGCGTTCGGCGTGATCCTTCAACCCCTTGGTCAGGGCGCTGCGCAGGCCGGATTCGTGCGTGCCGCCGTCGCCGGTCGGGATAGTGTTGCAATAAGAAGAGATGAAGCCATCGGCGTCGGCGGTCCAGGCTACCGCCCATTCGACCGCGCCATGCGCGCCGGTGCGTCCAGCTTTGCCGGTGAAAATATCCGGGTGGACAAGCGTGTCATTGTGAATGGCGGCGGCGAGAAAATCCTTCAAGCCGCCGGGGAAGTGAAACGTCTCCTGCTCGGGGACATCCTCGACGCCGCGCAGCAGCTCCTTGGCGCATGACCAGCGGATTTCGACGCCGCCGAACAGATAGGCCTTGGAGCGCGCCATCTTGAAGATGCGTTGCGGCCGGAAGGCGGCCTTGGCGCCGAAAATCTGCGGGTCGGGACGAAAACGGATTTTAGTCCCACGGCGATTTGGCGCCTTGCCGGCTTCGATCAGTTTGCTCTTCGGCTGGCCGCGCTCGAACACCATGCGGTAGAGCTTTTGCCCGCGGGCGACTTCGACTTCCATGCGCTCGGATAGCGCATTGGTCACAGAGACGCCGACGCCGTGCAACCCGCCCGAGGTCTCATAAACCTCGGAGTCGAATTTGCCGCCGGCGTGCAGCGTGCACATGATGACTTCGAGCGCGGATTTCTTTGGGAATTTCGGATGCGGATCAACCGGAATACCGCGTCCATTATCGGTAACGGTGATGAAGCCGTCGGCTTCCATTTCGACGCTGATGAAGGTGGCGTGACCAGCCAACGCTTCGTCCATGGCATTGTCGATCACTTCGGCGAACAGATGATGCAGCGCTTTTTCGTCAGTACCGCCGATATACATGCCCGGCCGCCGACGCACCGGCTCCAGGCCTTCGAGCACCTCAATATGCTTGGCCGTATAGCCAGATTCAACGTCGCCACGCCGCGGCGACGAAGCCGCGCCTCGCACAGTTACGCGCGCCGCCGGCTCCGGCAGGTCGAACAGATCGCCGGATTTCGCCTTGGCCTTGGTCTTGCTGCTTTTCGCCATGAAACGCCGTGACGCCGTAGTCGGTACGAATCACGCACCGACTACGACAGGATAAGGGCGGAAGCGGGACGGCGCGACCGCCTCAAGCGGACGCGCTTGTCCTGAAGATGATGAAAGCGAACAGACCGATGGCCGCGAGCACGATGAGCGAACCGATGATCGCCAAAAACTCGAAATGCGGATTGGTCAGCACCGCGGCAATTCCGATCGGAAAGAACACGGCGCCGATGATATGCAACGTCGCCTGCGTTTTTGCCAAGACACCGACGCCGGCTTGCGGCACCACCCGATAATAAAGGCCGGCGAGAAACATCAGCACACCGCCGATGAGATTGAGATGGGCGTGCGCCGGCGCGTAGGTGAAGTCCTGATGGCTGGCCATGCCGATGCCGACAATGAGGCCGAGGAGGAGAAGGACAATACTGACACGCAGCAGCAGCGACGAGACCGTCATGGGTTTCCTCTTCTGATAGTGATTTCCGGTTCGGGGCCGACAGGCCAGAATCGTTGGACGACGGGTAGCACCGGATCGTTGCGTCGCCGCGGGCGAGTGTCAACCGGCTGCAACCAAACGGGCCCAAGCGAGTTGTTCTTCTCTGGCGGTGCCGACCTACGGCGCCGATGGATGGAGGGAGAAACCTGTGGAATTCATAAAGGCGTCCCGGGGCCGCCGTTTTCCGCTGGTGATCACCGATCCGAGGCCTGTCACCAAAGTCGAGACCATCTGGCGCACCGCGGCGCAGGCGGCGACCATCGGAATTTTCGTGATTGCGCTGGGTGCGGCCGTCGACTACAGCCGCCCGATTTTGTTGCCGATCATATCCGCGTTCATGCTGGCGATCATGCTCGGGCCGCTGACGAGCCTTGCCGGGCGCTTCGGTGTGCCCTCAGTCGTTTCGGCAGCGGTGCTGTGGCTGCTTAGCGTTGCCGTCTTCTATGGGATTATTGTCTCGCTCTCGGTGCCGATCGTTGACTCGCTCGATAAGGGGCCGCAACTCGCCGCGGCGATTAAGCAGAAGCTGCACCTGCTCGACCGGCCGCTCTCGGCCTTGCAGGATTTGCAGAAAGCGCTCCTGCCCAACACGCCCGACAGCACGATGACCTTCAGCTTCATTTCCGTCCTGCGCCCGGCGGTGACAATCGTGACGCCCGCGATCGGGCAGATGGTGATCTTCTTCGGGACCCTGTTCTTCGCGTTACTGGGACGCAGGCAAATGCGCCGCAGCATGATCGCCTTCTTCGATGGTCGCGACGCGAGATTGAGGACGCTGCGGATCCTCAACGACGTCGAAAGCAACCTGACCAGCTATCTCAGCGTCGTCGCGGTGATCAATCTCGGCGTCGGCATCGCCGCATGCGCGATCGCCTTCGCCGCCGGGCTGCCCAACCCGCTGGCCTGGGGCGTGCTCGGCTTTATTCTCAATTTTGTGCCTTATCTCGGAGCGTTGCTGATGGAGCTCATTTTTTTCGCGGTCGGCTTGCTCAGCTTTCCGACACTGGGCCAGGCTCTGCTCGCGCCGCTGGCCTATCTCGCGGTTGCCACGCTCGAGGGACATTTCATTACCCCATCGATCATGGGCTATCGGCTTCTGCTGAACCCATTGGTGGTATTTCTTGCCCTGGTTTTCTGGTCGTGGATGTGGGGCCCGATCGGTGCACTTCTGGCTGTGCCGTTGCTGATCGTGATGCTGGTGGTGATTAATCACCTCTTCCCCAAAGACGAAGCACCGCTGCCGAGCTGAGCCGCTGGCGGCGCCTCTGGCTTCCCCCGGCCAGTTCCGGCTAAACAGGCCCGGCAGGATCGACCCACGCCATGACATTCAGCAATTTTGAGCAGCAGGTCATCGATTTCGTGCGCATACACCAGGGCTGGGGCCCGCCGATTACCTTTGCTCTGGCTTTTGGCGAATCCCTGGCCTTCATTTCCTTTCTGGTCCCGGCCTGGGCGGCGCTGGTCGCGATCGGCGTGCTGATCGTGTCGGCCGATCTCAGCTTCTGGCCCTATCTCGTTGCCGGCGCCTTGGGTGCCGGCACAGGCGATTGGCTGTCATACTGGATCGGGTTGAAGGCGGGGCCGGCAGTGGGCCATATCTGGCCGCTCTCCCGCCATCCCGATCTCATCCCGCGCGGCGAAGCCTTCGTGAAGCGCTGGGGCGTGGCGGCGATCTTCATCGGGCGCTTCTTCGGCCCCTTGCGCGCGTCCGTGCCGCTCGTCGCCGGCATTTTCTCTATGCCCAACGGATTGTTTCAAATCGCCAATTTCACATCGGCCTTTGTCTGGGCCGCCGTGCTGTTGAAGCTCGGCGATGCGGGAACGCGGTTTTTTCACTGGCTCTGGTAAGCCGGCAATGAAAAGGCCGCCCGAAGGCGGCCTTTCCTTGGCGTGCAGCGTGATCAGCCGCCGTTCTTCTTCAGCCATTCCTTCATGAAGGCGATTTCGGTCTCCTGCGCCTTGATGATCTGCTCGGCCAGTTTCTTCAATTCCGGATCCTTGCCGAAGGCGATCAGCGTCTTGGCCATGTCGACCGCGCCCTGGTGGTGCGGAATCATGCCCCGGACGAAATCCACATCGGTATTGCCGGTGTAGGTGATGTCCATGTCCTCATGCATCTTTTCGTTGATGGCATTAAAGGCAAGGCTCGACGGGCCGCTATCGCCTTTCGGCTGGCCATGGGTATTGCCGTGCATGTCGGAGCCGCCATGCATTCCCATCCCCGGCCCCATGTTTTGCGCATGCATCATGCCGCCCACCATGCCGGGGCCGCCTTGCATCTGCATGTGCGGTTGCATTCCCTGTTGTGATTGCGCGTGTGCAAGCACGGCGACGGAAATCAGCGCGGCTCCGCCAACCGCCAACAAAGCGATCTTCTTCATAGGTAACTCCAAATGTTCGATCCGGACCCGGCGCACGGCCGGGTCGTTTAGGTTCGCGCGCCTCAGATCCGAAGGCGGGGAGGCGGAACACTTGGAGCGGGCTCGGCCGAGCGAACGGCTTCGGTAGCCGCGGGCGTGAGCCGCTCGGCGAAAGTCAGAAACCGCGCCGGCGCGGGAGCCGGCAGCGGAGCGATACCGACAAAGCAGCCGCTGGCGTAGCAGATGGAAGCTGGGCTTCCCATTTCCGCGCCCGGTTGCTCCGCTATCGGGCTGTGCATGAGATGATGATGCTGGTGGTCGGCAGCGGGCGTGATTGTCTCGTGATGCGAGTGCGCCGCCCGGTCTTGGCCAAAGGCCATGACAGGACCATGGGCCAGGCTCATCAATGCGACGAGCAGGGCGAGCAGGATGCGAAGGTTTAAACCGATGGCCCGGAGGGGTCGCATGTCTCATTATCCTAGGACGCCAGGTCGCCTGCCAGTTAACTTTTGGCAACCTAGAGCGAACTTGACCGCCTGTCCGAGGAAGGGTATGAGCCCGCGCATGACGACGTTGATGCATAACGAAATTCGCCGCCGCGGCCCATTGGCTCCGGCGCATGACAGCGTTTAGTCGTCAGCATGCCGCCGGACGAGTGTCCGCGGCCCCTTCCTTCACATCTCCTGCGGCTCCTCGAATCCGGTAAATCTTGTTGCCCGCCGCGTGGCTGCGGCCGGGTCTGAATCGGGAGTGCGGCCATGGCCAAGAAAGCGATCGTCGGTGTTCTCGGCGCGTCCGGCTATACCGGCGCGGAGCTGGTGCGGCTGTTGCTGCGCCATCCGCGCGCCGAAATCGCGCTGCTGACGGCGGAGCGCCGCGCCGGCCTCGAGCTGCGCGAGGTCTTTCCGCAATTTGCACCGTATGCGTTCCCGAAGCTCCTGGCCGTCGACGGCATCGATTGGGAAAAGGTGGGGCTCGATCTCGCCTTCTGCGCGCTGCCGCATGGCACGACGCAGACCGTGATCAAGAAGCTGTGGCAAACTGCGCCGCATACCAAGATTGTCGATCTGTCAGCCGATTTCCGGCTCAAGGATATCCATGCCTATGCTCGGTGGTATGGGCAGCCGCATCAGGCGCCCGAACTGCAGAGTGAGGCCGTCTATGGCCTGACGGAACATCATCGGCGCGACATCAGGAAAGCGCGGCTTGTGGCCAATCCCGGCTGCTATCCGACCGCCGCCCAACTGCCACTCATCCCGCTGCTGAAGGCGAGGGCGATCGAGACCGATGAAATCGTGATCGACGCGAAGTCGGGGATGACCGGCGCCGGCCGGGCGGCGAAGGAATCGATGTTGTTCTCCGAAGTATCGGAAGGATTCAACGCCTATGGCGTCGGCCATCATCGCCACATGGCCGAGCTTGACCAAGAGTTCTCGCTCGCCGCCGGCCGCGAGGTGACGGTGACCTTTACGCCGCATCTCGCGCCGATGAATCGCGGCATCCTCGCTACGATCTATGTGCGCGGGCGGCGCGGCCGCAACGCGCAGGATCTGCACGGCATTCTGCGCGACGCCTATGCCAAGGAGCCTTTCGTCCACATGCTGCCGTTCGGCGAGACACCTCAGACGCGGCACGTGCGCGGCTCCAACCTGACATTTATCGGCGTTGCGGCGGATCGGGTCGCCGGGCGTGCGATCATCGTCAGCGCGCTCGACAATCTGGTGAAGGGCGCCTCCGGCCAAGCGGTGCAGAACATGAATGCGATGCTCGGTTTTCCGGAAACGACGGGGATCGAACAGGTGGGGCTGTTCCCTTGAGCCGTTAGTGCATCAACGCCGTGACGATGACGTAAAGCCCTACGGCGGTCACAATGCCTGCGAAGGTCCGCGACAAGCCCTGTTTATAGGCGGCGAGATGGCGGCCAAGCCTGATGCCGCCGAAACCGCCTACCGCCCCGCCGAGGATGAAAAGAATGGCGACGCGCCAGTCGACCAAGCCGGAGAGCGCATAGCTCACCGCCGTCGTTAGCCCGAAAACCGTCACCGAAACGAGCGACGAACCGATAGCGTTGAGCAGCGGCATGGCCGTGGCGCGCATCAAGCCAGGCACGATCAGAAAACCGCCGCCAATGCCGAAAAACCCGGACAGCGCGCCGACGGCCAATCCGGTGCCGATAAGTTGCGGCAGCAGCTCATGGAGGGTTTCGCGGGTGAGCTGCACGTCGGGATTGCCTTCCGAACGGCGCCGCCGCAGCATAAGAAGACCGATCGCTACCATCAACGCGCCGAAAAGCGCCAGCAGATGACCGCCGTCGGTCATTTTGCCGAGTTGCGCGCCGCCCGCGGCGCCGACAATTCCCGCCAAAGCAAAGACTATGGCGCAAGGCCATTTCACGGTCTGAGCATGTGCATGGCCAGCAAGATTGGCGGCCGCGCTCGCCGCAACCGCAACGGCGCTGGTCCCGATAGCCTCATGGATAGAGCTGACCCCGACCACGTAGATCAGCAACGGCAGCGCCAAGATCGAGCCGCCGCCGACGACGAGGCCAAGCATGAAACCGACCACGCCGCCGGAGACGAGGGACAATAGGTCCTGCAAAGCCGGCATGCGCCGTCCTCGATCGATTCGAAGCCAATTACCGTGCGTCAGCGCGCGGGTGCCTGCCGCCTGTTCCAGGGCATCCAGGCGAGCAGGTGCGCCATGCCGCAAAATCCGGTGGCCCCCGCGAAGACCAGGCCGGCGCCGACAAAGGCGGAAAGGGCGTAGAAGCCGGGCCCGACGAGGGCGCCCAGCGCGATGCCGAGGAGCACCAAGCTGCCCGCAGCGATTTGCACCTGCCGGATGATTTCGATCGGCTGGCGCTTATCGACGGCGACAGGCAGGCCGGCCTTTTTCCAGGCGTCGAGCCCACCTTCGATCAGATAGGCCTCGCAAGCGCCCGATTTGGCGGCAAGACGCGGCGCATTGGCTTTCGTCCGCATTCCGGATCGGCAATGGAAGATCACGATCTTGTCGCCCGGATGCACGA
This sequence comes from Xanthobacteraceae bacterium, assembly GCA_035652315.1. Classification (GTDB taxonomy): domain Bacteria; phylum Pseudomonadota; class Alphaproteobacteria; order Rhizobiales; family Xanthobacteraceae; genus CANKHA01. The sequence continues at coordinate 12,273 of DASREA010000085.1, read as the reverse complement.
CGTCTTCGGCGTCCAGGCGGCTGATCGGGCGATGCCGCGCGCCGGGAATCTTTTCGCGTGCGGCCTCTTCGGCTTCGCGGATGTCGACAAGGACGGCCCCGCTGCGCACCAATTCGGCGGCGCGTTCCGGTGTGATCGCCTTCAACTCAGCCATGAGGATCGCTCCTTAACTGGGGTTACGGGCAGTAGATATTCTTCAGAACCGTCAGCAGCCGGCGCGTTTTTGGATCGGCGATGCGGTAATGGATCGTCTGGCCGTCGCGGCGGGTTGCCACCAAGCGGTCGTCGCGCAATCGGGCCAGATGCTGCGACAGCGCCGATTGACTCAAGCCAACAGCCGCCACCAGATTACCGACCGACATCTCCCGTTGGGCGACAAGGCGGCAAAGGATCATCAGCCGGTGTTCATTGGCCAGAAGCTTCAATAGCCGCGCGGCCTCGCCGGCCTGGCGTTCCAAGGTCGCAATGCCGGAAGAAGCTGCGCTTTCAGCCGCGCTTGCCGAGGACATGACGCCGAGCTCCAAATTTAGATGTTGCTAATGTAGCTGTAGCTAATATATAAGTCAACAGCAAAGCCGCCGAACTTAAGGAGCGTGTCATGTCGGTGACGGAAAAGCCGGAAATTCAGGCCTTCTTCGACGACGCCACCAACACCGTGAGCTATCTCCTGTGGGATCCGGCAACCAAACTGGCGGCGGTCGTGGACCCCGTGCTGGACTTCGACGCCGACAGCGGCAAGGCGTCGGTCAAATCGGCTGAGGCGATCCTTGCCGCTGCCCGCAAGGCTGGGCTCAAGATCGTCTGGGTGCTGGAAACCCACGCGCACGCCGATCATTTATCGGCGGCGCCTTACATCAAGCTGAAGACCGGCGCCAAAGTCGGCATCGGCGAGCATATCCGCGACGTGCAACGCATCTTCCGGCCAGTGTTCAACGCCATGGACGTTTCTGGCGACGGTTCCGAATTCGATCATCTGTTCAAGGACGGCGAACGCTTTCGCATCGGCGAGCTGGAAGGGGAGGTCATCCACACCCCCGGCCATACCCCGGCCTGCGTCTCCTATCGCATCGGCGACGCAGTATTTGTCGGCGATACGCTGTTCATGCCGGATTACGGCACGGCGCGTGCCGATTTTCCCGGCGGCGACGCACGCATGCTCTATCGCTCGATCCGGCGGCTGTTTGCGCTGCCGCCGCAAACGCGCATGTTCATGTGTCACGACTACAAGGCGCCGGGCCGCGACCAATATGCCTGGGAAACCACGGTGGCCGAGGAGCGCGCGCACAACGTTCACGTCCGCGAGGGTGTCAGCGAGGCGGAATTCGTCGCCATGCGGGAAGCGCGGGACGCCAAATTGTCCGCGCCGCATTTGCTGATGCCCTCGATCCAGGTGAATATCCGCGCCGGTCAATTGCCGCCGCCCGACGCCAACGGCGTGCGCTACCTGAAGCTGCCGGTGAAGCTCGCGTCCTGACGACGTTCAATGCGCCAAAATCTTCGATAGAAAGGCCTGGGCCCGCTCGCTGCGCGGCTTGTGGAAGAAATCTTCGGTGGGCGCGTCTTCGATGATCTCGCCGCCGTCAATGAAGACGATGCGGCGCGCGACCTGGCGGGCAAATCCCATCTCGTGGGTCACCACCATCATGGTCATGCCCTCCTTGGCCAGCGCCACCATGACGTCGAGCACTTCCTTGATCATTTCCGGGTCGAGCGCGGAGGTGGGCTCGTCGAACAGCATAGCCACGGGGTCCATGGCGAGCGCGCGGGCGATGGCGACGCGCTGCTGCTGGCCGCCGGAAAGCTCGCCAGGGAACTTGTTGGCATAGGCGGACAGCCCGACGCGCTCGAGCAAGTGCAATCCCTTGGCGACGCTCTCGTCGTGGCTGCGGCCAATCACCTTTTCCTGTGCCAGCGTCAGATTGCGGATGACGCTGAGATGGGGAAACAGTTCGAAATGCTGGAACACCATGCCGATGCGCGACCGCAGCTTTGACAGATTGGTCGCTGGGTCGCCGACCGAAATGCCGGTCACGGTGATCTTGCCTTGCTGAAAGCTCTCCAGGCCGTTGACGCATTTGATCAACGTCGACTTGCCCGATCCGGAAGGGCCGCAAACGACGAGCACCTCGCCCTTGTCCACCCGCGCCGAGCAATTTTTCAGCACCTGCACGGTGCCGTACCACTTGCTGACATTCTCGATTTCGATCATCGGCGTGCCGTTAGCGGATAATGGCGATGCGCGATTGCAGGCTGCGAACGATGTTCGACGCGGCATAGGAAATCGCAAAATAGACCACGGCGGCGAAGAGGTACATCTCGACCAACCGTCCGTCGCGCTGCGCGATCTTTGAGGCGGCGCCAAGAAAATCCGTGATCGAAAGGACGTAGACCAGCGAAGTATCCTGAAACAGCACGATCGTCTGCGTCAGCAGCACCGGCACCATGTTGCGGAAAGCCTGTGGCAAGATGATGTAGCGCATCGCAGTCCAGTAATTCATGCCAAGCGCCTGCGCGGCGGCCATTTGTCCGCGCGGAATGGAGCGGATTCCGGCGCGCATGATCTCGGCGTAAAACGCAGCCTCGAACAGCGCAAAAGTGATCAGCGAGGACATGAAAGCGCCGACACGGATCGGCTGCGAAGCGCCCGTGACCCATTGACCGATGTAAGGCACGAGGAAGTAGAACCAGAAAATCATCAGCACCAGCGGCACCGAGCGCATCAGGTTGACATAGCCCGCGGCCAGAAACGTGAGCGGCGGAAAATCCGACAGCCGCATCAGCGCAAGCACCGTACCCCAGACCAGGCCGAGCGAACCGGCCATGACGGTGAGCGTGATCGTAAAGCTCATGCCGTCGCGGAACAGATAAGGCAGCGAGCGCAGGATGACATCGAAATCGAAGTTGCTGAACACGGAGCTGGCTCACTTTACCTTGGCGGCGACGGCGCGGGCCCCAAGATAGCCGGGCACGGCGACGCTGCCTTCGACCAGGCGCATGGCAAGGGTCACCAGCAGCGCGATGACCACGTAAATGATCGTCGCCGCAGTGAAGGCCTCGAACGTCTGGAACGTGAACTCGCTCATGGCACGGGCGCTGGCGGTGAGCTCGAGCAGGCCGATGGTAAGCGCCACCGAGCTATTCTTGATGATGTTGAGGAATTCGGAGGTCAACGGCGGCAGGATGATGCGGTAGCCCATCGGCAGCAGCACGTAGCGGTAGCTTTGTCCCAGCGTGAGTCCCAGTGCCAAGGCGGCGAGAAGTTGCCCGCGGGCAAGACTCATGATTCCGGCGCGCACCTGTTCGGCGACACGCGCCGAGGTGAAAAAGCCGAGCGCCACCACCGCGGTATAGAAGGAGGAATTGGGCATCTGCTTGAGCCAGACGCCGACGGCGTGGGGCACCAATTCCGGCAAGACGAAATACCAGAGGAACATCTGCACCAGCAACGGAATGTTGCGGAAGAGGTCGACGTAGCCGCTGGCCAGACGCCTGATCCAGGGGCTTGGCACGGTCCGTGCGACGCCGACCAGCGAACCGAGCACGAAGGCAAGAATCCAGGAGGAAAATGCGGTGGCGATGGTCCAGACCGCACCGTCCAGCAATAACTCGAGATAAGTGTGCGCGCCGTCGGGGGAGACCTGCCAGAAGATGCCCCAGTTCCAATAATAATTCACGGCGGTCCCCGCTGCGCGCCGGATGAGAATCCGCGGCGCCGCTCTTCACAGAGCGGCGCCGTCGGCTTCGGGCGGTTACTTGTAGACGGCGGGATCGCCGCTGTCGGTCGGATTCTGCACCACCTTCTCGAAGGCGGCGCTCATCGGCAGGTTAAGGTTCACACCCTTGGGCGGGATTGGCTTGAGGAACCATTTGTCATAGATCGCCTTGATCTCGCCGCTCTTGTAGATGCGCGTCATTTCGGCATCGACGACTTTCTTGAAATCCGGATCGTCGCGCCGCAGCATGATTCCGTAAGGCTCCACGGAAAGAGCGGCGCTCGAGATCACATAATCTTTCGGCGACTTGGACGTGGCGACCAGGCCATAGAGCAAGATGTCGTCCATGACGAAGGCGGCGGCGCGATCTGTCTCCACCATCAGGAAGCCCTCCGCATGGTCCTTCGCCGGCACAATATTCATGCCCAGATTCTTGTCCGCATTGATCTGGGTGATCTGCTTGATATTCGTGGTGCCGGACGTTGACGACACCGTCTTGCCTTTGAGGTCATCGACGGTCTTGATGTTCGCCGCTTTCTTCGACACAAAGCGATTGGCCGTCACAAAATGCGTGATGGTGAAGGAGACCTGCTTCTCGCGTTCGAGATTGTTCGTCGTCGAGCCGCACTCCAGGTCAGTCGTGCCGTTGGCCATCAGCGGAATACGCGTGGCTGACGTCACAGGATTGAGTTTGACCTCGAGTTTCTGCAATTTGAGGTTCTTCTTCACCGCATCGACGATCTTGTAGCAAAGATCCATCGCATAGCCGATCGGTTTCTGATTGTCGTCGAGGTAGGAAAAGGGCACCGACGACTCGCGATAGCCGATAGTGATGGCGCCGGTGTCCTTGATTTTCTTCAGGGTGCCCTTGAGTTCCTGGGCGCCGCTGGATCCCGCGAGGAGGCAGAAGGCTGCAATCGCAGGCGCGATAACTTTGCCGTACATGGGTAGCTCCCTCCGTTGTTGGATTATGATTATCGTTCCCGTTGGCGTTTCCCCAAACCGACCAGTTATTAAACCTTAGCATAATGCCACGGCCCGCCGCGCGATGAAAAAGCGGGGCAGAAGCCCCAAAACGCGATGGTGCGCAACTCCGCGCCGATGCCTTAATCGCGCACTTTCACGTAGGAGCCGGGCGCGTCCTCGATCGGCTTCAGCTTGCCGCCGCCGGGCTGCCGCGCCGGCACCTTGCCGGAGTCCTGCGCCTTGAGCCATTGCAGCCAGTCGGGCCACCATGAGCCGGGATGCTCCTTGGCCTTGGCGAGCCAGGCGTCGAGATCGGTGCCGGCGGGTTTTGGTCCCGTCCAATACTGATATTTTTTGCGCGCCGGCGGATTGACGACGCCAGCGATATGGCCGGAGCCGGAAAGCACGAATTTCACTGGCCCGCCAAAGAACGAGCTGCCGTAGAAGACGGATTTCGCCGGCGCGATATGATCGTCGCGGGTGGCGAGATTGTAGACCGGGATTTTGACCTTGCTCAGGTCGAGCTTTTTGCCGGCGATCGTCAGCTTTTTCCGCGCCAGATTGTTTTCCAGGTAACAGTTGCGCAAATAGAAGGAATGGTTGGCTGCCGGCATTCGTGTGGCATCCGAATTCCAGTAGAGCAGATCGAAAGGGGCGGGGCGCTCGCCCTTCAAATAGTTCTGCACGATGTAAGGCCACAGCAAATCGTTCGGCCGCAACAGATTGAAAGCGGTCGCCATCTTGCCGGCCTCGAGATAACCGCGTTCGCGCATGCGCTGCTCGAGCGCCGCGATCTGTGCCTCGTCGATAAAAACCTTCAGATCCCCGGCATAGGTGAAATCGACCTGCGCGCCGAAAAACGTCGCCGACGTGACGCGGTTGTCGTGCTTAGCCGCCAGGTAGGCCAGCGTCGCCGCAAGCAGCGTGCCGCCCACGCAATAGCCCGCGGCGTGGATTTTCTTCTCCCCCGTGGCTTCTTGAATCGTCTCAAGAGCGGCAAGCGGTCCTTCGCGCATGTAATCGGCAAAATTCTTGGCGGCGAGCCGCGCGTCCGGATTGACCCATGAGATCATAAAAACGGTGAGACCCTGATCCACGCACCATTTGACCAGGGATTTTTCCGGCGTGAGATCGAGCACGTAATATTTGTTGATCCAGGGCGGCACGATGAGCATCGGCGTCTTCAGCACCTTATCGGTCGAGGGCGCATATTGAATGAGCTGCATCAGATCGTTCTGGAAGACGACCTTGCCCGGGGTCACCGCCAGGTTGCGGCCGAGCGCGAACGCCGTCTGATCGGTTTGCCGCAGCCGCAAATCGCCGCCGCCGATCTGGATGTCTTCCGCCAGCATGCGCATGCCCCGCGCCAGATTGTCGGCATTGGAGCCGACGGTCCGGCGCAGCAATTCCGGATTGGTGAGCACGAAATTGGAGGGCGAAAGCGCGGCGGTAATTTGCCGCACATAAAACTCGGCTTTTTGCCGCGTATGCGGGTCGAGATTGTCGGCGTCTTCGACCAGCCTCTCCGCCCAGCCGGCGGTGAGCAGATAGGCCTCCTTGAGGAAATCGAAAAAATGGTTTGAAGACCATTCGGGATCTGCAAAACGTTTGTCCTTGGGATCGGCTTGCGCCACCGGAGGCGCTTCTTCGCCGGCGAGCCGTTTGGCTGTCCGGCTCCAAAGCTGCAGATAGTCGGCACCAAGTTTACTTTGCAGCGCCAGCGCGCGCTGCGGATCGGACAACCAATATTCGGCCACTTGCGCGAGCGTGCCGATGACTTCGCTCAATTCTTGGCCCAGTTCGTTCTCGATGCGGCCTTCTTCCCGCGGCTTCAGATAGGCGGCCAAGGCTTTGCCACCTTGCTCGATGGCGCCGGCGAGATTGCGGGAGAAAAGCTCGACGTCGAAGCCGGAGGTTTTGGCGCTCTTGGCGCCGGTCTTTCTTTTGGAAACGGCATCCATGGGTCATTCCGCCGTCATTCGGGGCGGCTGCAAGGGCTTTTGACGTTGCAAGAAGCTGGCCGACAATAAAATCTCTCCGATATATTAGGTTTTTCGGCGGCCGACGGGGGAGCTTTCCATAACCCGCCGCAAAGCCGCGGACTGCTTAGGTAAGCTACTGATTTCACGCATCTTCCGAAAAAACCGCCGCACCAACCAGGTCGCGTTAACCACGGCGCCAGGGCCACGGCGTCGCTGATGCCACGGCGCCATGGCGCTGGCATGAAGGCATGGTAAAAACGCTTGCACGGCGGCTATGGCCCAAGATTCGACGTTAAGACCCGATCTGTTGGATCGGCAGCGATGCCGGGCGGTCAAACCGCACCGAGGAGCATGAGAACTATGGAAGATTTTTATCGCGTCCGCCGCCTGCCGCCCTATGTTTTTGAGGTGGTCAACCGCGCCAAGGCCACGGCGCGGAATGCGGGCGCCGATATCGTCGATCTCGGCATGGGCAATCCGGACCTTCCGGCGCCGGAGCACGTCATCGAAAAACTGAAGGAAACCGTCGGCAAGCCGCGTACCGACCGCTATTCGGCTTCCAAGGGCATCGCCGGCCTGCGGCGCGCCCAGGCCGCTTATTACGGCCGCCGGTTTGGCGTGAAGCTCAATCCCGAGACGCAAGTCGTCGCCACGCTTGGCTCCAAAGAGGGTTTCGCCAACGTGGCGCAGGCGATCACCGCGCCCGGCGACGTCATCCTGGTCCCAAACCCGAGCTATCCGATCCATGCTTTCGGTTTCCTCATGGCCGGTGGCGTCATTCGCTCCGTGCCCTCGGAGCCGACCCCGGAATTCTTTCGCGCCATGGAGCGCGCCATCGACCATTCGACGCCGAAGCCGATCGCGGCCGTTGTCTGCTATCCAGCGAATCCGACCGCCTATGTCGCCGATCTCGAATTCTACAAGGACCTCATTCCCTTCGCGAAGAAACACGAGATTTTGATCCTGTCCGATCTCGCTTATGCGGAGGTCTATTTCGACAATAACCCGCCGCCCTCGGTGCTGCAGGTGCCGGGCGCCATGGACATTGCGGTGGAATTCACCTCGCTGTCGAAAACCTATTCCATGCCCGGCTGGCGCATGGGATTCGCGGTGGGCAACGAGCGCATCATCGCCGCGCTGGCGCGGGTGAAATCCTATCTCGACTATGGCGCCTTCACCCCGATCCAGGTGGCGGCAACGGCGGCGCTGAACGGGCCGGACGATTGCATCCGCGAAATGCGGGAAACCTATAAGCGCCGCCGCGACGTGCTGGTGGATTCCTTCGGCCGCGCCGGCTGGGAGATCCCGCCTCCGAACGCGTCGATGTTCGCCTGGGCGCCAATCCCCGAGCCGTTTCGGCCCCTCGGCAGCATCGAGTTTTCCAAGCTGCTGGTAGAGAAGGCCGAGGTCGCGGTGGCTCCCGGAATAGGCTTCGGCGAGTACGGCGAAGGCTTCGTGCGCATCGCGCTGGTGGAAAACGAACAGCGCATCCGCCAGGCCGCGCGCAACGTGCGCCGTTTTCTTGAATCCGGCGCCGAAAAGTTGCACAACGTCGTTCCTCTCGCCACGCGGCGCTGACGCCGCCCGCAACCGGGGTCGGCAAGGATGAACGCGCCTCTCAAGGTCGGTCTTGCGGGTTTGGGCACGGTCGGTTCGGCCGTGGCGGCAATGCTCGCGCGCGCCCGCGACGAATTGGCCGAACGGGCCGGGTGCCCAATCGAGCTCGTCGCCTTTACGAGTAAGGACCCGCCCAAGGACAAAAGCCTCGACCTCTCGAAGGCGCGCAAAGTTTCCGATCCGGTGGCGCTGGCGCGCGATCCCGGCATCGATATCTTCGTCGAATTGATGGGCGGGGAGGGCGATCCGGCGAAAAGCGCCGTGGAGACCGCGCTCGGCATGGGCCGCGCCGTCGTCACCGCCAACAAAGCGCTATTGGCGCGGCACGGGGTAGCCTTGGCCAAGCTTGCCGAAGAGCGCGGCGGCTCGCTCTATTTCGAAGCGGCGGTCGCCGGCGGCATTCCGATCGTCAAAACGCTGCGCGAGGGACTCGGCGGCGCCCGCATCAATCGCGTCTACGGCATCCTCAACGGCACCTGCAATTACATCCTAACGCGCATGTACGAGGAGCGCCTGTCCTTCGCCGACTGCCTGAAGGAAGCGCAGCGGCTCGGCTATGCCGAAGCCAATCCGACCTATGACATCGGCGGCTTCGATGCGGCGCATAAGCTCGCCATTCTCACCAGCCTCGCTTTCGGCACCGAGGTCGACGTCGAGGCGGTGCACGTGGAAGGCATCGAATCCATCACCCTTGCCGATCTCGATGCTGCGCATGAGCTCGGCTACCGCATCAAGCTTCTCGGCGTGGCGCAGCGCACCGAGGCCGGTATCGAGCAGCGCGTGCATCCGACCATGGTGCGCGAGGGCTCGGTGATCGCCGGCGTCAACGGCGTGACCAATGCCGTGGCGATCGATTCCGACATGATGGAGTTGAATTTGATCGGTCCCGGCGCTGGCGGTGACGCCACCTCGGCTTCGGTGGTGGCCGACATCGTCGATTTCGCGGCCGGCCGGCGAATGCCCGCCTTCGGCCGCGCCGCCGCAGGATTGAGCAAGGCGCCGCGCGCGCCGATGCAGCGGCACGAGGGCGGTTATTATATCCGGCTTTCCGCGGTGGATCGGCCGGGGACCTTTGCTGCCATCGCGAGCTGCCTGGCGCAGGAGAACATCTCGCTTGAATCGATCATGCAGCGCCACCGCGGCGTGCATGGGGGCGAGGAGCCCAACAGCGCGGCCGCCCCGGTGGCGGTCATTCTTATCACTTATGCGACAAGCGAAGCCGCGGTGCGCAAAGCCCTGGCAGCGGTGGAACAGGCGGGCGTCATCGCCGAGCCGCCCCGATTGATCCGCATCGAAAAAAACCGTTGAGTAGGACGCGCATGCAGCAAAAGGGCCCCGGGATGCCGTCGATCACCGTTCAGCCGCATCTGGTACTCGAACGCATTTTATCGTTGGAAATCGTTCGCGTGACGGAACGCGCCGCGGTGTCGGCGGCGCGCCTGCGCGGACGCGGCAATGAGAAAGCCGCCGATCAGGCCGCGGTCGATGCGATGCGGCGCGAGCTCAACAAGCTTCCGATCGATGGCACCGTGGTCATCGGCGAAGGGGAGCGCGACGAGGCGCCGATGCTCTTCATCGGCGAGCAGGTGGGCAGCCGCAACGGCCCAAAGGTCGATATCGCCGTCGACCCGCTGGAAGGCACCACGCTCTGCGCCAAGAACATGCCGGGCGCCATCGCCACCATGGCGATGGCCGAAGGCGGCACGCTGCTCAACGCGCCCGATGTCTACATGGAAAAGATCGCGGTCGGTCCCGGCTATCCGAAAGGCGTGGTCGATCTCGACGCGCCGCCGGAGGAGAACATCCGCAGTCTCGCCAAGGCCAAGGATGTAAGACCCAGCGATATCACCGCGTTGGTGCTCGATCGTCCGCGCCACGCCGACGTCATCGCCGCCATCCGCAAGGCCGGCGCCAATGTGGCCCTCATCACCGATGGCGACGTGGCCGGCGTGATCCATACCGCGGATTCCGCGGCGACCGGTATCGACATCTATATGGGCGTGGGCGGCGCGCCGGAAGGCGTTTTGGCCGCGGCGGCACTACGCTGTATCGGCGGCCAAATGCAGGGGCGGCTCGTGCTCGACACCGAGGAAAAACGCGCGCGCGCCGCCAAAATGGGCATTTCCGATCCGCGCAAGCGCTACGAGATGGAGGACATGGTGCGCGGCGACTGCCTCTTCGCGGCGACAGGCGTGACCAGCGGCTCCATGCTCAAGGGCGTGCGCTTCGATAAGGCGACCATCGAGACCGAAACCGTGGTGATGCGCTCGGTCACCGGGACTGTGCGATGGATTCGCGCCGAGCACCGGCAGTTCGAGAAATTCCATCTGGATTAGGGGAGCCTTTGGGGAGGGCCACACCATGCGTCTTTTCGTTTTGCTTGTGGCTTTCACGCTCGGGTTGCTTCCGGCTAAGGCGCAGGAACAGCCCTCGCCGGAAGCTTTGCAGGCCGCCAGTGAATTGTTGACGGTGATTTCCCCCGACTTGCTCGATCAGATGAGCGCGGCGGTGTTCAAGCAGGTTTGGAGCAATCTTGAACCTCAAATCAAAGACAAGGTGGACGCCGCCACGCTGGAGGATTTGCGCGGAGAGCTTGGCCAGGCGATGGCCAAGTTCGTCAGGGAATTCATCGTCGAGGGCATGCCTCGTACGTGGCCGACCATTTATGCCCGGCACTTCAGCGTCCAGGAACTGCGCGACCTTAAAGCCTTGTACCAAACGCCCCTGGGAAAGAAGATCCTGCGGGAAATGCCCGAGCTGAACGGCGAAGTCGCCGGAATGCTGCTGCCGCGGATGGCCGCCGTGGAGAAAGACATAGGCGTCAGGATACAATCCGTGCTGGCAAGGCACGGCTATAATCACTAGCGAATCGGCTCATCGGCTCGACTGGCGTTTTCAATTGCGCAACATCTTTTTGGGCGTCGAAAGCTCGGTCTGCGGGCGTGCTTGGCGCGATCGGCTGGACGAACGCGGCCAAGCCCGCGCGCTTGCCATTGCCCAACGGCACGGCGCCCCGGAATTGCTCGCGCGCATCCTCGCCGGACGCAATGTGGACGTCGGCGACGTCGACGATTTTCTCGATCCCACGGTGAAGCGGCTGATGCCTGATCCGCATGTGCTTACGGCCATGCAGGCCGCCGCCGAACGCATCGCCGATGCGATACAGCGCGGCGAGAGCGTTGCCATCTTCGGCGATTACGACGTGGACGGAGCGAGCGCCGCAGCGTTGCTGGCGTGTTTTCTGCGCGGTGGGGGGCTCGCGCCGCTGATCCATATTCCGGACCGGATTTTCGAAGGCTATGGCCCGAATAGCGATGCCATCCGTTCGCTGGTGGAGCGCGGCGCCAAGCTTCTTGTCACCGTCGACTGTGGCACGACCAGCCTGGAGCCGCTGGCGGACGCGCGCCAGCTCGGGCTCGACGTCGTGGTAATCGATCATCACCAGGCGGACGAGGAATTGCCGCCGGCGGCCGCCATCGTCAATCCGAACCGCCGCGACGATCTCTCCGGCCTTGGCCACCTCGCAGCCGTTGGGCTGACCTTCATGACCGTGGTGGCGGCCAACCGCGAGCTGCGCCGGCGCGGCTTCTGGAACGAGGCGCGGCCGGAACCCGATCTCCTTGAACTCCTGCATCTGGTCGCGCTCGGCACCGTCGCCGATGTCGTGCCGCTGAAAGGTTTGAATCGGGCCTTTGTCGCCAAGGGCCTGATCGCGATGCGGCGTCGCGAACATATCGGCTGCACGGCGCTCATGGATGCCGCACGGCTTTCAGGGCCGCCCGATCCTTTCCACCTCGGTTTCCTTCTCGGGCCGCGCATCAATGCCGGCGGGCGCATCGGCCGCGCCGATCTCGGCGTCAGCCTGCTGCTCGAAGAGGATCCCGACAAGGCGGCGCAGATCGCCGCCGAGCTCGACCGGCTCAACCGCGAACGGCAAATCATCGAGATGGATACGTTGGCGCAGGCCGAGGCCGAGGCGATGGCCGCTCTCGGCA
>DASREA010000084.1:0-9394 GCA_035652315.1 Xanthobacteraceae bacterium | reverse complement strand
TTTGAGGCGGGTCATGGCGATCTACAAGATGCTCGAGGAGATGAACGTCGCGCCCGAGCGCAAAAAAGTCCTCACCGAGGCCTATGAAGCGACGCTGAAAAAGCTTCGGCTGGTCGATCGCACCGATCCGGTCACGCGCATCATCGCCTCGACCATCATCGACGTGGCGCGGACTCAAAACGGCGATCCGGTGCGCATCAGCGCGCTGACGATCACCAGGCTCGGCATTGCCAACGGGAAATGACCGGCGATGCGGCCTAGCCGCGGCGCGGCGCGCTTTCCGGCATCCGAAATTCAAATCCGCAGCCGCATTCGAAGTTGAGGCACGCGTGGCGGTCGCGACCTTCCGGCTCTATGGTTGCGAGCCGCATGTATTGGCCGCAGCGCGGACAGGCGATTTGCGGAATGCAGGCGTCGGCAGCGAGCGGCTCCTCGTTCTTCGTCGGCATGGAATTCCCGCTTGATCCTGGATCTTGTTCCGGGCGAAGCCAAACGGCGGGCCGGTCGCGGGTTGAGGCCCAAGGGCGCTTACGCCGTCCCTCTTATTGAAAAAAATTGTGTCACATTTTTCTGCCGTCCGCGAGTCGCTGCAAAATTGCCTTGCCTCCGCGAAGTGGCCAATTGCTAAACCGGGGCTTTCCGGCTTACCGTCATACCGTCGCCGGTGGGCGGAGGAACGGCCGCGGGAGACCGGCCGCCGCGATCACGCGTCGGGACGCGGTTAAAAGGAATAGCCCATGGCCGGCATCAGTCACTATCTCGCCGGGGAAGCCTTCGACGCCGCGACTATCCGCATCCTCGACGAAGCTTACGAAAAGGCGCGCCGCCTGCTGCACGACAGGGGCCAGCCCGCCGTGGTGCAGGAAATCATCGCCCAGCGCATCGCCGAAATCGCCAGGACCGGCGAACGCGATCCGGCCGAGATTGCCGAACGGGCGCTACAGGCGGCGGGGCTGGTCAGCAAACCGTGAACCGCGGCTGCGGTCATGCGCCGCCCCGTGGGCGCGTGGCCTTTTGGTACGAAGTAAATCATATTAGGCTGCCGAGGGGGTTGGCGCATGCTGCCGGCCCGACAAAAAATAAGCTGGGGAGGAAATTATGCTGTGGAATCAATGCAGCCGGCGGGTGATCCGCCGCGGCCTGCTGACGGCCGCCTTGGCGGGCGGATTGGCCGTTTCGGCTTATGCCCTGCCGGCGGCGGCCGAGGATGCCGGCGGCTTCCTCAAGGGCCAGACCGTGCGCATCTTCGTCGGCTACTCGGCGGGCGGCGGTTACGATGACTATGCCCGCATGCTCGGCCCGTTGTTCGAGAAGAAAACCGGAGCCACCGTCGTCGTCGAGAACCGTCCGGGCGGCGGCGGCCTGACCGCGCTCAATCAGCTCGTGCGCGAGAAGCCGGACGGCCTGACCATGATCATGCTCAACGGCGAGGCGGCGATCATGGGCCAGATCACCAACCGGCCGGGCGTCGCTTACGACATCACCAAGGTCACCAATCTCGGCCGCGTCGCCAAGGAAGAGCACTTCGTGCTCGCCAATTCCAAGGTCCCGGACAACGCCAAGGATTTGATCGCCTATGGCAAGACCAAGGAGATCAAATTCTCCGCCACCAGCCGACCCGACGTGCTCAGCGATTACGCGGCCGTCTTCTGCGAGACCTTCGACCTGAAGTGTAAGATCATCACCGGCTACAAGGGCAGTAAGGAAGCCGGCCTGGCCGTGATGAACGGCGAGGTCGACGCCATCGCCATTTCCGACGGCTCCGGCAACAAGATCGCTCAGACCGGCAAAGCCAAGGTCGTCGCCACGTTGAGCCACAACCGCTCGCCGTATAAGGCGGACCTGCCGACGATCTACGATCAGTTCAAGATTCCGCCCGAAAAGAAATGGCTGATGGATTTCCGCGTCGACATCGCGGACTATGGCCGCGCGATCGTTGCGCCACCCGGCATGCCGGCGGACAAGGCCAAATATCTGCAGAAGGTGTGGAAGGAGATCCTCACCGATCCGGCCGTGATCGAGCAGGGCAAGAAAACCGAACGCGATATCGATTACGCGCCGCCGGAAGCCCTCGACAAGACGAGCCGCGAGCTGCTGCAAAGCTTGCCCGCGGATAAGCGCAAGCAGGTGGACGAGATCATCCTGCAGAAATTCTCCTAGGCGCGCTGTTCTGACGGGTCCGCGATGCTCGGTGTCATTGCTTCGGCCGGCGGGCTGGTGTTTCAGCCCGCCGTCCTCATCACGATGCTGCTGGCGCTGCCCATCGGCATTGTCATCGGACTGCTGCCGGGGCTGAGCGGCATCACCGCGATCGCCTTTCTCATACCGTTCAGCTATGGCATGGAGCCGCTGACCGGATTGGCCTTCCTGCTCGCCGCCTATGCCGCGGTATCGCAGGGCGGCTCGATCACCGCCATTCTGCTCGGCGTGCCGGGCGAGGTGCCCAACGCCGCCACGGTCATCGACGGTTATCAACTCACCAAGCGGGGCCACGGCGGCGCCGCCATCGGGGCGGCGCTGATGGCGTCCGCACTCGGCGGACTGTTCGGCTGCGTGGTTCTCGCCTTTCTGCTGCCGGTCATGCAGCCGGTGATCCTTTCATTCGCCTCGCCGGAAAACTTCTTTCTCTCGCTCGCCGGCGTCTCCTTCATCGCCGTGCTCGGCGCGACTTCGCCGGTGCGCGGGCTCGTCGCCGGCATGCTCGGCATTTTCCTCTCGCTGTTCGGTTACGATCCCGTGGAAGGCGTGCCGCGTTTCTGGATGGGCTTCGAATATCTGCTCGACGGCTTCCGGCTCGTGCCGCTGGCGCTCGGCCTCTTCGCCTTGCCGGAAATCCTCACGCTGATGACCACGGGCAGATCCATTGCGCAGCCGGGAAAGGTCGAGCCGATCACCTATCGCCAGGTGGCCGAAGGCGCCCTCGCGGTGTTCAAGCATCTCGGCATTTTCTTCCGGTCCTCGGTGCTCGGTACGCTGATCGGCATCATGCCCGGCGTCGGCGGCAGCACCGCGCCCTTCGTCGCTTATGCGGCGGCGCGGCAGACCGCGGAAAATCCCGATACGTTCGGTCAGGGGCGCATCGAAGGCGTGATCGCGCCGGAGGCCAGCAGCAACGCCAAGGAGGGCGGGGCGCTGGTGCCGACGCTGTCGCTCGGCATTCCCGGCAGTTCGTCCATGGCCTTGCTGCTCGGCGCTTTCCTCATCTTCGGTCTGCAGCCGGGTCCGGACTTCCTCAAGAAGCACATGGATATCGCCATCGCGCTTGCCTGGATCGTCGCTTTCGCCAACGTCGCTTCCAGCTTCGGCATGTTCCTGTTGTCGCGCACGCTCACCTATGTCACGCGCGTGCCCGGCCGTGTGCTGGCGCCGATCCTGCTCGCAATCATCGTCATCGGCAGCTATTCCACCGACAACAGCGTTGCCGACGTCTTTTTTGCCTTCGTTTTCGGCACGCTCGGTGTCGTGATGGAACGTTATCAATACAACCGCGCCGCCTTGCTGCTCGGCTTCGTGCTGGGCTCCACCATCGAGCGCAATTACCATGTTTCCATGGCCGCCTATGGTGCATCCTTCGTGCTGCGGCCGGTGTCCATAGGGATTATCGCGATTGCGCTTATCTTGATACTGTGGCCCAACCGAAAGCGAGTGGCGCTGTTATGGAGGCGCGCATGAATCGCGCGGAGTTGATTTTTCCGGCGGCGCTCTCCGCGGTGGTCGCGCTGCTGCTATTCTCCGGTTATTTCGTGCTGCATTATTCCTTCAAGGTCATCGCCTTTCCGCTGCTAACCGGCGCAGCGCTCTGCGCCCTTTGTCTGGTCGACATCGTCATGACAATGCGTTCTTTCGCGGCACAACCCGCGGCGGAACAAGCGCAGGACTCGGATCGGACGTTCTCGCTCGCCAGTCTGGCCTGGGCGCTCTCGCTGCTGCTGTTCGTCTACGCCTTTGGTTTTGTCTTCGGCCCCGCCCTTTATCTGCTGACCTATCTGCGAATCCACGGTTCTTCGTGGGCGCTCTCGTTCGGCGTCGCCGGTGCGTCGCTGGCCGTGACCTGGGGCTTGTTTATCAACTTGCTTCGCATCCTTCTGCCGATTCAACCCTTGTGGTGGCCCTGGTGAGGCGCGCGCGCGGCCTTGCCGCTTGCGCCTTCGTGCTCGTCTTCCTCACCGCGCCGGCGCGGGCGCAGCTGATCCCGCCGCAGCCGACGCAATGGCTGGTCTCGCCCGGTTTCGGCAAGAGCGAAGCCGCGCGCATGAATATCAGCGGCGCCGCCTGTGCGGTCACGACGCCGCCGTTTCGTGCCTGCCTCGCCGTCAACGATGAGGAAAGCTATGCGCAGACGTTCCGCATCGCCGGGCGCACGCTGGTGCCGGGTCCCGTCGTGCCGCTGCTTGGAAAGAGCGGCAGTGATCCGGATGCCGAAGGCGCGGCCTACGACAACGGTTACTTCTACGCGATCGGCTCGCACGGCCTGAGCCGCCACAATGGCAAGCTGCACGAATCCGCCTTTCTCGTCTTCCGCCTGCGCGCGGCGGTGCAGCCGGCCAATGCGCCGGGAGAAATCGCCGCGCCGGTGGAAACGTCCGGCAAGTTGCGCGCGGCGCTGCGCGACGCGGAGAGTGTCGGCGCTTTCGCGGAAAAGCCGCTGAACGCCGGCGGCATCAACATCGAGGGCATCGCCGTTGCCGGCGGCCGTCTCTATGCCGGGCTGCGCGCGCCCAATCTCGAAAATCGCGGT
This sequence comes from Xanthobacteraceae bacterium, assembly GCA_035652315.1. GTDB lineage: Bacteria > Pseudomonadota > Alphaproteobacteria > Rhizobiales > Xanthobacteraceae > CANKHA01. Next base: position 4,656 of record DASREA010000084.1, on the reverse strand, counting down.
TTCGTGCTCAGCGCCGCGCTCGACGGCGTGTTCGGCAACAAGCCGCTCGCCGCCAAGGTGCATGCGCTGGCGCTCGGGCCGCACCGCGGCATCCGCGATCTCGCCCGCGTCGATGGCGGCATTCTGGTGCTGGCCGGACCGAGCGTGGAAGAGAACGTGCCGGTGTCCGTGTTTTTCTGGAATCCGGATTCGGGCGCGCTGAAAAAGCTCGGCGATCTCGACCGCCTGCCGCCCGGCGCCAAGGCGGAGACGCTATTGGTGCTGGCGCAGACGCCGCAACTCTTCGACGTGCTGGTGATGTTCGACGGCATCAAAGACGGCGGGCCGATAGAATATGTGCTGCCGCTGATGCGATACTGAGGTGAGGGCCGCCTTCTCCCCCGCGCATACGAATCATTCTCTCGCTCCCCGTGGGGGAGAGGGCTGGGGTGAGGGGTTCGGGCCTAAAGTCCGTACGCCCTCATCCGGATCGCTTCGCGATCCGACATCTCGCCACGGGAGAGGTAAAGCACGCTTTTACTTGCACCGTTGCAGCTTCAGCGTGCCGCCCGGCGACATCGTCAATTCGAGATGGTCGTTATCCGTTTGCCGCAGCCGATAGGTGAGCCGCGCGTTGATCTGGCCGGTGTTGAATTCCTCGGTGATGCGATAGGCCGCTTCGCCGGTGGTGAGGATCTCACGCTTGCGGAAGTCGCGCACGCCGCCGCCGGAATCGAACCGCCGTTCGCTTTCGAAGGTGACGATGCGCCGGCCCTGGCAGTCGATCGCGCCGGGCTTGGTATCCTGACTCTCGCCCCAGGCGCCGGACACCGGATAGCCGATGGCGAAAGCCGGCGCCGCGGCGCAGAGAGTGACTAAAATTGCGATCGAGATCCGTCGCATCGTGAATGATAACGGGCGATCCCGCTCCCGCGTTCCCTCACCAGAAGCGCCCGCTCGCGCCAATGGCGATGACGATCAAGCCGAGCGGCAGGTTGGCGGAGATGACCTGGCGGATGAGTTCGAGCTGCGGCGCCGCGGCAGCCCAGTCCTGCGCATCGACGGCGCGTTTGAACTTGAGCCACGGCCCGTGGAACATCCAGGCGAACAGTCCGATCATCGCCCAGCCGAAGGCCTGCATGAAATTGACGTAGACCGGCAGCGCGCCGAAGCCGCCGAAGACGGAAAAGACCATCCAGTAGCCGCTGAAGACGAGCAGCAGCACGGCGGCCCAGACCCAGGGCAGGAATTTCGCCAGCGTGGCGCGCAACAGCGTCAGCCGCTGCGGCGGTTCGAGCGCGCCGAGCGCCGGGCGCAGGCACATGAAGATCGCGAACATGCCGCCGACCCAGATGACCGCGGCGAGCACGTGCAGAATGATGGCGATGGCGGTCATGCGGGGTGCTCCTGTCAGGATTCCGGCAATTTCATCATCGCCAGCGCCGCGCGGCCCATGAAGCCGAACGGGCTGGCCAATGTCTCTTGCGTCTCGAAATGATTATAGGCCGTGCCGACGAGCAGCGTCGCCGGTTTTCCCGCCGCCACGAGCGCGGCGTGAAAGTCGCGCGCCTGCCGCTGGAATTCCGGCGTCTCATAGGTGCCATAGGTGATGACGAGCGGAATGTGAATGCGGCCGATGTGCCGCTGCGCGCTCAGCTCTTCCTCCATCGCGTCGGTGAACTTCACGTAATTGCCGCGCTTGGACAGCCGCACCGGCTTGAGGTCGTACATGCCGCTGCCGAGCATCGCCGCTTTGACGAGGTCGCGCGGCAAGCCGAGCTTTTCCCAATCCGTGATGACGACGCAGCTTGCGAGATGCCCGCCGGAGGAATGGCCGGTCAGGTAAATCCGCCGCGGATCGCCGCCGAAGCTCGCGGCATTGTTGTAAACCCAGGCGGTGGCGCGGCGCACCTGATCGACCATCGGGAAAAGATCGCCGCCGGTTTCCAGCACATTGTTGAAATCGAGCGCGACAAAATGCGCCCCGGCGTTGACGAAATTTTCCGCCAGATAGGCCACCTGCGCCGAAGAGCCGCCGCGCCAGGCGCCGCCGTGGATATAGATGTTGATCGGTGCCGCGTCGCGTTTGGTCCGATAGATGTCGAGCTTCTCGATTTCCGCCGCGCCGTAAGCGACGCGCTGCGGCTCGCCGAGGATCTGCCGCGCCAGCGCGTTGTTGGCGGCGCGGCGCTCGCGGATCTGGTCGCGGTTCGGCGCGTAGACCGCCTGGTCATAGGCGTCGTCGAGCGCCTGCTGGTCCATATCGAGCCAGACCGGAGGGCCTTTGGCGCGCGACGGCTGATGTGAATGCATGAAATCCGGTCCTCGCCTCGACGAACCGGGATTTATAACACCGAATGGCCGGGCAATGCCCGGCCATTGCGGCGTGCAACCGGGGGCTTACGACGTGACGGTGAAAGCCGTCACCATGCCGGCGGCATAGTGGCCAGGCAGGTTGCAGATAAGAAGATAGTTGCCGGCGGGCAGGGTCAGCGCGAGCTTGCCGTCCGCGCCCGGCTTCATGTCGCCGGTGTCGCCCATCACCTTGACCTGATCCTCGATCACGCGGCCGGTGCTGTAGTCATAGGGCAGGGGCGCGTTGGGATCGTCCACCGCGACGACGATTAGTTCATGCACGACGCTGCGTGACAGATTGTTGACGTCGAAAGTGATCGGGCCGGCCTTGGCGGAAGCGACATTGGTGCGGATGGACATCATGCCCATGCCCATCATGCCCGGCCCATAGCCGCCGCCGGGACCATAGCCGCCCATCATGCCGGGACCGTAGCCGTAGCCGCCCATCATCCCGGGGCCGTAACCGTAACCGCCGCGCGGTCCCATCATGCCGCGGCCGTAACCGTAACCGCCGCCGCCGGGGCCATAACCGGGACCCGCCATGGCGGTCATGTCGAGCAGGGAAACGCGGACGGTGGTCTGTGCCTGCGCGTCGACCGTTGCCGTCGCGAGTGCGATCGGAATGAGCAGAGCGGCGAGAGCCGTGCGAACGATGCGGAACATGAGATCCTCCTTTCCGATGAAGCCTAGTGAGGAATTCTTTTCCGCGAAAACTGCTGGTCGCGTATTGACGCTGATCAAACGCGCCGGCTGCGACACTATATCCATTACGGGCGGTTGCCGTCGTCATGCGTGAAATCTCACGTCGGCTATTCGGCCGGCGCCATCCGTGTCGCGCCTTGGCGTGGCGCGCGATCGGACCGGTCGCCATCGACATCGCGTCCGAGTTCGGCGCGCCACGGCGTGAACCGCTCCAGCAGCACCAGCGCGACGACGATGATGACCGCCAGCGCCAACGCGCCCTGCCAATAGGGAATGCCGATGAGATCGCTCAGAATGATCTTGCCACCGCCTTCGGCGAGGAACGTTTTGCCCAGCATCGGCGAGGCGTAGGAATAAGCCACCGCGCCGCAAAGCCCGCCGATCAGCGTGAAGATGGCGTCGCGATAGCCGGCGCCGATCTGCGCCAGCGTCGTTCCCGGGCAGGCTCCGGCAAGCGCAATGCCTGCGCCGAGCAGCAAGCCGCCGATGATGTCGGCGGAATAGAGCGCGGCCTTGGGCTGCAGCTTCACCACGCCGAAACCGTTGAGCGCCGCCAGCACCACGGCGCCGGTCGCCACCGCGGTGAGGAACACCTTGAGCATGATGAAATTGCTCAGCTGCATTTGGCCGACGATGATACCGGGCTCGAACACGCGCGATTTCTCCAGCGCGAAGCCGAAGACGATGCCCATCGCGACGCCGACGAGGATGGCGAATGTGAGCGACATAAAAAGACTCCTTTTCAGATCCGGCGCAGCACGAGCATTGCGGTGGCGATCCCGCCGGCGAACATCGCCGCCACCGCCAGCAGCGAGCCGACGGCGAGCTGCGCCGTGCCCGAAAGCCCGTGGCCGGTGGTGCAACCGTCGGCGATGCGCGCGCCGACCAGCATGATGAAACCCGCCGCAAAGGCGATCGCATAACGCTTTGCCGGGGAATCCGAGCCGAGCGCGCGCGCCCAGATCGGTGAGATCGGCTGCCGCCGCGCGCCGGAAAGCGTCATGGAAATAAAGGCGCCGATGGCGATGCCGGCGACCAGCGCGACCTGCCACCAGTTCTTGCCGGTGGCGGCGACGTGACGGGCGACATAGTCGATCTGCAGGACCGACGGATCGATCCACGACGCCGCCATGCCGCCCACCGTCACGTAGGACGAGGAGGTGCCGAGTGCGGTTTCGATCAGCAGGAACGCGGGGATTTGCAGCAGCCCGATGACGACGCCCGCGGCATAGGGCGACCAGGCCTTCTCGGTGAGCGACAGCATCTTGCGCCTCCGGAGCTTGTCCTTCGCCGCAAAGTATGGCTCAGCGCAACATCGCCTCTTTGACCTGGATCAAACGGCGTTCTTTGCCGTCACCCCAAATTCAAGTCCTTGAAGAAGTCGTTGCCCTTGTCGTCGATGACGATGAAGGCGGGGAAATCGACCACTTCAATCCGCCAGATCGCCTCCATGCCGAGCTCGGGATATTCCAAAACCTCGACCTTCTTGATGCAGTGCTCGGCCAGGTTCGCCGCCGCGCCGCCGATGGAGCCGAGATAGAAGCCGCCGTGAGTCTTGCAGGCCTCGCGCACCGCCGACGAGCGGTTGCCCTTGGCCAGCATCACCAGGGAGCCGCCCGC
>DASREA010000083.1:0-43982 GCA_035652315.1 Xanthobacteraceae bacterium | reverse complement strand
GGCGTCTCGTCGGGAATGTCGAGAATGCGCAGCGGCGCACCGCGCGCCGCGAAAGCGCGCTCCAGTCCGCTGGTATCTGCCTCGGTTCGCCCCAGCTTCAGCAGCGTGTAGGTGAAGGCATTGCCGATCCGGTCCTGCATCGCTGAGCCGTCGTCGAGCCAGACATGCGGCAACCGCGCGCCCGGCCAGGTCGTCGGGATGTAATTCATGATCTCCTGCGGCGGCGCCTCACCGGCTTCCGGCCAGATCAGCGGCGAGCCATCGTAACGATAGCCCAGCTCGGCGCCGGACATCTTGTTGCCCTTGCTCTGTTCGCCCGTCGCCACGCGCACCAGATTGGCCCGCGTCTCGGCGCCTTCCGGTGTGTCGTCGCGGATATTCGGCCGCCACATCGCTCGCCAGGCATTACGGCCGCGCCATGCGAAAGTGGACGCCGCGACATTGCGCGCGCCGACCGGCCGGCGTTCCGCCTCGTAGGAAGCGAGCAGCTTCGGCCCGCCCCAGCCCTGCAAGGTGCCGGCAAGCTTCCACGACAAGTCGATAGCGTCGCCGACGCCGGTATTCATGCCCAGGCCGCCCGTGGGAATCACCAGATGCACCGCATCCCCGGCGAGGAAGACGCGCCCGTCCTGATAGCGGTCCGCCAGCAATAAATTCTGCCGCCACTTGCCGACATAGAGCATGTCGTATTGCACCGGCATGGCGACGGTCTCTTCGAATTGCCGGCGCATGTCCTCATCGCGCTCGACCACCGCGTGCAAGGTGAAGTGCTTGGTGGAGTCCTGGACGATCAGAAAGGTGTGCTTGTCGTCGGCGACGTGATAGTGGCGGCCTTTGCCGATCGGAATGCGCTCGTAGAGATCCTCGCAATAATAGAGCGCCTGCCGCAGCTCCAGCAGGTTGCCGTCGCCGGAAAGCTTGATGCCGAGCTGGCGGCGTACGGCGCTGGCGCCGCCGTCGCAGCCAGCGAGGTATAGCGCCTTGATCTCCGACGTCGTGCCCTTATGGTCCTTCACCTTGGCGGTGACCGAACCGCCATCCTGGGTGAAGGAGAGAAATTCGCAGCCATAGCGAACGGTGACGGAAGGCAGCGTCTCGGCCACTGCCTTCAGTAGCGGCTCGAGCGTGTATTGCGAGACGAGCTGATAGGGCTCGAGCGGCCGCGTGCCGTCGTTCGTCTTGGCGATCAATTCCTGATATTCGGCGACGGAGGGGTGCTTTTCGCGGAACAGCGGTGGCTCCACCAGCGACAGCACGATGAAGACGTCCATCGGGCACTGGCGTGGCAACCCGGCGGCGCGGATTTTTTCCGAAAGCCCCATGCGCCGGTAGATTTCCATGGTCCGCGCGTTGCAGCGCTCCATCTTCGGCAGGAACTGCGGGGCTTCCTTCTGCTCGATCAGCGTGCAGCGCACGCCGCGCAGGCCCAAATCGATCGCTAGCGTAAGGCCGGTCGGCCCGGCGCCGACAATGAGTACCTGCGTTTCCATCCGTTCGCTATCGTCCGCACTTTTGCAAAAAACTCATCGCGCCAGCCATTGCGGCACCCGTCTTATGACATCGGCGCGGGCCGCTTCATTCGTGCCGAGATGGGCTGTGCCCGAGCCGTCGCCGCTGAAGGCGAGCCCTTTGCGTTCATGCACCGGCGTGTCCGGGACGTCAAAGTCGTGATAGGCCCCGGGATAGGTGAGGATCTCGACCGGAGCGCCGACGCCCTGCGCCGCAGCAGCCATCCGCTGGCAAGGCGCCGCCGGCGTCCAGTCGTCGGCGAGGCCTGACAAAATCAGCGTCGGCAGGCGCGGGATCCAGCGGGCGGCTTGCAGCGTGCGGCATCCGGGATAGAGCGCGATGGCGGATTGGAAATCTGCGCCTACCGCCGGCCGTGCGGTCTTTTGGCCGACGGTGTAGAGAGTCGTCGTCGCGCCGTTCGACCAGCCGATCACCGAAACGCGGTCCGGGCGGACCCAAGGCTGCGCCTGTAGCCACCGCCGCGCGGCATTGGCGTCGTCTACGCGTTCGCGCGAGGCGCGAACCGTTCGCTGCTTGTTGGTGCACTGGGAGCCCAACCCGCGCGAGCCGAAGCTGTCCGGAAAGAGCACGGCAAACCCGGCGGCCTGCAGCCGCGCGCCCCAATCGTGGAACCTTGCGGTGATCGACCCGGACTTTGTGGTGAGCCCCCCACAGCCGTGCATGGCGACGACCGCCGGAAAAGGGCCGTCTCCCGGCGGACGATAAAGTACGCCTCGCAGGCTTTGCCGCCCGCCCTCAATGACAATCGGTTCTGCGGCGAACGCCGATGGGCTCAGAAAGATCGTCCAGGCGATGATGGCCGGAAGTAGAATCAGGCGTCCCATGCAAGATTGCCTTCGTGGATCGGCGTCATCGGTCGAAGGCATATCACGCCTGAACATCGACGGGTTTCGCGGCGGCGGCCGAAGCATTATGTTGTGAGCGCACCGGCTTCGACGGAGGTGACTTGTGCTTAATCGGTATGGCGACCCTTCGCATAAGGGGGGTGAGGCGGAAGTGAAATATCTTGACGGAGACTTCCGGATCGTCAAGGCCGGCGCTTATGTGCGCTGCGCGGTTACCGGCGTGCCGATCCCCCTCGAGGAGCTTAAATATTGGAGCGTGGATCTGCAGGAAGCCTATGCCACGCCGGAAGCGGTCCTGGAACGGCATCTCAAGAAATAAGCGCGCGCATCTATAATTTGGCGGCGATGAGCCGGTGCAATTCAGCTTCCTTTTCGATATTCAGCCACACCGGTAAGGCACGGATGCCGTCGATCTTCATGGCGAGCTCTTCGTCGGCGGTCATGCGCGCCAGGTCCTTTTCGGTGGTGAGCAGGACAAGCCCTACGGCTGCTGCCCGCGCGCGCAGGTCTTCGATCTCCGCGGCGCTGTATCGGTGGTGATCGGGGAACCCCCGGGTCACCGGCGCGGCGATGCCCGCGGCGGCGACAGTTGCAAAAAATTTTTCGGGGCTCGCGATGCCGGCGAAAGCGAGGACGCGCCGGCCCCTCAATCCGGCAACAACCACATCGTCCGGAACGAGCTCTCCATGAAATAGGGGGATGCGGTGCGCGCTTGCGGTCTCCAAGACCGGCCGCGCAGCGTCCGATATCTTGCCGACGACCAGCAACGCATCGGCGCGTTCGATCTGAGCTGCAAGAGGCGCCCGCAAGGGTCCGGCAGGAAAGACGCGGCCATTGCCGATGCCGCGTTGCCCATCGACCACGACCAGAGCGAATTCCTTATGCAACGACGGATTCTGAAATCCATCGTCCATGACGACGGCGGTGGCGCCAGCGGCGCGCGCCATACGGGCGCCGGCCACACGGTCGCGCGCGACGATCGTCGGCGCCGTGCGCGCCAGCAGGAGCGGCTCGTCGCCGACTTCAGCAGCGCCATGCCGCGCCGGATCGACGCGAACCGGACCTTCGAAATCGCCGCCATAACCGCGACTGAGGAAGAAGACGCTCCGCCCCGCCTCGATCAGCCAGCGGCCGATGGCGAGCGCCGCCGGCGTCTTGCCAGCGCCGCCGACCGTGAAATTGCCGATGCAGATGACCGGCACGCCGATCTTCATTCCGGCCTTGCGCATGCGGCCGCCCGAGATCGCTCCGTAGATCGCCGCCACGGGTGCAAGCAGGGCGGCTGCGAAGCCGGGTGGTTGCCACCAGAAGTCCGGGTCATGCATCGCGCGACCTCAGCGCCGGGCGAATTTTCACCAGATAGGGCCTGAGCGCTTCCAACGTGCGTTCCAGGGCGCCGCCGAGCGCATCGACTGTGCGGCGCGCCGCGTCGGCCGCCTGCTGGCGCTTGCCGTTGTCTTCCAGCCAATCGGCAAGCCGCGCTACCAGCATTTCGGCATTGGTGACCGGGACGGCGCCGTGCGCCTCGTCCAAGGCCGAATAAATGTCGGTGAAGTTCCAGACGTGCGGCCCGTGCAAAATGGCGGTTCCCAGCTTTGCGGCTTCGATCGGGTTCTGGCCGCCATGAGGCACCAGCGAGCCGCCCATGAAGACGATCGGCGCCAGCCGGTAGATGAGTCCGAGTTCGCCGACCGTGTCCGCGACATAGACATCCGATTGTGCGTTCGGATGCTGACCGATCGAACGCAAGGACACGCTGAGGCCGGCGCTCGATGCCAATTCCGCGACCGCATGGCCGCGATTGGGATGCCGGGGAACGATGATCGTCAGCAAGCCTGGGAAAAGGGGGCTTAGCCGCCGGTGGGCGTCGATGATAGCCGTCTCCTCGCCGGGATGTGTCGAGGCCGCCGCGATGACCGTGCGATCCTCGGTGGTAGCCTTGATCGCCTGCAATTCGCCAAAATTGGCCGGCGGCGCCGGGACGTCGAGCTTGAGATTTCCAGTCATGATCACGCGAGGGCCGCCAAGCTTCGCATAGCGTTCCGCGTCGGTGGGAGATTGGGTCAGGCAGAGTTCGAAGCGCCGCAGCAGCGTGCGGATCGCGCGGGGCGCGAGCTTCCAACGCGAGAACGAACGGTGCGACAGCCGCCCGTTGAGGAGAAGGAGAGGAATTTTACGGTCGGCGCAGCCGAGCACCAGGTTCGGCCAAAGGTCGGATTCCACGAACAAGGCCAAATCGGGATGCCAGTGATTGAGAAAGGCATCGACGAATGGCGGGGCATCGTGCGGCACGTATTGATGGATGGCTCCCGCCGGCAAGCGCTGCTGCGCCAGTTCGGCCGAGGTGACGGTACCGGAGGTGACCAGCACCTGAAACCCTTCGGCGCGGACGCGTTCGATGAGGGGTAGCACCGCGGTGATTTCGCCCACGCTGGCGCCGTGCAGCCAGATCAAGGGGCCGGCAGGCCGCGGGATCGCCGGCTGGCCGCGGCGTTCGGCCAGCCGCGATCGATCTTCCTTGCCGCTCCGCAGACGGTAGGACAGCAGCAGCGGCGCAATGGGCGTCGCCGCCGTCATCGCCAGCCTGTAGATACGAAGCAACAGCGGCAGCCCTTCAGCCACGGGCCCGTCCCTTCCCGCCGTCGACGACCGCGTAGGCCCGTTCGGTCAGCGCATTGAGATCGGTTTCAAGTTTGCGGCGGGCCGCTTCCACGGCGTCGTCGTCGGCCTCTGGCGGCACGCGGATGGGTTCGCCGACGATGACGGCGCCGCGGCTGAACGGCAGATTGACCGCGGAGCGGTCCCAAGTGTCGAGCGCGATGCGCCGGCTGGTCGCCGTGGCGACAGGATAGATCGGCCGCCCCGAATCGCGCGCCAGCATGATGATGCCGCGGCCGGCGATACGGGAGACCTTGGGCACGTCCGCGGTGAGCACGATATTAAATCCCTCGCCCAGCGCATTCAGCATCGAGCGGAAGGCGCTGACGCCGCCCTTGCGGGCGAAATCGCGCCCGTGATCGCCGGAGCCACGGATGGTCCCGGCGCCGAGCCGTTCCGTCACGATCGCATTAATTTCGCCGTCGCGGTGACGCGAAATAAGAACCTTCACGCGATACTCCGGCCGTTTGAGAAACGACGTGAGAAAATGCTGACCATGCCAGACTGCGACAATGGCCGGAAGGTCGGGCGCCACGCGTTCGTAGAAATCCGCCGGTTCGAATACAAAGCGCGACGTGTTCCAGACAAAACGCAAATATTCCGCCGCGACGAAACCGATGGCTTTCTGCGCCCAGGGCGTGGCCACGATGCGCTTGGAAAGAAGTCGCAACGCCTTCTCCGATCAGCGCGGTGCCTGGCCGGCGCTCTCGGGCTCGAGCAGCCGGTGCAGGTGCACGATGAAATAGCGCATATGCGCGTTGTCGACGGTCTGTTGCGCCTTGGCCTTCCATGCGGCGTAGGCGGCGGCATAATTCGGATAGATGCCGACGATGTCGAGCTTGTCCAAATCCTTGAATTCGCTGCCGCCGAGCTTCACCAACTCGCCCCCGAATACGAGATGCAATAGCTGGCCGCGGGCGGATTTTTCGGACATGACACTATCCTCAACCTTTTTGGTTTTTGGTCATTCTAACCGGATGGATACGCTGATCCCGCAGCAAAGGAAGTAGCTTGCGGTGGCTGGCGCGGGCTGCCGCGACGAGCGGCGCATGCACCGGATCGGCCCGGTTGTAGATCAACGATTGGCCCGCGAAAGTGGTCAGAAATCCGCCGGCTTCGTGCACCAAAAGATCGGCCGCCGCAAGGTCCCAGTCATGACTGTTGCCGGAAGCGAGCGCCGCGTCGATAGCGCCTTGGGCGACGCGCGCAAAGCGCAGCGCCAGCGAGTGGATTTTCCGGATCGGCTGGAATGGCAGCTCGGCGCTTTGCAGGCGTTGCAACAGTCCGGCCGGACCGGCGATGCGCAGGGCTTCCCTTTCGGGGGTGGTCGCAATGCGGCCGCCGTTGAGAGTCGCGCCTTGACCGGCGACGGCCAGAAACATCGCATCCTCCACCGGCGCAAAGAGGGCGGCGGCGACAGGGCGGCCTGCTTCGACCAGGGCGGCGGCAATCGACCAGTCCGGCCGTCCTTCGATATAGGCGCGCGTGCCGTCGATCGGATCGACGACCCAGACGCGGCGCGCCTGCAGCCGTGCCGGATCATCGAGACTTTCCTCCGACAACCAGGCGATATCGCTGCTCGCCGCTTGCAGGCGATCCTGCAGCAATTCGTTGGAGGCGATATCGGCCTCGCAGACGATCGAATGACGATCCTTGGTCCAGCTCTTAAGCGGCGCGCGGAATTTGCCGAGCGCGAGTTCGCCGGCTTCGCGCACCGCCGCCGCGAGCCGTTCCGACAAGCGGGCGATCTCGGATCGCGGATCAACGGCCGGCAACGGTTAAACCCTCCACGCGCAGCGTCGGCGCGTTGGTCCCATAGCGGAACTCGAGATCGTCGGCCGGGGTCAGGCTGCTGAACATGTCGCTCAGATGGCCCGCGATGGTGACTTCGCTGACCGGATAGCTGCGCCTGCCTTTCTCGATCCAGAAGCCGGAAGCGCCACGGCTGTAATCGCCGGTGACGAGATTGGTGCCCATTCCGATGAGATCAGTGACGTAGAAACCTTGTTCGATATCGGCGATGAGTTCTTCAACCGTCGCCTTGCCTGGCTCCAGATGCAAATTGCTAGGGCCCGGCGAAGGCGCCGACGAAACGCCGCGTTGAGCGTGTCCGGTCGTCTGCTGGCCAAGCTCGCGGGCCGTGGCACAGTCCAAAAGCCAGGTGGTGAGCACGCCATCGTCGATAATGTTGAGCCGGCGGCCGGCAACGCCTTCGGCATCGAAGGGCCGCGAGCGCTGGCCGCGTTTGCGCAATGGGTCGTCGACGATGCGAATTCCTCCGGCGAAAATTTTCTGGCCGAGCTTGTCTCTGAGAAAGCTGGTCTTGCGGGCGATGGCTGTGCCATTGATCGCGCCAGCCAAGTGACCGATCAGGGAATGTGCGACCCGGCGATCGAACACCACCGGCACGCGGCCGGTCGCGGCTTTCATCGGGTTCAGCCGCTCCACCGCGCGCTCGCCGGCGGTGCGGCCAATCTTCTCGGGGCCGTCGAGATCGGCCGCATGCAGTGCCGAAGAAAAATCATAGTCGCGTTCCATTGCCGTGCCTTCGCCGGCGATGGCGGTCATCGAGATGCCGTGGCGCGAGCTGAGATAGCTGCCTTGAAATCCGTGGCTCGTCACCAGCACCATGCCGCCGATGCCGGCGGAGGCCGAGGCGCCGCCCGACTTGCTTACGCCCTTGACCGCCATGGCCGCCGCCTCGGCGGCGCGGGCGCGCGCTTCGAGTTCGCTCACGTTCGGCAGGCTGGTATCGACCAAATCGAGATCGGGAAAGTCGCGGGCCAGCAGCGCGGCGTCGGCGAGCCCGGCGAATTTGTCCTCCGGCGCCACCTTGGCCATGGCGACTGCGCGCTCGGCCAAGCTTTGCGCGCCGTCGCGCGGATCGTTAGTGGAAACCACGGCCTGGCGCTTGCCGACGAAGACGCGCAAGCCAAGGTCGTCGCCTTCCGCCCGCTCGGATTCTTCGACCGCGCCGTCACGAATTTCGACGCCTTGCGATACCGAACGCACCGCCACCGCATCGGCGGAGTCGGCGCCCGCTTTGCGCGCGGCTTCGACAAGCTCGGTGGCGAGGTCGGTAAGGGCCGATTGATCGAGTAAAGAGCTCATAATGCAAGGGTTTCCTAGTATCCGCGGGCAACGTGCCATTCTCCTGTCAGATGTCATCGAAGCTCGCGCGGTTCAAGCATTTGGCAAGCATGTCCGTCGATGCCGCGCATCATACGAGTGATTAACCAGGCTTCTTAAGCGAATTCCCAGGCCTTTCCGTCATGGTGGGCGCACGACCGGGCAACAAAAAGCCCGGCGGGGAGACACGCTTTTGAGGCGTCAAATTGAGGGCGGCGGGCCTGCTCCCGCTGGGTCGAGCCGTGGCTTGCGGCTCGACCCTTTCTCTTTGCCCGTTCGCTTCAGCGCCGGCGATTCCGGCGCCGACGAGCGCACGCGCGAAGTGGAGCTGCACCAGGATCGCATCTTCGTCCGCCGCCGCGTCGGCGGCATTCGAATGGCGCTCAAGCTGCCGGTGGCCGAATTCCTCGGCGTTGCGCTACGCGTGATCCTGCCGCCGCAAGTGCCCGCCGAGACAGTCTGTGTCACGCTGGAGCATTCCGATCCCGGCCTTTCGATTCCGCTCCTGGTGGCCGCTGATAGCGACGATGTGGTCGCCGAATGGCAGTCCTGGGCCCGCGTGTTGCGGCTGCCGTTGCTGGTCGCCGACGATCAGGGCGTGTTGCACGAGCCGTTTCCCCATCTCGGCCAGGTGCGCCTCGGCAAAATCGCGGCAAGGCGGCGCCGCCGGACCGCCGTGAAATCCCGCCGTCCATCGATTCGCTGGCGGCGGCGCCCAGGACTCGCCGGCTCGGCGGCAGAAGTACATCGCGGCGAGCGCGAGATCATCGCGCGCAATTAGGCTTGCGGAACGCGCTGGACCGCGTCCAACGCGATGCCTGCGAAAAGGATCAGCCCGGCATATTTGTTCGATCTGAACAGCTCAAGGCACAACCCGGGATCGTCGATGTCAATGCGCCAGATCTGCCAGGCGAGATGCGCGGCAAAGGCGGCAAGACCGAGGACGAAGACAACACCGGCCCCCGCGCTCGAGCCAGCCACGGCGATGAACAGCACCGCGAGCGAATAGAAAAGGATCAGAGCCGGTTTTGTGCGCTCGCCGAACAGCAGCGCCGTCGATTTCAATCCTGCCAGCGCATCGTCTTCGCGGTCCTGATGCGCGTAGATGGTGTCATAACCGATCACCCAGGCAATCGACCCCGCATAGAGGAATAGCGCAGGAAGCTCGAGGCGGCCGAAGGCGGCAGCCCATCCCATCAGCGCGCCCCAGGAGAAGGCGAGCCCCAGCACTACCTGCGGCCAATAGGTCAGGCGCTTCATGAAAGGATAGACCGCGACGACGGCGAGCGAGGCGACGCCGAGTCCAATGGCGAAGCCGTTGAACTGGAGCAGCACGACGAGCCCGATCAGCGCCTCCAGCATCAAAAAGAGCACCGCGCCGCTGAGGCTCACCTGACCGGACGGGATGGGGCGCGACCGCGTTCGCGCGACCGCTGCATCGATGTCTCTGTCGACGATGTCGTTCCAGGTGCAGCCGGCGCCGCGCATGACGAAGGCGCCAATGAAAAACAGCAGCAGATAAAAAGGGCTCGGCAAAACGAAAGACCTGAACACGGTCAGGGAGAGTGCCGTCATCTTGCCGGGGACGAGGGTGAGAGCGACGGACCACCAGCAGGGCAACAACAGCAGCCAAGCGCCGATGGGCCTGTCGAAGCGGGCGAGCCGAAGATAGGGACGTATTGCCGCCGGCGCGAACCGGTCTACCCAATTGCCGATCGCATCGGCAACAGGTCCGGCGGCGTCGCTCATCGCAGCGGATTGCCGGCGAGGGAATCGAGGGTGCCGCCGCCAGTGCTTGTCGTGTTCACATCCGGAATCGGGTCGTTCAGCGCGCGGCTCAAGCTCGGGCCCTCAGGGCGCCGCGCCGCCTGCGCCGCCGCGGCGCAGGCCTGCTTTTGGTAAGTCAGCGTATGCGCGTGATTGGCCTTGAGCGTCTCGATCTGCTGGGACGGCACGCCGCACCAGACGCCCTGCTGCGAGATAAATTTGACGAACTTGCTCTCCACGTCCGAGAATTGTGTGAGAGCGCGGCACTGTTCCGAAACCGGCTTTCTCTTTGACACCGTGGCTTGGGCAATCTCGAATCGCTTCTTCACCTCTCCGCCGAGACTCTCCAACTGGTCGCAACCGGCTTGCGGCGCAGCAGGTGCAGGCACCTGCGCCTTGCCGCTGCCGAGAAAGCCGAAAAACAAAGCGCCGGCGAGAGCGCAGCGAAGCGGCATCATTGGCGTTCTCCATCCCCATCAAGTTGCGGTTGCCCGGCTATTTCCGCTTTACTAATAGCCTGCAAAATCCGGCGAGAAGGCGGCGGCAAGCATAGCGCCAAGCTCCTCAAGGCGCCGGCAGTTAAGCGTGAAAAGGTTAAAGCCCGTTGCCGGCCCAAAATCGACAGTCCCCTATGTCACACTATGATTTCCGCGCATCCCGGCTTTATCTCGATGCGGCGCTGGCCGCCGGGTCGTCGCTGACGCTCGACGCCCCTCGGGCCCATTATCTTACAAATGTGCTGCGGCTCAAAGCCGGCGCCCGGGTCTTGGTCTTCAACGGGCGCGACGGCGAATGGCTCGCGGAAATCGTCGGCTCCGGAAAAAAGTCGTCTCTGGTCGTGCGGCAGCGCACACGCGAACAAACGGCCGCCGGCGATCTGCACTATTGGTTTGCCCCGCTCAAGCACGCCAGGCTCGATTACCTGGTGCAGAAGGCCGTCGAGATGGGCGTATCATGCCTGCAGCCGGTTATCACCCGCCATACCCAGGCCGCGCGCGTCAACCTCGAGCGCATGCAAGGCAATGTCATAGAAGCGGCCGAGCAATGCGGAATTCTGACGCTGCCGTCGGTGCAGTCACCCTTATCTTTGGACCGCGCCGTCGCCGAGCACAATGTCTCTCGGCTACTGATTTTTTGCGATGAGGACGCAGAAGTGAGGGATCCTATCGCGGCGCTGCAGGCGGCGCAGCAGGCGGGAAATGGCGAGAAAGGCATAACGCTCCTGGTCGGTCCCGAAGGAGGTTTCGCGGAAGAGGAACGCGCGGCGCTGTTGCAGCGGCCGAACGTTCTGCGTCTGGCGCTCGGCCCGCGCATTTTGCGCGCCGATACCGCGGCGGTCGCGGCGATGGCCTTGGTTCAGGCGGTGCTTGGCGACTGGCAATAGGCGCGGTGGGCCGGTTTTTGTACCCTTGACCAAAGCCGATAGCCGCGCCACCGTGATTATGGGAGAGGGAGTTTGCGTCATGTCCTGTCGTGCCACCTTGGCCGGTGCCTCGATTTTTCTCCTTGCGGCGTTTGCGTTTCTGCCGCGCGGATTGGCCGCGGGACCGAACGACTATCCGGAATGGATTTTGCCGTCCTGCGACGCCGGACTCGAAAAAATCGCTTCCGCTTTCGAGGAAAAGGAAAGCCGGTTTTGGAATTCCAATCTGCAGATCCTCAATTTTGCCGACGTCCAGGAAATCGCGTTCCGGCCATGGGCCGCCAATGTCGCGACGCGGCGCTTCTGCCAGGCGAAAGCGCAGATTTCCGATGGCATCTGGCGGCCGGTCTTCTATTCGCTCGTTTTCGGGATGGGCGAGGTGGGAGCGACCTGGGACGTGCAGTGGTGCGTGGTCGGTCTTGATCGCAACTGGGCTCACAATCCGAGCTGCCGCATGGCGCAGCCCTAGCGCCGTTATTTCCGGCAATCCCGCGTCTACAGCGTGCGTCGGCCGCTGCCTGCCATGAATTACCGGCACGGCTTCCACGCCGGCAATTTCGCCGACGTCGTCAAGCACGCGGTTTTGGCGCGGATCGTCATGCATCTTCGCGCCAAAACGGCGCCGTTCCGCGTCATCGATACACATGCCGGCGCGGGCCTCTACGATCTGGAGGGGCCGGAGGCGAGCCGCACCGGCGAATGGCGCGACGGTATCGGCCGGCTCAGGACGGCAGCATTTGCGCCGCAGGTTCGCGAACTGCTCGCGCCTTATCTTGAAGCCATTGCCGCTTTCAATCCCCCCGGCGGACTGGAGCTTTATCCGGGATCGCCGCTGCTCGTGCGGCAATGGTTGCGGACGCAGGATCGCCTGATCGCCTGCGAACTGGAGCCGGTGGCGGCCGCCGCCCTGCAACAGAATCTGGGGCGGTCAAAACGCGTCAAAACACTGGCGATCGATGGATGGACGGCGCTCACGGCGTACGTGCCGCCGAAAGAGCGCCGCGGCCTGGTTATCGTGGATCCGCCTTTTGAGGAGCCGAATGAGTTCATTCGCCTGGCCGAGGCGCTCACCACCGCGCATCGCAAATGGCCGAAAGGCATCTATCTGCTCTGGTACCCGATCAAGGACCGCAGCGGCCCCGACACCCTGGCGAAACGGATCAAACGTGCAGCCATTGGCAAAGTCCTGCGCGCCGAATTGACGATCGCGCCGTTCCCCGACGCCGGCCGGCTCACCGGCTGCGGACTGATTATCGTCAATCCGCCGTGGACCTTGGAAAGCGAGATCCAAATGCTTTTTCCCGCGCTTGCCCGCTGCTTTTCGCAGCGCGAAAGCGGCTTTCGTCTGGACTGGCTGGCGGGCGAAAAATAGCCGCGCCCGGCTCTGACCTCTTTCCAGCAGACGCGGCTTGGTCTACGCCTATGGCCTCGGTCTGATTTTTGCCTCAAAGGGATTATCGGGCCGGCTGGGGAGATTCGGGGAGGGGGTCCCGATGGCGCAGACTGGGACTGTGAAGTTTTTCAATACCGAGCGGGGCTATGGGTTCGTGAAGCCGGATGACGGCGGACGTGACGTCTTCGTTCACATCACGGCGGTGGAAAGTGCGGGACTGAAAACGCTTTCAGAAGGACAGCGCATCAGTTTCGACGTCGAGCCGGACAAGAAGGGCAAAGGCCCCAAAGCCGTCAACCTGGTGATCACCGGCTGACCTTGGCCCGTCTGACGACGCGACGCCGCCAGACGATGGCCGGCGTGCTGGAAAAACATCAAAGCCCCGGTTGTCGAACCGGGGCTTTGCTGTTGTCTCTATGGGGCGGTGCTAAAAGCGATAGTTCAGGCCAGCCCTCACAATATGGGTACGGAAGCTCACGTCGCCGGATCCCGCGGCCACACCGCATGAAACGCCGCAGTTGAAGCTGCCGAGATCGGCATAAAGATATTCAACCTTTGCGGTCCACGGCCCGTTCAGCGCGAATTCCATGCCGCCGCCCAAGGTCCATCCCGCCCGCGTGCTACTGGCGCCGCCGAGGCCGCTCGCTTCGGCTTTGACCTCGCCATACGCGGCGCCGCCGGTGATGTAAGGCATGATGCGATCGGTTGCGTAACCGAGACGCGCGCGCGTTGTGCCGAGCCAGCTGTTTTTCACGCTGCAGCTAAGCCCGCCGCAGGCGGCGCTATCCTTGATGCCGCTCCAGCCGATGTCGGTTTCCAACCCATAGACCCACGGGCCGGCCTGCCAGTTGTAGCCGAGTGTGCCGCCAACCAGGCCGCCGGAGACGTCGAAGCTGCCGGTGCCCGGCGTTCCCGATATTTCCGCCGTTCCCCAGCCGCCGCCGCCGTAGACGCCGGCGTAAAGACCCGACCAGTTGTAAACCGGCGCGACATAAGGCGCGGGAGCAACGGGCTTCTGGACCCGGCGCGCGATATCGGCTGCATAAGCGGAGCCCGCCAAGCCGATCAGCGCGGCCACGGCCACGCCGGAACGAAATACGCGTTTCATGACAAATCTCCCCTGGTGGGATGTGCGGGCGAACCGGCACACCATGTTGCGGGGAGAACGCCTCCGTCCGAGGCTGGTTCCGCTGCAGGGCGACAGGCCGAAAAATCAATCCCGTTATGTCTTTGCCGCCACACCCAAAAAAGGAAGCCCGGCGCAGGGCCGGGCTTCCCTACTTTGCTACCGCCGAGGCGATCAGAATTTGTAATTCAGGCCGCCGCGCAGAAGGTGCGACTTGAATTCCACCTTGGTCGACCCGGTGCCGCCGCAATTCGCGGCCGCGCAGCTCGTGTCGCCCAGATCGGCGTAGAGATATTCGCCTTTGGCCGTCCAGTTGGCGGGAAGCGCGAATTCGACGCCGCCACCGGCGGTCCAGCCGGTTTTGGTGTCGGTCTGTCCCACAAAGCCGGGAACGGTCGATTTGATGTCGCCGAAGGCAAGGCCGCCGGTCACATAGGGCATCACGCGATCGATTCCGGCATAACCGAGCCGGCCGCGGGCGGTACCAAGCCAAGAATTCTCGGTCTTGCAGTTCGTGCCGCCGCAAACACCGCTGCTCGTGGTGCCGTCGATGTTGCTCCAGTCGAGGTCGCCTTCGATGCCGAACACTGCCTGCGCGGCTTGCCAATTGTAGCCGACTGTGCCGCCGACCAGGCCGCCGGAGAGGTCGAAGTCTCCGGTCGTGCCGGCATTGTCGGTCCAGCGGGAAGTCCCCCATCCGCCGCCGCCGTTGATGCCGAGATACAGTCCCGTCCAGTTATAGGCCGGCGCGATATAGGCGGCTGGCGCCTTCGCCGGAACGGCGGGACGGCGCGGCAAATCGGCAGCGGAGGCCGATCCGGCCAGTGCAGTGCCAAGAGCCGCGGCGGCAGCGAAAAATAGCCTCTTCATCGTGAGAACCCTCCTGTCTAGCGAGCGCGGACAGTATTCGCTATTTCTCTTCTGTCTAGTGCGATAAAGTCACAGTCATTATGCAAATGAATGCCATCATTTAGACTTGCATATGCCCGACAAATGACAGATTCGTGCCACCATATCCTTGGTCTGCGGTAAATAAATACTTCGATTCCGCTTTCCAATACTGGCAGCGAACGACGGCGGCGGAAGCTCGCTGGCTTAGGCCTAGAAGTGATAGTTGACGCCCATGCGGAAAAGCCCCGACTCAAGGCCGTTCGATGTTCCGGTGAAATAGGTGCGGTCGGCGAGATCGACGTAGAGATATTCCACCTTGGCGCTCCAATTTTGCGCCAAGCCGACTTCGCCGCCGAGTCCGAGCGTCCAGCCGATATGCGATTTAGTTTCCGACAGCCCGGCATGTTCGAGCTCCAGGCCGCCATAAGCCAGACCGCCGGTGCCGTAGAAGAGGATGTTGTTTAGCGCATAGCCGACGCGGCCGCGCGCGGTGCCGAACCAGGGATTGGAAAATTTCCAGGGCGCCAGCACGTCATCGGCGCCGGAGATTTGCAGATCGGTTTCGCCGCCGAAGACCAGCGACCCACTCTGCCAATTGTAGCCGAGTTGCACGCCGCCGGCTGCGCCTGCGGGGTCTGTGGGATTGTTGGTAACGCTGCCGGAGAGATAGCCCAGGTTCAGCCCGAAATAAGGACCCGCCCAGCTATAGGCGGCGAACGGCGTCGGCGCCGCATAGGGCCGCGGGCCGCCTTGAATGTCGGCGGCATGTCCCGCGCCGGTCAGCAGCGCGCCCACAACCCCCGCCAAAACCATCTTCTTATACATCGCGACCTCCACGGCATTTCGCATTCCACGGACGACAAGGCGTCCGGAGTCGCCGGTTTGTTGGTCTCCGCAAAGCCTCGCCGCCGCGCATTCGCTCCATCGCGGGCAGGCAGGCCGGCAAAAGGCGGAAGCCGGCTTTTCACGAGGATTTATCGCGATTTTTAAGTTAAGCGCTTATGAATCGGTAAGTAACGACGAGTGGCTATGCCTAAGAAAGCGTATCGCTGAAATATTTCGGCCGACGATATATTTACTATAATCTCCCACGCCGGCCCTGCGCCCGACGTCCGCTGAAATGCTGGCGCTCGCGAATTCCGACGCGAATCCCACGGCATAGTCCCGAACATTTCTGGCCCGTTCCGGCCTGAAACCCTACCTATCGCCATATGAACGGACCGAAGAAGGATATCGAACCGGAAACCGCTCTCGCCGAAGAGGATGAAGAGCCAAGTCTCCCCCCATCGGAGGAAGCTGCGGCCTTTGATCTCTCCGAGTTGCCGCCCGGAACGCTAGCGGCGGGCCGTGCCGCCATCCTGCGCGACGCGCGCCATGCGCCGGCATCGCCCGGCGTCTATCGCATGGTCGACGCCGCCGGTCAGGTCCTCTACGTCGGCAAGGCCAAGAACATCAAGAAACGTGTGCTGGCCTATGCGCGGCCGACGGGGCACGACAGCCGCATCGAACGCATGATCGCGGCGACGCATAGCCTCGAATTCGTCTCTACCCGCAGCGAAACCGAAGCGCTGTTGCTCGAGGCCAATTTCATCAAGCGGCTGCGCCCTCGCTTCAATGTGCTGCTGCGCGACGACAAGTCGTTTCCCTATATCCTGATTACCTCGGATCACTGGGCGCCGCAGATTCTCAAGCACCGTGGCGCCCGCAGCCGGCCCGGCAAATACTACGGGCCCTTCGCCTCGGTCTGGGCGGTGAACCGCACCATCACCGCACTGCAGCGCGCCTTTCTGCTGCGCTCGTGTTCGGACGGTTTCTTCGAAAGCCGCACGCGCCCGTGTCTTCTTCATCAAATCAAGCGCTGCTCGGCCCCCTGCACCAACGAGATTTCCTTTGCCGATTATTTCGAGCTCGTGCGCGAGGCGGATTCCTTTCTGTCCGGCAAGAGCCGCAATGTGAAAACGCTGCTCGCGGCGGAGATGGAGCAGGCGTCGGCGGCGCAGGATTATGAGCGGGCGGCGATCTACCGGGATCGGCTCGCGGCTTTGTCGGCGGTCCAGTCGCAGCAGGGCATCAATCCGCGCACCCTCGAGGAAGCGGACGTTTTTGCCGTCCATCAGGCCGGCGGCTTCAATTGCGTGCAGGTCTTCTTCTTCCGTACCGGGCAGAATTGGGGCAACCGCGCCTATTTTCCAAAAGCCGACCGTTCGCTCTCGCCCGGCGAGGTGCTCGGCGCCTTCCTCGCCCAGTTCTACGACGACAAACCGCCACCGCGCTTGGTGCTGATCTCGCATGACATCGAGGACCGCGCGCTGCTGGAAGAGGCGCTGCGCACCAAAAGCGGCCACAAGGTCGAGGTGGCATCGCCGCGGCGCGGTGAAAAGAAAGAGCTGGTCGAGCACGCGCTGACCAATGCGCGCGAAGCGCTTGGCCGCAAGCTCGCCGAAACCTCGGCCCAGAACACACTGCTGAAAGCGCTCAGCGAAAAGTTTCATCTCGGCAAGGTGCCAAGACGCATCGAGGTCTACGACAATAGTCACATTCAGGGTGCCAATGCCGTCGGCGCGATGATCGTCGCCGGACCCGAGGGCTTCGTCAAAGGTCAATACCGCAAGTTCAATATTCGCTCGTCCGATCTCGCTCCCGGCGACGATTATGGAATGATGCGCGAAGTTCTGACCCGGCGCTTCAAGCGGCTGTTGGCGGAGGCGCCGCGCACCGAGAACGGCGCCACCGGGGCATCGGCGGATTCTCCCTGGCCTGATCTGATCCTGATCGACGGCGGCCTCGGCCAGCTCAACGCCGCGCGCCAAAGCTTGGAATCCGTCGGCATCGGCGATCTGCCGATCGTCGCGGTCGCCAAAGGGCCGAACCGGGATGCTGGCGAGGAGAACTTTTTCGTGGCCGACCGCGGGCCGGTCAAATTACGGCCGCGCGATCCGCTCCTTTATTTTATTCAGCGTTTACGCGACGAGGCTCATCGCTTTGCCGTCGGCTCGCATCGCCAACGCCGCAAGCGTGATATCCGCGAAGCCGGACTGCAGGAGATCGAAGGCATCGGTCCCGCCCGCAAGCGCGCGTTGCTGCGGCATTTCGGTACCTTGAAGGCTGTCGAACAGGCGACGGCGGCCGATCTGGCGCGCGTGCCCGGCATCAATGCCGAGACGGCGCGAAGGATCTATGACTTTTTCCACGGCGCGCCCGCCTGACGCCTTATCCGGTGAAGGAAAAATCCAGATTGGAACCGATGTCTTGGCCCTTCGCACTGTTGACGCGGGCAGCCGGCGGGTATTTTGTCGCGCCATGATGCCGACAGCCCATTCCGTGCCGTCGCGCCCGCTAGCATTGCCGAATTTGCTGACTTACGGGCGCATCGCCGCAGTTCCCGCGGTGGTCGGTGCAATATATTGGCAGGCGTTGCTGGGAGGCGGGCTCTGGCTGCGCTGGCTGGCTTTAGTCATCTTCATCGTTGCCGGCATCACCGATTTTCTCGATGGCTATATCGCCCGGGTGTGGGAACAGCAGTCGAGCTTCGGCCGCATGCTCGACCCCATTGCCGACAAGCTTCTCGTCTCATCCTGCCTGCTGATGCTGGCGGGAGAGGACACGATTCGCGGCTGGTCGCTGTGGGCGGCTATCGTCATTCTCTGCCGCGAAATTCTGGTTTCCGGACTGCGCGAATATCTGGCCGAGTTGCGGGTCAGCGTTCCGGTGACGCAGTTGGCGCGCTGGAAGACGGCACTCCAACTGGTGGCGGTCGGCTTTCTCATCGCCGGCAAAGCGGGTGATGCAGTGATCCCCAACGTCATCGTTACCATTCCGACGTTGTGGACAATGGGCGTTTTTATCGGCAGCCAAACGCTCGGCCTGGTGACGTTCATCGGTATAGCGCTGCTTTGGATTTCCGCGCTGCTCACGCTTTACACCGGCTGGGACTATTTCCGCGCCGGTGTCAAACACCTCCAGTGACCATGAAGATTCGTTATTTCGCCTGGGTACGCGAGCGCGTCGGCAAGGCCGACGAAGATCTCGAATTGCCGGCGGATATCGCGACAGTCGGCGATCTCATGGTTTGGTTAAAGCGGCGGGGTGACGAATATGCCCAGGTCTTCGACAATCCAAAGTTCATCCGCGCCGCCATCGATCGCCATCACGTGCGGCCGGATGCCATTCTCCGCGGCGCCAGCGAAATCGCGTTCTTTCCGCCGATGACGGGAGGGTGATACGCTGTCGCCGGGCGGCGCTGCCGTCTCGACGGACTATCGCCATGACCATTCGTTTGCAGCGCGAAGATTTCGACGCAGCCGCCGAGACGGCCGCTCTTACGCGCGGACGCAAGGACATCGGCGCGGTCGTCGCCTTCACCGGCATCTGCCGTGGCGACGAGGCCGGCGAGCCGATTTCGGCGCTTACCCTCGAGCACTTTCCGGAAATGGCGGAAGCCGAGATCGCCCGCCATGTGGAGGAGGCGCAGCGGCGCTGGCGCCTGCTCGGCGTGACCGTCATTCATCGGCACGGCCGCATCTTGCCGGGCGAGAATATCGTGCTGGTGATCACGGCCTCGTCGCACCGCAGCGACGCCTTTGCCGCGGCGGAATTCCTGATGGATTATCTGAAGACGCGCGCGCCGTTCTGGAAACAGGTCGAGTCCGGCACTGGCCGGTCATGGGTCGAAGCCAAGGCAACTGATGACGCGGCCGCCGAGCGTTGGCGCGAACCCAATCCGCGCCGGGCCGGGGAACAGCGATGACCGCGACCCGCCGCGCATTTCTGCGGCTCGTGAGCATCGCACCATTGGCATTTAGCGGCGCTGCTGGCGCCGGCACCGCCGTGATTGGGCGTCTTATCCGTGAGGCGCCAAGCGGCGCGGTGCAGCCACGCATCGAATTCATTTCCCGCGCGCTGCTCGGCGTGCGCTATCAGGCCGATACGCTGATTGGCGGCCCTTGGCAGGCCGAGCGGCTGGTCATGCGCGAAGATGCTTTTGACTGCGTGACCTATTGCGAAACGGTGCTCGCCGCCGCTCTGAGCAGGAACGTGGAGGAATTTCCTTCCATGCTCCGGCGCATTCGCTATGCCCATGACGAGGTACGCTGGAGCGATCGTAATCATTATTTCGCCGACTGGATCGCCCGCAACGCCGACAAAGGCATCTGCTTTGCGCTGGCAATAAGCCCGGCGGAGCAGATCACGAAAACCGTTCACGGCGTGCTGGGTCCACGCCCGGAATCATTCGTGGCTTCGACGTCAGCGGCTCTCATCGCCAATGCGCAAAAGCTGCGCGCCGGCGATATCGTCGGCTTCGTCTCGCGGCAGACGCATCTCGACTTCTTTCACGTCGGCTTTATCGCCTTTGCCAGGAATGGGCGACTGCTGCTGCGCCACGCCTCGCAAAGCCACGGCCGCGTCTTGGACGAGGACATGCGCAGCTTTCTCGCGGCCAATGGCGTGCGATACGTCAGCGTCCTGCGTGCACGCGATTCGCAGCCCGGCGAAGGATGAAAACCGTCAAGCCGCGGCGGCCTTACCTTTCGGCTGCACTTCCGCCGTATAGTCGTCCATCAACTGCTGGGTGATGGCGCCCGGCGTAAAGCGCCATTGCGCGATTTCGCCGACGGCGGTGACTTCGGCCGCGCTGCCGGTGATAAAACATTCCGAGAAGCCGCTCAGCTCGTCCGGCATGATGCGCCGCTCGATCACCTGAATGCCGCGTTTCTTCGCCAGCGCGATGACCGTGCGCCGTGTGATCCCGTCGAGGAAGCAATCCGCGATCGGGGTATGGATCTTTCCGTCGGCCACGAAGAAGATGTTGGCGCCGGTGCATTCGGCGACTCGGTCCTGCCAGTCCAGCATCAGAGCGTCGGCATAGCCTTTGCGCTCGGCCTTGTGCTTGGAAATGGTGCAGATCATGTAGAGCCCGGCCGCTTTCGATCCCGCCGGCGCCGTCCTTGGATCGGGGCGGCGGTAGTCGGCGAGGTCCAGGCGGATGCCTTTCAGCCGCTGTGCCGGATCGAAATAGCTCGGCCATTCCCAACTGGCGATGGCGAGATGGATGGTGTTGTTCTGCGCCGAGACGCCCATCATTTCCGAGCCGCGCCAGGCGACCGGCCGCACATAGGCATTCTTCTGGCCGTTCTTCTCCAGCACCAGGCGCTTGGCGGCATCGATTTCAGCGACCGAATAGGGGATTTCAAAATCAAGGGCGCGCGCCGAATTCTTCAGACGTTCGGAATGCTCGCTGCTCCGGAAGATTTCCCCGCCATAGGAGCGCTCGCCCTCGAACACGGCGCTGGCGTAGTGCAGACCATGCGAGAGCACGTGCAGCTTGGCGTCGGCCCAGGGAACCAGCTTGCCGTCATACCAAATGACGCCTTCGCGCTGGTCAAAGGGCAGGGCAGGGGCAGCCATGGCGTTCCTCCTGGCTTGGGATTGGCCGCAGGCAGCGCCCGTTTTCCAAGGCGCGAGACCTGTTTTGCGTCGCGGGCCAACACCCGGTATGTTCAAATTTGCTCAATGAGAGCGCGCTTTTGCGACGAGCGCAACGACCGGCGCCAGAGTGGCCCTAGGGCACGATCCTTTCGTCCAGACGCAGCTTTTGGGTAACAATCAAACCAAAATATGTCAATATGGCTGACATAAATTCTTCGGCCCTGAAGCGTTCCGCCGATTCCCCTCCGCCCGGTCGGGAAAGCCAGCCGGAGCCGCTTTGGGACATTATAGAGCTGTTATTTTTTGCTTATCGCGATTTCGTGGGCGATCCCGATGAGGTCCTGCGGGAATTCGGCTTCGGCCGCGCGCATCATCGCGTGCTGCACTTCGTCAACCGTAACCCGGCAATGAAAGTTGCAAGCCTGCTGGACATCTTGAAGATCACCAAACAGTCGCTCGGCCGCGTGCTCAAGCAGCTCGTGGATGAGGGCTACATCGTGCAGAAAGAAGGCGCCAGCGATCGCCGGCAGCGCCTTCTTTACGCCACGCCGAAAGGCGAGGCGCTGGCGCTGAAGCTCGCCGGGCTGCAGACCGACCGCATCATGCGTGCCTTGGAGGAACTCGGCCCCGGCGGCCGTCAATCGGCGCGCCGCTTTTTGATCGCGATGCTCAACGCAGAAGGGAGAAAGGACGTGCTGCGGCTTATCGAAAACGCCGAGCACGGCCAGCCGTCACGGCCATGAGCGATCTGAATACGACGGCGAACCGTGACGACGCCGCCCTCGCGGATGACGCCCCCCATCTTCTCGTGGTCGATGACGACCGACGAATCCGCGACCTGCTGCTGCGATTTCTGCTCTCGGAAGGCTATCGCGTCACCACGGCAAAAACAGCGGCCGAGGCGCGGCTGAAGCTGGAGACGCTGCGTTTCGATCTGCTTGTGCTGGATATCATGATGCCCGGCGAGACCGGCTTTGATCTGGCACGGGCGATCCGGCAGACCTCGACGGTGCCGATTCTCATGCTGACAGCGCGCGACGAAACCGAGAGCCGTATCCAGGGCCTACAAATCGGCGCCGACGATTACCTGAGCAAGCCATTCGAGCCGCGCGAGCTGTCTCTGCGTATCGCCAATATTCTCAAGCGGGCAAAACCGGCATTGCCGCAACCCGCGGAAACGGTCCGGTTCGGCCAATTCGTATTTCACATCGGTCGCGGCGAGTTGCGCCGTGGCGAGGACGTGATCCGACTCACCGACCGGGAGCGGGAAATGCTGCGCGTGCTCGCGGCGCGGCCGGGCGAGACGGTGCCGCGCCTGGAACTCTCCGGCAACGGCGGCTCGCTCAACGAAAGGGCCGTCGACGTCCAGGTGAACCGGCTGCGGCGCAAGATCGAGCGCGACCCTGCCAACCCGCTCATCGTGCAAACCGTGCGCGGGATCGGCTACCGGCTGGTGCTCGGCTCATGAGCAGTGTCGATCTGGCCTTCCGCTTTGCCACGCTGCGCGCGGCGGCCGGACGCGTGCGCCTCGCCTGGGCGCGCATCTGGCGCTGGATCAACAGCTTCATGCCGAAGGGCCTTTACGCCCGTTCACTGCTGATCATCGTCACGCCCATGGTGCTGCTGCAGTCGGTGATCGCCTTCGTCTTCATGGAGCGGCACTGGAATCTGATGACGCAGCATCTCTCGGCCGCCGTGGTGCAGGACATCGCCGCGCTGATCGACGTCTATAAGACCTATCCGCCGGCTGTGGCGCAGCCGCGCATCCGCAAGGTGGCGCAAGACCGGCTGGGCCTGGTCGTCGATTTTCTTCCCAGCGGCGAATTGCCGCCGCCGGCGCAGAAGCCGTTCTTTTCGCTGCTCGACCAGACCTTGTCGGACGAGCTGCGCAAGCAGATCGGCCAGCCGTTTTGGATCGACACCGTGGGACGCTCGTCGCTCGTCGAAATTCGCATTCAGCTCGATAACGCCGTGATGCGCGTCTTCGCCCGCCGCAGCGCTGCCTATGCCTCGAATTCGGGGATTTTTTTGTTGTGGATGGTCGGCACATCCCTCGTGCTGCTGACCGTCGCCATTCTTTTTCTGCGCAATCAGATTCGGCCCATTTTACGCCTCGCCGACGCGGCCGAGAGTTTCGGCAAGGGCCGCGACGTCCCCGATTTCCATCCGCGCGGCGCGCGCGAAGTGCGCCGCGCCGCCCAGGCCTTCATAGAGATGAAGCAGCGGGTGGAGCGCGCCATAGAGCAGCGCACCACCATGCTGGCTGGCGTCTCCCACGACCTGCGGACCATTCTCACCCGCTTCAAGCTGGAGATCGCCTTGCTTGGCGACAGCCCGGAAGCCGAGGGCATGAGAAAGGATATCGACGAGATGGCCCGGATGCTTGAGGCCTATCTCTCCTTCGCGCGCGGCGACTCGGCGGAGACGGCGGACTCCACAGACATTTCCGCGCTGCTCGAAGAGTTGCGGCTCGATGCCGAGCGGCAGGGCGACAATGCCAGCGTCACGTTTCACGGCATTCCCGTCGTCACCGTGCGGCCCGCAGCCTTCAAGCGATGCCTGGCCAATCTGGTTTCCAACGCCGCACGCTTCGCTTCGACAATTTCCATTACCGGGCATCGCGATCATCGCTGGCTGACCATCACCATCGACGACAACGGACCCGGCATCCCCCCGGCCATGCGAGAAGAGGTATTCAAGCCGTTTCTGCGGCTGGATCACGCCCGCAATCAGGACGAAGGCGGCACCGGTCTCGGGCTGGCGATCGCCCGCGACATCGCCCGGTCGCATGGCGGCGACATTACTCTTGGCGATAGTCCCCTCGGGGGCCTGCGCGCGACGGTTAGGATTCCTACGTAGTGCCGTCAGGCTGCGGCACGTTGTTCGCCGCCGCGAGAGCGCCGCGCGCGGCGTCCGGGCGAAGGCACCAGTGCGCAAAGGTCGTCCAACAGCCGCGACCAGCTTTGTCCGCGCGTCAACGCGCGATCCAGTTCGGCCATGGTGCGATCGAGTGATGGATCATCGTCGCTAATCCAAACACGCAGCACCTGGGCAAAGATCAGCGCCAGGCCTTGCGCGCGGAGCGCGCCTTTGGGCCCCGATGTGCCGATGCCTGCTGCGCTGAGCATCCAACGCATCGAACGCGCGGTCAGCGCATTCAAGGCGAGCGCAAGACCGGGATTGCAGATCGCCGAGCACATCAGCGAGCGCACGGCCTTCCTGTGCGGCTGCATCGCTTCGAGGCGGCGCATCAGCACGTCCAGCAGCCGGTTGCGCGCGTCTTCGTCGGCCTCCTCCTCCACACCTTCGAGGACCTGCCGATCAATGTCTTTGGTTTGCGCTGCCAAAATCGCGAGCTTGGAATCGAACTCCTGACGCAGCCGGGACAGCGAAACAGCGGCGGCCTCGGCAATCTGCCCCAGTTCAATTGACTCGATGGGATCGACTGCGAGCAAGTGCATGAATGCGCCGATGATGCGTTCGCGCTCGTTGCCGGACCTCGCCGCTTGCGGCTTGCGTCCGCCCTTTGGCCGTGAAGCTTTGCGGGCCATGGCGACACTCCTTATCGGATGACCTCAATCAATCTAGGCTCGCATCGAGGCCGTTCCAAGGCCGCCATGTTTGCCGCCGCACCTCGCTAGCCGCCAAGCTCGCGCGAGCGCTTCACCGCGGCGGCGACCGCCTTGGCCAGCAGCGGATCGAGTCCCTCGGACGCCATGAGAATTTCCAGGGCCGCAGCCGTGGTGCCGCCGGGCGACGTGACGTTTTGGCGTAGCGTGCCTGCGTCCAGCGGGGATTGGTGCAGCAATTCGCCGGCGCCGGCGACCGTTTCGCGGGCAAGCCTGGCGGCAAGCTCGGGCGGCAGCCCGGCAGCTACACCGGCGCGGGCGAGGCTTTCCGCCAACAGAAAAACATAGGCGGGGCCCGACCCGGACACGGCGGTCACCGCGTCCATCAGCGTCTCGTCTTTGACCCATTCCACCTTGCCGGTGGCACCGAGCAGGCGCTGCGCGAGTTCGCGTTGCGCCGAGCTTACCTGTGCATTGGCGACTGCGACGGTTATGCCGCGGCCGATGGCGGCGGGCGTATTGGGCATAGCACGGACAATGGCGGCGCCGGGCAGCGCGCCTTCGAGAAACGCCAAGGTTTTTCCCGCCATGATCGAGAGGATAAGCGTCGCGGGACCGGCGATCGGCCGCAACGGCGGCAGCGCCTCGCCGGCCGCCTGTGGCTTGACGGCGATGACGATGATCGCGGCATCGGTGATCGACAGCAGCGGCACATTGAGGCGGAGACCGCGGCCGGCGAGTGCCGCGATCGCGCTTGCCGGCTGCGGCTCGATAACAGCGACGCGCCGCGGTTCGAGCCCCAGCGCGAGCCAGCTCTCCAGCATCGCGCCGCCCATCTTGCCGGCGCCGATGAGAACGAGGGTCTTATCGATGTCATCCAGGGTTCGAGCGGTCATGGCTGCATCTTGCCACTGGCCGCGCGGACGGTCACGCCTCGCCGGAGGTCTCGAACATGGCCGCGCTGAGCGCCTCGCGCGCTGGCTTGCCCGCCCAGACCACGAATTGGAAGCCGGAAAAATAGCGCTCGCAGGTTTCCAGCGCGGTCTTCAGCAAGGCCTCGCATTGCGCGCTGGAGGCCGCCATGCCGCCGCTCAGCATCAAGGCGTGGCGATACATAACGATTCCGTCCTGAGGCCAAAGATCGAAATGGCCGACCCAGAGCTGCTCGTTGATCAGGGAAATGAGGAGCTGCACTTCCGCGCGCCGCCGCTCCGGCACCTTCAGATCGAACACGCAGGCCAGGTGCAGAGCCTCGATATCGGTCATCCAGGTGAAGGAAACCTGGTAGTCCGTCCAGCGGCCGCTCGCCAGAATAGTGACTTCGTCCTCGCTCAGCCGTTCGAAAGTCCAATCATGCCCTGCGGCAACGCGTTCCACCTCCTCAAGCGGGTTGCTGCGGCTGCTTTCGGAAAAAGCGAGAAGGGACATGCCGTCTCCTGTTGGCTAAGGGCAATATGATCACGCACGCCGCCGCGCATGCGCACCGACGGCATGTCACAGGCAACTTTTTGACGCTGAGCCTACTAAGCAGGGTCGATTGACCGCGGAGCCGCGAATCACTTAGCGACTCGAATATAAACGCGCGGAGTCCAGCCGCCAAAGCCCCGAATTGCTTTTGGCTGTGAGTAAGGATTCTCGCCGGGCCCTAGACCCGACAAGCCTGTCAATCGAAAAGGCTGGATACGGATTCTTCCGAGGCGGTGCGCCCGATCGCTTCGCCGATCAACGGCCCGATCGGCAGGATCCGGATATTGGGGGTGGCCAAGACCTCCTTCGTCGGCTGAATTGAATCGGTGATGACCAATTCCTTCAGCTTCGATTTGGCGATCCGCGCGACGGCACCGCCGGACAGCACGCCGTGACTGATATAGGCATAAACACCGGCGGCTCCCTGCTCCAACAGGGCGTCGGCGGCGTTGACCAATGTCCCGCCGGAATCGACGATGTCGTCGACAAGCATGCAGGTGTAGCCCTTCACATCGCCGATCACGTTCATGACTTCGGATTCGCCCGGACGCTCACGCCGCTTGTCGACGATGGCGAGCGGGGCGCTGATGCGTTTGGCAAGGCCGCGCGCGCGGGCGACGCCGCCGACATCGGGCGACACCACCATGATCTTTTCCAGGTCGAAGCGTTCGCGGATGTCGCGCACCATCAGCGGCGAGGCATAAAGGTTGTCGGTGGGGATATCGAAGAAGCCTTGGATCTGCCCGGCGTGCAGATCGAGCGTCATCACGCGGTCGGCGCCGGCGCGGGTGATCAGGTTGGCCACGAGTTTGGCCGAGATCGGGGTGCGCGGTCCCGGCTTGCGGTCCTGCCGGGCGTAGCCGAAATAGGGAATTACCGCGGTGATGCGGCGTGCCGAAGAGCGGCGCAACGCATCGACGATGATGAGCAATTCCATCAAGTGATCGTTAGCCGGGAAGGAGGTGGACTGGACCACGAAAACGTCGGCGCCGCGCACGTTTTCTTGGATCTCGACGAAGATTTCCATGTCGGCAAAACGGCGGACGACCGCCTTGGCCAGCGGCGTCTTTAGATAGCTGCTGATTTCGGCGGCCAAGGCGGGATTTGAGTTTCCGGCAACGAGCTTGAGCGTGCCGTTTTTGCTCATCGCTTGATCCTCGCCGATTGCTGCCGCGCCGCGCGCAGTCTGTAACAAGGACGTGACACTGCTGGCAATAAGTAGGCGTCCTTGTCCCGCAACTTTTCCGACCCGTCAGCCGGTCAGCGCCACGGCGTTGACATGACGGCCATAGTCGGGCTCCGCCCGATGGCAGGCGCGCCGGTAACTGAAGAATCTTTCCGGCTCGGCATAGGTGCACAAACCGAGGTCTTCCACGAGGCCGACGCCCGTCCGGGTGAGCCGCGCGACGATATAGCCGGCCAGATCGAACAGCGCGTGGCCGCTTCGCCGGCTGTCGGTGAAGAAGCGTCTATTATTCGCGTCGGCGTCGAGGAAACGCGCCATCAGATCGGGCCCGATTTCGTAATTTGGCTGCCGGATCATCGGCCCGAGCGCCGCGGCGATGCGGCCGCGCTGGGCGCCGGCCTGTTCCATGGCCTCGACCGTGGCCTCGATCACGCCGCCGAGCGCCCCCCGCCAGCCAGCATGTGCGGCGCCGACGACCCCTGACGCGGCGTCGGCCAGAAGGATCGGCCCGCAATCGGCGGTGGAAACACCAACGGCAAGCCCACGGGCCCGCGTCACGATGCCATCGGCGCGCGGCCGCCCATCCAGACTCCAGGCTTCTTCAACAATCACCACCTTGGGCGAATGAATCTGATATGCTGTCAGGAAGCGGTCAGGCGCGACTGCCAGGGCCTGCGCCATGCGTGCGCGGTTCTCGGCGACCCTCGCCGGGTCGTCGTCCGAGCCGACGCCGGCATTCAGCGTGGCATAGATGCCTTCGGATACGCCGCCGGCCCGGGTGAAGAAGGCATGGCGGACACCCGGCAGCGCAGAAAGCGAGGAAGCTTGAAGCATCAAGGTGCTCGCTCCGTGGACAGGCTATTGATTAGGATCAAGGCTGGATCGGCCATCTCGTTCATGATCCCGGACAATAGGAGCGAGCCATGAGAATTTCCAAATTTGCCCTTGCGGCGGCGACCGTCAGCGCATTGGCGACGACGCCTATCAGCCCGGCTTCCGCTGCGCACGGCCGTAACACCGCGGCTGCGGTGGGTGCCGTCGGCGGATTTCTGCTGGGGAGCGCAATCTTCGGTCATCAGTATTACGGATATCCGAGGTACTACTATGGCTATCCCCAATATTACTATGCGCCGGGGCCGGCATATTACTATCCACCGCCGGGCTACTATTACGGGCGACCTTATGATCCAGCCATTGCTTACTGCATGCGCCGGTTCAGGTCCTACGATCCCTACAGCATGACCTATCTCGGCTTCGATGGTCGTCGCCACCGCTGCCCGTAAAAGCGCGAATTAGCCGCCGAAACCCGGAAGGACGCTGAGCTTCGGGTCGGCGATGGCGAGCGCTTTGAACAGCACGCCCATCTTGCGGGCGCCGCTGCCGGTGAGCCGCTGCAATGCGCCTTCGATCTCGCCGGCCTTTTCCCGCGGCGCATTGGCCCGAAGCGCGGCCGCACGCCTTTCGATGCCGAGGCGGCGCAGAAACTCCCCCTGATAAATCGGGCCGTGGACGCGGGCGCCCATGCTCTCAGCGGCCTGGCCCAGCGATTGAAAATCGACGTGCGCGGTGAGATCGACCAGGCCGGGGGCGATTAGCGGATTGACATAGGCATGTTCGCCGACTGCCTGGACCGTATCACCGACTTCGCTGCGCAGATGCCCGTAGTCAATGACCAGCGCCGCGCCGCCGGAACGCCTGACGCGGCGGGCAATCTCCAGCACGGTCGAATCGCTGCGCCACTCGAAGATGCTGCCTTGGGGTGCCTCGCGCACCTGCGGCGGCAGGACCCTCTCCAGATGCGGCATCGGCGCGGGCAGGATGCCCAGCGCGAAATTGCCGTGCTTGTCGATCATCACCACCCGCTCGTGCCAGCCGTCCGCTTCCTTGACCGCCTGATGCACAGGCAGCGCATCGAAGAATTCATTGGCCAGCATGATCGCCGGGCCTTCCGGCACTTGCTGCAGATTTTCGTGCCAATGCACCGGTAGCCCAACGTCGTGCAATGTCTGCTGCTGCAGCCGCTGCAGGGCGGGGCTGATTTCCACCAGATGCAGTACGATCGCGGCTCGGAAGTCCGGCATCACCTTCGCGGCACGCATGGCATCGTGCATCATGGTGCCGCGGCCGGGGCCGAGTTCGATCAGCCTGATATTTTCCGGCGAGCCCATCTGCCGCCACACCGCGGCTGCCCATAGCCCGATCAATTCGCCGAACATCTGGCTGATCTCCGGCGCGGTAATGAAATCGCCCGCGGCGCCGAAGGGGTCGCGCGTCATGTAATAGCCGTGCTCGGGATGCGCGAGGCAGATCGACATGTACTGGGCGATGGGCATCGCGCCGGCGATGCTGATACGCCGGCGAATCTCGGCTTCGAGCGGCAGCGCCTCGTCCGCCATCACTCGCCTCGCGTTTTACGCCTCATCGCGTAGAGAATGAGCAACACACCGGACAGGATTAGCGGGATGGAAAGCAGCATGCCCATGGTCAGGCCACCCCACAGGAAGCCGATCTGAATGTCGGGCTCGCGGAAAAATTCGCCGAGGATGCGCGCGATCCCATAGCAAACCGCGAAGGTGCCGACGACCAGGCCCGGACGTTGCAAGGCGCTGCGGCGGATAAGCAGAGCAAGGATGATGAAGAGCACAGCGCCTTCGAGCGTTGCCTCATAAAGTTGGCTCGGATGCCGCGGAACCGGACCGCCGCCGGGAAAGATCATCGCCCAGGGCATGTTGCTCGGGCGCCCCCACAGCTCGCCGTTTATGAAATTGGCAATACGGCCGAGAAAAAGCCCGATTGGACCGGCCGCGCAGGTGAGATCGCCGAGCGAGAGAAAGGGGATGTCGCGCTTCCAGGCGAACAACGCCACCGCGGCGACACAGCCGAGAAACCCGCCGTGGAAGGACATGCCGCCTTTCCAGAGCTGGAATATCTCCAGCGGATTTTCGGCGAAATATGGCAGGTTATAGAAGAGCACATAGCCGGCACGACCGCCGAGAATGATGCCGAGCGTGACCCAAATCACGAAGTCATCGAATTCGGCGAGCTTGAGCGGCGCGGGACCGCCCCACAGCCGCTCGTTGCGAATCAATGCGCGCACGTAAGTCCAGCCAAGCAGGATGCCCGCGATATACGCGAGCGCATACCAGCGGATGGCGAAGGGCCCCAGCGAAATGGCGACCGGATCAAAGGCGGGGAAGGCGAGGACGAAATAAGGCATCAAATATTCCCCATCTCGCCGGTGATGGCCTTACCTCCCGGGCGAAGTCAAGCGGCCGTCGTACATCCTGGTAAGGCCGGCCTTGCGGGCGAAGGCCCGCATCGCCATTCTGGTAGGCGGCGCATTTAATGACGCCGCGCCGACCCCGGAGACCCGCCATGACCCAGACCAGCAGCCGCATCTACGATGAGATGGCCCGATTGATGAACGACGCCGCCGGCGTCGCTCAAGGCGTGCGGCGCGAGTTCGACACCTTTTTCCGCAGCCAGGCCGAGCGCATTCTGCGCGACTTCGACGTGGTCAAGCGCGAGGAATTCGAAGCGGTCAAGGAAATGGCGACCATCGCGCGCGAGGAAAACGAGGCGCTGAAGCGGCGGCTCGCCAAGCTGGAAGAGCAGATGGCGACTATGAGCGCCGCCTCCGCCGCCGGGCCTAACGTGCCGCCGCCGGCGAGCATGCGTCAGGAGCCGTTCGAGGAATAGCCGCCGCGGGGACTTTGCCCCAGCCGGGCCGCAGCGCGGATTCGCGCGAATCCAGGCTTTTTGCGCCGCTTCGCCGAGTGGCGGTGGTATTTATTAACCTAACCTTTAGGTCACTGGCGCAATTCTTTGGCGAGGCAGTCTCCTTAGGCGAGTTCTCGCATGCGCTTTCCTATTCTCACCGCGCTTTTCACGCTCGCCGCCAGTGTAGCCTTCGCCGAGGGCCCGAAATGCACCTCCGCGCCGAAGAGCCAATGGTTGAGCCAGGACGCCATGAAAGCGAAGATCGCGCAAGGCGGCTACACTTATAAGGTCTTCAAGGTGACGAGCGGCAACTGCTACGAAATCTATGGTCAGGACAAGGATGGCAGGCGCGTCGAGATCTATTTCGCCCCGGTTTCGGGCGCCATCAACGTCGAGCACAAGAGTTGACGGATTTCGGTGTATGAGCCGGGGCCATGCTGAATCTGCCGCCTCGTCTTGGCCTGCATCAGCGCATCCTTTGTCTGCTGATTGGCGGCGCGCTGGTCACCGCCGCCGTGATCGGTTGGAGCGTGCACGAACTTTCGGTTATGCGCGGCTACATCGATCAGGAACGGGCGGCCGAGCAGCGCAGCGAAGCCATCCATGAGGTGGTGATCCTCGCCTATCGCGCCGCCAACAGCTTTGCCTCTCTCGGTCTCGATCTCACGCCCCAGGAAAGACAGAAAGCGCTGGCGGACGGCGGCAATCTTCTGCGCGATTTTCGCTCCAAGCTCACCGCCATCCACCCCATTCTGCAAAGCTGGATCAGCCCGGAAGACGAAAAATTGCTCGACGATTATGTCGGCTACATTGCGCATTCCTGGGACGAAGCGCAGCAATCGCTGGGTCCCGAGCAGCGCGACGAGCTTCAATTTCATCTGGTCTTCATCGTCAACGAAACCCAGCGCGCCCACGAATTGATCGCCAAGGCCGACGAGGTCGCCCGCCAGGAGGCCATGGCGGCGCGGTGGGCCTTCGACCAGCGCGTGGCGTCGGCGGCACCGCGCATTCTCTGGTCGCTGTTCGGCGGGCTTTTGCTGGTGCTGCTGACAGGCTGGACGTTCCTCCGTGTGGCGGTGAAGCGGCCCTTGGACGAGGTGACGGCCACGGTATCGCGCATCGCGCGCGGCGATCTCGTCAGTCCCGTCCCTCAATTCAACCGCTCCGACGAGATTGGCGCCATCTTCACGGCGCTCGCGGTGTTCCGTGAAAATGCCATAGCGCGTCAGCGGCTGGAGGAAGATCTGACCCGCAGCAATGCCGCCGGCGAAGCGCACCGCCAGGCGCTGGAAGACAACATCGCCGAATTTCGCGCGGCGGTGCTTGCCGTGCTTAATGACAGCGCCGCGGCCCTGAATGCTATGCACGCGGCGGCTCGGGAGTTGACGGAAGCCGCGGCGGAAGCCGAGAGCGGCGCTGGCAAAGCGGCCAGCGCCTCGCACGAAGTCTCCGGCAACGTCGCCGGTGTCGCCGCTGCGACGCACCAGCTCTCGGCCGGCACGGGAAGCATGTCGACTAGCGTCGGTCTGGCCGAAGGCGCCATCGAAAAGGCGGCCCATCGCGCCAGCGTCGCATCCGCCACCATCGACGCGCTGTCGCAAGTGGCGCAGACCATCGAGGACGTGACGCAATTTATCGACGGCGTCGCCCAACAGACCAATCTTCTTGCTCTCAATGCCACCATTGAAGCGGCCCGCGCCGGCGAAAGCGGCCGCGGCTTTGGTGTGGTCGCCGCCGAGGTAAAAATGCTGGCGACGCAGACCGCCAAGGCGACGACCGACATCGCCGTGCGCATCGAGGAGATGCGGCGGCGCACTGCGGAAGTGGTCGAGGCGATCCGCGTCATCGGGCAAACCACCGCCGAAGCCAACGTGCATGCCGCCAGCATCACCGCCGTGGTAATGGAGCAAAATCAGGTCACCGCGTCGATCTCCAAGAACATCCATGACGCCGCGGGCTGGACCTCCGATCTCTCGCGCGTGGTCGATGATCTGGCCTCGGCGGTCGCGCGCACCCGCGGTGCGGCGGAAAAGGTTGGTGCCGCCTCCGGCGCGAGCAGCGCCGCCGCCGGTAAATTCAATCAACTCGTCGAAGGCTTTTTACAGAAGGTCGCGGCGGGGTAGCGGCGCGCGCAGCAGTTTTTTCGGATTCAATTGTAAAACAGCGGAACGGCGCCGGGGGCCCCGCGCGAGGGGATAATTCCAGTGCCCGCCGAGCCGTCCGTGTGGGCTCAAGCGCGATGCGAACATCGTCAAAAGCGGGGTCGATCTCTTGCGGCGCGGCGGCTTCCTTAACACTGCCGGGCGATAAATCGACTTATCTCTTCCGGCGATGAAAAGATTATGGAAGCGCGGTCGCCCATCATGCCGGCGGCCATGATGACGGGCTTGCCCTCGTTTGGACCTTCTCCGCTGGAATCGGTCTTGAAGCGGAGGTTGCGCTCCCAGAAATCGCGCGACTTGCCATCCTCCGTTGTTACCTTGAAAGTGTCGCTGCAATAGGTGATCGCTTTCACGCGGCTTGACGCATCGACCGTTTTTAAGTCGAGCGCTCCGGGTTGCATGCCTCCCATCATTCCCATTTGGCCTTGTGGCGTTTTTTGAGCTTCGGAACTCGTGTTTCCCGCCTGCTTGAGAAAGGCAATGATATCGGCGCGAGTCTTTCCGTCGGGAACACCGGGGAATATCATGTGGTTGCCTGGAACAAATCGCGCTGGATTCTCCAAGTAGCGGTCCAGGTTCTCGTCGTTCCACACCACGCCCGACTGTTTCATCGCATCCGAATAGCGGGAGAAAGTCGGCAATGTACCAGCCTTGCGGTTCAACACCCCTGAAAGACTCGGCCCCGTCATGTTGCGATTGCGCTCGAGAGAGTGACAGGCGGCGCAGGCCTGGAAAGCGCGCGCACCGGCACCTGCATCTCCTTTTTCGGCGGCCCAGACGAAGGTCGACGACCATAAAAGGAGCGCGGAAATGGCTATTGCCTGTTTCATCGCAGCGCGCCCGGCTTTGGATTCAACTCGGATTTCCTTGCCGTGATTAGATGCGCATTCGCGCAGTGTGATTGTGTAACGCTGGCGCTATTCACTATAGCGGATGGCGGAATAGGAGACCAGAAAATTGGGCGCGAGCTGTTGCGAATCCAAGTTGCGCTTCGACGGCCTTTCCGCCGCTTATAAGCGGCGGCTCTGGGCAGTCATCGTCATCAACGCAACCATGTTCCTGGCCGAGATGGCGGCCGGCGCATTGGCCGGGTCGCAGGCGCTGCAAGCCGATGCGCTCGATTTCCTCGGCGACACCGCGACCTACGGCATCAGCCTCGCTGTCATCGGCGCGTCGTTGCATATCCGCGCGCGGGCGGCTTTTGTGAAAGGGCTAAGCCTGTCGTTCATGGCACTATGGGTATTGGGCTCGACGCTTTATCACGTCGTCGTTCTTGGGCTGCCGCGGGCCGAGGTCATGGGGATGGTTGGGTTCGTCGCGCTTGCCGCCAACCTCGGCAGCGTTCTGCTCCTGCTGCGGTACAAGGACGGCGACGCCAATGTGCGCTCGGTCTGGCTCTGCTCGCGAAATGACGCTATCGGCAATATCGCGGTGATGCTTGCCGCGCTTGCGGTGTGGGGCACCGGCACGCGGTGGCCCGACCTGATTGTTGCAGCGATCATGGCGGCGCTGTTTCTCTGTTCTTCGGCGCAGATTTTGCGCCGGGCGGTGGGCGAACTCCGCCTCGGCGTGCAGCCTGCCGAATGACGAATGCGGCCTTCCTTGCCTCCCCCCGTCGGCTTCCGCTATAAGCCGCCTTATCTTGCGCGGCCCCGACACCCCTGGAGGCTGGCCGCGCCCGATGGGCCGCATAAGCGGCTGTTTTTATTCCACAATTAAGGAACGACGACGGATGGCCAATGTCAGAGAAATGAAGGCGCTTGCGCGTCCGCAGAGCGGCAAGGGGGCCGCCCGGGCCGAGCGCCGCGCCGGCCGCGTGCCGGGCGTGATCTATGGCGAC
This sequence comes from Xanthobacteraceae bacterium, assembly GCA_035652315.1. Lineage (GTDB taxonomy): Bacteria > Pseudomonadota > Alphaproteobacteria > Rhizobiales > Xanthobacteraceae > CANKHA01. The sequence continues at coordinate 8,850 of DASREA010000083.1, read as the reverse complement.
AACAAACCCCCGCTGCCCATCTCGCTCGATCTCATCGATCTGCGAACGCGCATCTACGCCGGGCACTTCCTCACCACGATCTACGATCTCGAGCTCGACGGCAAAAAGCATCGCGTGATCCCGCGCGACTTCCAGCTCGACCCGGTGAAGGACGCGCCGATCCATGTCGACTTCCTTCGCCTCGGCGAAGGCGCCACGATCCGCGTCAATATTCCGGTTCGGGTGCGGGGCGCGGAAAGCTCGCCCGGCGTCAAGCGCGGCGGCGCCGTCAACATCGTGGCGCATACCATCGCGGTGCGCGTGCGCGCTGACGCCATTCCGGAGGCCATCGAAGTCGACGTCAGCGACCTCGAAATCAACCATTCGCGCCATCTTAATCAGGTGACTCTGCCGCCCGGCGTGCAGGTCTTGGAAGCCGAGGATGCCACGCTGGTCACCATCGTGCCGCCGTCCGGCTACGCCGAAGAGATGAAGGCGGCGGCCGAAGCGGCCGCTGCCGCTGCCGCTGCCGCAGAAGCCGCCGCCGCGGCCGCGGCCGCGGCTCCGACCGGCGCACCGGGCGCGGCTCCCGCCGCTGGCGCCGCGGCCTCCGCCGCCGGCGCTGCCGCGCCCAAGGGCGGCGCGCCCGAGAAGAAGTAAGCTCGGCAGCGCCCGCCGCGTCATGCGGCGGGCGGCGGAGTTTTTTGGCCATGCTGCTCTTCGTCGGGCTCGGCAATCCGGGCTCCCGCTACGCGCGCAACCGCCACAACGTCGGCTTCATGGCGGTGGATGCGATTGCGCGCCGTCACCGCTTGCCGCCGTGGCGGCGGCGCTTCCAGGGCGTCGCCACCGAAGGCACGATCGGCGGCGAGCGCGTGCTGCTGCTGTTGCCCGGCACTTATATGAACGAAAGCGGGCGCGCGGTGGCGGAAGCGGCGAATTTCTACAAGCTCGGCGCCGGTCAGGTCGTCGTGTTTCACGACGAAGCCGAGCTGCGCCCCGGCAAAGTCCGCGTGAAAGCCGGCGGCGGCAATGCCGGGCACAACGGCTTGCGCTCGATCTCCGAGCATATCGGCAATGATTATCGCCGCGTGCGCATCGGCGTCGGCCATCCCGGTGACAGGAATTTGCTGGAATCCTACGTGTTGCAAGATTTCGCCAAAAGCGAACGGCCCTGGGTGGAAGCGCTGTGCGATATCGTCGCCGACAATGCCGGGCTGCTCGTCGAAGGCAAGGATGCGACGTTCCAGAACAAGGTGCATCTGGCCCTAGCGGCGAAGGGATTTGGTGGCAACAACGAGCGAAACGATACTGATCCCGAGGACAATTGAGTCATCCGTCCGTTCGTCCCCGCGAAAGCGGGGACCCAGTTATAAATTCTGGATTCCCGCTTGCGCGGGAATGAGCGGATAACTTCCCTGTCTGATCGAACGAGTTGATTCCATGGGCTTCAAATGTGGCATCGTCGGCCTGCCCAACGTGGGCAAGTCGACGCTCTTCAATGCGCTGACGCAGACCGCCGCGGCGCAGGCGGCGAATTATCCCTTCTGCACCATCGAGCCGAATGTCGGCGAGGTGGCGGTGCCCGATCCGCGCCTCGACACGCTGGCGAAGCTGGCAAAGTCGGCGCAGATCGTGCCGACGCGGCTGACCTTCGTCGATATTGCCGGCTTGGTGCGCGGCGCGTCGAAAGGCGAGGGGCTGGGCAATCAGTTCCTCGCCAATATTCGTGAGGTGGATGCCATCGCTCATGTGGTGCGCTGCTTCACCGACAGCGACGTCACCCATGTGGAGGGCAGGATCGATCCGGTCGCCGACATCGAGACCATTGAGACCGAGTTGATGCTTGCCGATCTCGACTCGCTGGAGCGTCGCGTCGAGGCGCTGGAAAAACGCGTGCGCGGCCAGGACAAGGAAGCCAGGGAATCGCTCGATCTGGTCAACCGTGCGCTCACGCTGTTGCGCGATGGCAAGCCGGCGCGGCTGCTCGAACGCAAGGCGGAGGAGGAGAAATGCTTCGCTGCGCTCGGCCTGCTCACGTCGAAGCCGGTGCTCTATGTCTGCAACGTGGACGAAGCCGCAGCGGGCACCGGCAACGAATTTTCCCGTCAGGTCGAAGCGCGCGCCAAGGAGGAGGGCGCCGGCTCCGTCGTCATCTCCGCCAAGATCGAGGCGGAGATCGCCGTGCTCTCGCCGGAGGAGCGCGCCGATTATCTCGCGGCCGTCGGGCTGCACGAGGCGGGGCTCGATCGGCTGATCCGCGCCGGCTACGACCTTCTGCATCTCGTCACTTTCTTCACCGCCGGGCCGAAGGAGACGCGCGCCTGGACGATAACGCGCGGCACCAAGGCGCCGCAGGCGGCGGGCGTGATCCATACCGATTTCGAGCGCGGCTTCATCCGCGCCGAGACCATCGCTTATGAGGATTACGTGGCGCTGGGCGGCGAGGCCGGCGCCCGTGACGCCGGCAAGCTGCGGCTGGAAGGCAAGGATTACGTCGTCGCCGACGGCGACATCATGCATTTCCGGTTTGCGACGTAAACAGATTGACGGCGCGCGGGCGCGGACCTAGGCCAATCGCATGAGCAAAGCGGGGGAGGACGACGCTGTCGCAGCCCTGGCGGAGCATATCGGCCGGCGCGTCGAGCGGCGCGCCGCCGCCGTGGCCTGCGGCACGCATGCGCTGCACGACGGCTATACCGATCTCATTTATGTCATGCTGCCGCTGTGGCAGGCGGAATTCGCGATCGGCTATGCGGCGCTCGGCCTCATGCGCGGGCTGTTCACCGGCGTCATGGCGGCGTTTCAGGTTCCCGCCGGGGCGCTCGGCGCCCGGCTTGGCACCGCGCCGGTGCTGGCGGCGGGCACGGCTTTGGTCGGTGGCGCTTATTGTCTCGCCGGCACCAGTTCCGGCCTCGCGCTGCTCACCGCGGCCTTGCTGATCGGCGGCCTCGGCGCCAGCACGCAGCATCCGCTCGCTGCGGCGCTGATGGCGCGCGCTTTTACCGGTGCACGCTCCTTGAAGGCGCTCGGCACCTATAATTTCTCCGGCGATCTCGGCAAGATGACGCTGCCCGCCGCCGCCGGCCTCATGCTCACGATACTGCCGTGGCGGCCGACGCTGGCGCTGCTCGGGGCTCTCGGCATCGCCGCCGCAGCCTCCATCTTCGTGCTGACGCCGCGGTTGAAGCCGGCGCAGCGTGGAACGCCGTCGGCGGAACAGACGAACCAAGCGGTGGGCGCGCGACGCTTTCGCTTCGGCTTCCCGATTCTGTTGACCATCGGCGTGTTCGACAGCGCGACGCGCATGGCGTTTCTCACTTTCCTGCCGCTGCTGCTGGTGCAGAAAGGGGCGAGCGTGACCACCGTCGGCTTCGCACTGACGCTGGTCTTTGCCGGCGGCGCGGCGGGCAAGCTGGTCTGCGCCTTTGTCGGCGCGCGGCTAGGCGTGATTGCTACGGTTTGGTTCACCGAGGTGCTGACGACGTTGACCATTCTGGCTCTGTTGCCGTCGCCGCTCGATGCAGTATTGCTGCTGCTGCCGGTGGTCGGCATTGCGCTCAACGGCACGTCTTCGGTGCTGTATGGCAGCGTTCCGATCCTGGTGGAGCCGTCCCGGCATACCCAGGCCTTCGGCATGTTCTATACGGGCACCATTGGCGCCGGCGCGGTCGCTCCCGCGCTTTACGGCTTGCTCGGCGATCACATCGGGCTCAAGCACGCTCTGGTATTGATTGCAGTCGGCGCGCTTGTCACGGTTCCGCTTGCTGCTGCGCTACGCCCGGTTTTCGCGCGGACGTGATCGCGGAACAAACGAACCACCTCCGCATTAGGACCTGCGACGCGGCTCACGACGTGAGACGTGCGCTCGTCGTGGCGCCCTTGGTCGACACTGGAAGGAGGAAATATGAAGACGTTCATCTTGGTCGCGGCGGCTTCTGCCGCTCTGGCCGGCTTTAGCCTGCCGCTGGTAGCCACCCCGGCCGATGCGGTGACGTTCAGCGTCCGCATTCATGACCGCGATCATCCGCATTACTGGAACGGCCGCTGGTATAGCGAGAGCTGGTGGCGCGCACATCATGCCCGTGCCAGCGCCTGCCGCCTGGTGACCATCCGTACTAAGCATGCGAACGGCGTCATCACCATTCGCAAAATCCGCCGATGCGATTGAACGAACGCGCCGGTGAAAGAAAATGGCCCCAATTGGGACCATTTTCTATTTCTGATCGCCGTGTAGCTGGCTGCCGTGAACCTGGCGATTCACCGCTTCGGGCAACACGTCCAGATACGGACCGGCGAAGAACTCTTCGCCGCTCCCTTCCCCATACAGGCGGTCGTGGGCATCGATCATCGCGCGCATCGGCGCAACGCAGCCATCCATGGAGGCGACGATCAGCACGTTGAGATCCGCAGGAGCCATTGACATTCTGAACCTGGGATTGGCGGCAACCGCCTGCACAATGCAATCGGTGGCGCTACGCATCAGCGGGCGCAACATTGCTTCTTTTTGCTTTGCGGTCAGTTGCAGGCGCGCGGCCATGGCGTCCATGGGCGGCTGATGCGGCTCGTAAGCCGCCGGCAGCACGAACGATAACGCCAAGACGGCCGCCGCAATCATGGCACTTCCCCCGCCGGAATCGCTGCCGCGTGATGCAGGATCTGCAGAAAACGTAGCGTGGTTCAGGGGCGAAGGGGACCCGAAAGTGCCGGCGCCGGCGAGTTCATTGGCGCTATCCACTGCTTTTTGTGACTGTTATGCAACAATTCCGCCGATGGATCGTTATTTCATATCCCGTCATCTGCCCCGGGAGGAAACGATGCAAAATCGGCACCGTGCAGCGCTGTTCGCGCTGGCTGTTTGCACCGGCCCGACGATGGTCGCCGCGCAAGGCGTCGAAGCCCCGGAAGCCAATCCGGCGGCGGCCAATCCCGCCGCCCGCGATGTCAATCCCGCGACCGCGCCCGATCTCAAGCTCTCGTCTGCGCAAAAGACGACGATCTACACCAGCATCAGCAATCTGAATCGGAAGGAAACGGCGCCGCCGACATTCCGCGCCGCGGTCGGTGCCATCGTGCCGCCGTCCATCGATTTGCAGCCGCTGCCGAAGACCGTTGTCGAGCTGGCTCCTATTGTCGGCGGTTACGACTACGCGATGGTGGCCAATCAGGTGCTGCTGGTCGATCCAAAGAACCGGCAAGTGGTCGAAGTCATCAGCCAATAACTGCAAGCAAACGGTAGGCGCCCATGCCGAATGAGCCAAGCGGGCAATTTCCTCCCAATCAGCCGATGAGCGAGGAGCAAGCGCGGCAACTAAAGACGCTCGCCGGTCTGGCGGCCGATCCCGAAGCCTTCGCCGAGTCGCTGACAGCCGGTGAGGCGGCGCAACGCATCGCCGCCTTGCAGACGCGCCTTGAGCGCGAGCGGCAGAGCGGAATCGACCGCTTCCCGCGTACCTAGTTAAGCCTCTGAGCGATCATGGGAAAATCGTCAACGTCCACGGCGGCATGGAACGTGGCTTTGAATGCGGCGTTGCCCTCGGTCACCAAGCGAGGAGAAAAGGATGCACATCACCCGTTTTGCCGCACTCGCCGCCGGACTTCTGTTGTCGTTTCCGGCATGGGCACAGACCACGGTTATTACCGAGCAACCGGCCACGGCGGTAATCGCTCCGGCACCGCAAGTCACATTGACGCCGGCGCAACGCACCGTGATCTACCGGACCATCGTGCAGCAGCAAGCCGCCCCCGCTCAGGTCGTCGAAGAGCGCACCGTGACCACCGCTCCGGTGCAGGTCGGCACACGCGTACCAGCCACCAGCCAGCTCTATACGATCCCCGAAACGGTAGCGGTGCAGGTGCCTGCGGTGAAGGCCTACCGGTACATGTATGTGAACCACCGCGTCGTCCTGGTCGATCCCGCGACCAGCACCGTTGTGGGCGAGATCGCGGAATAACACCATCGCCGGTCGCTCGGCCGCGCCGCCTGCGCCGCAGGCGGCGTTTTTTTGTCGGCCACTTCGGCCCACAAGGCGCGGAGGTGGGAACCCGACAATCATAGCAGCGTTTTGCTTCACGGATTGCTCCTGGATGGCGTGCGTGCAGGAGACTGGGAAGAGCCATGGCGGACAAAACGACACTTGGAATGTTTGGCCTTGTTCTTGCCGGTGTGACCGTCGCGGTGACGGTCATCGCATTCATGGTCGTGCGCGACGCGGTCGCGAGCCGCATGGCCCTCGACGGCGCACGGGCCAGCCCCGGGATGTCCGCCACCGCCGGTTGATCGGTCGCCAGGGCAGCGGAAGAAGACCGTCGGGGCCACGCAGATGGAGTTGCTCATGGCGAGTCAGCGAAGAACCGATCTCGTCGGGCTGATCCTCGGCACGATGATCGTGTTGGCCGCGATCACGGCCTTCGTCGTCTACGGCGGTCAATGCACGGGCGCGAGCAAAGTCGTCAGCTTCGACCTCTCAAATCCGTCCACGCCGAAATAAGGCCACGGCGCGGCTCGGGTTGCCGCAGCCTTTCACAGAGGAAAAGAACCATGCGACATATCTCACGTTGCGCGTTTATCGGCGTGGCGCTTTTCACCGGCGCCACCATGTCGGCGGCACAAGACAACAAGCCAGCGACGCCGAATCCCGCTGCGGGTGCCACAGCACCTCAGGTGGAACAGGCGCCGGCCGATGCGGCGGCGATGGCGCCCGCTCCAATGCCCGATCCAGGGCCGGCGTTGGTGAACGGCAAGCTCAATCCATCGGGCACCCCGGCCGAAGCGCAAACTGAACCGGCAAAATATTCGCAACGCAACGACGCGCTCGACAAGCTGCCAATCATGGCGCATCCGCTGCCGCTGAATGACGAGCAGAAGCAGGCAATATACCATGGCCTGACGCAGGCGCAGGCGCCAACCGTCAAGCTCGACGCCAAACCCGCGCAATCGCTGCCGCTATCGGTGACGTTGAACGATCTGCCGGCGGCGATCGCGCAAAATTATCCGTCGCTGCGCGGCTACAAATTCGTGCGGGCGCCGGACAAGCTATTGCTCGTCAATCCGGCGCAACGCGTCGTCGTAGGGGAGATTAAGGGCAGCTAGAGGCGAGCACGCGTTTCTATGGCGGTGCCTGCCCAGCCGCGCAGGCGTGGCGGATCATTGACCGCAGGCTTCAGCGCGCCGCCTGCTTTAGCTTTTCGGCGGTGCATTTTTCGACCAGCGGCAGGCGCTGATCGAGGCTGAGGCCGCGGCCTTCATACTTCATCCAGCAATCGGTGCTCGCCTGTTCGCGGGTCATCGGCGGCGCGGACGCCGCAGAGGCTGTCGCTGCCGGAGCCGCCGCAGCGGCGATGCTTCCCGTCGCCGCGGTTTCTCCCTGACCGGTCAGTGCGCCGGCGTGGCTGCAGCCGCACAGGAGCGCAGCGAGCACAACGAGTCCGGCGGCGGAGCGGAAGGTCGTCGAACGCGGAGGCATCGCTTGGCTTTCCTTTCGTCGATTGCGGGAGTTGCGGCCATGAAGACACCATAAAAGCGCATCGGCGGTGGCTTGTCCATGCGCAGAGGAAAACGTTCACAGCCCTACCGATACAGGCCAAAGTTGCGGGGCGCAGGGTCGATTTTCGGCCCGCGCGGGCTTGCCGCAGCCGTTTGCCGCTTTTATTTGCCAGACGACGGCTCCTGCGGCTAATTTCAGGGCCACAGCGGCGCCCCGCGGAAACCGCGCGGCAAACCGGAAGCCAGGAGACTAGAGCGACGATGACCTTCGACATTTCCGCTTACCTGGACTCGCAATATCTATTGCGCGTCTCGGAGGTCATCTGGATCAATATTCTTCTTTCCGGTGACAATGCGCTGGTCATCGCGCTCGCCTGCCGCAGCTTGCCGGCCAGACAGCGCTTTTGGGGCATGGTCCTCGGCGCCTCGGTCGCTGTCGGCATGCGCATCGGCTTTGCCGCGATCGTCTCGACCCTGATGAATTTCCCTTACGTGAAGCTGATCGGCGGCTGTGCGCTACTCTGGATCGCCGTCTCGCTGCTCGACACCGGGCGTCAGGGCCATGACGAGGGTAAGATCGAAAGCAGCGAAAGCTTGCTGCGGGCGATCAAGACCATTGCCGTCGCCGACCTGATCATGAGCCTCGACAACGTCATTGCCGTGGCGGCCGCAGCCGGCGGCGATCATTCACTGCTGATCTTCGGGCTCGCCATCAGCGTGCCGCTTATCGTCGCCGGCGCCACGCTGACGATGGTCGTTCTGATGCGGCTTCCGATCCTGGTCTGGGCCGGCGCCGGGCTGCTCGGCTGGATCGCCGGCGACGTGGTCGTGAACGATCCGATTCTGGCAGAAGCCGCCGACAGTTCGGACGTGCTCGGCGACTTTCAGCACCGCAAGCAGGAAATCGCGCCTTTTCTCGGAGCCGTCGGCGTGTTGGTCACCGGAGTGGCGCGGCGCTGGCGCGCGCAACAGCGCGCCCTCTAAGACGCCGAGGCGCTAAGCGTGCCGCCGCCGGCGCGGCAGCGAACGGTAGCTGCTCCAGAGCAAGCGCCCGGATCCGGCGACACCAAGCAGCAGCAATGGGGCCGCCAGCACCTCGGGGAACTCGCCCGCTTCGAGCAATTCCATCAATTCGCTGAAATCGGCGAGGCCGGCTTCCTCCACGTCCTCGAAGTAATCGAGGATGGGGTAGGCCCACATGCCCAGCATCGCGCAAAAGACGTCGAATCGCTCTTTCAAACGCATCACATGATCCTTTTGTCTCGATCCTAGGATACGCGTTCGGGGCCCCCCACTGCAAGCGATGCCGGCGCCTGCGCCGCAGCAGCAAAACATTGCGGCCGGAGCGTCCGCGCCTGCTCGGGCTTCACGATTTCGTGCGCCCG
>DASREA010000082.1:0-49374 GCA_035652315.1 Xanthobacteraceae bacterium | reverse complement strand
TCGGCGCTGGTGCTGCGCGATCTCGATATCCTTTCGCGCATGGCCAAGCGCCGGCTGGCGAAGGTCGCCTTGTCGGTGACGACGCTCGATCCCAAACTCGCCCGGACCATGGAGCCGCGGGCGGCGACCCCGATGCGGCGGCTGGAAACCCTCCGTCAGCTATCCGCTGCCGGCATCCCGACGACCGCGATGTTCGCGCCGGTCATTCCGGCGGTGAACGATTCGGAGCTTGAACGTGTGCTCGATGCCGCGGCGGCGGCCGGCGTCGAGGGCGCGGGCTATGTCATCCTGCGGCTGCCGCTCGAGGTACGCGATCTCTTCCGCGAATGGCTGACCGCGAATTATCCGGACCGGGTGGACCACGTTTTCAGGCTCATCCGCGAAATGCGCGGCGGCAAGGATTACGATTCAACCTGGGGCAGGCGGCAGAAGGGTACCGGGCCCTACGCCTGGATGATCGGAAGACGGTTCGAGATTGCCTGCGAGAAGCTCGGGCTGAACAAGAAAAAGACGGCGCTGACCACCGAGCATTTCAGGCCGCCCGCCAAGGGCACCAAGCAGCTAAGCCTATTTGAGTAGGCCACTCAGATTTCTAAAATTGGAGAGTACAGATGATTGAGCGGCCGCCTAAAACGTTTGACGTAACAATTAATATCACTCAGCCGATTAAAGTGAATGTGCTGAAAACAATTACGCAAACTATCGTTGAGCGGGTTTGGTGGCTGATTTTGATCTACGTGCTCGTCTGCATTATCGGTGCGTACGCAACGAGTTTCTTCGATTTAGGTCCAATCAAAAGTTTCTGGATTTCGATGTCGTTTTCGCTCATTGAAACGGTAATAGGGTATTTTGCGATTATGAAAGTCGTGCGAATTACGAAAGAAGTTGAATCGCACAGCTAGGAGCGTTGTGCCTTCTTTGCCGCAGGTTTTCCCGTCGCCTCCTGCCGCTCCACGCTTACGCTCAGGCGTTGATAAACGCCGAGGCCGAGCACCAGCAAGATGGCGGCAACCAGGAGCAGCGTCGGGAAGAACAAATTGCTCACATCCTCTTGGGCGACGCGGAAAATGGTGACCAGCGCTTCGAGAAAGACGGCGATGGCGATCGTCGAAATGAAGCGCGTGAGGCTATGCCGCGCTTCGGAAGCGTCGCGCAGTTCGCGCCCGCGCACGACCTCTTCCTCGATCAGATATTTGGCGACGTCATAGACGGCGATGGAAACCACCACATAGCCGATGCCGCCGAGCGCCGATAATCCGACATGCTGCTTTTGCGTGGCGGCGCCGATAAAATCGCTGACCGCACTGGCGGCGAGCACGATGGCAAAGAGCGCCAATACGGTGGCGGCGATGCCAAATATCGCCCGGGAAATATGATCGAAAAAATAATTCAGATTCTGCGGGTTCATACGTCGCCCTCGCTTTGATCATGGCGCCGGACGTTTTTTGAAGATGATTCGGACGCCGCGGTTGCCAAGGAAGCCGGCAATGCGCAACATGGAACGATGAGTCCCGAAGCCCGTTCCCCACGCCTGCCTTTGGCCGAGGAAAGCGTCCGTCCCACCTTCAACCGGGAGCGGCGGGCCATGAAACGCGGCTTTTTTCCCGTTGCTGGATGCGACGAAGCCGGCCGCGGGCCCTTGGCGGGCCCGGTGGTCGCCGCCGCGGTCATTCTCAATCCCAAGCGCATTCCTCGAGGTCTGAACGACTCCAAAAAGCTTACGCCCGAAGTCAGGGAAACGCTTTACGCGAAGATTTGTGCCACAGCCGAAGTGGCCGTAGCTGTCGGCTCCGTCGACCGCATCGACCGCGACAATATCCTGCAGGCCTCGCTCTGGGCGCTGGCGCGCGCGGTCAGGGCCTTGCCGCAGCGGCCGAACCTCGTCTTCGTCGACGGTAACCAGAAAATCGATTGCGGCTGCGATTGCGAGGCGGTGGTCGGTGGCGATGCGCGCGTGCTTTCCATCGCCGCTGCCTCGATCGTGGCCAAGGTGACTCGCGACCGGCTGATGAAGCGTCTTGGCCTGCAACATCCGGATTACGGCTTCGAACGGCACATGGGCTATAGCGTGCCCGAGCATTTCGAAGCCTTGGCGCGGCTGGGGCCGACCATCCATCACCGGCGCTCCTTTGCCCCGGTGGCGGCGGCCTATAGCGATCCCGCGAGCACCGCCGAGGAATTGGCCAAGCTATTGCCGCTGTAGCCTCGGCATTCGGTTCCGTCTAACTTGCCCGCCGTCTCAGCGGCTCGCGATTCCGATGCTCTATGTTTCCCTGATTTTCGAATCCCTGCGCACGCATCCGCGCGTCTTGTTTTGGACCGCGGTGCTCACCCAGGCGGCGCTGTGGATTTTGCTGCCGGTAATTTTTTACTCCGCGCCGCCGGGCGGACTCGCCATCACTCTGGCGGTTGGCCACGAATTCCAGCTCGGCAGCGCAGGCGGCCCGCCGCTCGCTTTCTGGCTGGCGGAAATCGCCTACCGCTTTGGCGGCATGAGCGCCGTTTATGTTCTGGCGCAGGCCTGTGTCGTCGCCACCCTGTGGGGCGTTTTCGCGCTTGGCCGCGCCACGGTCGGAATTTCGCAGGCGGTCCTGGCGGTGCTGCTGATGGTGGGGATTGCGGCCTTCTCGGTACCAACGCCGGAATTCAATCCGGCCATTCTCGCCATGCCGATCTGGACCGTCATCCTGCTGCATTACTGGTACGCCGTCGGCAAAGGCCGCGACAGCTATTGGATCCCAATGACGCTGGAGATGGGGCTTTTGGTGCTCACCAGCCTGCTGGCCTGGGTGTTCCTGCTGCTGCTCGCGGCCTTCACGATCGCGACGCCGCACGGCCGCAAGGCGCTGCGCGGCGGCGATCCCTGGCTTTGCGCCGTAACCGCGCTCCTCATTGGGCTGCCATACCTGGTCTGGCTGGCGCACGCCGGCGATATCTGGAAACCGATGCTGGCGCGGCTCAGCGCCGCCGGCAGCGAGCATTTGCTGGACTGGGCGGGAATCCTGCGCGACATCGCCGTCGCCCATGCCGGCGTCGCAGTATTTGCGCTGCTCGCCAGCACCTGGCGGCTGCCGCAACGGGAGCGGGTGGCGACGGTCGACCGCCCGCCGATGCATCCTTTCGCCCGTACGATGATCTATTTTTTCGCGCTCGCGCCGTTGCTGGCCGGCACCGTGGTGATCGCGGTGCTCGGCTATACGTGGTCGCTGGCCCATGCCGGCCCGCTCTTGATCTGCTCCGGACTCGCGGTGATCACCGCCGCCGGCGCGCAAATTCCGCTTTACCGGCAACGGCTCCTAAGCATGGCCTGGACCGGAATCCTGTTCGGTCCGCCTGTCGCCATGGCCCTGGCACTGATGATACTGCCATGGACCGTGGGGATCGATTTCAAGGTGCTCTATCCGGCGGCGGATATGGCGGCCTTTTTCACCGATAGCTTCGAGCGGCGTACCGGGCAGCCGCTCTCGATCGTCTCGGGAGATCCCTCGGTCGCGGCGCTGGTCGCGCTCGAGCCGCATCGGCGCCCAAGCTTGTTGATGGTCGATCCGCGCACGCGCTCGCCTTGGACAAGCGTCGCCGAAGCCGAGAACAAAGGCGCGGTTCTGGTCTGGGCGGCCACCGATACGCGCGGCACGCCACCTCCCACAGTATCGGCGGCCTTTCCCAATCTCGTTATCGAAGTGCCGCGCTCCTTTGAACGTTCAATTCAAGGACGGCTGCCGTTGCTGCGGGTGGGATGGGCGATGATCCGGCCGCAATCGCAGTCCGCTCCGCCCCAATCGCAATCGGTGCCGCCGCCGCAGCCGCCGCCGTGACGCGCTAGTGATAGCGCTCGCCTTCCTGCACCTTGCCGCGGAATACCCAGTAAACCAGCGCCGTATAGGCGAGAATGATCGGCAGCAGGACCAGCGTACCCACCAGCATGAATATCTGACTGACCGGCGCGGCGGCGGTATCCCACACGGTCAGCGTCGGCGGCACGAGATAGGGAAAATCCGAGATCACGAGGCCAAGATAGCCGAGCAGAAAAAGTCCGATTGCCGAGAAGAAAGGCAGCATGTCGCGCCGCCGCTCCAGGCCCCACCATGCGGCGTAGGCGACGAAGGCGGTTATCACCGGTACCGGCCAAAGATAAAAAATATTGGGGATCGAGAACCAGCGTCCGGCGATGCGCGGCAATTCGAGCGGTGTCCAAAGACTGACGACAGCCATGAAGAAGAGCACCGCCGCGAGCAACAGACGGGCTTGGGCTCGGGCGCGCTCGGCGACCTCTCCGGCCGTTTTCATCACCAGCCAAGTTGCACCGAGCAGCCCATAGCCGGCGACGACGCCGAGCGCACAGACACCCGCGAACGGCGTCGCCCAGTCGAAAGGACCGCCGGCGAAGCTGCCGTTTTCCACTTTGACGCCTTCGATCAGCGATCCAAGGATGGCGCCCTGGCATAGCGCCGCGATCAGCGACCCGCCGGCGAAGGCGGTGCTCCATTTTACCGTGCTTGCCGCGACCGCGCGAAATTCGAAGGCGACACCCCGGAACACCAGCGCCAGGAGCATTATCAGAACCGGAATGTAAAACGCCGGCATCAGGATCGAATAGGCGAGGGGAAAGGCCACGAAGAGACCGCCGCCGCCCAGCACCAGCCAGGTTTCGTTCCCGTCCCAAAACGGCTTGACCGATGCCATCATTTGTTCGCGCTGGCGCTCGTCGCGCGCGAAGGGAAAAAGAATTCCGATGCCGAGATCAAAACCGTCAAGAACGACGTACATGGCGACGGCGACGCCGATCACAGCCGCCCAGATGAGAGGCAGATACCATTCCATGATCAGCCTCCTTATTGCTCGCCGCCGCGACCGCCGTGCTCGGCGGCGCCGATCGCGCTGAATTGCAGCGTCTCGGTCTCCGCCGGTACGCCGCCGCGCGGCGGTCCCCAGACAATGAGACGGTTGATGTAGTAGATGCCCATGGCGAAGACGACGCCGTAGACCAGCACGAACAGCGAAAGGGTCATTGCGACGCTGCCCCCCGGCACCGGCGACACCGCGTCCGCGGTGCGCAGGATGCCTTGCACCAGCCACGGCTGGCGTCCGCTTTCGGTCACTAGCCAGCCGGCGATCACCGCGACAAAGCCGACCCACCAGGTCTGCGCCGCCGTTCGCAGGTACCAGCGCGTTTCGAACAGCCGCCGCCGCCACATCAGCCAGGCGCCATAGAGCGCGGCGGCGATCATGAAAAAGCCGAGTCCGAGCATGATGCGGAAGGCGAAGAAAACGCTCACCAACGGCGGGCGGTCCGCCGGCGGCACCTCTTTTAGCCCCGGAAACAAGCCATTCGGATCGTGCTTGAGGATCAAGGAAGAGCCGCGCGGTATGGCGAGCTCGAAGCGGTTGGTTTCCGCCTGCGCGTCAGGCCAGGCGAAGATTGCGAAGTCGCCGGGCTTGCTGCCGTCCCAATGCGCTTCCATCGCTGCGATTTTGGTCGGCTGATATTGCAAGGTATTCAGCCCGTGCTGATCGCCGATCAAAAGCTGAAGCGGCGCCAGTACCGCAGCGAGGCCGATGCCCATGCGCAGCATGATGCGTCCTTCTTCCAGGTGCCGGCCGCCGAGCACGTAGCGCGCGCCGACGCCGATCACCGCGAAAGCCGTGGTCAGATAGGCGGCATTGACCATATGTGCGAAGCGATAGGGGAAGCTGGGATTGAAAATGATTTCAAACCAGCTCGCCGGATAGGCGACGCCGTTGCGCATCTCATAGCCCGCAGGCGTCTGCATCCAGCTGTTCGCCGAGAGAATCCAGAAAGCGGAGAGCGCGGTGCCGACGGCGACGGCGATCGCGGAAAATACGTGGAGCCAGCGTGGTACGCGGTCACCGCCGAAGAGGAGGATGCCGAGGAATGTCGCCTCGAGAAAGAAAGCCGTGAGCACCTCATAGCCGATAAGCGGGCCAAGCACGTTGCCGGTGACCGCGGAGAAGCGGCTCCAGTTGGTGCCGAACTGATACGACATCACGATGCCCGAGACGACGCCCATGGCGAAGGACACGGCGAAGATCCGGGTCCACAAGCGCGCGACGTTTTTGTAAATGTCGCGGCCGCTCTTGGCCCACATTACTTCCAGCGTGGCGATATAAGCCGATAGGCCGATAGTGAAGCTTGGAAAGATGATGTGGAAGGAGATGGTGAAGGCAAATTGCCAGCGCGCAAGCAGGACAGGATCGATATGCATGGGCTTGCCTCTCAAGCGGCGCTGCGAAGCCAAGCAATTAAATTGTCTTTTGCGGCGGCAATGCAAGGGGAATAATCGCGCGGCGAAAGGCGCGGAGCTATTCGAGACGCGCCGTTTGCCGTGGACAAGTCGGAAATGGCCAATGAAACCGGGGGCAGCCGCCGCTATCAATATACCTACCAAACCCTATCCAACTGCTTGGCCGCGCCATGACCGACAGCACCGGGTCCTCCGCTTCGTTCCTCGATCGCTACTTTGGTCTTAGCAAGAGCGGCACCGACGTCCGCACGGAATTCCTTGCCGGGCTGACCACGTTTCTGACGATGGTCTACATCGTCTTCGTCAATCCGCAGATTCTCGGCGCGGCGGGAATGGACAAAGGCGCGGTCTTTGTCGCCACCTGCATTGCCGCCGCGGTCAGCACGCTGGCGATGGGACTTTACGCCAATTACCCGATCGCGCTGGCGCCCGGGATGGGACTCAATGCTTTTTTCGCCTTCACCGTGGTGCTCGCTTACAAATACACGTGGCAGGAGGCGCTGGGCGCGGTGTTCTGCTCTGGCGCGATTTTCTTTCTGATCTCGATTTTCCGCATTCGCGAATACGTCATCAATTCCATTCCGCGGAATCTGAAATTCGCCATTTCCGCCGGCGTTGGGCTCTTCCTCGGCACCATCGCGCTTGAGGAATCGAAGATCATCGTTGCGCATCCGGCGACGTTGGTGACACTCGGCAGCCTGCACGAATGGCCGGCGATCCTCTGTCTGCTCGGCTTCGTCGTCATCGCCGCGCTGAACTTCCGCAATGTGATCGGCGGCACCTTGATCGGCATTCTCGTGGTCAGCGCCGTCGGCATCCCGCTGGGGCTCGCCAAATTCGCCGGCGTCGTTTCCCTGCCGCCGTCGCTGGCGCCGACCCTGTTCCAGCTCAGTTTCTCCCGCGTCTTCGAACTGTCCTTCCTCATCGTCGTGTTCAGTTTTCTTTTCGTCGACGTATTCGACAATGCCGGCACGCTGATCGGCGTCACGCATCGCGCCGGCCTGCTCGACGCGGAGGGCAAGCTGCCACGTATGAAGGAGGCGCTCATCGCCGATAGTTTCGCCGCCATGTTCGGCGCGCTGATCGGCACCTCGACCACCACGAGCTATATCGAAAGCGCCGCGGGTGTTTCCGCCGGCGGCCGCACCGGGCTCACCGCGGTTTTCGTGGCGATCTTCTTTCTGCTGGCCCTGTTCTTCTCGCCGCTCGCCGGCATGGTGCCGGCCTATGCCTCGGCAGCGGCGCTGCTGTATGTCGCCTGCGTGATGACGCGCGGGCTCGCCGAGATCGGCTGGGACGACGTCACCGAATACGCGCCGGCGGTGGTCGCTGCGGTCACCATGCCGCTGACATATTCCATCGCCACGGGCATTGGGCTCGGTTTCATCACCTATGCGCTGGTGAAAATCATCGCTGGTCGGCTGCGCGACGCCAGCCCCGCGGTGCTCGCGCTCGCGATTCTGTTCGCAATCAAATTTGCGGTGGGCTAGCCAGCGCCTTTTTGATCGCCAGGAAATCCCGCCAGGCCAGCCGCTTTTGCAGCGGGCTGCGTAGCAAAAATGCCGGATGGAACGTGGGCATGGCGCGGATCTCGCGCTTGCCGGTGTGATAGGTGAACCAGCGCCCGCGCGTCTTGGTGATGCCCTCCTTGATGCCGAGCAGCGTCTGCGCCGACGGCCCGCCCAGGCAGACGAGGATGTCGGGATCGACCAGCTCGATCTGGCGTCGGATGAAGGGCAGGCAGATTTGCGATTCCTGCGGCGTCGGCGTGCGGTTGCCCGGCGGCCGCCAGGGCACGATGTTGGCGATATAGACGCTGGTGCGATCGAGCCCGATGGCGGCCAGCATGCGGTCAAGCAATTTTCCCGATCGGCCGACGAAGGGCAGCCCTTCGATGTCTTCGTCGCGGCCCGGCGCTTCGCCGACTAACATCACTTTGGCCTTCGGATTGCCGTCGGCGAAGACGAGCTTGGTGGCGGTGCCCTTGAGCGCGCAGCCTTCGAACGATCCGAGCGCCGCGCGCAGTTCATCCAAGTTCTTCGCCGATTGCGCGGCGTCACGCGCCGACAGGACTGCGGCATCCGGGGGCGGGGGGGCGGCTTGCGCCGTGATCGACAGCCGGCGCGCATCGTTCCGCGGACCCGTTGGGTTGACCGTCCGCGCCTCCGCCGGTGGCTTGTCGCCGGCAAACCGGTCTACCGGCTCTTCCCCCATGGGCGTGTCGACGCCCGCCTCCAGGTAGAAGGCGAGCAGCTCGCGGGCGGCTTTTTCTGCGTCGGGCGACATGTGCAAAACACTTTAGTCCGAAGGATCGTCTTTGAAACCGGTGGGTGTGGATGCTCGTATATAGCGCGATGACCGCACCGATGCCGCACCACCGTCGCTTGCGCCGGACCCTGGCCTTGGCCGGGGCTGTGCTCCTGGCGGCCACGGTCTACGCCTTCAATCCGCGGCAGGCCGATCTGCGGGCTTTCGATCCCGCGGCCATGGCGCGCGCGGAAACGTCCATGTGGCGGGCCTATTACGAAAAACGATATGCCGCGCTCTTCACCGGCCTCTACGATGTAGCCCGTGAGCAACAGGGGTTCTCTCCGGCCGACAGCCTGCGGATCGCGTTTCTCGCGGCGCGGGCGGCCAAGCGCTTTCAGCCCTCCGGCTCGCGCGCCGAAGCGGACGCCGCGTTGCCGGATTTGATCGGCTATTTCGAGATATTGGCCGGCGCCGCGCCGGTAAACGTCGATGCCAAAGACGCGGCGCACAGCGAACTCGACTGGTGGCAGGCACGCCGCGAACACGTCGGACCCGACGACTATGGCCTGACCATCGCGCGGGTCTCCAGCCTGCTTTATGGCATCGACAACGCCGAAATCCGCCGCTCGGCTGTGCTGCGGGCGCGGGCCATGGCCTACCGCGACGCCCATGCTGCCTCGATGACCGAGGCCGATTGGAGCGAAATCGCGCGCCAGCTCGATGCATCCTACCGCCTTCTCAAGCAAGCCATCGCCGTCAACTCGCGCTAGACTTGAGAATCAGGGAGACGCTTATGGCCACGGATCTACCGGCGCGCGAAGCGATGGAGTTCGACGTGGTGATCGTCGGCGCCGGTCCGGCGGGGCTCGCCGCGGCGATTCGCTTGAAGCGGATCAATCCCGAAATTTCCGTGGTCGTGGTGGAGAAGGGCTCCGAAGTGGGCGCTCATATTCTCTCCGGCGCCGTGATCGATCCCATCGCGATCGACCGCCTCCTGCCGGGCTGGCGCGACGAGGACAGCCCGATCAAGACCAAGGTGAGCGCCGATCGCTTTTATTATCTTACCGCTTCAAATGCGCTGCGGCTGCCAAATATCCTGATGCCGCCGCTGATGAGCAATCACGGCAATTTCATTGTCTCGCTCGGCGAGGTCTGCCGCTTTCTTGGGCAAAAGGCGGAAAGCCTCGGCGTGGAGATCTATCCTGGCTTCGCCGCCGCAGAAGTGCTGTTCGATGCCAACGGCGCAGTGGCCGGCGTCGCCACCGGCGACATGGGCATCGGCAAGGACGGCAAGCCGAAAGAGAATTTCACCCGTGGCATGGAGCTGCGCGCCAAATACACGCTGTTCGCCGAAGGCGCGCGCGGTAATCTCAGCAAGATACTGCTGGCGCGGTTTGGCCTTGAGCGCGATCGCGAGCCGGCGAAATTCGGCATCGGCCTGAAGGAGCTGTGGCAGGTCGTGCCGGAGAAGCATCAGGCCGGTCTCGTGCAGCACTCCTTCGGCTGGCCGCTCGACAACCGCACCGGCGGCGGATCGTTCCTCTATCACTATGGCGGTAATCTCGTTTCCATCGGCTTCGTCGTCCATCTCAATTACCGAAATCCTTATCTGTCGCCGTTCGAGGAATTCCAGCGCTTCAAGACGCATCCGCTGGTGCGCGACACGCTCGCCGGCGGCAAGCGGCTCTGCTACGGCGCGCGGGCGCTGACCGAGGGCGGCTATCAATCGGTGCCGAAGCTCGCTTTCCCGGGAGGCGCATTGATCGGCTGCGCGGCCGGATTCATGAACGTGCCGCGCATCAAAGGCAGCCACAACGCCATGCTCTCTGGCATGCTTGCCGCCGAGCATGTGGTGCAGGCGCTCGCTGCTGGCCGCCGCAACGATGAGCTTGCGAGCTATGAGGCGGCTTGGCGCGCGTCCGATATCGGCCGCGACCTGTGGAAGGTGCGCAACGCCAAGCCGCTGTGGTCGAAGTGCGGCACCGTCGTCGGCATGGCGCTCGCCGGCTTCGACATGTGGACGAATACGCTCGGCTTCTCGCTCTTCGGCACGCTCGGTCACGGCAAGCCGGACCACGCTGCGCTGGAGCCCGCGCGCGAGGCGCAGCCGATCGTCTATCCGAAGCCCGACGGCGTCTTGACCTTCGACCGGCTGTCCTCGGTGTTTTTGTCAAACACCAATCACGAGGAAGGGCAGCCAGCGCACCTCGTTGTTGCCGACATGGAATTGCAGAAGAAGTCGGAACACGACGTCTATGCCGGGCCCTCGGCGCGCTATTGTCCCGCCGGCGTCTATGAATGGGTGGAAGAGGGCGGCGGGCTTCGTTATGTCATCAACGCGCAGAATTGCGTTCATTGCAAAACCTGCGACATCAAGGATCCGAATCAAAATATCACCTGGGTGCCGCCGGAAGGCGGCGGCGGACCGAATTATCCGAATATGTAAGGACAGTCCTGGCGCCGGAATTATTGCGCATACGAAGCCACGCCGTTGCCAAAGGACCAGTTTTCCTTCGCAACCTCCACCAGATTGATCAGCACGTCCTGTGGCCGGATTCCCGGATGCTCGAACAGCAGTTCCGTGATGCGGCGGTAGAGTGCTCGCTTCAACGCCACGCTGCGCCCAGCATTGAGAGTGATTTGAATGAACACCACGTCGTCGGAGCGGGCGATGTCGAGATAGCTCGGGTCGTAGACCATATCGCCGGGCGCATGCTCGGTGATGACTTGGAAGCGGTCGAGCGGCGGGCAATTGATGGTGCCGACCATCGCGCGGTGGACCGCATCTCCAATCGCGGCGCGGTACTCCGGCGATTTTCCTTGGATTAATGAAATTCTGACCAGGGGCATCAAATCCTCCTTATGGGACTGCGGGCTGTTGCCGCCTCGCTTGCTGGCTCAGTCCTCCATAACCCCAGGCATCGGCCGGTAATTCGTGCACTACTACATAGGTCGCCAGCGGCAGTTCACCGAACGTGGTTTTGAGCAACGCATGCGCTTCCTTGATGAACAGCGCCATCTCCTGCTGCGAGTTGGTGCCTTCCGTCACCTTGACGTCGACATGGGCTGCGCGGCCTGAGGCCGGCGGCGCGCCCCCAATCGTCCAGTTGTCAGGCTCGATCCGCTCAATGGCCACCGCCGTCAGCGCCGGCACCTTGCGCATCACGCGCCCCATCAATTCGGTGAAGCCCAATTGCACCGCTTGCTTCTGCGGGGGAGACAAATCCGTGCCCGCAACTTTGATCGAGACAAACGGCATGATGCATCTCCTCGCACTGCAAATGGGATGGCAGTGAAATAGGAGGTGGAAAATCATTTGTAAAATTGATATTTCAGAGAAATTACATTTATGATATTAATATATCATGCAGCGGCTTGACCTCGATCTGCTAGCCACCTTTGTCGCCATTGCCGATTGCGGCGGTTTCGCGCACGCGGCCAAGCGTGTCCACCGTTCACAGTCCGCCATCAGCCTCCAGATGCAGCGGCTCGAATCGATGGCCGGCGCCGCGCTGTTCAAGCGGGCAGGACGGCGCATGCAGATCACCGATGCCGGCGACGTGCTGCTCAATCGCGCCCGCAAGCTGCTCGCGCTGAACGACGAGACGCTACACGCGTTGCGGGGAACCGCGGTCGATGGCTCCGTGCGTCTTGGCGCACCCACGGATGTGGCGGAGGATTTGCTTCCGGACATTCTCAGGGAATTTCGCGCCGCTCACGCGGCGGTAGGACTTGAAGTGGTGGTGGACCGCAGCAACGACCTGGTGCGGGCGTTTCGCGCCGGCAGCCTCGATCTTGCAATTGCCTTGGGCGAAACGACCGATGCGCATGTGCTAGGAATGCAGAAAGTGGTGTGGATCGCCGCCCGCGATTTCAAACTTGATCCGGGGCAGCCGGTGCCGCTTATTTTACTGGATGCGCCGTGCATGTTTCGGGAACTGGCGATCAACGCTCTTGATGAGCGTCGCGTTCCGTGGCGCATTGTCTACAGCACGTCGAGCCTTTCGGGCCTGCGCGCAGCGGTCAAGGCTGGTTTCGGCATCACTCCGAGGACGATTTCTCTTCCCGAGCGCGGCTTGCGGTTTATCCCGAGCCATCGGCGGTTGCCGGCGCTCGGCGGGATTGCGCTCTCGCTTTACGGAATGAAGAACCCGCGTTCCTTAGCCGTCGCCAAGCTTGCCGAGCTTGTCGAAGAACGCCTGGGTGCCGCACTGGGGATGTCACCTCGGCCGCGAGGCCGTCGTGGTCCCTGACCTGCACGGGATGACCTGAATCGGATCCTCACCTGGGTTCCGCCCGAAGGGGATGGTCCGACCTGCCAAATATGTGAGGATAAGGGTTCCGTGCGGCCACGATGCCGCCATACCGTTGCATTCATGCTATCGGTCGGGCCAAAGGGGCCTCTTCTTGCGGCCAACGCGCAAAAGGGCCATTCTGCGGCGGCCGGGGCGCCGTAATCTAGTTTTTCGAAAGATTTGCTTTTCTGCCGATGGAGATCATGGCTCCTGTGACTGTCTCGATCATGCTCCGGCGGCTCGCCGGTTTCATTCTGCCGGCGCTGCTGCTGATGCCGCGTGGCGCCGCCGCTGAAGTTCCGACGGCGCAGGATTTGTCGCGTTTCACGCAATTTGGCGCCTATCTCGCCGCGCGTCATGCCGGCGCCGATCGGGACGCCGCCGCGCAGGCCGCCTATTACCGCGCCGCGCTGAAAGCCGATCCTACAAATAAGGAACTCCTCGACCGCACTTTCGTGTCTCTGCTCGCCAGCGGAGATGTCAGCGAAGCCGTCCGCGCCGCCGGCAAGATTGTCCAAAGCGACCATGGCGACCGTATCGCGCGCCTGGTGCTCGGCGTGCACGCGCTCAAGCAAAAGCAGTATGCCTCGGCGCGTCAGCAATTCACGCAATCGGTCCGCGGCCCTGTCACCGATCTGACCGCGACGCTGCTATCGGCATGGGCGGCATACGGCGCCAACGACGTGCGCGGCGCCGTCGACGGAATCGACCGGCTCGCCGGGCCCGATTGGTACGGCCTGTTCAAGGATTTGCACGCCGGCCTGATCCTCGATCTTGCCGGCAAGAAAAGCGAAGCGGGCAAGCGTTACGAGCGCGCCTACGGCCTCGACTCCAACGAAGAGCGTCTGACGGAAGCCTATGCAGGCTGGGCGGCGCGCGCGGGCGATCGGGTCAAGGCGCTGAAGATCATCGACGCGTTCCTGAAAGGCTCGGCGCGCGATCCGCTCATCAGCGATCTGGAGCAGCGTATAAAATCGAGTCCGGCGACGCCGGAATTCGCCGGATTGCGCCGGGGCAGCCTTGGCGCACCGGTCAAGCGGCTGCAGATGGCGCTCGCGATACCCGCCGACGGCATATACGGCAAACAAACTACGGCGGCGGTGATGGATTTCCAGCGCAAGAACGCAATTCGTCCGGACGGCGTTGTGGGGACCGAAACAGCGGTGAAGCTCGGTCTATTCAAGGGCCAGGATTTGCCGCTGATCGTCAGCACGCCGCAGCAGGGTGCCGCCGAGGTGCTCTCGGGCATGGGCGCCTGGATGGCGGCGCGGCGCGGCGAGGATTTGGGTCTGCTTTATTTGCAGCTCGCGCTTTATCTCGAACCGAACCAGCCGTTGGCGCTGATGGCGCTCGGCGATCTTTACACCGCGGCGAAGAAGCCGCAGCTCGCCATCACGCTTTACGAGCGCGTGCCGGAGTCCTCGCCTTTGCGGCGGGACGCGGCGATCCAGCTTGCCCTCAATCTCGACAGCGCCAATCACACGGACGAAGCCAAGAAGCATCTGGAGACGTTGATCGCGCGCAATCCCAAGGATACCGAGGCGATCTTGGCCCTGGGAAATATCCTGCGCTCACGCAAGAATTTCGCGGAATGCGCGCAGGTCTATTCCAAGGGTGTCGCCGCGCTCGAAAATCCGCGGAAAAGCGACTGGCTGATATTCTATTTCCGCGGCGTCTGCTACGAGCGCTCGAAGCAGTGGAGCAAAGCGGAAGCCGATCTCCGCAAGGCGCTGCAGCTCTATCCCGATCAGCCGGAGGTGCTGAACTATCTCGGCTATTCGTGGATCGACCAGGGAGTGAATCTGGATGAGGGCATGCAGATGATCCGGCGGGCCGTCGAGCAGCGGCCGGAAGACGGCTACATCATTGACTCGCTGGGCTGGGCCTACTTCCGCCTCGGCAAATACGACGACGCGGTCAAGGAACTGGAACGCGCCGTCGAGCTCAAGCCGGAAGACCCAACCATCAACGATCACCTCGGCGACGTCTATTGGCGCGTGGGCCGGCTGCGGGAAGCCAGATTCCAGTGGGAACAGGCCAAGGACTTCAAGCCGGAGCCCGATGAACTGGTGAAGATCGAGGCAAAGCTGCAATCGGGCTTGCCCAGCCAGCCGGCTTCCGCCGCCGAGGCGGTGAAAATAAAAAAGTCCGATAACGGCGGCTGAACAGACGCGGCGGATGAACGCTCCGCTCAGCACGCTGGCGCCAGCCAAGGTCAACCTGACGCTCCGCATCCGCGGCCGCCGCGCCGACGGCTTGCACGATCTCGAGAGCCTGGTCGCTTTCGCCGCTATCGGTGACCGCTTGAGCCTTGAGCCCGGCCCGGTGCTTGGCCTCGATATCGAGGGTCCGTTGCGGAATGGCTGCGGACCGCTTGCGGAAAATCTCGTGCTCAAAGCCGTCTCTGCTTTGCAGGCGCGAGTGGTGTCGCTGCGCATCGGCCGTTTTGTGCTGTCCAAACATTTGCCGGTGGCGGCCGGCCTTGGCGGGGGCTCGGCGGACGCCGCGGCGGCGTTGCGCCTTCTTGCCGAGGCCAACGCCCTAAGCGCCGGCGATCCGCGTTTGCTCGAGGCCGCCCGGCATACCGGAGCCGATGTGCCGGTCTGCATCGACTCGCTGCCGCGCTTGATGCGCGGCGCCGGTGAAATTCTTTCCCCGCCACAAAAGCTGCCGCGACTTGCCGCGCTTTTGGTCAATCCCGCAGCGGCGTTGTCGACGAAAGAGGTGTTCGAGGCCTTCGATGCCTTGCCGCAGCGCCCGGCTTCGGGACGATGCAACGACGACGGAGCTGCGATACCGGAGCAACGCGAGGCGCTATTGGCCTGGCTGCATGAGCGGCCCAACGACTTGGAAGCCGCCGCCATCGCGCGGCAGCCCGTGATCGGCAACGTCCTGCGCGCCATGCGTGCATTGCCGGGCTGCCGGCTGGCCCGTATGTCGGGCTCGGGTGCGACCTGTTTTGCGTTGTGGCAATCGACGCGTACAGCGGCCGCAGCGGCGCGCTCGTTGCGCGCGGCGCAGCCGAAATGGTGGATCCGGACGACGGTGCTCGGCGGCTAATAGGCCCGTGCGATGCAGAACTCGACCGCCTCTTCCAGCGCCTGCTTCATGGTCGAGGGAGGAAACAGCGCCAGCGCGTCCTTGGCCATGGCGCCGTAGTGGTGCGCGCGGTTGATCGTGTCCTCCAAGGCTCGGTGCTTGGCCATCAGGCCAATGGCGAATTTGAGGTCCTCGTCGCTCGCCTCATTTTGTTCCAGCGTGCGGCTCCAGAAGGCACGTTCGGCGTCATTGCCGCGCCGGAACGACAGGACCACGGGAAGCGTGATCTTTCCTTCACGAAAGTCGTCGCCGACATTCTTGCCGAGCTTGGCTGATTTTCCGCCATAGTCGAGGGCGTCGTCGACGAGCTGAAAAGCGATCCCGAGATTCATGCCGAAGGAGCGGCACGCCGCCTGTTCCGCTTTCGGGCGGGCTGCCAATACCGGGCCGACCTCGCATGCCGCGGCAAAGAGCTCCGCCGTCTTGGCGCGAATCACGGAAAGATATTCGTCTTCGGTGGTCGCCGTGTTCTTGGCGGCGGAAAGCTGCATGACTTCGCCTTCCGCGATGACGGCCGCGGCCGCCGAAAGGATTTCCAGGGCGCGTAGCGACCCGACCTCCACCATCATCTTGAAAGCCTGGCCGAGCAGGAAGTCGCCCACGAGGACGCTCGCCTCGTTGCCCCAGAGCATGCGGGCCGCCGCGCGGCCGCGGCGCATTTCGCTTTCGTCGACGACATCGTCATGAAGCAGCGTGGCCGTATGCATGAACTCGACGGCAGCCGCCAGCTTGACATGGCCGTCGCCGCGGTAGCCGGAGAGATCGGCCATCGCCAGGGTCAGCATTGGACGCAGCCGCTTGCCGCCGGACGCGATCAGGTGATTCGCGACCTCCGGTATCATGGTCACTTCCGAGCCCGTGCGGGACAGGATCGTGGTATTGACCCGGTCCATTTCGGCGGCGACGAGCGCCGACAAGCGGTCGATCAGCGCCGGAGAATGGCTTTCAAAGGGGACAACGACGGCCAAGGAGCTTCTCCCAGGGAGGACGCCCGAGCATAGAAACGCTATGGTGCGACGGCAAGGCCGCCCTTAGTCTGCCGCTGCATCGATACGGCTTTGGGGGAACGATGACGATCGCGGAAAGTTTCGCCGACCCGAAGGCAGCCGACGCTCTCGACCGCCACCGCATTGCGGTGCTGGTGCCTTGTTACAACGAAGAAAAATCCATCGCCAAGGTCGTCGGCGATTTTCGCGCAGCTCTGCCCCGGGCCACCGTCTATGTCTACGACAACAATTCCAGCGACCGCACCGTCGACGCAGCCAAGCAGGCCGGCGCGGTGGTGCGCGGCGAGCAGCACCAGGGCAAGGGGCACGTCGTCCGCCGCATGTTCAGCGACGTCGAGGCGGACATCTACGTGCTGGTGGATGGCGACGCGACCTACGACGCGCCAAGCGCGCGCATGATGATCATGCATCTGCTGACTCATCGCCTCGACATGGTCGTCGGCGTCCGGGCCGACCGGGAGAAGTCGGCTTATCGCGCAGGCCATCGCACCGGTAACCGCCTTCTGAGCAGCTTTGTCGCGATGGTCTTCGGCCGCGTCTTCAGCGACATGTTGTCGGGTTATCGCGTTTTCTCGCGGCGCTTCGTGAAATCCTTTCCGGTATTGTCCGGAGGCTTCGAGATCGAAACCGAGCTGACAGTGCATGCGCTCGAGCTGGAGTTGCCGGTCGCCGAGCTGGAGACGCCCTATTACACGCGGCCGGAGGGTTCGGCATCGAAGCTCAATACCTGGAGCGACGGCTTCCGCATTCTCTGGACCATCATCCGCCTTTACCGTTCGGAGCGGCCGCTGCAATTTTTTTCCGCTATCGCGATGGTGCTGGCGACGGCGGCGGTGCTTCTGGCGATCCCGATTTTCGCGACTTACTTGCAGCAGGGCGTGGTCCCGCGGCTGCCGACGGCGGTCTTGTCGACGGGCCTGATGCTCTCGGCGCTGCTGTCGGTCATGTCCGGGCTGATTCTCGATACCGTCACGCGCGGACGCCGCGAATTGAAGCGGTTGTCTTATCTCTCGCATCGCGCCCCCGGCGACGAGAGGCGGCAAGGCTAGGAGAGCTTTGTGCGCGAGATCATCCGCACCAACGATATGGTTCTGGTTTCCGCCATCCAGGCTTTGCTCGACGGGGCATCGATTCCGCACCTCGTGCTCGATCAGAATATGAGCGTTCTCGAAGGTTCGCTGGGCGTGCTGCCGCGCCGCATCCTTGTGAACGAAAGTTGTGCGCTTGCCGCGCGGCGACTGCTGGAGGACGCCGGACTGGGCCGGGAATTGCGACCCGATGCCGGCTGACCCGCGCCAGCGAGTGTCGGAAACAACCGACGACGCCATTCTCGACGGAAAGCTGCGGCTGCGGCAGCCGCGCAAAGGTCATCGCGTCGGCCATGATGCCGTCTTGCTCGCCGCGGCAACGGCGGCGCGGCCCGGCGAGCACGCCGTCGATCTCGGCGCCGGAGTGGGCGCCGCGGGTCTGGCGCTGGCATCGCGGGTCGAGCGCTTGCGGGTCAGCCTCGTCGAAATCGATCCCAAGCTCGCGGCGCTTGCCGCCTTCAATGCGGAGCGCAACGGATTAGGCATGCGCGTGCGCGCAATGGCACTCGATGTCGCTGCGCTGCCGCGCGCCTTTGCGGAGGCCGGCCTCGAGCCTGGCTGTGCCCACCGCGTTTTGATGAATCCCCCTTTCAACGATTCGGCGCGGCTCAACCCGTCGCCGCGGGCGCGCCGGCGCCTGGCCCATGCGGCGACACCCGATCTGCTCGCCGTCTGGCTGCGAACGGCGGCGCGGCTGTTGCGCCCCCATGGCGTCGTCAACCTGATTTGGCGCGCCGATGGTTTGGACGAGGTGCTCAAGCTTTTGGCGCGGGGTTTCGGGGGGGTGGCGCTGATGCCGGTGCACCCGCGGCAGGGAATGCCCGCGATCCGTATTTTGGTGCGTGCCGTGAAGCAAAGCCGGGCGCCGTTGACGATCTATCCGGCTTTGACCCTTAACGACGCGGAGGGACATCCCGCATCCTTTGCCGAAGCCGTGCTCAGGGGGCGCTCGATGCTGCCGCTCGCCGAGCTATGAAAGCGCGCCGCCGCCGTGGCGCCTGTGTCCAAGAACGTTGAGCTTGCGAAGAATTCCGCGCAGGCCATTGGGCGAAGCGCCCGCCATGATCATGCCGAAGAGCAGCAGCAGTAAACAGATCTTAGGCCCCATTTTCACTCTCCCGGACTAACAATTCCATGCAACGTGTCCTGCAAGAAGCGTTCCAGGCTAAAAGTCCGCAACTTGAGAGCATCCTGTCTTTGACCTATGGCAATAACATGACCACTCTGGATTGGATGGAAGTGGGACCGCGATCCTTTCTTTGCCGGCTCTTCCGGCCCTTTGCGGCAATGCTGCCGCGGCGCCTGCGCGCCGGCGTTGCGCTCGTTCCGGTGGTGCGAATGAGCGGCGTCATCGGCTTCTCCACTCCGCTGCGGCCGGGACTGACCCTCAGTGGCATGGCGCGGGCGCTCGACCGCGCCTTTGCCATGCGCCGCGCCACTGCCGTGGCTTTGCTGATCAATTCGCCGGGCGGCTCGCCGGTTCAATCGCATCTGATCTTCCGCCGCATCCGTCAGCTCGCGCGCGAAAAGCGGCTTCCCGTCATCGCCTTTGTCGAGGATGTCGGCGCCTCCGGCGGTTACATGATCGCGTGCGCGGCCGACGAAATCGTCTGCGACCCGTCGTCGATCGTCGGCTCAATCGGCGTGGTCGGCGGATCCTTCGGGTTCGACAAACTGATGGAAAAAATCGGCGTGCAGCGGCGGCTTTATACCGCGGGCGAGCGCAAGGCGATGCTCGATCCCTTCCTGCCGGAAAAGCCGGAGGACGTGGAACGGCTGAAGCAAATCCAATCCGAAATCCACCGAAGTTTCATCGCGCTTGTGAAGGAGCGGCGCGCCGACAAGCTCCGCGGCCCAGAAAATACCTTGTTTTCCGGCGAATATTGGACCGGTGCCCGAGCGGTTGAGCTCGGCATTGCCGATACCCTTGGCGACCTGCGGACGATCCTGCGCGAACGCTATGGCAAGGATGTGCTGATGCCGCTTGTCGCGGCCGAGCGCGGCTTTTTCGCCCGCCATTTCCGGAGCGGTATCGAGCGGCTTCGGGCGCGGCCGGGGCTTCCCGATGAGCTAATTTCCGCCTTGGAAGAACGCGCCCTCTGGTCGCGTTTTGGATTGTGAGCAGGAAGGAGATTCGCATGCACACTTTCATCGTTCCGCCGCTGGTCAAATGGACCCTGGGCGCTCTCGGCGCCGCCGCGGTCGTGCATTGGGTGGTCAAGGAGGTACGCCGGATCAATGAGGAGCTTGATGAGGCGAGAATGGTACGCATACCGGAGCGTGAAATCCGCCCAACGCTGAAACGCGATCCGTTCAGCGGCGAATACCGGCCGGAATAGGCGGCATCAGCGGCCGCTGGATCGGGCCGACAGCATCGGCGCGAAAAGCAAACAGACGAAGACCGCGCCGGCAATCTCAAATGCCACCATGGAGATCTCACCCCTTCAGCGGACGCGAAGGTAACGAGCCGGTGGGAAAAAGCCGGTAAACGGGCGCCGCCACGGCCCGGGAATAGGCCGGAAAAGCGTTTCCATGTTTAACGACTTGTATCGGCTTGACCCCTTCGGGGGCCGCCGATAGACCGGCGCCATGAGCGTTGCCGATCCCTTCGCCGTCCAAGCGCGCGCGCAGAAATCCGCGGCTGTCCCGGATTCCATGGATCCGCGGCGCTCGTTTCAAGGGCTGATCTTCGCGTTACAGCGCTATTGGGCCGAGAATGGCTGCATCGTTTTGCAGCCCTACGACATGGAAGTCGGCGCCGGGACTTTTCATCCCGCCACCACGCTGCGCGCCCTCGGGCCCAAGCCGTGGAACGCCGCCTATGTGCAGCCGTCGCGGCGCCCCAAGGACGGCCGCTACGGCGAAAATCCCAACCGGCTGCAGCACTATTACCAGTTTCAGGTGATCCTGAAGCCGTCGCCGCCCGACATTCAGGAGCTCTATCTGAAATCGCTCGAGGCCATCGGCATCGATCCCAAGATTCACGACATTCGTTTCGTCGAGGACGACTGGGAGAGTCCCACGCTCGGCGCTTGGGGCCTTGGCTGGGAATGCTGGTGCGACGGCATGGAAGTTTCGCAATTCACCTATTTCCAGCAGGTTGCGGGCTTCGAATGCGCGCCGGTATCGGGCGAGCTCACTTATGGGCTGGAGCGTCTTGCCATGTATGTGCAGGGCGTCGATCGCGTGTTCGATCTCAATTTCAATGGCCGCGACGGCGCGCAGAAGGTGACCTACGGCGATATCTTCCTGCAGGCCGAGCAAGAATATTCGCGGCATAATTTCGAATATGCCGATGTCGAAATGCTGTTCGCGCAGTTCAAGATGGCCGAGGGCGCCTGCCGGCGCTATCTCGATGCCGGTTGGCAGGGCGACGAGCGCCAGCGGCACCTCATGGCGCTGCCGGCCTACGACCAATGCATCAAGGCGAGCCATGTCTTCAATCTGCTCGATGCCCGGGGCGTGATCTCGGTCACCGAACGGCAGAGCTACATTTTGCGCGTGCGCGAGCTCGCCAAGGCTTGCGGTGAAGCATGGTTGGCGACAGAAGGGGGAGGAGCAGCATGAGCATGCCGGATATCGGCGGCCGGAAGCCGATCGCGGTCGATGTGGAAGCCGGAAAGACCTATTGGTGGTGCGCGTGCGGGCGCTCGAAGTCACAGCCATTCTGCGATGGCTCGCACAGGGGCACCGAATTTATGCCGGTAGAGTTCAAAGCGGAGCTATCGGAGGCGATCAAATTTTGCGCCTGCAAGCGCACCGGCAACCGGCCGCGCTGCGACGGCAGCCATCGGCAGCTTCCCGAATAACGCTCTTGTTGGATTTAAGCCACCTGCAGCTGGGGGGCGCCCTGCCGCAGCAGGTTCTCGATCTCGGATGCGGGTATCGCTTGGCTGAAGATGAAGCCCTGGCCTTGCAGGCAGCCGTTTTCCTTCAGATAGGTTAATTGGTCCTTTTCCTCGATTCCTTCGGCGGTGGTTATCAAGCCGAAGCCGTTCGCCAGACCGATGATGGCGCGGACGACAACCGCGCTCTCGTTGTCCTTGCCGAGACGCTCGACGAAGCTGCGGTCGATCTTGATCTTGTCGAGCCGCAGCGCCAGGAGCTGCGATAGCGTTGCATAGCCGGTGCCAAAATCGTCGAGAGCGATGTGCACGCCGGCGCCCCGCAACTGATCGATGACCGATTCGGCGATGCCGATGTCCTCGACCAACGCGCTCTCGGTGATCTCGAGTTCGAGCCTGTGCGGATCGAAACCGGTTTGCCCGAGAATCGACAGAATCCGCAGACCCAACGTCTTGTCGCGTAGTTGTACCGGCGAGATGTTGAAGGAAAGCGTGAGATCCTTGGGCCAGTTGCGCGCCGCGATGCAGGCCTGTCGCAGGAGCTGGTCGGAAAGCGTGGCGATCAATCCGGCCTCTTCGGCGATCGGAATGAAGACACCGGGCGGAACGTTGCCGGAGGTTGGGCTCTTCCATCGTGCCAGCGCCTCGAAGCCGATGATGCGATTGCCGTCGAGCGAAACGATGGGCTGAAAATACGGGACGATGCTGCGGCTGCCGATAGCGGCGCGCAGCTCCCGCTCGAGGCGCATCCGCTCCTCGATATGAGCGTCCATTTCAGCTTCGAAGAAGCGAACGGAAGAGGGGCCTTCCGCTTTGGCGCGATACAAGGCGCGGTCGGCGCGGCGCATTAGCTCATCGGAGCCGGTGCCGTCATCCGGCGCGATCGCAATACCGATGCCGATACCGAGCGTCAGCGTGATGTCGCCGATGACGATAGGTTCCGCGAAGGCGCTGACGATCCGGCGCGACAGCTTCGTCGGACCGTCGAGTGAATTCAGCTTTGCGATGACGATTGCGAATTCGTCGCCGCCGAACCGGGCCAGCGTGCTACCGTCCCGCATCGCGCCGCGGATACGATCGGTGGCGGCCATCAGTGCCCTGTCGCCGACGGCATGACCGTGGGTGTCGTTGACCTGCTTGAAGCCATCGAGATCGAGCATCAGCACCGCTACACGCGCGCCTTGCGCCAGGGTCTGCTCCAGCGCCTCATCGAGATGTTCGGAAAGGGCGCGGCGGTTCGGCAATCCGGTCAGTGGATCATGCCGGGCCAGTTTGAGGGCTTGGGCTTCCGCTGCGCCGCGAGCCTTGATCTCGGCCTTGAGCTCGCGATTCCGGCGGTGCCCGAAAACGACAAGCGCAAGAACCAACGCCACGGCGACGTTAAACAGTTCGTCCAGCCCCCAATCCTCATAATAGGTGACAAAGGTGGAAACCTGCTCGAACAGATTAAGCCATTGGGAAATCAGGTAGACGAATGCGCAGATGAGGCCGATGGCCAACGTATCGCGCGCGGCGGCGGTCCGCGGGATAAATTCTCGCGCGGCGCTTCGCAAATCGGCAAGTTGCCAGCCCCGCAACGAAAGGCCGTTAAGAAATCGGGTCATCGGCAAATTTTGGCGGTGACCTGTTGCCGAATAACTAATTCAAATGCACGCGCATTTCCGGAAAACTGCGTAAAATGCTGGCGAGCCGTCGCGCGGTCATTGTGGGCGTGACAAGGCGGCGACGGCCTGCTACCTGCCAATCGACTTCCCATGGTTGACAATGCCTGACCTTCTTCTCGAGCTTTTTTCCGAAGAAATCCCCGCGCGCATGCAGGCGTGCGCTGCGGATGACCTGCGGCGTCTCGTCACCGAGCGGCTCCTTCAGGCGGGACTTGCTTACGAGGGCGCACGAACCTTTGTCACCCCACGCCGCTTAGCCTTGGCGGTGCACGGCGTGCCGGCGCGGCAGCCCGATGTGAAGGAAGAAAAGAAAGGCCCGCGCGTCGGCGCGCCGGATAACGCGATCGCCGGTTTTCTCAAAGCGGCGGGTCTGAAATCGATCGGCGAAGCCAAGATACAGCCCGACAAGAAGGGCGACTTCTATATCGCGGTGATCGAAAAGCCGGGCCGGGATGCGGTTGACGTGATCAAGGACGTCCTGCACGCCACGATAGCGACTTTCCCTTGGCCGAAGTCCATGCGTTGGGGCGACAAGTCTTTGCGGTGGGTTCGCCCGCTGCACTCCATTGTTGCCACTTTCGGCCCGGAGACCGAAGAGCCTGTGGTCGTGCCTCTCGATATTGACGGTATCAAAGGCGGCGATGTGACGCGTGGCCACCGCTTCATGGCGCCGGAACCGATCAAGGTGCGCCATCTCGCCGACTATGTGCAAAAACTCGAAGCCGCCAAGGTCGTGGCCGATCCCGCGCGGCGCGCGGAAATCATTGCCGCCGACGCCAAGAACCTCGCCTTCGCCCAGGGCTATGAGCTGGTCGAGGACGCCGGCCTGCTCGCCGAAGTGGCCGGCCTGGTGGAATGGCCAGTGGTGTTGATGGGCTCCTTCGATCGTGAATTTCTGCAAATCCCTCCCGAGGTGGTGCGCACCACGATTCGGGTCAATCAGAAATGCTTCGTGCTGCGCGAAAGCAATACCGACAAGCTCGCGCCGAAATTCATTCTTGTCGCCAACATGGAGGCGGCCGACGGCGGCAAGGCGATCGTCGGCGGCAACGAGCGGGTGATCCGCGCGCGGCTTTCCGATGCGAAGTTCTTCTACGAGAGCGACTTGAAAACCCGCCTGGAAGAACGCCTAGCGCGGCTGTCGGGCATCGTTTTTCACGAAAAGCTCGGCACCCAGGTGGAGCGCATCGAGCGCATCGAGCGGCTGGCGCGGCGGCTGGCTGCGGTCGCGAAAGCCGATCCGGCAAAGGCCGAGCGCGCGGCGCTGCTCGCCAAGACCGATCTCGTCACCGATATGGTGGGAGAATTTCCCGAACTGCAGGGCGTGATGGGCCGCTATTACGCCAAGGCGCAAGGCGAGGACGACAGCATCGCCCGCGCGATCGAAGATCACTACAGGCCGCAGGGACCCAACGACCGCGTACCCACCGAGCCGGTGGCAATTGCGGTTGCCTTGGCGGACAAGTTCGACACGCTGGCCGGCTTCTGGGCTATCGGCGAGAAGCCGACCGGTTCCAAGGATCCTTATGCGTTGCGCCGTGCGGCGCTCGGTATCATCCGCATCGTGCTGGAAAACGGGCTGCGGCTGCCGGTCGAGCAAACGGTGGAATTCGCCAGCCGACCCATTCTCGCGCGCCGGCATCACATATCGCTGGCGAAGGACGACGCGGAAATCGAGAGCATCGCATCGCGTCTGGTTGCCGAGGTGCTGCATCGCTGGGCGGATCGCATCGCCAGCACCGCGCGGCGGGATACCAATGTTCAGGTTCCCGATATAGAAGAATCGGCGCGGGAACTGGCCCGCGACATGCTCGGCTTCTTCGCCGATCGGTTGAAGGTGCACCTGCGCGAAGGCGGGGCAAGGCACGATCTGGTCGACGCCGTGTTCTCCCTGCCGGGCCAGGACGATCTCTTGATGATCGTGCGGCGTGTCGAGGCCTTAGGCAGGTTCCTCGACAGCGAGGATGGCAGGAATCTTCTCGCTGGTTACAAACGGGCGACCAATATCCTTCGCATCGAGGAAAAGAAGGATGGCCGCGCCTACACCGGCGAGCCGGATCCCAAGCATTACAAGCAGGACGAGGAGCGCTCGCTTGCCGAATCGATCGCCGCCGCCAAGCGGGAGGCCGGCGCTGCGGTCGCGCGCGAGGATTTCGCCGGCGCGATGTCGGCGATCGCCAAATTGCGCCCCAAGGTCGATGCGTTTTTCGATAAAGTGACCGTCAATGTCGATACGGCGAAGCTACGTGAGAACCGGCTGCGGCTTCTCAACGAGATTCGCGAGGCCACCGCTGCGGTGGCCGACTTTTCCAAGATCGAGGGCTAGCCTCGGGCAACCTTCCCGCGGCGCGCAATTATTTCATCGCACGGCTTGACCGATGCGGCAGGCCTGGGAACACTCGGACGTTTCTTTTGTTTGTCTTTGCCATCAACCGGGAGCCTCCCATGCATTTTGCCACCGCCAATATTCCCGCCATCGTCGCGCTTATCGTCGGCATTCTGATTTTGTTCGTGCCGCGGCTTCTGAATTACCTCGTCGCCATTTATCTCATTGTCGTGGGGCTCTTCGGTCTCGGCATCATTCATTGAAAGGAGTTGGCGCGACGTCCTGGCGCGCCGTGTGACTACGGAATGAGCGATGACGAAATGGGTCTATAGCTTCGGCGACGGCAAGGCCGAGGGAAATGCGCAATTGCGTGACCTGCTGGGCGGAAAAGGCGCGGGCCTGGCGGAAATGGCCGGGCTCGGGCTGCCGGTGCCCCCCGGGTTCACCATCACCACGGAAGTGTGCACCTATTTTTACAGCAAGGGCGGCACCTATCCGGACGATTTGGAATCCCAGGTAAACGATGCGTTGGCGCAAGTCGCGCGGATTGTCGGCAAGCGCTTCGGCGACCCGGAAAATCCGCTGCTGGTGTCGGTGCGGTCGGGCGCGCGCGCCTCGATGCCCGGCATGATGGATACGGTGCTCAATCTCGGTCTCAACGACGCCACCGTGGAGGCCTTGGCAAAGAAGTCGGGTGACCGGCGCTTCGCCTATGACAGCTACCGCCGCTTCATCACCATGTATTCGAGCGTGGTGCTCGATATCGATCATCATCACTTCGAGGAGATTCTCGAAGAGCACAAAGCACGGCATGATTATACGCTCGACACCGAAGTGACCGCCGACGATTGGGTAAAACTCGTCGAACGCTACAAGAAAGTCGTGTCGGAACATCACGGCGAAGCATTTCCGCAGGATCCGCAACGGCAATTATGGGGCGCCATCGGCGCGGTGTTCGGCTCCTGGATGAATGCGCGCGCCAAGACCTACCGCCGCCTGCACAACATTCCGGAAAGCTGGGGCACTGCGGTCAACGTGCAGGCCATGGTCTTCGGCAATATGGGCGACAACTCCGCCACCGGCGTCGCTTTCACCCGTAATCCTTCAACCGGCGAGAAGAAGCTTTACGGAGAATTCCTCATCAACGCGCAAGGCGAAGATGTCGTCGCCGGCATTCGCACGCCGCAGGAAATCACCGAGGCGGCGCGCAAGGAGGCGGGCTCCAACAATCCATCGTTGGAGCGGCTGCTGCCCGACGCCTTCGCCGAGCTGGAGCGCATCTCCGATGTGCTCGAGCGGCACTACCGCGACATGCAGGACATGGAATTCACCGTCGAGCAAGGCAAGCTTTGGATGCTGCAGACGCGCACGGGCAAGCGTACCGCCAAGGCGGCGCTGCGCATCGCCGTCGATCTCGCGCAAAGCGGCCTCATCTCGCAGCAGGAGGCGGTCACTCGCGTTGAGCCCGGCTCACTCGATCAACTGCTGCACCCGACCATCGATCCGAAAGCGGAACGCAAGGTCATTGCCACCGGCTTGCCGGCGTCGCCCGGTGCCGCCTCCGGAGAAGTCATCTTCTCCTCCGACGAAGCGGAAAAGGCCAAGGCCGATGGCCGCAAGGTGATCCTGGTTCGGGTGGAGACCAGCCCCGAGGATATTCACGGCATGCATGCCGCCGAAGGCATCCTCACCGCGCGCGGCGGCATGACCTCGCATGCCGCCGTCGTGGCGCGCGGCATGGGCAAGCCCTGTGTCTCCGGTGCCGGCGGCATTCGCATCGATGCCGCCGCCGGCACGATGACGGCCGGCGGCGTGATCCTCAAGCAAGGCGACGTCATCACCATCGACGGCTCGACCGGCCAGGTTCTTGCCGGCAGCATCCGCATGATCGAGCCGGAGCTGGCCGGCGAGTTCGGTACGCTCATGCAATGGGCCGACGCGGTGCGCCGGCTCGGCGTGCGCGCCAATGCCGATACGCCCAACGACGCCCGCGTGGCCGTCAAGTTCGGAGCCGAAGGCATCGGCCTTTGCCGTACCGAGCACATGTTCTTCGACGAGAACCGCATCGAAGCCGTGCGCGAGATGATCCTTGCGGACGACGAAAAGCGCCGCCGCGCCGCCCTCGCCAAGCTTTTGCCGATGCAACGCGGCGACTTCGTCGAGCTGTTCGAGATCATGCGCGGCCTGCCGGTGACGATCCGCCTGCTCGATCCGCCGCTGCATGAATTCCTGCCGCATACCGAGGAGGAAATCGCCGAGGTCGCCGCGGCGATGGGCGCGGATCCGAAAAAGCTCGCGCAGCGCGCCCAGGAATTGCACGAATTCAACCCGATGCTCGGCTTCCGCGGCTGCCGCATTGCCATCGCCTACCCGGAAATCGCCGAGATGCAGGCGCGGGCGATCTTCGAGGCGGCAATCGAAGCCGCGCGCCGCACCGGGCAGCCGGTGGTGCCGGAAGTCATGGTTCCGCTGATCGCGAGCAAGGTGGAATTCGATCTGGTCAAGGCCAGCATCGATACGGTCGCGGAAGCGGTCGCCAAGGAAACCGGGCAGAAGCTCGATTATCAGGTCGGCACCATGATCGAGTTGCCGCGGGCGGCGCTGCTCGCCGGCGAGATCGCCGAGAGCGCCGAATTCTTTTCCTTCGGCACCAACGATCTGACGCAAACGACCTTCGGCATCAGCC
Source organism: Xanthobacteraceae bacterium (assembly GCA_035652315.1). Taxonomy (GTDB): domain Bacteria; phylum Pseudomonadota; class Alphaproteobacteria; order Rhizobiales; family Xanthobacteraceae; genus CANKHA01. The sequence continues at coordinate 20,851 of DASREA010000082.1, read as the reverse complement.
GCGACGATGCGGCAAGCTTTCTCGGCGTCTATCTCAAGCGCGGCATTCTCGCCGTCGATCCCTTTGTCTCCATCGATCAGCAGGGTGTCGGCGAACTGGTGCGCATCGGCGTCGAACGCGGGCGCAAGACGCGTGCCAAGCTGAAGGTGGGGATTTGCGGCGAGCACGGCGGCGATCCCGCCTCGGTCGCCTTTTGTCATAATACGCAGCTCGACTACGTCTCTTGTTCGCCGTTCCGTGTGCCGATCGCGCGTCTGGCGGCGGCGCAGGCCGCGCTTGGCAGCGCCGGCAGCGGGCAGGCGTAGTCGCTTTTTCAGCCGGTATCGACGCTTGCTTCGTGCCCGCGAAGGCGGCGTTAACGCCCTGGCAAGCTTAATTCATCAATAACTAAATCCGTCGCATTTGCGCCGTGGCGGCGCGGATGCTCGGAATTGTTGAGTTGGGGCTGCGTGGCGTGAGCATCGGAATGGACGGCCGGCGCAATCGGCCGAAGCGCGTATTCGCCCGGCGCCTCAGCCTCGGCATTGCGGTCTTTGCGTTGGCGCCGACACACGCCGGCTTTCAGGACCTCGCCTCGTTGTTCGCCCGGCAGCCTTCGGTGACGGCGCATTGGCGCGAGCATATGCGCGCCGTGGCTTTCGGGACGGTGCGCGCCGCGACGTTCAGCTTCTTTCGCCCGATCGGGACATCATTCCCGGAGCCGCTCAGCTACCGGCTTGCGAACATCGATCCCAAGCAGGAGACCGGCGAAACCTGGCCCGCCGAACCCGGTGCGCGCCCCGACGCGCTGCTGCCGCCATTCCCTACCGTGGACCGCAGCGGCAAGGGCGACCGGCTGCCACTGCCGCCGAAACCGGAAACCGCGAGATCGCCTGAACCGCCACCGCGGGACAGCGCCGAACGCGCGCCATCGCCGGATGCGGGCAACGAGCAACCTTTTGCGGAAGAGAACAACTCCGAATCGCAGCAAGCCGCGCCCGGTCTTGCCGAAGCTTCGCCGCGGCCAGAACCGGCCCCGGCGGAGCCGGCAAAGGCAGAGGCATCGGCCGCGCTGCTGCCGGCTCCGCAACTGACGGCTCCTGCATTCGATCCGCAAGCAGGGCTCGCCGCGACACCCAAGGATTTCGCCGCGGAGCCGCAAAAGCCGGCGCAAAATGTCGCACGGCTTTATTTCGGCGGCGCCCTGCTTGGCGACGAGCAGCGCACCCTGGAGCCGTGGGCTCCCGGCGAGCAGCCGACCATCGTTGCGCCGCCGCCGTCCGATTCCGACATCAAACTCTCGGCGCTCAGTCCCGCGCAGCCGGCCGACGAAACCAAGGCCGGCGAATCCGTGGCGCCGAAAGGCGAGGTGACCGGCGAAGGAAGGCGACCGAAGACGCCCGCCGAGCGTCTCGGCCTTAGCGGGGCGACCCGAGCCAAAGCCGAGAAATGCCTCGCCGACGCGGTTTACTTCGAGGCGCGCGGCGAGCCGGTGCGCGGCCAGATGGCCGTGGCCCAAGTCGTGATGAATCGCGTTTTCTCCGGCTATTACCCGCGCAACGTCTGCCAGACGGTCTATCAGAACGCTAATCGGCGCTTCGCCTGTCAGTTCACCTTTGCCTGCGACGGCATTCCCGAAACCGTGGACGAGCCGCAGGCTTGGCTGCGCGCCGAACGCATCGCTGACGATTATCTCGACGGCAAATACTGGGTCGCCGAAGTCGGCCGTGCCACGCACTATCACGCCTATTGGGTGCATCCGGATTGGGTGCATGAAATGCACAAGCTCTACCGCATCGGCGTGCACACCTTTTACCGCCCGCGCGCATGGGGCGACGGCTCGGACGCGCCGTCCTGGGGCACGGCGGAGGCGACGCAGGAAGCGGCGGCGAAGCTGTAAGATTCTTTCCCGTCCGCAGGCGGACTTCACATCTCGATATCGAGACCGATATCGAGATTGATCACCGAATGGGTGAGGGCGCCCGAGGAAACGTAATCGACGCCGGCGCGCGCGTAATCCGCGACGGTATCGAGCGTGACACCGCCGGACGATTCGACGATCAGCCGGCCGGCGATCATCTTTACCGCTTCGCGGGTGCGCGCCACGTCGAAATTGTCGAGCAGCACCGCGTCGGCAAGACCGCAATCGAGCACCTCCCGCAATTGCTCGAGCGAATCCACCTCGATCTCGATCTTCACCAGATGTCCGACGCAGGCGCGCGCGCTTTCGAGAACAGGGCGGATGCCGCCGGCCACCGCCACATGGTTGTCCTTGATCAGCACGGCGTCGTCGAGACCGAAGCGGTGATTGAAACCGCCGCCGCAGCGGATCGCGTATTTTTGCAGCGCCCGAAGCCCGGGAAGAGTTTTACGCGTGCAAGTGACGCGGGTCTTGGTTTGCCCGACGCGCTGCACATATTCGCTGGTCGCGGTGGCGACGCCGGACATATGGCCCACGAAGTTCAGCGCCACCCGCTCTGCCGCGAGCATGGCGCGCGCCGGGCCGCGCACGGTCATCAAGACGGTTTTCGCGGCAACCTTATCGCCGTCACGCACATGCGCGGTGATCTCCATATCCGGCGCGAGCTTGCGGAAGGCGGCCTCGACGAGCGGCAGGCCGGCAATGCAACCGCCCTTGCGGGCGGCTAGGACGGCGCTGCCGCGCGTTTCCGGCGGCACCGTGGCGATGGTCGTGACATCGCCGGCACGGCCCAAGTCTTCTTTCAGGGCGCGTTCGATCGCTTCCTCGATCTCCAGCGGGGACAAAAAAGCATCGGGGCAGAGCAGGGCATGCGTCATGCTGTTCCTCAGGAGAATGCCGGCGCGGCGGCGCGCTCGGCGATGGCGCGCGCCTCGTCCAGGGTGAAAAATGTCCGCCGCGCCTGCGCCGGATCGGCCGTCGGATAATCGGTGCGATAATGCGCGCCGCGGCTCTCGCGCCGCCGCCACGCCGCCGCGGCGATGAGCAGGGCCGCGGTCGCCATATTGCGCAGGACGGGCGAAGTGCTTGCGCGCTCAATTCGCGCGATCTTCGCCAGCGCGTGCGACAATCCTTCCTCGTCGCGGACGACCCCGACGTCGCCGGTCATCGTCTGCCGTAATTCCCGTTCAGCCGTTGCCGGCGATGTCGGATCGCCGAAACGGCGCGGCGCCGCTTTGGCCGGGTGTTCCAAGGCGCCGATATCGCGGGCGATACGATCGGCAAAAACGACGGCTTCCAGCAGTGAGTTTGAGGCGAGCCGGTTGGCGCCATGAGCGCCGGTGCAGGCGACCTCGCCGGCGGCCCACAGGCCGGGCAGCGAGCTGCGCCCGCGCATGTCCACCGCCACGCCGCCCATGTGGTAATGCGCCGCTGGCGCCACCGGAATGAGCTCGCGCGCGGGATCGATGCCCGCCGCCGCGCAGCTGGCGTAAACCGTCGGGAAGCGCGCGGCAAAGGCGGTCCCGACCGCCTCGCGCGCATCGAGGAAGGCGCCGCGGCCGGCGACGATTTCGGCAAAGACGCCGCGGGCAACAATATCGCGCGGCGCCAGTTCGGCCGCCGGATGCAGTTTCTGCATGAAGCGCTCGCCGGCGCGGTTGATAAGAAGCGCCCCTTCGCCGCGCAGCGCTTCGGTCGCCAGCGGCGCTGGATCGCGGCCGACGTCGAGCGCGGTGGGGTGGAATTGCACGAATTCGGTATCGGCGAGCACGGCGCCGGCGCGCGCGGCGATGGCGAGGCCGATACCACGCGCCTCTGGAGGATTTGTCGTCAAGGCATAGAGATGACCGACGCCGCCGGTGGCGAGCACCACGGCGCTCGCTGGAATGTAAACCGGTTCGCCATCGCGGCGGCGCGCCCAGGCGCCGCAGACCGCGCCATTCGCCGTGGATAATTCTTCGGCCGTGAGGCCTTCGAGCACCTGAATCGACGGCGTGCGGCGCACCGCGGCGACCAAAGCCATCATGATCGCGCGGCCGGCAAGGTCGCCCTGCACATGCACGATGCGGCGCGCCGAATGCGCGGCCTCGCGCGAGACCGCAAGATGGCCCTCCAGATCCTTGTCGAACGGCACGCCGTAGGACAGCAGGTCATGAATCCGGTCGGCCGCCTCCCGGGCGATGCCGAGCGCGACAGCCTCGTCGACGAGGCCGGCGCCGGCGGCGACGGTATCGCGGGCGTGCGCTTCCGGCGTGTCGCCCTGCGCGACCGCGGCGGCGATGCCGCCCTGTGCCCAAGCGGTCGAGGCGCCTTCGCCGATCGGAGCCGTGGCCAGCACGGTGACAGGACGCGGCGCCAGCTTGAGCGCGCAGAAAAGCCCGGCCAATCCGCCGCCGACGATCAGAATGCCGGAATTCGATTCGGACATCGCGGCCGTCCAACGCCTTTCGTGCGGTCCGGTGGAGAGCCTAGCAGCTCTTTAAATTCACCATGCGTTCCACGGCGCGGCGCGCCTTGGCGGCGATCACGGGATCGACCCAGACCTCCTCCTGCATGGTGAGCAGGCTGTCGAGGACTTTCGGCAAGGTGATCCGTTTCATGTGCGGGCAGAGATTGCAGGGACGCACGAATTCCACGTCCGGCACTTCCGCCGAGACATTGTCGGCCATGGAGCATTCCGTGACCATGATGACGCGGTGCGGATGATGCTCGCGCACCCACTTGATCATGCCGGAGGTCGACCCGGTATAGTCGGCCTCGGCGAGCACATCGGGCGGGCATTCCGGATGCGCGATGATCTGCACCGAAGGATCGTGCTCGCGGGCGCGGCGTAATTCGTCGCCGGTGAAGCGCTCGTGCACTTCGCAGGCGCCCTTCCAGGCGATGATCTTCACGTTGCTCTGCGACGCTACATAGGCGGCGAGATACTGATCGGGCAGGAAGATCACCTTGTCGGCGCCGAGGCTTTCCACCACCTGCACGGCATTGGCCGAGGTGCAGCAGATATCGCTCTCGGCTTTCACCTCCGCCGAAGTGTTGACGTAGGAGACGACCGGGACGCCGGGATAGCGCTCGCGCAACAGGCGGACGTCGGCGCCGGTGATGGATTCCGCCAGCGAACAGCCGGCCTTGGAATCGGGAATCAGCACCACCTTGTCGGGATTCAGGATCTTCGACGTCTCGGCCATGAAATGGACGCCGCATTGCACGATCACGTCGGCCTTGGCCTTCGACGCCTCGCGCGCGAGTTGGAGGGAATCGCCCACCACATCTGCGATGCAGTGATAGATTTCCGGCGTCTGGTAGTTGTGCGCGAGGATGACCGCGTTGCGCTCTTTCTTCAGGGCGTTGATTGCGCGCACATAGGGCGCGAAGAAGGGCCATTCCACCGACGGGATGACATTCTTCACCCGCTCGAAAAGATGCGCGGTCTCGCGCGCGACCTCATCGTTCCATTCCAGTCCCGGCATAGGCAGCACGCGGAAGCGCCGGTCGTCGCGCAGCCGGATGCTCTCTGCCGCGGTTTTGCGATGCGGTCCAAAGCTTTCGATGACAGGCATGCGCCGCTCCCAATTATATACTCGGCCTGAGCATATCAGGGCTCTTAAAATACCCGGCTCCCCGCCGGGCCTAGTTTTTCTCGATCCGAGTACATCGCGAATATAACACTTCCGGCGCCTTCCGGCTACCCCGCGCGGCCCGACCAGCAGCCATGTGCGGACTGGGGCTCTTCTCCTTAGGAAGCATTGTTTGGCGCGGCCCGCATAGGGTCTATGGTCCGCTCCAACTGCCGCCGAGGTCCTATGTCGCAGCTTGCATCCGTCGAAAAATTCCTGGCCTGGCGCACGCCGGCGATCATCTTGGCGTGCGGCGCGCTGGTCTCCGCCATCGGCTTCGGCCCGCGCTCGGCACTTGGCCTATTCCTGAAGCCGATGTCGGTGGCGCACGGGTGGGAGCGGGACGTCTTTGCCCTGGCGCTCGCTTTGCAGATGCTGCTGTGGGGCGCCGGGCAACCGATTGCCGGCGCCATCGCCGACCGTTACGGCGCGGCGCGCGTTCTCATCGCCAGCACGATGCTCTATGCCGGCGGGCTTGCGATGATGGCCTACAGCGCCACGCCGGGAATGCTCTATCTCAGCGCCGGCATGCTGATTGGCTTCGGCCTGTCAGGCTCGTCGTTTCAGATCGTGCTCGGCGCCTTCGCCAAGTTGATGCCTGCGCGGTGGCGCTCGCTGTCCTTCGGCCTCGGCACCGCGGCGGGATCGTTCGGGCAGTTTCTGTTTTCCCCGCTTGCCGTGGCCTTCCTTACGAACTTCGGCTGGCAGACCGCGCTTGTGATTTTCGCGGGGCTGGTGCTGCTGATGGTGCCGCTGGCCTTGCCCCTCGCGACGCCGGGGATGGACAACGCCCGCAGCGCCGGCACCGAACGTCAGCAGTCGCTCATGCATGCCCTCGCGGAAGCGTTCCGGCATCGAAGCTATCTGCTGCTGGTGACCGGATTCTTCACCTGCGGCTTTCAGCTCTTCTTCATTACCGTACATCTGCCGGCCTATCTGGTGGACCGTGGCTTGACCGTCGCGGTGGGCGCGTGGACGCTGGCGGCGATCGGCCTCTTCAACATCGTCGGCTCCCTTTCGGCCGGCTGGCTCAGCGACCGTCTGCCGAAGCGCTATATCCTTTCGACTATCTATCTGGCGCGTTCGATCGCCATCTTCGCCTTCATCACCCTGCCGCCGAGCACCGTATCGTCGGTGATTTTCGGCGCGGTGATGGGCCTGCTCTGGCTGTCCACGGTGCCGCCGACCAACGGTCTTGTCGCTTTGATGTTCGGGACGCGCTGGCTGACGATGCTCGCCGGCGTCGCCTTCTTCAGTCATCAGGTCGGCGGTTTTCTCGGTGTGTGGCTGGGTGGCGTGCTCTTCGAGCGCACAGGATCCTACAGCGCGATCTGGTGGATGGCGATCGTGCTTGGCGTGCTCTCCGCGATCGTCAATCTGCCGATTATCGAAAAGCCGGTGGCGCGGGTCGCGCCCGCGCCGGCCTGACCGGCCGCCATGGCGACATTCAAGGCCATCGTCATCGACAAAACCGACAGCGGCCAGACAGTCGCGCTGACTGCCTTCGACGAAAAAGATCTGATGGATGGTGACGTCACCGTTCGCGTCGAGTGGTCCACCGTCAATTACAAGGATGGACTGGCAATCACCGGAAGGGCGCCGGTCGTGCGCCGCTTTCCCATGATTGCGGGTGTGGATTTAGCGGGCACGGTGGAAAGCTCGTCGCATCCGCAATGGAAGAGCGGCGACAAGGTGATCTGCAACGGCTGGGGACTGGGCGAGACGCATCTCGGCGCTTATGCGGAGAAGGCGCGCATCAAAGGCGATTGGCTGGTGCCGTTGCCCGCGGGGCTCAGCGCACGGGAGGCCATGGCGATCGGAACCGCCGGCTACACCGCGATGCTGTCCATTCTGGCGTTGGAGCGTCACGGCCTTACGCCGCAGCACGGGCCCGCCATCGTCACCGGCGCCGCCGGGGGCGTCGGCTCCATCGCCGTCGCGTTGTTCGCCAAGCTCGGCTACCGGGTGACGGCCTCGACCGGTCGCCCGCAGGAAGCGGACTATCTGAAGCACCTAGGCGCGCATGAGATCATGCCGCGCCAGGAGCTCACGGGTCCGGTCAAGCCGCTCGGCAAGGAACGTTGGGCCGCCGGCATCGACAGTGTGGGTTCGACCACGCTCGCCAACGTTCTTTCGATGACGCAGGCGGGCGGCGCCATCGCTGCTTGCGGATTGGCCGGCGGTATGGATCTGCCGGCGACCGTCGCCCCCTTTATCCTGCGGGGCGTCTCGCTCCTCGGCATCAATTCGGTGACTTGCCCGATTGCGCTGCGCCGCCAGGCTTGGTCGCGGCTGGCAACCGATCTCGATCGCGACAAGCTCGCGGTCATGACCACCGAAATTGGGCTCGACCAGGTCATCGCCGCGGGCCGACGTATCGTCGAGGGCCAGGTGCGCGGGCGCCTGGCGGTTAAGGTTGCCTGAATGCTTGGATTTTTCCTTGCAAATCCGGCCTTCTGTCGCAGCTTCCGGCGTGGTAAGAATTTAGTTAATAAAATCCGCTAACTTGTCGGCCTGTTGCGTGGGGTGGGGGGAATGTACAGGCGTATCGCTACTGTCTTGATCGGGCTCGCGGCCAGCACGCCAGTCTTCGCCGGCGAGATGAAAGCCGATGAAGCGCGCCGCTTCGTGGTCGGCAAACTCTTCGGCTTCAATTGTTTCGAAGGGACGCGCGGATCGGGACGCATCAATGCCGACGGCTCGGTGAGCGGTACCGTGCAATTCGCTGGCGAAGGCCCTTATCGGCATGTCACCTTGCCGGCGGGCACGCTGCAGGTGAAAAACGAAACGGTCTGCGCAAGCGTGCAGGGATTGCCGTTTCAGCCCTGCTTCTATCTGGAAAAAACCGACAATGTGAGCTTCCGCGGTTCGATCTATGGGCTCTCGTTCGCCTATTGCAATTTCAACCGGCATTCCGGCCGCGCCAATTTCGCCAAGGCGCCGCGCTCCATCGCGCCGCCGTCGCCGCCGGTGACGATGGCCCACTACGGCGACTAGCCCGCTCTACCGCACCCCGAGACGCAGCCCGGGAGCGGGCCTTTCCTGAAGAACCTCGCGACGGAAGCGGAAGCGCGCCGCAGGACGTCCGCCTGTCGAGGTCGACATTTCGCCGGTCGGTTCGACCAGGGCGGCGGTTTCCACCAGGCGGCGGAAATTCTGCTTGTGCAACTGGCGGCCGGAAATCGCCTCGACCGTGTGTTGCAATTCGGTCAGCGTGAATTCCGGCGCCATCAATTCGAAGATCACCGGCCGATATTTCAATTTCGCGCGCAGCCGCGCGATGGCGGTAGCCAGAATGCGCCGGTGATCGAAACGCAACGGCACGCCGAGCGCGGGCAGTTTTTCGCGAGCCAGCGCCGCCTCGCGTCCATCGCGTTTTGCCTCTTCGACGAGGCCAGCCTCGTAAAGCAGTTCGTAGCGGTCGAGCACCTTCTCCTCGTCCCAAGGGCCGCCGCCGGCGCTGAAGCAAAGCCGCAATCTCTCCGGCCGGCTCAGGGCGCGGCCCGGTTCGGCGTTTTGCGTACTGCCCGCCCAGTCCTTGAGCAGCGGCAGGATGGTGGAATCGAGGATAGCTGGCCGCTCCTCGCGCCAATCCTCCCAGGGAAAGAAGCGATACCAGGACTCGAACCGCGCCGGGCCGCGCAAGCCGGGCGCGTCCTCGGCCATGCGGCTGAGTGCCAGATAGCCGACCGAAACGACATGGGGGGCGCTGTCGCGCGGCTCCGCGTGGCGGCCGCGATCGCCGAAGGTGTAGAGCTGCTCCACGTAGCCGAGCGACAATCCGGTTTGCGCCGCGACCCACGAGCGCAGTCCGATTTCGAAAGTACGATGCGCAATCGGATCGAAGGGTCCCGATGGAAGTCCGGACAAGCCCTCATCTTGGCCGGGCTCGGCGGCGGTGAGGATCAGCGGTTCGTCATCGTCAACGGCGACAATCGCGGCGGTCAAACCAATCTCGATCGGGGTGAGCTTGGCTTCTTTCATCGTCTGCTACTTCAGGTCGAGACGAAAAGGATCGGCTTCGTAGGCAAGTTCTCCCGGCCCGATGGCTTCGATGGCGCGTATCATCCGGCCTTGGCGGCCGAGCAAACGGTCGGCGAGCGAGACGATCAGGCTGTTGGGCATCGCCGTCGGCGAGGCGCGGCGCAATGCACGCGCGATGTCGGCTTCGTCGCGTTCGGGGTTGAGCGCGCAGGCCGCCGCGTAGGCGCTGGCGGTCGAGCGGCTTATTCCGGCGAAGCAGTGAATGACCATGGGCGCGCCGCGGTCCCACTCGCTTACGAAATGCATCAGCCGTTCCACGTGCTCGTCGCAGGCATGGCGGTAACCGTCCATCGGGCTGGTAATGTCGTCCACATCGATATGGAGATGGTGTTCCGGCCGCACGCCGGCGGGGCGCTCGACCAACGCGATGTCCTTGAGCACGGTGACGACATGCGTGGCGCCGCTATGGCGGATGGTTTGCTGCAAGCGTGCCAGCGAACAGACGTGAATCATTTTATCGTTCTGCTCCGCTGTTTTGACCTATCTATGGCAGCCAAAGCACCGGCGGAAGCTCAATCACGCGTCAGCGCGCTGAGGCGTTCGCGGTAGCGCTTCTGCGCAGTTTGCGCCGGCCAGGGCCTGAGATAATCCCGTTCCTGCGCCAGGGGCAATGCCGGCGGCCGTCCGAAGAAACGCCGCGCCTCCGCGTCATGGAAACCGGCAAGCCGCGTGGCTTCGAGGTAAGCGGCGCCGCGATCGGCGTCCTTGATCATGGCTTCGACCTTCTCGGAAAGAACGGCGGGCAAGCCAAAGCGCAGATGAATGGCGCCGAGCAGTCGCCGCTCCACCGCTTTGTAGGAATCGCCGATCACCGCTTTGAACGGCGAGATCATGTCGCCGATGACGTATTCCGGCGCGTCGTGCAGGATGATGGCGAGCCGATGACGCCGGTCGAGCCGCGGAATGCGCGCACGCGCGACCGCTTCCACCAGCAGCGTGTGCTGGGCCACGGAAAAGATATGCGCGCCTTTGGTCTGGCCGTTCCATCGCGCGACCCGAGCAAGGCCGTGCGCGATGTCCTCGATCTCCACATCAAGCGGCGAGGGATCGAGCAAATCCAGTCTGCGCCCGGAAAGCATGCGCTGCCACGCGCGTGGCGCAGTCGTTTTATGAAGCGCCTTTCTGGCCACGGTCGTCAGCCTTGGGCCAGCTTCGCGCATTCCGCGTGGCGATGGCATTTCACCAAATGATCGTTGACCATGCCGACGGCCTGCATAAAGGCATAGACGATGGTAGGTCCGCAAAATTTGAATCCGTGCCGCGCGAGTTCCTTCGACATGTTGCGCGAGGTTTCCGTTTCCGCCGGAACCTGTGCCATGCTGCGAAAACGGTTCACCTTCGGCTTGCCGCCGGCGATATCCCAAAGGAAAGAGGAAAATCCCGGTCCTTTCTCCATGATATCGAGCCAGGCGCGCGCCGAAAGCACCGATCCTTCGATTTTCGCGCGGTTGCGTACGATGCCTGCGTCTTGCATCAGCGCCTCGATCTTCCTCGGCGTGAAGCGGGCAATCTTCTCCGGCGCAAAGCCAGCGAAGGCGCGGCGGAAATTCTCCCGCTTCCGCAGAATAGTGATCCACGACAAGCCGGCCTGAAAGCCGTCGAGCACGAGCTTTTCATAAAGCGCGCGGTCGTCGAATTCCGGCACGCCCCATTCCTTATCGTGATAGCTGACATACAGCTCGTCGTCGCGCGGCCACGGACAGCGCGGCAAACGGTCGGCATGGGCCGTGGCAGTCATCCGGCCGCCTTCGACGCGCCGGGAAAAGCAAAGCGCGCCCATTGCGGTTTCAAGGCTTGCAACTCAGGGCCGCCGGCCGTGAGCGGCAGGTCAGCGGCCAATGCCTCTTCCAACCGGTCGAGGCGCAACATGGCGAGACCGCGCCCGTCCGCGCTGGAGCCGAGCGTTCCCACTTGCTTGTCGCCGGCCATGACCGGGGTGCCGGCTTCGGCCGCAAAGCCCTCGTAGACGATCGAAACGATGCGCGTGCGCACAGTGCCGCGGTGCTGCATGCGCGAAACGACTTCCTGGCCGATATAGCAGCCCTTGCCAAAGTGGACGCCGCCGAGTTGATCCATATCGGTCTCATGGGGAAAAGCGTCGCCATAGCTGAAATCCACTCCGCCGCGCGGCACGGCCAGCGCAATGCGATGCGCTTCATAGGCGTCGGCGTTCGTCAGCGTTGCGCCGAGTTCCGCCGCCGCGTCGGCGGCAAGCTCCGGCGGCAGGATGCAGCGTAACCCCAGCGCGGCAAGCCGCGGGTCCGCATAGACGAGCCCGCATTCGGTGGTGCCGGTGCCTTCCCAGGCCGCCAGGATTCCGAGCTTTTGCGAAAGATCCTCGATGCCGGCCTTGGCGCGCAACCGGTAGAAATTCAACCGTTCCACCAGCGTGGATGCCAGCGCGCGCGGGCAATCGAGAAAGAAGCCGCCGCCTTCCGCCGCTGCGGCTTCGGTGATGATAAAATCCACGAGGATTTTGCCCTGCGGCGTCAGCAGCGCGGCGAAGCGGGATTCGCCGGGCGCAAGCTTGCTCACGTCGGCGGTGATCAGGCCATGCAGAAATCGGCGAGCGTCCTCGCCGGCAACCTTGACCACGCCACGGTCGGGAAGCAGTGCTGCCTGCATAGGCAAACCCATGCCAGAAATCCCCGAGAAACGTAAGGCGCCGCCGGCCACGCTCTTGTGCCCCCGGCAGCCCGTGTATTAGGCCAAAGCATGGCGGAGACCTACGACCTCATCCTCAAGGGTGGCACGATCGTCAATCAGGACGGCGAGGGCGTGCGCGACCTCGGTATCCGCGGCGGCCGCATTGCCGCGCTCGGCGATCTTTCGCGCGCTACCGGCGACAGCATCGATTGCCGCGGTTTGCATGTGCTGCCCGGCGTCATCGATACCCAGGTGCATTTCCGCGAGCCCGGCGCCCCGCAAAAAGAGGATTTGGAATCCGGCTCGCGCGGCGCGGTCATGGGCGGCGTTACCGGCGTATTCGAAATGCCGAATACCAACCCGCCGACCACGACCGCCGAAGCGCTCGCCGATAAATTGAAGCGCGCGCAGGGAAGAATGCATTGCGACTTTGCGTTCTACGTTGGCGGGACCCAGGACAACGTCCAGGATTTGCCGAAGCTGGAGCGGCTTCCCGGCTGCGCCGGCGTGAAAGTCTTCATGGGATCGTCCACCGGCTCGCTGCTGGTGGAGGATGACGACAGCGTGCGCGCCATCCTCAAGGCGATCCGCCGCCGGGCGGCATTTCATTCCGAGGACGAACACCGGTTGAAGGAGCGGCTCGGGCTTCGGGTCGAGGGCGATCCGCGCTCGCATCCCGTTTGGCGCGACGATGTCACCGCGCTCACCTGCACCCAGCGCTTGGTGCGGCTTGCCCATGAAACCGGCAAGCGGGTGCATATCCTGCATGTCTCCACCTGGCAGGAAATGGAATTCCTCGCCGGTCATAAGGACGTCGCCTCGGTAGAGACGACGCCTCACCATCTCACGCTTGAGGCACCCGACTGCTACGAGCGTCTCGGCACCCGTGCGCAAATGAATCCGCCGGTCCGCGACGCTACGCATCGCGCCGGTATCTGGCGCGGATTGCGGCAAGGCGTTGTCGATGTGCTTGGCTCAGATCACGCTCCGCACACCCGCGACGAGAAGGATAAGTCTTATCCGGCAAGCCCGTCGGGCATGACGGGCGTTCAGACGCTGGTGCCGATCATGCTCGATCATGTGAATGCCGGGCGTCTGACGTTGCAACGCTTCGTCGATTTGACGAGTGCCGGCCCGGCCCGGCTTTTCGGCATCGCCTGCAAGGGCCGCATCGCGGCCGGTTACGACGCCGATCTCACAATCGTGGATTTGCGGCGCAAAGAAACGATCAGCAATGACTGGATTGCATCACGGTCCGGCTGGACGCCTTACGATAGCGTGACCGTCATGGGCTGGCCGGTGGGTACTTTCGTGCGCGGCCACAAGGTGATGTGGGAAGGCGAACTCACCGCACCGGGCCAAGGCGCTGCCATCAGCTTCCTGGAAACTCTCGACGCGACGGCGCGTTAATCGCTTCGCAAGGGCCGATCTTCGCCGATCGCCGGGGGTTGCAACCATGGATTGTAAATGATTTGATCAATCGCTGAAGTGACGGGTTCTGTTCCGGGGTTTATTCCCTGGGAAGTTGCGTGCAGGCGCAGCTTCGCCCGCATAATTTGTTGAGGCAACGAGGAGGGGGACCCTCGGTCCCATGAGTACCGATCTCATTTCGATTCAGTTACTCGTTGTATTTCGTTCGGCTGCCGAGCGGGAGTTGCTGCGTCAAGGGGCGGGACTGGCTTTCGTTCCCATAGAAGTTATTGAGGCGGACGGCGCCGCGAGCGCAGCGACGCTGCTTGCCGGCGGCGCCATCGATCTCGTCTTGCTCGACAGCGTTCTGCCCGGTGCCGAAAAGACGAGCGTTTGCCAGGCGGCCCGCGCTTCCCGGCACAAGCCCTTCATCATCGCGGTCGGCCGCGAATCAGACAGCACCGATGTGGACGGTAGCATTCGCAAGCCCGCGACCGCGGACGAGGCCCAGGCTGTCATCGAGCGCTGCGTCCGCACGCGGCTGCCGGCGCGCGCCCTGATCGTCGACGATTCCGCCACCATGCGCAGCATCGTACGCAAAATCCTGGTGGCGAGCAGATTCCCGCTGGAAGTCGCGGAAGTGGAAGAGGGGATCAAGGCGCTCAACATGCTAAAGCAAGGCGGTTTCGATATCGTGTTTCTCGATTACAACATGCCCGGGCTCAACGGCTTGGAAACGCTGTCGGAGCTGCGGCGCCAATATCCCGACATTGCGGTGGTCATGATCTCCTCAGCGGAAAGCGAGGATTTCGCCGCGCAGGCGCGGCAAGCCGGTGCCGCGGCCTTCCTGAGAAAGCCATTCTTTCCGGCGGACGTCGATGCGGTGCTTTATCGTCATTATCAAATCGATGCGCCGCAGCGCTCCGGTCGCTAGCGGAGTTGCGCAGCCGGTATCGAAATGAGAAATCGGGCGCGTTATTGCCGCGCCAATTCCACCGAAAACTCGCCATTGCGAATGCGCACGGCGAGTCCTTCGGCGAACTCGGCTGCGGCTTCCTCGCCGTAGGTGGTGACGAATTCGGCGAAGGCGGCGAACAGGCAGCTTTGCGCCATGCAATCGCCGTCCACGCCATCGAGGCGCGCAGCGGCCCAGGCTTCCTGCACGTGTCCCAGTGCAATTTTTTTCTGTTCGAGATCCAGACCTGGTTCTCGATCAACGACAGCGCGCGACAGAGTTCGCATGCATATCCTTAGAGGCGCGCCGGCGCCTTCCACCCCCGTTTAGAAGGCCACGTTAGCACGCCGCCTCGGTTCGCATAGGCGGCACCTTTAGGAAAGGTTAACGTGCTCAATTAGTTGGCGTAGCGGGCCGTTATTTCCCGGGAAATCTTCGCCCCTTCTTCGAGATAGCGGCGGATGGCGAAGTCCGCCGCCGGAGTGCAAGTGCGGTAGGTCTGTTGAAAATTACGGTAGCCGCGGTTGAAGCTTGCGACAATGCGGGCGCGGCGCTCGCCGGGCGCGGTTTCCGCGTCAAGCAACGCCTGCACCTGATCGCGCCAGCGATCGGCGTCCTGCGCCCCGCACAAACCGCGAAGGTAATGCAAGGTGCCGAGGATTTCCGAAAGCCTCTGCAGTTCGCCGTCGTAGGGCGCAGCGCCGCCGGCCACCGACGCGGGCGGCGGCTTCACGCTTTCCACCGCATAGGAAGGTGTGCCGGCAAAGGCCAGCAGCAAACAGAACGGAGCCAAGACGCGACTTGCCATGAACCAATTCCTGCCAGCCGAGCTATGCCGCGCGGCGCGTTTTGCCGCAAGGCCGGTGCAGCATCATGGTTGAGCGGCGCGGAATTATGGCAGCGGCCTCGGCTACGGCGACAAATCGAGCTTTTCGAAAGCCGCGGCCACGATTTCCGGCAGGCCCTCGGTGACCGGAAGTCCGGTAAGCGCGGCGGGACGAAGCCAGCGGCATTCGGCGATCTCTTCGTTGGGCCGCGGCTCGCCGACGGTCCAGCGCGCGGCGAAGGCCAGAATCACGAAATGGCGCTCGACCCGGTCCGCCGTGTCGCGTGCGATCACTTCGCGGTAGCCGGCAAGCGGCCCCGGCTCGATGGTCAGGCCGGTCTCCTCGCGCGCCTCGCGCACGACTGCCTCCGCCAGCGTTTCGCCGGCTTCGACGCGGCCGCCGGGCAGCGTGAACAGCCCCAAGGCCGGTGGGCGCGCGCGCCGCACCACGAGCACATGACCGTCGCGGACAATGGCAGCGCTGACGGCAAGGCAGGGTCGCTGAAGATGGACTTCGGCTTCGGCCATTTCTGTTTGTCCCGCCGCTGCGCTATCACTAATTCCGGGCCATCGCGACCCCTGTTTCGCGCGGGCGTAAAGATCATGTGCGGACGCTATACGTTGATTTCGGCCCCCGAGGCCATTCGCGCGCTGTTCCGCTATCGGGAGCAGCCAAATTTTCCGCCGCGCTATAACGTGGCGCCGACGCAGCCGATCGCCATTGTCCGCCTCGCCGCCCGTGAACGGCAATTCGCGCTGGTGCGCTGGGGCCTGCTACCGTCGTGGATAAAGGATCCCCGCGCCTTTTCTCTGCTGATCAATGCGCGCGGCGAATCGGTGCAGGACAAGCCGGCGTTTCGCGCCGCGATGCGCCGCCGCCGCTGCCTCATTCCCGCCGACGGCTTCTATGAATGGAAGCGCGCGGGCATGAGCAAACAGCCCTATTACATCCATCGCAGCGACGGCAGCCCGTTGGCTTTCGCCGGCTTGTGGGAGACCTGGACCGGGCCAAATGGCGAGGAATTGGAAACCGCGGCCATCGTCACCACGGCGGCAAATCGCCAGCTCGCCGCGCTGCACGGCCGCATGCCCGTCATCCTTGAGCCGGATGCCTTCGACCTTTGGCTTGATTGCGACCGTGTCGATGCCAAAACCGCCAGCGCATTGATCGCGCCGGCGCCCGACGGTTCCCTCGAAATGTACCCGGTTTCCACCGCGGTGAACCGCGTCGCCAACGATGCGCCACCGCTGATTGATCCGATCGCGGAGCAGGCTTCGGCAGCGCCGGTCGAGCCCAAGGCGAAAATGCGCCGCCGCGCGGCAAAGCAGCCGGGACAGCTCCCGTTATTTACGGCCACCGCTACAAAACCTTCCCCGGATTGAGGATGTTCGTGGGATCGAGCGCGCGCTTGAGCGCGCGCATGAGATCGAGTGCGACCGGATCCTTTACGCCCGGCAGCAAGTCGCGCTTGAGCCGGCCGATGCCATGCTCGGCGGAAATCGAACCATTGTATCTGGCAGCGATGCCGTGGACGACCGCGTTCATCTCCGCCCAGCGCGCAAGATAGCCGGCACGATCGGCGCCGGCAGGCTGGGTCACGTTGAAATGAATGTTGCCGTCGCCGAGATGACCGAAGGGCATGGGCCGCGCGCCGGGCACCAGTGCCTTTACTGCGGCGCTGGCTTCGGCGATGAAATCCGGCACCGCCGAAACCGGCACCGAAATGTCGTGTTTGATCGAGCCGCCGGCGTATTTCTGCACTTCGACGATCGCCTCGCGCAGCCGCCAAAAGGCCTGCGCCTGATCGAGGCTCGCGGCGATTACCGCATCGGCCACGATGCCGCGCTCGGAGGCCGCCGCAAGCAGCTCCCGCATCGTTTCAGCCAGGCCTTCCTTGGCCTGAGACGACAGCTCGATGAGCACGTACCAAGGATGCGGCGAGGGCAGGGGATCGCGGCCACCTGGGGGATGCTCCTTGAGAAAGTCGAAGCCGATCCGCGGCATCAGCTCGAAGGCGGTGATGCTTTCGCCGGCCCGCTCGCGTGCGAACTCGAACAGCTTCAATGCGGCGGCGGGCGCGGCGAGTCCCACGATTGCCGTCTCCGTCGCGCGCGGGCGCGGAAACAGCTTGAGCACCGCGGCGGTGATGATGCCGAGCGTGCCCTCGGCGCCGATAAAGAGATCTTTCAGATCGTAGCCGGTGTTGTCCTTCTTCAGCTTGTTCAGACCATGCCAGACGCGCCCGTCGGCGAGCACCACTTCCAAGCCCAGGGTCAGATCGCGCGCGACGCCATAAGCGAGCGCGCCGGTGCCCCCGGCATTGGTCGAAAGGTTGCCGCCGATGGTGCAGCTTCCCTCGGCGCCAAGCGAAAGCGGAAACAGGCGGTCCGCCGCCGCCGCCGCTTCCTTGGCCGTCGCGAGGATGACGCCCGCTTCGCAGGTCATCGTGTTGGACGTGGCGTCAACTTCGCGAATGCGGTTAAGCCGTAACAGCGAGATGACGATCTCGTCGCCGCTCTCATGCGGCACTTGACCCCCGACCAATCCGGTATTGCCGCCCTGCGGCACCACCGCCGTGCCCGTTTCCTGCGCCAGCTTGAGAATGGCCGAAACCTCCGCCGCAGAACCCGGACGCAGCACGGCCGGCGTGCGCCCGCGATAGAGGCCGCGATTTTCCGTCAGATAAGCCTGCTGCTCGGGCGGATCGGTAATGATATTTTTTTCGCCCACGATTGCGGCAAATCGGGCGACGAGATCTTTTGAAGGGGCGGGCATCGCGTACCGCCTAAGGCCGCGGCGCCGCGGCGCGCGACAGCCGGTCATTGATCGCTTCGCCGAGGCCTTGATGTGGCACCGGCATCACGGCGATGGTCGGCGCGCCTGAGCGGTCCAAGCGGCGCAAATGCGAGAACAAATTGGCGGCCGCTTCCACGAGATCGCCCCGCGCGGAAAGGTTGAGCATGGCCACAACGCGGTCGGCATTTGCCGGCAACCGCGCGCCGAAGGCAAGCAGAGCTTCTCCCGCGCGCGCATCTTGCGCCTCGAGCCGAAGCGCGGCCCGCGGCGCGTAATGCGATGCGAGCATGCCGGGCGCCAGCGGGGCTTCGTCGCTGTCGATGGCGGCGGTCGCGGTCGAGAGCTGCATTCCTAGCAGTTTTTCGATTTCGGCGCGGGCAATGCCGCCTGGCCGCAACAGCACCGGCTTGTCGAGGACGGCGACAATCGTCGACTCGACGCCGACGGTCGTGGGGCCGCCGTCGAGGATCAGGTCGATGCGCCCGCGCAGGTCGGCCAGTACGTGGGCGGCGGTCGTTGGCGACAAGTGGCCCGACCGGTTCGCGGAAGGCGCCACGATGGGCCGCGCGAAAGCGGTGAGCAGATCGCGCGCGACCGGATGATGGGGCACCCGCACCGCGATGCTATCGAGGCCGGCCGTCGCCAGATCGGCGACCGGACAATTCGCCGTCCTCGGCAGCACCAGTGTCAGCGGCCCCGGCCAAAAGGCGCGGGCGAGGCGCTCGGCGTCGCCGTTGAATTGCGCCAGCTGCCGTGCCGCTTCCATGTCGCGGACATGGGCGATCAGCGGATTGAACGAAGGCCGCCCTTTGGCCGCATAGAGCCGCGCGATCGCTTCGCCGTTGGTGGCGTCGGCGCCGAGGCCATAGACTGTCTCGGTCGGAAAGGCGACGAGGCCGCCGGCATCAAGGCAGCGCGCGGCTTCCTCGATGGCAGCGGCGTCCGGCGTCAGCACCCGCGTCGACGGCTCAGCGGACATGCGCCTGAGCCTCGCGATATTTCCTCTGCGTCACCTGCTTGATTCCTTCAGCGCGAGGATCGATGCGGGTCGTAACTTACGCGCCAGACGGTGCCGTTGCCATCTTCGGAAAACAGCAACGAACCGTCCTTCGCCACCGTGACCCCGACCGGCCGCCCCCAAACGCTACGGTCGTCGATCACGAAGCCGGTCACGAAATCCTCGAATTCTCCCGTGGGGATACCGTCCTTCATGAAGACGCGGACGATCTTGTAGCCTACCCGCGGCTCGCGGTTCCAGGAGCCGTGCAGCGCCGCGAAAACCTCGCCCTTGTAGTCGGCCGGAAACTGGCTGCCGTCGTAAACCGCGATTTGCAGCGGCGCGCTATGCGGCTGCAACAGAACGTCCGGTGCCGTCACCTTTGCGGCCAGATCGGGCCGGCCGCCCTTGTGCCGCGGATCAGGATGGTTGCCGATGTAGTACCAAGGCCAGCCGTAAAAGGCGCCTTGCTTTACGCGGGTGACGTAATCGGGCGGCAAATTGTTGCCGAGGCCGTCACGTTCGTTGACGGCGCACATCAGGTCGCCTGTCGCCGGATGCACCGCCACGCCGGCGCAATTGCGCAGGCCGGTGGCGAAGACGCGGCGGTTCTTGCCTTGCGGATCGAAGACCAGAACATCCGCGCGTTCGCTCTCCGGACCCCAAGCCGCGCCGAGCGGTTCTTTCGCCGTCCATTGCTCCAGGCCGCCCGGCGGCGAAGCCGGCATGTCCTGAGCGACATTGCTGCCGGAGCCGACCGAAACGAACAACCGCTGGCCGTCTCTGGAAAAGGCGATGTCGCGCGTCCAATGCCCGCCGGCGGGGAGATGGGAAACGATGACTTCCGGCTTGCCGGAGGCCTGGAGATCGCCATTGCGGTAGGGGAAGCGGACAACGGAATCCGTGTTGGCGACATAGACCCATTGCGGCGCGCCATTGTTCGGATAGAAGGCGATGCCGAATGGCTCGCGAAGTCCCGACGCGAAGATTTGGTTTTCGCCGGCACTGGCGCCGTCGGCTGACGGCCGCAAGACGCGAATGCGCCCGGCTTCGCTTTCGGCGACGAAGATGTCGCCGTTCGGCGCCGTTCGGATCGCCCGCGGGCCGTGCAGCCCCTGGGCGAAGAGCTTGACATCGAATCCGGGCGGGGCGTGAAGCTGGCCGCCGCGCGCGGCCACGACCTGCGGCGTGTTGCTGGCCGAACGCGTCGCATAAGGCGGCGGCAGATCCTGCGGTTTGATATGGCGCCGCACCCCCGGCGCTTGCGTGTGCCAGTCGCCAAATGCCGCCTGGCCGGTCAGCACCTTTCCGGGAGGTGGCGAGGCGCGTTGCGCGGCGGCGAAATTCGCCGGCCAAAGCATCGGGGCCAGCATCGCCGGCAGAAGCAGCAATCTCATGAGCGGCGCTCCTTGGTTCTGTCCCCGCTCCGGTCCTATCTATGCCCGATAGAGGATCGCGGAAATGGCTGCCGCGCGCATTTATGCGCCTGCCGGCCCGCGCCTTGCGGCAGTGAGAGGCGGCGGCTATAAGTCCGGCCTCTGTCGGAGTGTAGCGCAGTCTGGTAGCGCACCACGTTCGGGACGTGGGGGTCGCAGGTTCAAATCCTGCCACTCCGACCATTCCTGCCAAGCAGTCTCAGGCACGACATTCGGATCAGAT
>DASREA010000081.1:0-2485 GCA_035652315.1 Xanthobacteraceae bacterium | reverse complement strand
GGCCGCATGTCGAGCAATGCGCGGCGCATGCCCGCACTTTCCAGTTGGAAGATGCCGACAGCTTCCGCGCGCGCCAGAAGCTCGTACGTCGGTTTGTCGTCGAGCGGAATAGTGCCGAGATCGATGTTGATGCCGCGGCGCCGCACCAATTCGACCGCCTTTTTAAGCACTGTAAGAGTCTTGAGGCCGAGGAAGTCGAATTTCACCAATCCCGCCTGCTCGACCCACTTCATATTGAACTGCGTGACCGGCATATCGGACTTCGGATCGCGGTAGAGCGGCACCAGCTCGCTGAGCGGCCGGTCGCCGATCACAATGCCGGCGGCATGCGTCGAAGCATGACGGTTGAGTCCTTCGAGCTTTATGGCGATGTCGAAGGCGCGCTTCACAACCGGCTCGCTCGCCGCTTCCGCCTGCAGCTTCGGCTCTCCGTCGATCGCCTGCTTCAGCGAAATCGGCGCGGCGGGGTTCTGCGGCACCAGCTTGCAGAGCTTATCGACCTGCCCGTAAGGCATCTGCAAGACGCGGCCGACATCGCGCAACACCCCGCGCGCCTGCAAGGTGCCGAAGGTAATAATCTGGGCTACCTGATCGCGTCCGTAGCGCGCCTGCACGTAGCGGATCACTTCATCGCGCCGGTCCTGGCAGAAATCGATATCGAAATCCGGCATCGACACGCGCTCCGGGTTGAGGAAGCGCTCGAACAGAAGGCCGAAGCGGATCGGATCGAGGTCGGTGATCGTCAGCGCATAGGCGACCAGCGAACCGGCGCCGGAACCGCGTCCGGGTCCGACCGGAATGCCTTGCGCTTTCGCCCATTGGATGAAATCGGCGACGATGAGGAAATAGCCGGGATATTTCATGCCTTCGATGACGCCCAGTTCGAAGGCGAGCCGCTCGCGGTATTCCTCGATGCGCCGGCCCGGCGCCAGACCATAATCGGCGAGACGTTGGGTGAGGCCCGCTTCCGCCCGTCGGCGCAATTCGGCGGCTTCGTCCACGGCGTTGCCGCCATCGCCGACCGAGAAGCGCGGCAGGATCGGATCGCGCTTGGTCGGCCGAAAGACGCAGCGCTGCGCGATTTCCACGGTGCTGGCCAGCGCCTCGGGCAGATCGGCGAAAAGCGCGGCCATTTCGGCGCGGCTCTTGAAGCGATGCTCCGGCGTCAATTGGCGGCGGTCGGTTTCGACCAGGAGCTTTCCTTCGGCGATGCAGATCAGCGCGTCATGCGCTTCGTAATCTTCCTGCCGGGCAAAATACGGCTCGTTGGTCGCCGCTAGCGGCAAATGACGCGAATACGCGAGATCGAGCAGCGCCGCTTCGACGATTTTTTCCGCGGCCGTTCCATGCCGCTGCAATTCGACATAGAGGCGGTCGCCGAACAGGCGCGCCAGCGCGTCGAGCCGTGCGGCCGCGAGGCTGCCTTGTCCCGCAGCCAGCGCGGCGTCGATAGGCCCGCCCGGCCCGCCGGTGAGAGCGATGACTCCGGCGGTCTCGCCTTCGAGCCAGGCAACCTTGATATGCGGCGGCTCATGCGGCGGCGATTCCAGGAATGCGCGCGAGTTAAGCCGCATCAGGCTGCGGTAGCCACGCTCGCTGGCGGCGAGCAGCACGATGCGCTGCGGGGTAAGGCCGGTGTGGCCATTGCAACCGTTTTGCTCGCGGTCGCCGAAGTCGACCGCCAGCGCGCAACCGATAATCGGCTGGATGCCTGCGCTCGCCATCTTTTCCGAAAATTCCAGCGCCCCGAACATGTTGTCGGTATCGGCGATGGCGAGCGCAGGCTGATGGTCGGCCTTGGCGAGATCCGCCAGTTTAGCGATGGTCAGCGCGCCCTCGAGCAGCGAATAGGATGAGTGGACGTGCAGGTGGACAAAGCGCGGCCCTGCCGTTTCTTGTTCCTGGCGATTCGTCATGTCGAATGATCGTGCGGGTCAGGCCGCGCAGTGTCTACCGCCAAGGCCGTCGGAGCCCGCGCCATACGGCTTTTCCCCAGGGCGGCGCTTGTGGCCGCGACAGTCCGCATCGCCGCGCATCGCCGTGCGTCAGTAGCCGGCGAAAATTTGCGCCCAGACCGCCACGGTGCCCAAAAACAAGGTGATGCAGGTCAAAGCTGCGGCTTCTTCGATCAATGCCCGGAACATAGCCCTCTCCCTAGAACGAACAGAGAACATAGTTCTCTTTTCGTTCTTTTGTCAAGTCCGGGTTTCGAGAGCCGGCGCTGCACGCGCTTGCCGCCTTTTTTGGGTCGGAATTGCCCCTTCGGTCGGAGCAAGCGTGAAACGGCGGGCGCCGCGGCCGCCTGCGGACATAGCGCGGCATCATGCCACCACATGAGCCACACGCTCGCATAGCTGTGACTTGCCGGACTCGCGGCACAGGCCCATGACCGGGCATGAAAGTGGGATTGTCATCCCGATGGAACTCGCCGACGAATTCCGGGCCCGTGCCCAGCGATGCTTGAAGTTCTCCCAGGAAGCGCCGG
>DASREA010000080.1:0-13720 GCA_035652315.1 Xanthobacteraceae bacterium | reverse complement strand
GCCTGTTTCCCCCGGCGAGGAAACGCTGCAAGTCAGTGTCAGCGTGAGCTACGCGCTCCTGCCGTGAGCCGGTTGCTGCGCCCGGAAATAACTGAAGACGCATAAACAAGCGGCAGCGGCGAACAAATGTTTGAGGGTATGGCCGCTTACAACCTGTCCCGCGGCAAACAGGGACGCATCCAATAATTCGAAGGCTTTGGCGACCGCGTAAAGGCCGATCGCGACGAGCCAGTAGGACGCGCCTCTCGGCCCCGGAAATAAGGCGAAGAGCACCAGCAGCCCCAGCACAGGAAAGAACTGCACCCAAGCGTAGAGGCGCAAATCCCCCGTCACCTGCCAAACCGCGAGACTGACGACGCCGAGCGCCAAAAGAGGCCAGAGAAGGATGGTGCCGGCGCGCCGGCTCAAGCGCTCCTCGATGGCGTTGGCAAAGATCGCCATGAATGCGATCGTGATCGGCAGCCGATCCCAGATGAGTCGGTCGTCGCCGGGCTGAAGGTGATAATAGGCGGAGCCGAACGCGACGAGAAAGATTCCCAGAAACAGGATCCGCGTGCTCAGGGGACCCCGCAGGCGCAGACCGGCGGCGCCGATCAGCAGAAAGGGAAGATTCGAAACGACATTCCAAAAATTGGCAATGCCAAGGAGTTCTCGTCCGTCGGCGAAGTGATGATAGCTCTGATCCTGGGCCATGGGCAGTACCAATAGCAGTGCCGCCAGAGAGATCAGGGCAAAGCCGAGCAGAAGCAGCACCTTTGCATGCCAGGAAAACACCACCACTTCTGAGCCCCCGCGCCCCTGGAAGCCGCATTTTATGGTGTGCCGGTTGACTTTGCTAACCCGGTCCGTCTAGGTTCCCCGCGCTCTCGCAAGAGATGTGATAGCTGAGCCGCCGACCGGTCCTGCGAGGCCGGAGGTCCCCGCCCGACAGCGCGATGCGCCCTCGGGCGTGAAACTGTTTTGAGGCCCTTTCTTCACCTCTCCCCTGTGGGGAGAGGTCGATCCGAAGGCGAAGCCTGAGGATCGGGTGAGGGGGTAACTGAATCGAGAGGGTGTAACCCCTCACCCGGATCGCTTCGCGATCCGACCTCTCCCTATGGGAGAGGTGAAGGAAGAAAGATGAATGTTCGATTCGTTGTCGGAAAAACTTGGCGGCATTCTCGACCGTCTGACCCGGCGCGGCGCGCTGTCGGCGGCCGACGTCGACGCCGCGCTGCGCGAGGTGCGCCGCGCGTTGCTGGAGGCCGATGTCGCGGTCGACGTGGCACGTGACTTCGTGGAGAAGGTGCGCGCGCGCGCGGTCGGCATCGAGGTCATCAAATCGGTGACGCCGGGACAGATGGTGGTAAAGATCGTCCACGATCAGCTCGTGGAAACGTTGGGCGCGCAGGGGCAAGGCATTGATCTCAATGCGCCGGCGCCCATCCCCATCATGATGGTCGGCCTGCAGGGCTCCGGCAAAACCACGACGACGGCCAAACTCGCGAAAAGGATCACCGAGCGTCTGAAGCGCCGCGTGCTGATGGCCTCGCTCGACGTGCGCCGCCCCGCCGCCATGGAACAGCTTGCGGTGCTCGGCCGCGAGGTCGGAGTTGAGACGTTGCCGGTGGTGCAAGGACAGCAACCGCCGCAGATCGCAAAGCGTGCGCTCGAAGCCGGACGGCTCGGCGGCTACGACATCGTTTTGCTCGATACCGCCGGCCGCACCACGCTCGATGACGCGATGATGGCGGAAGCCGCCGAGGTCAAGCGCGCCGCCGGTCCGCATGAGGTTCTGCTCGTCGCCGATGCGCTCACCGGCCAGGACGCGGTCAATCTGGCGCGCGCCTTCAACGAGCGCGTTGGCCTGACCGGCATCGTGCTCACCCGCATCGACGGCGACGGCCGCGGCGGCGCGGCTTTGTCGATGCGCGCGGTCACCGGCCAGCCGATCAAACTGATCGGCACCGGCGAGAAGATGGATGCGCTGGAGGATTTCGATCCCGCGCGCATCGCCGGCCGCATCCTCGGCATGGGCGATATCGTCTCGCTGGTGGAGAAGGCGGCGGCGAATATCGACGCCGAGCGCGCCGCGCGCACCGCCGAGCGCATGCGCAAGGGCGCCTTCGATCTCAACGACCTGCGCGAGCAGCTCGATCAGATGACACGGATGGGCGGCATCGGCGGCCTGATGGGCATGCTGCCCGGCATTGCCAAGGTAAAAAGCCAGATGGCGAACGCCAATGTCGACGACAGCCTGCTCAAACGGCAGAAGGCGATGATCGATTCCATGACGCCGCAGGAGCGGCGCAATCCCGACATCCTCAAAGCCAGCCGCAAGAAGCGCATCGCCGCCGGCTCCGGCACGCGCGTCGAGGATCTCAACCGTCTGCTGAAAATGCACCGCGGCATGGCCGACATGATGAAAGCCATGGGCAGCGCCAAGCGCGGGCCGATGGCCGGACTCGCCAGCATGCTCGGCATGGGTGGCGGCGCGCCGTCGCCGGAACAGATGGCGGAGCTTGCGAAGAAAATGGCGGGCGGCGCCGGCGGACTACCGCCGACTATGCCCAGCCTGCCGCCGAATTTCCCCGGCGTGCCGGGCGGACTTCCCGGCCTTGGCGGCAAGCCGCCACCCGGTCTCGGAATTCCCGGCTTCGGGAAGAAAAAATAACGATCAACGCGAGTCACTAACCGAAAGGAAAATGCATGTCTCTGAAAATCCGTATGGCCCGCGCGGGCACCAAGAAGCGGCCCTTTTATCATATCGTCGTCGCCGACTCGCGCTCGCCGCGCGACGGCCGCTTCATCGAGCGGCTCGGCTTTTTCAATCCGCTGCTGCCCAAGGACAACAAGGAGCGGCTCAAGCTCGACCTCGACAAGGTGAAGGCATGGCTCGCCAAGGGCGCGCTGCCGAGCGACCGTGTGCTGCGCTTTCTCGACGAGGCCGGCGTCATGAAGCGGCCCAAGCGCAACAATCCGGAAAAGGCGGTGCCACGCAAGGAACGCAAGGCCAAGGCCGAAGAAGCGGCGAAGGCGGCCGGCGCCGCGCCGGCGGCGCCTGCGGCTCCGGCCGCGAGCTGACGCGTCAGCTTCGCGAGACCGCGATGGCCGAACGCGTCTGCGTCGCCCAGATCGGCGCTCCGCACGGCGTCCGCGGCGAAGTCCGCTTATGGAGCTTCACCGCGGAACCGCTGGCGGTTGCCGATTACGGTCCGCTGGAGACCGAGGACGGCTCGCGCCGTTTTGAGGTCGAGGAAATCCGTCTGGCCAAGCGCCACCTGGTGGCCCGGCTGCGCGGCATCGAGGATAGGGATGCCGCCGAGCGGCTGACTAATGTCAAGCTCTATGTGCCGCGCGCGCGGTTGCCCGAGCCGCAGGAGAATGAGTTTTATCATGCCGACCTGATAGGCCTTGCCGCCGTGGAGACCAGCGGCAAGGAAATGGGCAAGGTCATAGCGGTGCACAATTTTGGCGCCGGCGACATTTTGGAAATCCAGCTGGCGCAAGGCGGAGCGACGGTGATGCTGCCCTTCGACAACGCAACCGTGCCGACGGTGGATATTGCAGGCCGGCGCATCGTCATCGTGCCGCCGGTGGAAACGGAATAGGCCATGTGGCGCGCCAGCGTGCTGACAATTTTTCCGGAGATGTTTCCCGGTCCGCTCGGCATCAGCCTCGCGGGCAAGGCGCTGAACGCAGGACTATGGTCGCTGCAGCCCATCGACATCCGCGACTATGCTACCGACAAGCACCGCAGCGTCGACGACACGCCCGCCGGCGGCGGTCCGGGCATGGTCCTGAAGCCGGATGTGCTCGCGCGCGCCATCGACGCGGTGGCGGGGGACGAACGCCCCCGCCTGTTGATGAGCCCGCGCGGCGCGCCGCTCACCCAGGCGCGGGTGGAAACGCTGGCGCGCGGCCCCGGCGCGGTGATCGTCTGCGGCCGGTTCGAAGGGGTGGACGAGCGCGTGATCGCGGCACGGCATCTGGAAGAAGTCTCGCTAGGAGATTATGTCCTTTCCGGCGGAGAAATCGCCGCCATGGCGCTGCTGGATGCCTGTGTGCGGCTGCTGCCCGGCGTCATGGGCAAGGAAGCCTCGGGCGCGGAGGAAAGTTTCGCGGCGGGCCTCTTGGAATACGGGCAATACACGCGGCCAGCGACGTGGGAGGGACTGGCGATTCCGGAGGTGCTGCTCTCCGGCGATCACGCCAAAATCGAGGCTTGGCGCCGGGCCGAGGCGGAGCGGCTGACCCAGGAGCGACGGCCGGACCTTTGGGCCGCCTATCTGGCGCGCAAGGGCAGGTGACAAAGGCGGCGCCATGGCGTAGAAGCGGCGCCGACCCAGACAGTTAGCGGTGAAATCGCGCGCCGGGCTTGGCGCAGCGGACGGAGAATTCCCATGAATTTGATCAAAGAGCTTGAAAACGAGCAGATGGCGAAGCTGTCCGCCGGCAAGGAAATTCCGCAATTCCAGCCGGGCGATACGCTGCAGGTTAACGTCAAGGTGATCGAAGGCGAGCGCACCCGCGTGCAGACCTACGAGGGTGTCTGCATTGGCCGCTCCGGCTCGGGCCTGAACGAGAACTTCACCGTGCGAAAGATTTCCTACGGCGAAGGGGTCGAGCGCGTGTTTCCGCTCTATTCGCCCATGGTGGATTCGATCAAGGTGGTGCGCCGCGGCGACGTGCGCCGCGCCAAGCTCTATTATCTGCGCGGGCGGCGCGGTAAGTCGGCGCGAATTACCGAGCGGGCCAGCAAAGTCGAAGGCGACTCCAACGCGGCCAACGAGCCGGCCGCGGCGGAGTAAAGTTTCCGGCCACCGATGGCTGCTACGTCATGGCCGGGCCTTATCCCGGCCATTTGTTTGTCTAGTTAAAAACGAGAAGCGATATCCGACAGGAAGCGAGTGTTATGGCGAAGCCGCGGACCCTCTACGACAAGATCTGGGACGATCATGTGGTCGATCAGCAGCCGGACGGCACTTGCCTGATCTATATCGACCGCCATCTTGTGCATGAGGTGACGAGCCCGCAGGCTTTCGAGGGGCTGCGCTCGACGGGCCGCAAGGTGCATGCACCGGACAAGACGCTGGCCGTGGTCGACCACAACGTGCCGACGTCGGACCGTAGCCAACCCAATCCCGATCCGGAAAGCGCCGAGCAGATCAAGACGTTGGCGGAGAACGCCAGGGATTTCGGCGTCGAATATTTCAATGAGTTCGACAAGCGCCAGGGCATCGTCCACATCATTGGCCCCGAGCAGGGCTTCACTTTGCCCGGCACCACCATCGTCTGCGGCGACAGCCACACCGCCACCCACGGCGCTTTCGGCGCGCTCGCCTACGGCATCGGCACCTCGGAAGTCGAGCACGTGCTGGCGACGCAAACGCTGCTGCAAACGAAATCGAAGAACATGCGCGCCATTGTCGACGGCAAATTGCCGCCCGGCGTGACCGCGAAGGACATCATTCTTGCCATCATCGGCGAGATCGGCACCGCCGGCGGCACCGGCTTTGCCTTGGAATATGCCGGTGAGGCAATCCGTTCGCTGTCGATGGAAGGCCGCATGACCATCTGCAACATGTCGGTGGAAGGCGGCGCCAAGGCCGGCTTGATCGCGCCGGACGAGAAAACATACGCCTATTTGAAGGGGCGGCCGAAAGCCCCGAAAGGCGCGGCGTGGGACGCGGCGATGCGTTACTGGGAAGCGCTGCCCACCGACGCGGGCGCGCATTTCGACCGCGAGATCAGGCTCGATGCCGCGAAACTGCCGCCACTGGTCACTTGGGGCACGAGTCCCGAGCAGGTGGTGTCCGTCACCGGCCGCGTACCGGTGCCGTCGGAAATCGCCGACGAGCACAAGCGCCGGGCCGCGGAACGCTCGCTCGAATACATGGGGCTGAAGGGCGGCGAGAAGATCACCGACATCAAGCTCGACCGCATCTTCATCGGCTCCTGCACCAATGCGCGCATCGAGGATTTGCGCGAGGTCGCGCGGGTCGTCGCCGGCAAGAACGTCAATGCCAATCTCACAGCGATGATCGTGCCCGGCTCGGGCCTGGTGAAGCAGCAGGCGGAAGCCGAAGGCCTCGACAAGATTTTCGTCAAGGCCGGCTTCGACTGGCGCGAGCCCGGCTGCTCGATGTGCCTCGCGATGAACCCGGACAAGCTGGCACCGGGCGAGCGCTGCGCCTCGACCTCGAACCGCAACTTTGAGGGGCGGCAGGGCTACAAGGGCCGCACCCATCTGGTGTCGCCGGCGATGGCCGCGGCGGCGGCGATCGCCGGGCATTTCGTCGACGTGCGGGAATGGAAATAGCGGCGGCGCCGGCTTTCGCCCCCGCGTCAATCGCCACGCGTGAGGCTGCGCAGACGTTTGGAGAGATTTGTCTCGGTGCCCGCTGCCGCGGCGAACTGGGTGCCGACGCCGAGATAGCGGTCGGCGACGTCTTTCGATTGCAGCAATTCAGGTCCCGCGCCGCTCAAGGCAACGCGGCCGTTCTCGATCACATAGCCGCGGTCGGCGATGGCAAGGCTGAGCTGCGCGTTCTGCTCGGACAACAGGACCGCCAACCCCTTCGCCCGCAGCGCGACGATCATCTCGAAAATCTGCGTGACAAGCCGCGGCGCGAGCCCGAGCGAGGGCTCGTCGAGCATAAGCAGTTTGGGCCGCGACATCAGCCCGCGGCCGATCGCGAGCATCTGCTGCTGGCCGCCGGAGAGATTGCCTGCGATCTCTGAGAGGCGCTCGCCCAAAGCGGGGAATTGCGCAACGATCTCGTCCCGGCGCGCCTTGATCTCGTCAGTGTCACGACCGTGAATATAGGCGCCGAGCTCGAGATTTTCCGAGACCGTTAACGACGCAAAGATCTGCCGGCCTTCCGGAACCTGCGCGATCCCGCGCCGCATTCGCGCCGCGGTGGGCAGCGCTTCGATGCGCTCGCCTTCGAAAAGGATGCAGCCCGTGCGCGTGGGGATGATCCCGGAAATCGTCTTGAGCAGCGTCGATTTGCCCGCGCCATTCGCCCCCACCAGTGCGACGATCTCGCCGGCGCGGACTTCAAGGGCAATGTCACGGATCACGTCCATGCCACCATAGCCGGCGGAGACGCCAGACAGCTCCAGGCTCATTGCGGCTGTCCTTCGGGGCGACTTAGATAAGCCTCGATTACCCTCGGATCGCGCTGAATCTCGCCAGGCGCACCGGAGGCAATGAGCTTGCCGGCATCGAGCACGAAGACGATGTCGGCAATCCCCATGACCAGCGACATGTTGTGCTCGACCACCAGGATGCTGGTGCCGGCTTCGCAGATCGCGCGGAGAAAGGCCGCAAGCTCTGCCGTTTCACGGTCGTTCAATCCAGCCGCAGGTTCGTCGAGGAGCAACAGCTTCGGCTCGGCCATCAGTGCCCGCAGGATTTCGGTAAGCTTCTGCGCGCCCATCGGCAGATCGGTGGCGGCGGCATCCCGGAAATTGCCGACGCCGATCAGATCGAGCAGCCCTTCTGCTTTTTGCACCAGCCGGCGCTGCTCGGCGCGCGCGCTGCGGCTCCAGAGCATTTGCGAGACAGGCGAAGCGCGCACGTGCAGATGCGCGCCGGCAAGAATGTTCTCCAGGGCCGTCATGCCGGGGAAAACGCGCGCGGTCTGAAAGGTCCTGATGATGCCCAATGCCGCGATATCGTGGCTCGACAGACGTGCCGCGTTCTGTCCGAAGAAAAAAACTTCGCCGGATGTCGGCGGATAAAGGTTCGTGGCGACGTTGAATAGCGTCGTCTTGCCGGCGCCGTTCGGCCCGATGAGCGCGCAAACGGAGCCCTCTGGCATCGTCAGACTGACATTCTGCACGGCGCGCACGCCGCCGAAGGCCTTGCACACGGAACGGCATTCGAGCGCGGGCGCCGTCATCCCTTCGCCTCCGCACGCGCCAGCGCAATGCGCCCCGCCGTGTGTGCATTGAGCCAAAGCACCAGCCGTCCGAAGAGGCCTTCCGGCATGAAGAGGAAAATGGCGACGAGCAACGCCCCTTCGAAGGCGGTCTTGAACAGTGCCAGATCCTGAATCAGAGTTGGCAGCAAGGTGAGCACCAGCGCGCCGAAGAGGCCGCCGACCAACGTCCCTTCCCCGCCCAGCACCAGCATGGCGATCATCTCGAAGGAGCGCGTCGTCTGGACCATCTCCGGCGAGAGGAAATGGAAGCTGAAAGCATAGAGGCTTCCGGAAAGGGAAGCCAGCGCCGCGGCAATGCATAGCGCCGCCATTTTCATGCGGCCGACGTTGATGCCGAGCGCCGCAGCCGCGAGTTGATCCGAGCGGACCGCCTTCAAGGCGCGGCCGAAGCCAAGCCGCACGCCGCCTCCCAACGCGACGACGAGAGCGGCGCTCAGCGCGAGCATGAAGTAATACATCCGCAGCGGCGTATCGAAGGAGAAACCGGCGATTTCGAATGCGGGAATGCCGACGAGACCCGAGGGGCCGCCAGTCACCTCGACAAGGCCGACCGCGAGCGAGTCGACCAGCAGCCCGAAAGTCAGAGTCGCCAGCGCCAGATAGTGCCCGCGCAGACGCGCTGTCGCGAGCCCGAGCAACAACGCGCAAAGAATGCTGAGCACGATGGCGGCGAATACGGCGAGCAGCGGACTCCATCCATAGGAGGTGGCGAGAATCGCCGCGCAATAACCGCCGATGGCCATGAACCCCGCATGGCCAAGGCTGACCTGGCCGGCATAACCCATCAGCACGTCGAGCCCGAGCACGGCGATGAAAAGGATCAGCGCGATGACAAGCGACTGCAGGAAACCGCTCGGCGTCGGCAGCACAGGCATCGCCACCAGCACGATCAGCAAAGCAGCGCCGAGGACGAGGGCTTGGCGGTCGGGCAGCCGCACGACCGCACGATGCACGCGGGCGTCGTCGCGGACATCACTGCGCCGCTGCGGCCCGCTGGGGAAAAGGCCGCCCGGGCGCAAGACCAAGACGCCGAGCAGCAGCAACAGCGCCAGCGTGTTGGCAAAAAGCGAGGAAACATAGAAGGCCGCGAACTGCTCGGCGACGCCGAGCAGAATGCCGCCGACGATCGATCCCACGAAGCTGCCCATCCCGCCGATCGCCACCGAGATGAAGCCGGAAATGGTGAAGAATTGCCCGCTGTCGAATTGTAGGGACATGAGCGGCGCGATGAGGATGCCGCCGGTCGCGCCAATCATCGCCGCAAGGCCGAAGCTCAGCAGGATCATCAGCGGCAGATTGATCCCCATGAGTCGCGCAGCGGCGGGATTTTCCGCGCAGGCGCGCAGCGCGCGACCGAGCCGCGTCTTGTGCAGCAGGAACCAGAGACCGACGATGAGTACCGCCGATACCGCGGCAAGCCAGACGCCTTGCGAAGGAACGCGGATGCCCGCGACGACGATGGGCGCCTCGCCGGAGAAAGGCGGCAGAGCGTAGGGCTGATTGCCCCAGACCAGCAGCGTGACGCCGATAAAGAAGGTCAGCAGTCCCGCCGTCAGCACCAGGGCGCTGCTGCCCGGCAGCCGCGCCACAGCAGGCACGAAAGTGAGCGCGCCGACGAGCAGGCTGAAGGCCGTGGCGCTGGCCACCGCCGCAAGCGCGGCGGCAAGGAGCGGCCAGCCGAACACGACCTGAAAATAATACATGCCCATGGCGCCGAGCACGCAAAAGGCGCCTTGGGCCAGGTTGACCACGTTGGTCACCCGGAAGACGAGCGAGAATCCCAAGGCGGCGATGGCAAAGACACCGCCCTGCAGCAGACCGCCGATGACGATCTGGAGGATAATCGCCGCGTCCCCCGGGTTAGAGCGGGCTTATTTCGTAAGCGGCACGCCCGTCGGTTGACTGACGACGACCCAGGTATCCTTGCCCGCATCCCAGCGGCTCACCAGCGCGTTCTTCGCCGTCAGGCCGCGTTGCGGCACCGCCTTGAAGTCGTAGCTGCCGTTGACGCCCGAAAGATTTGTCTGGCTGCTGACGAAATCTTTCACCTGAGCGGCGGTCGCCTGCGGGCCGAGGTGGCGCAGCGCGTCGATGATGATGATCGCCGGATCCCAGGCCAGCGCCGCCATGTTGTCAGGCTTGACATTCGCCGCCTTGAATGCGGCCTGGAACTTCTGCTGCTCCTTCTCGACCGCCGGATCCAGCTTGAACATGCCTTCATGCGGCAGGAAGACGGAGGTCGGGATGTAAAGCTCCTTCGGCAGGAAGCTCTTGTATTGCTCCATCTGCGCGTAAGTCTGATTGCCGTTCGTGGTGCCAACCGGAACGTCGAGCCCGGCCTGCAGAATGGCCTTGAAGACAGTGGCGATCGGCGCGCCGGTCGACCAAGCGATCAGGGCCTGTGGGTTGGCCGCCTTGATGCGCTCGATCTGCGCCGAGACGCTGACGTCCTTGGGATTGAAGCGCTGCCGCTCGACCACTTGGACGCCGGAATTCTCCGGCAGTTTGACGACCTCGTCGAAACCGCGCTCGGCGTCCTGGCCCGAGGCGTCGGTGCTGGTCATGAAGGCAATCTTGGTCTTGCCGGTGGAGCGGAGGTAGCGCACCAGGGCCTCGATCAGCGCGTGCGTGTCGGCGCTGGTCGAAAACTGGAAGCTGCCGGCCGCCGGGTGCACCCCGGGCGAGAGGCAGTAATCGAACGGGCCTTCCTTGAGCAGCGGCGCGATGGCATTGCACATCGCCACGATGCTGGACCCGATCATCACCGATGGCTTCTGCGATAGGATTTCGTTGGCAATCTGCACCGTGGTCTGCGGATTGCTTTGATCGTCGTGGAAGACGAATTCCACCTGCTGGCCCTTGATGCCGCCTTCCTTATTGACCACCGATTGCAGGAGCTGCAGCGCTTGCTGCTCACCCTTGCCCAGGAAGGAAGCCGCGCCGGTGAGCGGCAGGACCACGTTGATCTTGTAGGCTTCGGCGGC
This sequence comes from Xanthobacteraceae bacterium, assembly GCA_035652315.1. Classification (GTDB taxonomy): domain Bacteria; phylum Pseudomonadota; class Alphaproteobacteria; order Rhizobiales; family Xanthobacteraceae; genus CANKHA01. Next base: position 2,805 of record DASREA010000080.1, on the reverse strand, counting down.
CAGCGCCGTGGAACTAAAGGCGGCGGCGCATGCTGCGGCCGCCACAGCAATTTTGATCGACTTTAGCATTAGCGTGTCCCTCCCGAGGCATCGCTTGTGGCCGTCCGATAGTCACGGCTGCGATGCGTTCCTATGTGATTTGGAGCGCGTCCCCTTTACGTCTGTGAGTAGCGCAATTATTGGCTCCAGGATCAATGATAATTTAGTCCGAGCACGCGCGCCAGCGACCGCAGCATGCGGCTTTTGGACCTGTTGCAGGGATCGGCGGAAAGCCGTGAGGCAGGGCTACGACCGCACCCATTCGCAGCGCATCCGCGGCACCACCACCGTGCCGCTCGGGCGCGCTTCTTCGGCGAGCCAAGAGGTGCAGGCGCGGGAATAGCCCGGGCCCGGGTAGTCATACGGGAAAGGTGACGGGTAAGGCCGTGCCGCCGGCGCCTGCGGGGTGACGATCACGCGCGCCGGCGCGCGCCGCGGCGCGGTTTGTGCCCAAAGCAAATCGGAGAATCCGGCGGAAAAAGCCAATGCGGCGATTGCCGTCGCAATCCAGGCTCTACGCATCGCTCGGCCTCCCATCCCCGCCCCGGTAACGCTCGCCCATCGCCGCCTTGGCGTCAACGGCCGCCTCGCCTAGAAGCAGGCCATGGATAACCCCGGCGCCGACCCCTTAGGCTGGCACGCCGCCAGAGCGCCGTCGCTGGCGGAAATGGAAGCGCTCGCCATTGTGGCCTTCCGCCGCCTGCCCGCCCATTTCCGCAAGCTATGCGAAGACCTTGTGATCCAGGTCGACGACTTCCCCAGCGACGAGGTGCTCGACCACATGGGGGCGGAAACCGAGTTCGATCTGCTCGGCCTGTTCCACGGAGTCGGGCTGCCCTTCCGATCGGTGAGCGATCCGGCGCAAATGCCGAACATGATCTGGCTCTATCGCCGGCCGATCCTGGATTACTGGGCCGAGCACGAGGAGACGCTGGGCGCGATCATCACTCACGTGCTGGTGCATGAGATCGGCCATCACTTCGGCCTTTCCGACGCCGATATGGAAGCCATCGAGGCGAGCGCGGAGTGAAGGGCAGACCAGCGCCGGCGGCCTTTCCAACGCTGTCGCTTCACGCTAAACGACAGGCCAGCTCACATCGTTTGGAACGCCAATGGACAAGTTCACCACGCTCGAAGGCGTCGCCGCGCCGCTGAAGATGATCAATGTCGACACCGACATGATCATCCCCAAGCAGTATCTGAAGACGATCAAGCGCACCGGCCTCGGCAAGGGCCTGTTCTCGGAGCTGCGCTACCGCGACGACGGCAGCGAGAATCCGGATTTCGTGCTCAACAAGCCGGCCTATCGCAAGGCGAAGATTCTCGTGGTGGACGACAATTTCGGCTGCGGCTCCTCGCGCGAGCACGCGCCCTGGGCGCTGCTCGATTTCGGCATCCGATGCGTGATCTCCACATCGTTCGGCGACATTTTCTACAACAACTGCTTCAAGAACGGCATCCTGCCGATCCGGGTCACGCCGGCGCAATTGGCGAAGCTGTTCGATGATGCCGAGCGCGGCGCCAATGCGACGCTCACCATCGATCTGCCGAAGCAGGAAATTCGCGGGCCGGACGGCGGCGTCATCAAGTTCGAGATCGACGAATTCCGCAAGCATTGCCTGCTCAACGGCCTCGACGATATCGGACTGACCATGCAGAAGAAGCCGCAGATCGACAAATACGAGGCGCAACTGAAATCCGCGCGGCCGTGGATGTGAAGCGTCGCCACCGCTCATTCCCGCGCAAGCGGGGAATCTAGGTAAAATTCACGTTGGCAGGCTGGGTCCCCGCTTTCGCGGGGACGAGCGGATTTAACTTACGCCGCTTTCTTCTTCGCCTGGATCAGCTTGCGGTTGATCAGGCATTCGGCGATCTGCACGGCATTCAGCGCCGCGCCTTTGCGCAGATTGTCGGAGACGATCCACAGCACAAGACCGTTCTCCACCGTGGCATCTTCGCGGACGCGGCTGATATAGGTGGCGTCTTCGCCCGCCGCTTCGTAGGGCGTGACGTAGCCGCCCGGCTCGCGCTTGTCGATCACGACGCAGCCCGGCGCGTTGCGCAGAATCTCGCGCGCTTCGTCGGCGGAGATCGGCTGCTCGAATTCGATATTCACCGCCTCGCAATGCGCGATGAAGACCGGCACGCGCACGCAGGTGGCGACCAGCTTGATCTTGGGATCGAGGATCTTCTTGGTCTCCACCACCATCTTCCATTCTTCCTTGGTGAAGCCGTCGTCCATGAACACGTCGATCTGCGGGATCAGGTTGAAGGCGATGCGCTTGGCGAACTTCTTGCTCTCCACCTCTTCCAGGGTGAACACGGCCTTGGTCTGCGCGAACAGCTCGTCCATCGCGTCCTTGCCGGCGCCGGAGACCGACTGATAGGTGGCGACCACCACGCGCTTGATCCGCGCCTTGTCGTGCAGCGGCTTGAGCGCGACCACGAGCTGGACGGTGGAGCAGTTCGGATTGGCGATGATGCCCTTCTTGCGGAAGCCGGCCGCCGCGTCGGCGTTCACCTCCGGCACGATCAGCGGCACGTCGGCGTCGTAGCGCCAGCACGATGAATTATCGATCACCACCGCGCCGGCGGCGGCGATCCTGGGCGACCATTCCTTGGATACCGGCGAGCCCGCCGACATCAGGCAGATGTCGACGTCGGAGAAGTCGAAATGCTCGAGCGCTTTGACCTTCAGCGTCTTGTCCCCGTAGGAGACCTCGACGCCAAGGCTGCGGCGGGAGGCGAGCGCCACCACCTCGTCGG
>DASREA010000079.1:0-10945 GCA_035652315.1 Xanthobacteraceae bacterium | reverse complement strand
GTATAGCCGCCGGTCGTCGATCCGCCGATATAGCTCCGGTAGGTCATCACCGAATATTCGAGATCGTCGTGCTGCGAAGGCAGCGCGACATTCGCCGGGCCGCCCCTTTCCTGCCCGTGCTTGAGGCCGAATGCGTGACCGATCTCGTGCACTACGGTGGCGTAGTAGTAATCGCCGGGATGCGGATGTGAGTAATCGTAAGCGGTGCCGAACCAGACATCGCCGCCTTCGGCGTAATTTCCCGGATAATAGGCATAGGAGGTCGGATTGGCCGCGGACGATTTTGCCAGCATGACGTCTGCGCCGTTCGTCCCAGCGTAGTTTATAGTGATGTTGGTAAGGGCTTCGAGCGAAGCCATGACCGCATCCACCGCAGCTAGAGTCCCGGCGGCGATCTGGCTGAAATTGCTGTGCGGCTCGCCATAGCCGTAACCGGAAGCATAATCGGTGGGGGAATCCGGAAAGCTGTAGGTGACCGGACCGCTCCAACGCACCCCGGCAAGAACGCCGTCGATATCCGCGTTGCCGGTCGCATTCACTGAAACGGCAGTAGCCATCTTTCGAGAATCTCCACGCGCTCTAACGGCCCGCTGGACGGCCAGGTGCTCGCAGGTAATCTATAGATTTGATTACCCTAACAATGCTCCAATTTCTGGAACAGGTTTTTAGATTTCTAGCCGATTTTCCCCGCTCTAGGCACCTTCTTGGTCATCCATGGCGGCGCGATCCGTTGCCTCAGGCTCAAGGCACAGCATTAAAAATAATTATGGCAAAGTAACGGTCGCCGGTGCGCGGACCGGCAATCCGCTCGCCTTATTTTTCCCGGAACGCCCGCATCAGCTGATCGTGCAGCGGCTTGGTGAGATACGACAGCACGGTGCGTTCTCCGGTCTGCATGAATGCCTCGACCGGCATGCCGGGGATCAATTTGACGTCGCCGAGCTTGCTTATTTCCGCCTGCGGAATCGCGATACGCACGGTGTAGAAATACACGCCGGTCTTCGGGTCCTGCGTGACGTCCGCGGAAATGCGGCTCACCGTCCCGTTGATTTCCGGCGTCGTGCGCCAGTTGAACGACAAAAAGCGCACCGTCGCCGGCTGGCCGAGCTGAACCTGATCGATATCCTGCGGATTGATCTTGACTTCAACGGTCAACGCTTCCGCTTCCGGCACGATCAGCATGATCTGCTCACCCGGCGCAATCACCTCACCCGCCGTATGCACCGCCAATTGCAGCACCACGCCCTCCTGCGGCGAGCGGATCTCAATGCGGTTCAGGCTGTCCTCGGCGGCGATTTTCTTTTCCGAATATTCCGAAATCTTGGCGCGCATGTCGCTAAGCTCTTTGCTGACTTCGGTGCGCATATCCTGATCGATCTGCAGGATCTGAAGTTCGATCTCGCTGATCTTGCCCTTGAGCTGCGCCACCGTGGCGATGGTCTGGCCGCGCTCGCCGGCAAGCTCCGCGGCCTGGCGCTCGAGTGTCGCGATGCGGACGAAGGGCACCAGCTCCTTCGCCCATAACGAGCGCACGCCTTGCAGCTCCTTGTTCACCCATTCGATCTGCTGATCCTTCGCCTGCTGCGAGGCCTCGTTTCCGCTGATCTCCTCGCGCAATTGGGCGATGCGCGCGTTGAGTTGCGCCTTCTGGCCCTCGCGCGTTTCCCGGCGGGTATTGAACAACTTGCGCTCGCCGCCGATCAGCCGCGCGACTTTCGGATCGTCCTGCCGCGCCAGAAGCTCCGGCGGAAAGCTGATGTCTTTGGCCCCGTCGCGCTCGGCCTCGTCGCGGGCGGCGCGCGCCACCGCCTCATCGAGCGCGGCGTTAATGACGCCGAGATTGGCGCGGGTTTGCGTGTCGTCGAGCCGCACCAGGGTTTCGCCGGCTTTAACATGCGCCCCTTCGCGCACGAACAACTTCGCGACCACGCCGCCGGTGGGGTGCTGCACTTTCTTGACGCTGGTGTCGACAACGAGTTGGCCCTGCGCGATCACCGCCCCGGCAAATTGCGTCGTCGCCGCCAAGCCACCGATGCCGCCGACCAGCAGCAACACGACAACCCCGCCCGTCAATAGATGGCGGCGGATCGAATCCTGCGGCGGCAGCAATCTCTGCGCGCTCACGGCGCGATCCTTTCATTTTGTTGCACCGGCTTGTCGGAAACCACCTTCAACGCACCAGGCGCCCCGGCATCGCGGCGTAAGACCTTGGCAAGCACGTCATCTTTCGGCCCGAAGGCCTGGGCCCGACCTTGGTTCATCACCAGGATGAAATCGACCGCCGCGATGGCCGTCGGCCGATGCGCGACGACGACAACTATGCCGCCGCGGTTGCGGACGCCCTGCACGGCCCGGGTCAAAGCGATCTCGCCATCGGCGTCGAGATTGGAATTGGGCTCATCGAGAACGACAAGAAACGGATCGCCATACAGCGCGCGCGCCAGCGCTATCCGCTGCTGCTGGCCGGCGGAGAGAGCCGTGCCTTGCTCCCCCACATCGGTGTCGTAGCCGGCCGGCAATTTGAGGATCATCTCATGCACGCCCGCCGCCTCCGCTGCCGCGAGAATGTCCTCGGACCTGGCGTCGGCCTCAAAACGCGCGATGTTCTCCGCCACCGTGCCGGCAAACAATTCGACGTCCTGCGGCAAATATCCGATGTGCTTGCCTGTGGCACCCCATTGATCGAGCGAAGCGCCGTCCAGCGTGACTTTGCCGCGCAGCGGCTGCCAGACACCGACGAGCAGACGCGCAAGCGACGACTTGCCGGACGCGCTCGGTCCGATAATGCCGACGCCGCTGCCGGCCTTGAGCGAAAAATGGACGTCCTGCACCACCAGCTTTTGCACGCCGGGCGGCGCGCCACTGACGTTCTCCACCGCCAATGTCGCGGTCGGCGCAGGCAGCGTCATCGGCTCCGCCACCGGCGGCAGCAGCGTCAAAAGCTTGTTCAGGCGTTCCCAGCTTTGCCGCGCGGCGACGAAGCCGCGCCAATTGGCGATGGCGAGATCGACTGGCGCCAGCGCGCGCGCACCCAGAATGGAACCGGCGATGATAATGCCGGCGGTCGCCTCCTGGCGCACAACCAGATAGCCGCCGACGCCGAGCAAGGCGGATTGCAGCATCATGCGCAGAATCTTGACAATCGATCCGAGGCCGCCAGTGACGTCGCTGGCCTGTTGCTGGCTGGCGAGATATTTATCGTTGGCCTCGCTCCAGCGCTGATGCATGCGCTTGCCCATTCCCATCGCCGCCAGCACTTCGGCATTGCGCCGGCTAGCCTCCGCCAGCCCGTTTCGCGTGATTGCGAATCCGGTAGCGGTCTTGGCCGGCTCGCGCGTCAGGTATTCGGTGAGCAGCGTCAGCGATACGAGAATCAACGCGCCGACAAGCGCGGTGACGCCGATCCAGAAATGAAAGAGGAAGCAAATTCCCAGGTAGAGCGGCATGAAGGGCAGATCGAAAAGCGCCAAGGGCCCGCTGCCGGAAAGGAAGGTCCGCACGTTGTCGAGATCGCGCAACGATTGCAGACCGTCGCTGCGAATTCCCGCCTTCAACGGATAGCGCACGACGGCGTCAAAGACGCGACCACTGAGCGCCTGATCGAGTGACGCCCCAACGCGCACGAGCACGCGGCCGCGAATCAAATCCACGATGCCGAGAAAGAGGAAAAGCGTCGCCGCAATGATCGATAGTCCGACCAGTGTCGGCACACTCCGGCTCGGCAGCACGCGATCATAGACCTCAAGCATATAAAAAGAGCCGGTCAGCATCAGGATATTGGTAACGCCGCTGAAGACGCCGATGCCGACGAAAGCCAGACGGCAGGCGGAAAGCGCTTGCGATAGCTCCGACTGCTGTCCCGCATGGTGCGGTCTGAGTACCGACATGAAATCCCAGTGGTTGAAGGAACGGCCTGCCGCGTTCCGTTGTCCTGCACGCTGACTTCAGCCTGGACGCCGCCCGTTAATATCCCTCAAACAGGCATTTTCCGGGCAATTGCCGCTATTTGTATAGATGCTTCGCGCTATCTTTCCAATGTCGAAACGGCCTGCTCTGTCTCCCCCATCATCCAGTCGAGATAGGTCTGATCCACGCTTTCGATCGGCAGTACGAGAATGGCCGGCATCGTATAGGAATGGCGAGCCTTGACCGCGGCGCGAACTTGCTCCGCCAGTGCGGCACGCGTCTTGATGATCATTACCACTTCCTCGCCGCGCTCGATGGCTCCCTGCCAGCGGTAGTAGGAAATCATCGCCGGCAGGATGTTGACGCAGGCAGCAAGCCGCTGCTCGACCAGAGCCCGCCCCGCCTCCTCCGCCTCGACAATGGACGGGTAGGTCGTATAGACGAAAACTACGCGCTCCCTGTCGGTCATCCTGTTTTTCATCCTGCCGGTGGCCGATATCGCGACGTTACGGGAAAACGCCCGGGCTTTTACAAGGTTCGCCTATGAGCCAGTCCCCGCGCCGCTACGAGCGGATCGCGTTTATCGCCGGCCCCAGTCCCGACGCCGACGCCGCGCATGCCGCCCTCGCCCGCCGTTACGGCGATGCCGATCCGGCGACCGCGGACGTCATCGTCGCGCTCGGCGGCGATGGACTCATGCTGCAAAGCCTGCATCGCTTCATGAAATCAGGCAAGCCGATCTACGGCATGCACCGCGGCACCGTCGGCTTTCTCATGAATGAGTTTTCCCTGGAATATCTGAAGGAACGGCTCGCCGCCGCGGAGGTCGCGGTTATTCATCCGCTGCTGATGCAAGCGCGCAAGACTGCCGGCGGGACCCAGGAATTCTATGCCTTCAACGAGGTCTCGCTGTTCCGCCAGACGCACCAGGCCGCGCATCTGCGCATCCTGATCGATGGGAAGGAACGGCTTGCCGAGCTCATCGCCGATGGGGTGCTGGTTTCTACGCCGGCCGGCTCGACCGCCTATAACCTGTCGGCGCAAGGGCCGATTATCCCCATCGCCGCGCCGCTGATGGCGCTCACGCCCATCAGCCCCTTTCGCCCGCGGCGATGGCGTGGCGCGCTGCTCCCAGACACCGCCACGGTCACCGTGGAAATCCTCGAGGCGGAGAAGCGGCCCGTCGCCGCGGTCGCCGACCACGACGAGGTGCGCTCGGTCCAGTCGGTCGACGTGCGTATGGACCACAGCATCTCCATGCACATGCTGTTCGACCCCGGGCACAGCCTCGACGAACGGATCCTGCGCGAACAGTTTGGCTATTGAAGATCCAGCCGCCGCCCCGATCCCCATCTAAGCCATTGAAATCATGAAGATTTGATGCCCAGATGCTTAACCCGGCGTTAACGGCATCAAGCTACCTTTAGATGGACGCGGGTCGTGGGCCCGCCGCTTCATCGAGCCATTGATGGTCCGCATCGATTTCAACCGGTTGCGTTTCCTCGTCATCGACGACAACGCGCACATGCGCCGCATCCTGCGCACATTGCTGCACGGCTTCGGCACCCGGGAGGTCTATGAAGCGGAAGACGGCGCAGCGGGGCTCGAAGCCTTCACTCATTACATGCCGGACATCGTGCTTACCGATTGGGCGATGCCGATCTTCGACGGCCTCGAGTTGACGCAGATGATCCGTCAGCCTGGCGCCAATGCCAATCCTTATGTGCCGATCATCATGCTCACCGGCCACTCTGAAAAGAAGCGCGTGGTGGCCGCGCGCGACGCCGGCGTCACTGAATTTCTCGCCAAGCCGATTTCGGCCAAGGCGCTCTACCAGCGTGTCCTTAACGTCGTCGTCAATCCGCGCCCATTCATCAAGACAAAAACCTATTTTGGCCCGGACCGGCGGCGCAACGTGAATGCCAACTACGTCGGGCCCGAACGCCGCCGGGGCGGCAAGGCCGATGTCATCCGGCAACAATCGCTATTGGAAAAGGCCAAAACTCCCGGCTGAGATCAGGAGTATCGGAAAGTCATGCCTGCGAAGGAACGACCAGCCATCACCACTTACGGGGACCATGAAGTCATCCTGCCGCCGCATGCCCTGCGCGAGGCGGCGGTGCCCGCCGATCCTGCCGAGCCGCAGGACGATCCGGTGGCCCGCGCCGAGGCGGCGCTCGCCGAATTGTCGAGCGAATTCGCGGCATGGATGGACAGTGAATGCGAGCGTCTGGACCGGGCCCGCCAAGCCGTGACGGAGAAAGGCTTCTATCAGCAGACGCGTGACGCGATTTTCCACGCCGCGCATGACATCAAAGGGGAAGCGGCAACCTTTGGCTTCCCTGCCCTCGCCGGCACTGCTGACAGCCTTTGCCGGCTGATCGAGCACACGCCGGAAATGACCCGCATCCCCCTGGCCCTCGTCAATCAGCACGTCGATGCGGTGCGCGCCATCTATCGCGAGTATGCGCGTTCTGACGCCCAGCAAATGGCCGACAGGCTGACCAAGCGGCTGCGCGAAGTGACCGACGAATTCCTGCTCGACGAAAACCGGCACCGGCCGGAATATCTCGACGGCATCGTCGGTCCGCCTTTGGTGCCGGAAGCGTCTTAGGTCTTCTCTTCGGGCCGCAGCGTCGTCACGCGGCGTATGGAAGGAAGCATTCCGACCAGCACCTCGTCGCGCAGAATAAAATGGTGGTAGAGCGCGGCCGCAGCATGCAGGCCGGCGACCCATAAGATCGCGTTGCCCAGCCAGGTATGAAGCTCCGCGAGCCAGGCGCCAAAGGCGTGCGCCAGCGGCATTGCGGGCCCGATGTCGCCGAGCAGGAACAAGTTGACCGGATGACCTTCCAGCCAGGCGCCGGCGATCGCGGTGAGCGGAATGGCGATGAGCAAGGCATAAAGCAGACCATGCACCGCGCTCGCCGCAGCACTCATCCAGGCCGGCATTGGCGGATCTTCCGGCGTGGGATCGACCAGCCGCCACATCAGCCGCAGCAGCACGAGCGCGAATACCAGCATTCCCAGACTTTCATGGGTTTGCCGAATGAAATCCGAAGACGCCGCATAGACGCGCTGCTCGGGCCCACCCCTGCTGAGAATGTAGGCGGCCAGGACCAAGACGACAGTGAGCCAATGAAAGGCGCGGGAGACGGAGCCATAGGCAAAGCGGCTATTGAATGCGGGCATGAAATTCCACCTGCAGCTTAAAATGGAAGCTCCAAAGGCGGCCGGCCACATGCTGGGGACAATTTGGCCGAATTGAGGATCAAGCCGCAGCCAGACGCTCGGGGGCGAAATCATAGACCGGCGCGGCGATCAGCCGCTCGGCAACGAAATCATCGGCCGGCGCGCGTGCCAACTGTTCGCAGAACATGCGCGCCTCATCGCGCGCCGCTTCCGTCGCGAAGCGCCGCAGCAACGTCATCAATGAATCGACGTGGTCAAGCGCCGCTTCCTCGCAGCGGGTGAGCACGCGCTCGATCATGCGCCGCTTGAGCCGGCTGGCATCGCCGCAGTCGCCGAGGAAGCCGTCCTCGTGCATCGCCGCGATTGCCTCGCGGAAGGCTGGAAAGGTTGCGGCCGGCAAACCGGCTTTTTCGTAGAGAGCGCGGAATCCGGCATTGCCTTTGCCGTGAACGAGGCCGGTCACGCGCTCCACCGGCATGCCTGACAGTTCCGCCAGCGATTCTTCGAAGAGCAACGAATTGCCGCTAAGCAGCGCGCGCAAAACCAGCCCCGCAGTAAGTTGGCCGGTTTCCCGCAGGTGCCGCACCAGAGGCCGCATCTCCCCATGGCCGGATTCAGCGGCCAGCACCACGGTCGCCTTCTCGCAAGCTTCGCTGACAATGCGCGCGGCGCGCTCGCGCGCGAGCCAGGCTCGCGCTGTGACGAAATCCGCGAGCGTCTGCGACAGTTTCGCCACCAGGGCCTGCCGCGTCGGCACCGGTAAGTCATTGCGCGCCAAAAGCGATTCGCGGACGGCTGCCAGATGGCCATGGCGGGCGACGATGCGATCGATCGAAAACGGCGCGATATCCGCGTCGGCGTTCTCGATCAGCTCCAGGCAAGCCGCTGCGGAACCGACCTCGGCGATGGCGGCAGCCACCGAACGCTGCAGCAGCGGCCGCCGCGCGATCGCGGTTTGCACGGCAGACGCCCCGGCGGCGACGAAATCCACGAGATCGGCGTCGACGAAGAGCGGGGAATGTTCGAGGACGACGGCCGCCACGTCTGCCTGATCCGCGGCGAGCGCATGCACCACGGCCGGTGGCGCCGTCTGACTGGACGCGAAGGCCTGCGCCAGCGCGCGCCGCACCAGCGGCGACGGGTCGTCGAGCAGCAGCAGCATCGCCCCTTCGGCAGCGGCGCGGTCGTCGATGGAAAGCGGCGAGAAGAGATAGGCCCGGGCCAAGGCACTGGCGCCTTCGGCGCGCTCGCTCGGCGGCGCGCTCTGCAGCCAGGACAGGAACTCACGAACAATCATGGGCCCGACTACTCACAAACAAACCGCGACCCCGCGGCATCGGCGCACGGCGCCAGCACAGCCGATCCTAATGGCAGCCGCTTAACAAAGGGTTCACCATAAGCTTGCAGGGATGGCGGGGATTTTCAGGTCAGCCTTGACCGTGAAACAGCTCGCGGACGCGCGGCTGCGCCTCCTGGAAAAGATCCAGCGGCCGCCCGGAGGCATCTGCTGTGGCAACCTGCGTCGTCGGCAGGGGCACGCTCCAGAGCTGGTTGACGCGCGCGGCCAGCGCACCGACGCGGCGGCCGGTGTGGAACAGCGCATAAAACACCGGCTCGGAATCGCGCAAAGGTGGGGTGGTATCGCCGGCGGCAAATGCCTGCACCGTGCCGGCGGTGTCCGGAACCGGCTTTGTCGGCTTGGCCGAGACCGGGGGCGCCGCCGCCGCAACCAGCGGCCCAGTGCGGGCGCGGGCCGCAGCGTAGCGGGCGTTCAGGGTGGCATAGACCTCGCCCGCGCTGCGGGCGCGTCCTTGTGAATCGTAGAAGACCGAGCGGTTGGCCCGCGCCGCGGCGGGGAAAAGCGCTTCGCCGCTGACATTGGAATTTGCCGCGGAGATCAATTTGGCGGCGCCGCCGGCGCCGAGAAAATGCGCCATGTAAAGCTCGCCTTCCGTGGGCGCCCGGCCGAGCTTTTCCGTGAGATATTCGGCGTTGTTGCGCGTATAGACGCCGGCCATCGCCGCATTCGCCGCCGGATCGTTACGCAGCCGGAGAATCTCGCCGCGCAACGCCGGATCATTCACTTCCATGCGGCCGTTCGGCGTCGCCGTGATCGCATCCGCATAATCGCCATAGCCGAAGCGCGCCCCGGCTTCCTTGAGCGTGGCCAGCCATGTCTGATCGACGAATTGGAACAGCCCCTGGGCCGAGGACGTGCTCGCCTTTTCCCCGGGGTCGAAATTCGATTCCACCTTGGCAGTGGCCAGTAGATAAGAAAAGCTCGTGCCGACCGCCTGCGCCGCTTGGCGAATGGCGGTGGTGATCTGTGACAGCGCAGCATTGGCGCTGCTGATGGGATCGGCTGTCATGGAGGGTCTGCCCGGCCCGAGCCGCGCGGCGCGCAGATGGACTCAGCCTGCGCCAGCTTGCGCGATTATGGTAAATGAGCGGTTAACGCGGGGGCGCCCGCCGGGGAAGCGGAAACCATGCAGGAAAAAGCGGCCGAACGGCATCAGCGGGGCGGGCTTTATTTCGAGGATCTCGTCATCGGCGAGCTGGTGCATCACCGCCTCACCCGCACAGTGACACAGATGGACAATATGCTCTTCTCCAATATGACGCTGAACCCGCAGCCGCTGCACATCGACCGGCATTTCTGCGAGACCGAGACGCAATGGGGTCAGCCGGTGATGAATTCGCTATTCACGCTCGGCCTGATGATCGGCATTTCGGTCAATGACCTGACGGTTGGTACCACGATCGCCAATCTAGGGATGACCGACGTGAGATTCCCGCATCCACTGTTCGAGGGCGACACCGTGCATTGCACGACGGAAGTCGTCAGCAAGCGTCCATCGAAATCACATCCCGGCGCCGGGATCGTCGAATTTCATCACCGCGCCTTCAAACACGACGGCACCATGGTGGCGGAATGCCGCCGCCAGGTTTTCATGCGCATGCGAAGCGTCTGATGCGCTCGCTTCTTTTCGTTCCCGCCGACAGTCCGCGCAAACTGGAAAAATCGCTGACCAGCGGCGCCGACGCCGTGATCCTTGACCTGGAAGACGCCGTCGCGCCGGAGCAAAAGCAGGGGGCGCGCGCGAATGCCGTAGCTTTCCTGAACGAGGTTGCGCACACGCCCGACCGCCCTCGCCTGTTCGTGCGAGTCAACGGCCTCGGCAGTGGACTAACCGATGCCGACCTCGATGCAACCATCGCCGCAAAGCCGGACGCCGTGGTGCTGCCCAAAGCGGAAGGCGGCGCATCGATCGTTCATCTCGACGCCAAGCTCACCGCCCGCGAAGCCCTGCACGGCCTGCCCGAGTCAAGTATCGGGATCTTCGCATTCGCTATCGAGAGCGCGGGCGCGCTGTTCGCCGCCGGTAGTTATGCCGGAGCAAGCCGCCGCCTTTGCGGGCTGACCTGGGGTAGCGAGGATCTGAGTTTCGAATTCGGCGCCGAGACGAGCCGCGCGCCGGAGGGTTTCCTCGACCCCTACCGGCTGGCGCGTACGCTTTGCTTGACGGCTGCCACCGCCGCGCGCGTGCTGGCGATCGATACCGTCTATCCCGATTTCCGCGACGAACAAGGATTGCGCCGTGAGGCGCAGGAAGCGGCCCAGCTTGGCTTCGCCGGCAAGCTTGCGATCCATCCGGCGCAAATTCCGATTATCGACGAAGCCTTCATGCCGACCGAAAAGCAGCTTGCCTGGGCGCGCACGGTTGCCGCCGCTTTCGCCGCTGCGCCGGATAAAGGCGCAGTCGCGGTGGACGGCATGATGTACGACCGCCCGCATTTGCTGCGGGCACAGCGCATTCTGGCGCGGCAGAAAGATTAGTGCCGGACG
>DASREA010000078.1:0-4094 GCA_035652315.1 Xanthobacteraceae bacterium | reverse complement strand
CTATGCGCCGCGCGGCGGCGCGGGGATCAGGAGACGTTTCCGCGCAAAGCGCCCAAAGTGACAGGCAGGCTCCGCCGCGGCGCCGTTTTTTTTCTCTTGCGCGAAGACGGCAAGTTGCTGGTGCGCACGCGCCCGGCAAAGGGTCTGCTCGGCGGTATGACCGAGTTTCCGACCACGGAATGGACGGCGGATTTCGAAAACCAAAAGGCGCTCACGCAAGCGCCGCGGTTATCTTCACCTCTCCCCAATGGGGAGAGGGAGAGCGAGTGGCGCCGCATTCCCGGCGTCGTCAGCCATGTGTTCACGCATTTTCCACTCGAACTGACTGTCTTTGCGGCGGATGTGCCGGCCGGCACGCCGGCGCCGGTCGGCGCGCGCTGGGTGCCGCTGCCGCAGCTTGCCGATGAAGCCTTGCCGAGCGTCATGCGCAAAGTGCTTGCGCATGCGCTGGACAAAAGTCTGGAGCGGGCGAACTAGACCGGCGGGATGCCGGCGGCGGCCAGCAATGCCGCGTCGGCTTCCATTTGTTCGTTGCGGCTGCTCCGCATCGGCTTCTGTTGTCTTGCGAGCGCCTTGCGGTTGATCTTGCGCTTGGCGATGCCATTCAGCTTCTTGTCGGTGGCCTTCTCCTCCCTGAGGTTGGCGGCGAGAAGCTTGGCGACGTCGTTCAGGCCGAGCAATTTGGCCCAGGCGACGAGCGTGCAGTAGCGGGTGATCTCATAATGCTCGATCGCTTGCGCGGCGGCGATGAGCGCCGCGTTGAGCACCATCTTGTCCGCCACCTCGCCGGCAATCTCGTTGGCCTCGTCGATGATGCCGTCGATTGCCGGACATTTGGTCCCCTTCGGTTTCGACTTCAGCTTCTTGAAGGCCTGGTCGAGCCGTTTGATCTGCTGCTTGGTTTGCTTGAGATGCATGCGGAAGCCTTTCTTCAATTCGGCGTCCGATGCCTTTTCGATCATGTCGGGGAGCGATTTCTCGATCTGCTGCTCGGCGTAATAGATGTCCTGCAGCGAATGGCGGAAGAGATCGTCCACGTTTTCGATGTCGGATGAGAACCAGCCCATTGTCATGCTCCAGTTTACCGCTTCCTGCGATAAGTCCTGGACGGCATGGCGGTTCCCAATGAGGAACGGCGGGGGGTCAGCCGGTCATCTCGGCGCGGATCATGGCGCGATAGGCGTCGATGGAGGTGAGACCCTTGTCGGTCTCCACGTGCCAGAAAGTCCAGCCGTTGCAGGCCTCGAGCCCCTGCGCCAGCGCGCCGATGCGGTGAATGGAACCGATGCTTTCGCCGAGGCTGATGGCGCCGTCGGCGCGCACCAGCGCCTTGTGCCGGCGCTTGGCGTCGACGAGGTGCTTGCCCGGCAGCACCAGGCCGCGCTCCACCAGAGTGGCAAAGGCGACGCGCGGCGCCTCGCGGGCGGTTTTGATCGGAGCCAGGGTTTCCGGCGGCAGCGGTTTGACCGCAGCGATGCGTTCGCGCGCGGCCTTGGCATAGCTTGCATCGCGCTCGATGCCGATAAAGCGGCGGCCGAGCTTTCTCGCCACCGCGCCGGTGGTGCCGGTGCCGGAGAAGGGATCGAGCACGAGATCGTCGGTGCGCGACGATGACAGGATCACGCGGGCGAGCAGCGCCTCCGGCTTCTGCGTCGGATGCAGCTTCTTGCCGTCGCCGCCTTTCAGCCGTTCCTCGCCGGTGCAAAGCGGCAGGGTCCAGTCGGAGCGCATCTGCACGTCGTCGTTGGCCGCCTTCAGCGCCTCATAATTGAAAGTGTATCCTTTGGCGCCGGCATCGCGCGCCGCCCAGATCAACGTCTCGTGGGCATTGGTGAAGCGGCGGCCGCGGAAATTCGGCATCGGATTGGTCTTGCGCCAGACCACGTCATTCAAAATCCAGAAGCCGAGGTCCTGCAGGATCGCGCCGACGCGAAAGATGTTGTGATAGGAGCCGATCACCCACAGGGTCGCCGCCGGCTTCATGACCCGGCGGCAGGCGAGCAGCCAGGCGCGGGTGAAATCGTCGTAGGCGGCGAAGCTGGAAAACTTGTCCCAGTCGTCGTCGACCGCATCGACCTTGGAATCGTCGGGCCGTTTCAGGTCGCCCTGAAGCTGCAAATTGTAAGGCGGATCGGCAAAGACGAGATCGACGGAACCCGCGGTCAACTTTGCCATTTCGGCGACGCAGTCGCCCACCACGATGTGTGCGCCAGCACGGGAATCCAAATGCCTGCGGGGCGCCCTTGCGAGCGCCCCGCGACGCGACACAACCATGACTCAGTACTCTGACTCAGGCGACGCAGTCGGCGACGCGGGACCTACAACCGACACGCAGCATCATGGTGATTCAAAGTAAAAATCGGCTTAATCGCCGAATTGCGGCGCTAGGCAAAAAATGCCGACAAAGATTGGGATCTTGGTAAACCGGTGTGGCAACGGTATTGGAAGACGGAGCCGCAATAGCGGCTATACTTGGGGGTGTGCAGCGCGTCGCGACGGCGGCTGATCAAACAGAGCGAAGCTGATGCCCGGAATCGATGAAACGCGCCCTTTCATAGCGCTGAAAATCGCGGTGCTGACCATGTCCGACACGCGCGCCCAGGCCGAGGACAAGTCCGGCGCATTGCTGGCGGAGCGCATCGAGGCGGCCGGGCACGTAGTCGCGGACCGGCAAATCGTGCGCGACGATATTGAGGAGATCAGGACCTGGTTGCGCGCTTGGATCGCCAATCCGCAGATCGACGTGGTCATCACCACCGGCGGCACGGGTTTCACCGGGCGCGACGTGACGCCCGAAGCGGTGGAGCCTCTATTCGAAAAGCGGATGGAAGGCTTCGCCACCCTGTTCCATATGGTCAGCTTTCCCAAGATCGGGTCTTCGACCATCCAATCGCGCGCCTGCGCCGGCGTGGCCGGGGCGACCTACATCTTCTGCCTGCCCGGGTCGCCGGGGGCCTGCCGCGACGCCTGGGATGAAATCCTGAAATATCAGCTCGACTACCGGCACCGGCCCTGCAACTTCGTCGAGATCATGCCGCGGCTCGACGAGCATCTGCGCCGTCAAAAGACGAAGACGCCGGCAAAATAAGCTGTCCCCCAGGGCCGATTCGGACCGCCGCGGTGGGATCGGAACCTTCCGGCCTAACCTCCGTTAGCTAAATGATGTGGTGCGCCGCCTTGAAAGCACCCAAATATAGGTGCATTTCGTCAATCCTGGTTAATGTTCTTGTTATGTTCATGTCTCCGTATTAGGTTGAGGCCATGGCTCAGTCTTCGACAGCCCTCAAGCGCCCGCCGACGGCACCCGGTCAGGCTGAATGGGAACCGGTCAGCCGCCCGGACCGTGCGCCAACTCCAAAGGTTGGCGCGCGGCCGGACACAAAACCAATTCCCACTCTTGCCGGCCGCGCTGCAGCGCTGCCCTCGTCGCCGGCGGGCGATTTTTCCGATGCCGGCATGCTTGGCACGGCGATCGACCGCGAGCGCCGCCGCGGGCGCGGTACCGTCTCGAATGCCTCGGGCCGCTACGAACCGCTGGCGCGGGTCGCTTTCGACGACGGCTGGCGCAGCCTGGAAGATCTGCCGCCGTTCAAGACCACGGTGACGCTGGACGCCACGCGAAAAATCATCACCCGCAACCAGTCGCCCGACATTTCCTTCGACCGTTCGATCAATCCCTATCGCGGCTGCGAGCACGGTTGCGTCTACTGCTTTGCGCGGCCGACCCATGCTTATCTCGGCATGTCGCCCGGCCTCGATTTCGAATCCAAGCTGTTCGCCAAGCCGGATGCGCCGGAACTCCTGGAGAAGGAATTGTCGGCGAAAAATTACGAGCCGCGCACCATCGCCATCGGCACCAATACCGACCCCTACCAGCCCATCGAACGCCGCTACCAGATCATGCGCCGCATCCTCGAAGTGCTGGAGCGGGCGGGACATCCCGTCGGCATCGTGACCAAATCGGCGCTGGTGCTGCGCGACATCGACATTCTCGCGCGAATGGCCGAGCGCAACCTCGCCAAGGTGGCACTCTCGGTGACGACCCTCGATCCCAAGCTCGCGCGCACCATGGAGCCGCGGGCAGCGACGCCGTC
>DASREA010000077.1:0-15921 GCA_035652315.1 Xanthobacteraceae bacterium | reverse complement strand
GGCGGCTATAAGTCCGGCCTCTGTCGGAGTGTAGCGCAGTCTGGTAGCGCACCACGTTCGGGACGTGGGGGTCGCAGGTTCAAATCCTGCCACTCCGACCATTCCTGCCAAGCAGTCTCAGGCACGACATTCGGATCAGATTGGAAGTTTCCGCTGCCTGGCGGGCTACGCGATAAGCCTGCACACCGACGCACCGCATAAGGCCTTCACCGGACTCTTTGTGCTTGCCGCTGGATAGATCGCAGGAGCATCTCGGCACGTCGCTCTTTACACCGAAGCAGCCCGGCTTTGTCGATAACTACGGCGCATCGCTCCGCCGTGTCGCCGAATTCATCGGCATCGCCTTCGATCCCATTCTGCTCACGCCCACCTTCCTGCGGAATCCGGTCAGGCCGAATTCATCCTTCGACGTGGAGACCTACGGCATCAACGCTCAGATGATTGACCGGCGCGACAAGCTTTCGCCGCAGGCCACGCGTGCGCTCGAAGCGGCGGCCCTGCCCACCTATAGGGAACTCGTCCGCCGGCACGGTCTCGCGGGCGTTGCGGCCTGATCGCCCTGCTTTTGCGGGGCGGTTGCCTGCGGCGCCCTTTAATCCACAGCCTGCGAAAAGCGTTTCGATTTTTGCCTCCTCAACCGGAATGTGCAATAATTTCGTCTGAAAAGAAGAAGATATTTTGGGGAGGCTACCCGATGGCGACGTCAAAACTAGGTCTATTGGCTCTTACCGGCCTGACCGTCTCTTTCCTTCACCTTGGCAGTAGCGGCGTTGAGGCGCAGGGCGCCTCGCCCTTGCATGGAAAGGTGACCTCGGCGGAAGAGCCGGTGATGGAAGGTGTGATCGTCAGCGCCAAGAAGGACGGCTCGAATGTGACGGTGTCCGTGGTCACCGACGACAAGGGCCAATACAGCTTTCCGGCCGGCCGGCTGGATTCCGGCAAATACGCAATTTCAATTCGCGCGGTCGGCTACAATCTCGATGGGCCGAAATCGGTCGATGTGACCGGCGCCGGCGCGACCGCCGATCTCAAGCTGGTCAAGACCAAGAATCTCGCTGCGCAACTCTCCAACGCCGAGTGGCTGCTGAGCGCGCCCGGCACCGATCAGCAAAAGGCTTTCCTGGGAAGTTGCGTCGGCTGCCACACGCTGCAGCGCGTCTTCATGTCTACGCACAGCGCCGAGGAATTTCTCGAAGTATTCAAGCGTATGGGCCTCTATTCGCCAGGCAGCCAACCGACGCGTCCGCAATTGATTCCGACGGGCGGACCGCGCTCGCAACGCGAACGTGTCCACGCCGACGTCGCCAAGCCGGCGGCGGAGTGGCTCGCTGCCAATAATCTCAGCGGCGGCCAGCTCAGCTATCCGTTGAAAACGCTGCCGCGGCCGAAGGGCAAAGCCACGCACGTCATCTATACCGAGTGGGATTTGCCGCGGAAGCAATCGCAGCCGCACGACGTGATCCTCGATAAGGACGGCAATGCCTGGTACTCCGACTTTGCCTTCCAGTTCATCGGCACGCTCGATCCGAAGACCGGCAAGGTGACGGAATATCCGCTGCCGGTAATGAAGGAAGGCGCGCCGGTCGGGTCGTTGCAGATTGCGCAGGATCCCAATGGCAATTTCTGGCTTGCCAACATGTACCAGGCGGGTCTGATCAAATTCGATCCGAAGTCCAAGCAGGCCACGCCCTATCCTTATCCGCAGGAATGGCAGACGCCGAGCACGCAATCCACCATGGTGGCGGCGAAGCGCGCCGATGTGGATGGGAAAATCTGGACCAATAATCAGGAAACGCACAACCTGATCCGCTTCGATATCGCCACCGGTAAATACGAAGACATGGGCCGGGCGGCGGATGCGGCGGGCAAGCACATCAACGCCTATGGCATTCCGCCGGACATCCACAACAATATTTGGCTGCTGGAACAGGGTAATACCCATATTGGGCTGTTCGACGCCAAGACCAAAGTCGCCAAAATCTACGCGACGCCGACGCCGAATTCGAAGCCGCGCCGCGGCCGCGTCGATGCCGAAAATCGCCTGTGGTTCGCGGAATTCGGCGGCAATGCGATCGGGATGTTCGATCCGAAGACCGAAAAGATCACGGAGTGGAAGATTTCGACGCCGTATAGTGCGCCCTACGATGCCGAGGTCGACAAGAAAGGCCGCGCTTGGACCGGCTCGATGAATAACGACTTCGTGTCGCGGGTCGATACCAAGACGGGCGAGGATCTCGAATATCTGCTGCCGCGGCCAACCAATATCAGGCACGTCTTCGTCGATAATAGAGACAATCCATCGTTATGGGTCGGCAGCAATCACGGGGCCTCGATCGTAAAAATCGAGCCTCTCGACTAGGACGATGAAATAAAAACCGGCGCTGCGATGCGCCGGTTTTTTGCTAACGGCGGGCGTGGCATGAGCCACTTGGGGAGGCGAGGCATGGGCGCCAGTGGTTTTTCACCCAGGAGCGGAATTCTCTTCGCCGCGGTCGCGGCTGCGGCATTTTTCGGAATTGCCAATGGCGTCCGGGCGCAGACCGCGCCATTGAGCGGGCAGGTCTCGTCGGCTGCCGAACCGGCGATGGAAGGCGTTCTCATCGGCGCCAAGAAGGCGGGCAGCACCGTCACGACCGTCGTCGTGAGCGACAACAAAGGCCATTACAGTTTTCCGGCCGGCCGGCTGAGTCCCGGCCATTATGGGCTCTGGATTCGAGCCGTCGGCTACGATCTGCAGGGCCCCAAGGAGGTCGATATCCCGGCCACGGGCGGCGCCACCGCGGACATAAAACTGGAAAAGACCAAGGATCTGGAAAAACAGCTCAACAATGCCGAATGGATCATGAGCGTGCCGGCGGCGGACAAGGAAAAATCCTTCCTCACGAGCTGCGTCGGCTGTCACAATCTGCAGCGGCCTCTATTCTCCAAGCATACGGCGGAAGAGTTCCAGGAATTGTTCAAGCGCATGCAGACCTATTCGTCGGGCAGCACGCCGGAGCATTTCCAGTTGCTGTTCGTTGACGGTGAGCGGGTCCGCGTCCGACCGGAGGAGGCCGAGCGCACCAAGCCGCATGCCGAGCTTCTGGCCAGGGTCAATCTGAGCACGGGCCCACGTTCCTATCCGTTGAAGACGCTGCCGCGTCCCACCGGCCGCGCCACGCACGTGATCTACACGACATACGATCTGCCGCGCCCGATCGCGGAGCCGCATGACGTGGTGCTCACGCCCGACGGTCACGCCTGGTATTCGGATTTCGGCAGCCCCGTGGTCGGCGAGGTCGATCCGGTCAGCGGCAAGGTGATGGAATATCCATTGCCCCTCCTCAAGCCGAAGTTGCCGACCGGCTCGCTCAATCTCGCGGTCGATCCGAAGGGCGAATTGTGGATCGCCATGATGATGCAGGGTGCGCTGGCGAAGATCGATCCGAAGACGAAAAAGATCACGCCCTATCCGTTCCCCGAACAGACCACCAGCACCTATGCTTCGATGGTCTCGCCGCAGCATTCGGACGTGGACGGAGTGGTTTGGACAGGCGATCAGAGCACGCACACGCTCTATAAATTCCATACCGACACGGAAAAATACGAGAAGATGGGCATCGCCACGGACCCGTCCGGCAAGCAGATCACGGGCTACGGGATGCCGACCGATTCCCACAACAATCCCTGGCTCCTTGAATATCGCAACACGCATATCGGTAAGGTGGATGCCAAAACCAACGTGACGACGATCTACGCCACGCCGTTTGCGCGTTCGCGTCCACGGCGCGGGCGCGTCGATGCCCAGGACAATCTCTGGTTCGGCGAATATCAGGGCAACGCAATCGCCATGTTCGATCCCAAGACCGAGCGTTTTACCGAATGGAAGCTGCCGGAAACCTGGGGCAATCCCTATGACGCCGAGGCCGACCGCAATGGCGAAGTCTGGGCGGGATCGATGCTGACCGACCGGGTGTCGCGGCTCAATCCGAAGACCGGCGAATTCGTCGAATATCTTGCGCCCGGCCAGTTCACCAATATCCGGCGCGTCTTCGTCGACAACAAAGCCGCTCGGCCGGGACTCTGGTTCGGCGACAATCACGGCGCCTCGGTCGTCCATCTCGAGCCGCTTGACTGAGCGCGGGCGTCTTGCGCGATCGGATCGAGCCTGGCCGCCGGCGCCTTCCGGCGGCTACTCTGTTTTGCGGCCTGGATTCCGATGGACGATATCCGCTTCGATAGAAATTTCGATCTCGCACCAGGGCGGGTTGAGGAGATTTTGCCGAGCGTCCGCCGCCTGCTCGCGCCCAATCCGGGTCCTTTCACTTTCAAGGGCACGGTGACTTACATCGTCGGCCGCGGCCAAGTCGCCATCGTCGATCCCGGTCCCGCTGACGAGGCGCATATCGCCGCGCTGCTCGATGCCCTGCGGCACGAAACGGTGACGCATATTTTCGTCACTCACACCCACTGCGACCATTCGCCGGCGGCGGCGGCAATCAAAAGAGTCACCGGCGCAAAAACCTATGCGGAAGGCCCGCACCGCCCGGCGCGGCCGCTCCATATCGGCGATGCCGCGCGGCCCGAGGCCGCCGCCGATCGCGATTTCAACCCCGACGTCAAGCTTGCGGACGGCGACGTCGTATCCGGCGCGGGTTGGATCGTGGAGGCGGTGGCCACCCCCGGCCACACTGCCAATCACATGGCCTTTGTATTGCGCGAGCCGCGGCTGATCTTTTCCGGCGATCACGTCATGGCCTGGTCGACCACCATCGTGGCCCCGCCCGATGGCGCCATGGCCGACTATATGGCGTCCCTGGAAAAGCTCGCCCGCCGCCCCGAGGACATCTACCTGCCGTCCCACGGTGGCATGGTGCTGGATGCACCGCGCTTTGCCGCTTATCTCATTCGCCATCGTCAGGCGCGCGAGGCTTCGATCCTGAGCCGGTTGAGCAAAGGAGAAGCCGATATTCCGACGCTGGTCCGCGCCATCTATATCGGCATCGATCCGCGGCTCGTGGGCGGCGCGCGGCTTTCGGTGCTCGCGCATCTCGAGGATCTGGTCGCCCGCGGTCTCGTTGCCACCGAGGGGCCGCCGTCGATCGAGGGACGCTACCGTTTGCGGGGCTTGGACTTGCCCGGCCGCTGAGGCGGCGTGCGTTCGGGCGCCTTGTGCTCGGCGGCCTGGGTTCCCAGCAGCACGTCGATGTCGTCGGTCAGCTTTTGGATACGCGAAGCGTTGCTGCCGAAATCGAGCCGTCCGTATCGCGACGCCGAGCGGACATCGAGCCGCGCCCCATCGCCATCGGCGCGCACGCGCAGCACGACATCTTCGCGAAAGCCCATGATGGGCGTGCGTGCCACGGCCTCAATATGGCCGTCGCGGCGGCCGGCTTGTGGCGGCTGTTGATCCAGGATCGACCAGCGCCGCTTGGTGATCACGGCCAGCGCCGCATCGAAGGTCTGCTGCGGCGTTGTCGTCACGATGAGGGGGGCGACATTCGGATAGGCTTCGCGTTGCAAGTCGGCCGCCGCATCGCCGGCGTAAGCAACGGGGTTGGCGCCGCGCGGCCGCAGCCGCGCAATGATTTCGAATTGCGGCGGATCGTCGAAATCCGTCGTGACATCCACGATAGCCGGCAGCCGGTAGGCGAGGAAGCCGAGATACGCCGGATAGGCGAGCAGGGCGATGCCGATCGCCAGTGCGGTGAGGGCCGAACGCAATCCATCGACGCCTTCGCGCCAGATCGCCACCAGCGAGGCCAGCGCCAGCAACATGCCGAGTACGGCGAAGACCAGCGCGCCGGCAAAGGTGGCGAGCGCCGGCACGATCTCCATTAGCCCGGAGCGCGTGATGATGATGGAGACGACGGTCGCGACCAGCGAGAACAGCGCCAGCCGCCGCGCCCACAAGGCAAGCTGCGATACCGGCTCTTCGACGATTCGGCGCTGGAGCATTCTTTACCCGCCGCGGATCAGGCAGACGAAGCCTTAAAGCCGGCCGCGCCGAAGCGCAATGGCGATGGCGTTTCCGACGGCGCGCGAGCGATTTCGCAGAAAAGCCGCATTTATGCCGGCAACGCAGAGGGATGAGGAAGCAATATGCGTTCCTGATGCTGGCCGGCCTTGCTGGATCGGCCGCGGCGGCATCGGTGCCCTTGCCGCCGCCGCGGCCGCAAGTCGCTGCGCTTACCTCCGGCGGAGCGGCCATGCCAGCACCCGGCGAACAGATAAAAGCCGCGGACCCGCCGCCGCTTTCGCCCTGCCTTTTGCGCCTGCGCGAACACGCTGTCGTGCGTCCGCTTGCCGACATCGCCGGGCCTGGCGAATGCGCCGCCGCCGACGTGGTCGAAATCGACGGTATCGTTCTGCGCGACGGGCGGCAGGTCCAGGTCACGCCGGCGGCGGTCTCCCGCTGCGAAATGGCGGAAGCCGTCGCCGACTGGGTCCGTGACGACCTGGCGCCCATGAGCGTCGCTTATTTCGGCGCGCCGCTGCGTGAGATCGAGGAAGCCGACTCCTATTCGTGCCGTGGCCGCAACAACGTTCCCGGCGCCAAGCTGAGCGAGCACGGCAAAGCCAATGCTTTCGATCTGGCGGCGCTGAATCTCGCCGACGGCCGCGTAGCGCATCCCACCGACCGGGACATTTCCTCGGATTTTCGCGACGGCATGCGGCTCAGCGCCTGCTTGCGCTTTCGCACCGTGCTCGGACCCGGCTCGGATGGTTTCCACGAGGACCATATCCACGTCGATCTTGCCGCACGACACAACGGCTATCGGCTCTGTCAATGGAATGTCACCGAGCCGCTGATCGCCAATGCGCCGGCCGAGCGCCTGGGCGGACCGGCGGTGTCGGTGGTGCGCGGAGATTCGTCGGAAGCCGTGCCGCTGCCCAAAGAGGCGGCGCATCGGGGGACGCTTTCCGGCAGACTTTGACGGCCGTCGCCGCCCCGAACGGGGGTATTTTGACACAAAACTGAATTAGGCTCAGCTTTCCCATCAGCCGCAGAGGACCGCCGTGCTCAGCAATCTCGCCACCCGCGACGTCGAAACCCTCGTCCATCCTTACACCAATCTCGCCTTGCTGCGCGAAACCGGGCCGCTCGTGATCGAGCGCGGCAAGGGCGTCTGGCTCTACGACAACGAGGGCAAGGCCTATATCGACAGCATGGCCGGGCTCTGGTGCACCGCGCTCGGCTACGGCAACGAAGAGCTGGTCGACGCCGCCGCCGCGCAGATGCGCAAACTTTCCTTCGCCCATCTCTTCGCTTCGAAGAGCCACGACGTCGCAATCGAGCTCGCGGAAAAACTCAAGGAGATCGTCCCCGTCGAGGCGTCGAAGATATTCTTCTGTGCCTCGGGTTCGGAGGCCAACGACAGCCAGGTCAAATTCGTCCGCTACATGAACAACGCGCTGGGCCGGCCGCAGAAAAAGAAAATCGTCAGCCGGTTGAAGGGTTATCACGGTGTCACGCTGGCGAGCGCCTCGCTCAGCGGCTTGCCGCCCAACCACATCGATTTCGATCTGCCGCTGCCGGGCTTTCTCCACACCGGCTGTCCGCACCACTACCGTTGCGCGCAGCCGGGCGAAAGCGAGGAAGATTTCGCAAGCCGGCTCGCCGCCGAACTCGCGCAATTGATCGAGCGCGAGGGTCCGGAAACGGTCGCCGCGTTCATCGCCGAGCCGGTGATGGGGGCCGGCGGCGTCATCGTGCCGCCGAAAACCTATTTCGAGAAAATTTCTGCGGTCTGCGCCCAATACGATGTCTACATGATCTCCGACGAGGTGATCTGCGGCTTCGGCCGTCTCGGTCCGGCATTTGGCTGCGAAGCGTTGAACTTCCGGCCCCACGCCATCTCGATGGCCAAGGCGCTGTCCTCGGCCTATCTGCCCATCGCTGCGGTGACGGTGCCGGAGCGGCTCTACGGCGCGCTCTTGGACGAAAGCCGCAAGATCGGCACCTTCGGCCATGGCTTTACCTATGGCGGCCATCCGGTCGCGGCGGCGGTGGCGCTCAAGACGCTGGAAATCTATGCGCGCGACCGCGTGTTCGAAGCCGCCGCCGCCAAGGCGCCGCGCTTCCAGTCGTTGCTGCGCGCGCTCGGCGATCATCCGTTGGTCGGCGAGGCGCGCGGCATCGGCCTCGTCGGCGGAATCGAGTTGGTTAGTGACAAGACCTCGCGTCGCGCTTTCGATCCGCGGCGCTCCGTCGCTGCGCGAGCGGTGCAATTCGCTCAGGAGGAAGGCGTGATTTCCCGCTTTCTCGCCGGCGATACCGTTGCGGTCTGTCCGCCCTTGGTCATACGCGACGACGAGATCGAGGAAATGTTCAGCCGCCTTGGGCGCGCCCTGGACCGCACCTATGCCTGGGCGCGGCAGGAGCGGCTGCTCGCCGCCTAACCGCATTAACTAGATCGACGGAATCCATGCCCCATTTCGCAGGGCCGGCGCTATGAATCGCTCCATGCTCCAGGTTCCGCAGGACATGGTTTCCGCGACGGCCCGCGCGCCCAAGCGCCGCATCACCCGGCGCAAATTCCTGCTCGCCAGCACAGGTCTCGTCGCTTTGACCGGCGGCGGCGCCACCGCCTATTCCTATTTCGAAGCGCAGCGCCTGGTGGTCACGCGCTACAGCGTCGTCACGCCGCGTTGGCCCAACGGCAAAGGCCTCAGCATCACCGTGATCGCCGACTTGCATGCCGGCGGCCCGAACATGCTGCAGCAGGAAATTCAGCGCATCGTCGAAACCGCCAACGGCCTGAAATCCGACATTGTGGTTCTGCTCGGAGACTATTTCGCCACCCACCGCTTCGTCACCGAGAAAGTGCCGCACGCGGTCTGGGCGGCGGAACTGGCGAAATTGCAGGCGCCACTCGGCAAATGGGCCATCCTCGGCAACCATGACTGGTGGTTCGACATTGACGGCGTGCGCAAGGCGCTCGCCGACGTTCACATCCCGGTGCTGGAAAACAAGGCGGTGCCGCTCGGCGAGGAAAGCAACCGATTCTGGCTTGCAGGGGTGGGAGATCAGCTTGCCTATCCGCTCGGCAACGGCAAATTCCGCGGCGTCGATGACCTGAAGGGAACGCTCGATCAGGTGCGTACCGAGGATCCCGTCATCCTTCTCGTGCACGAGCCCGACATCTTTCCGCAGGTGCCTGACAATGTGGCGCTGACGATCGCAGGTCACACCCATGGCGGCCAAATCAGGCTGCCTTTCATCTGGCCGATGTTGGTGCCTTCCGCCTATGGCGCGCGCTATGCCTATGGCCACATCGTCGAGCAGCATCGCCACATGGTCGTGTCGGGCGGGCTCGGGGTGTCCTATGTGCCGCTGCGGCTCGGCGTACCGCCGGAAATCGTGCGCATCGATATCAAGGGGCCGGCGCTGGGCGAAACCAACGCGCCGTCACCCTAGCCGCCAAGCGGCGGGATCAGTCCGGCGTCATGTGGGCCGCGGCAACCCGCTGCGGGTTGTACGGCGAATCGCCCTGGCCGGGCGCCAGCACTACGACGTAGGTGCCTTGCTTCACCCGGTTATAGAGGTCGATCACGTCCTCATTGGTCATGCGGATGCAACCCGATGAGATGGCGTCGCCGATATATTCCGGCTGGTTGGTGCCGTGGATGCGGTAGAGCGTGTCGCGGTTGCCGTCGTAGAGATAGAGGGCGCGGGCTCCCATCGGGTTATGCGGCCCCGGTGCCACGTAGCTCGGCACTTCCTCGCGCTTCTTGATGGCATCGGTCGGCGTCCATGCCGGCCACTCTTCCTTGCGGCCGACCTTGGCGACGCCGGACCAGGCGAGAGCTTCCTCGCCGACGGTCACGCCGTAGCGGATCGCCTTGCCGTCGGGCAGCACGTAATAGAGAAACCGCGCATCGGAATCGACCACGATGGTGCCGGGCGCTTCCTTGCGGTGGTAGGTGACGATGTGCCGCTGATATTGCGAGGGGATATCGGCCTTGCGATAGGGCGCGTTCGCCAAGAGTTCCTTGTCGCGCGGCTTGAAACTGGCCTCGGAGGTCGGTGCCAGGGTTGACTGAAAACACCCCCCCAACATCAGCCCAATTGTAATGATCGCGAGCCCCCGCGCCGCCATGGCTTGCCTACCCCTCGATTTCTCCCGACTCATCTCATATCCGAAAAAGCCGCAGGTCTTAAAGCCGCAATTGGCCATGTTTCCCTAGGTCATTCACGCCTGTTGCAGGAAAGACGCACTTTGAGTCGGCTCGGAAAATCGCGGCATAAGAAACCGCGGCCTAGCCCTCGAGCGCACTCTGCACCGGCAAATGTTAACGCTTCGTTTACCATGCCGATGCCTGAATTTACTGGCTTATTGAAAGCCCGCAGGACGTGCGGCATTTTTGTCCAGCCGTCGAAAAATTCACATCGGTGCGCGATTTGCAGCCCATTTTTGCCCCTTTCCCCGCGTCCAATCCGCCGATCTGCACAGCATCGCGCCAGTTAAGTGGAGACGTGCGATGACGACCGAACAGGATCTTCAAGCGCGCGCGGACAGGCGGATCGCCAACGGCGCCGATCTCGACAATCAATATCGGAGGATCGGCATATCGGCGGTCGCGGCGGCATTGCCCTACAAGGGCGATGCCAAAAATCCCGCCTATGCGCCGGCCTTGCTCAAGAGCGACGACCGCTTCGTAGCCGCAGCCTGACCCGCTGCAGCGTCCCGACCTTGCCGATTTCCACAGTGTCCCCGTCTGGGTCACGGCGGCCGCCGTTTTCCGCTGCGCTTTATGCCTTGCAGGAATCGCCGCCGTGGGGTCATGACTAGTCTCGCGCGCTTCCCGCCATAACGGCCTGTCTCGAATAGGGTGGCGCGCGGGGATGCCATGCTCACCGTTTTTGTCCCGCGCGGCGCCTGTCTCGAACGGCAGGTCATCAATACGGAAACCGAGTTCGGTCTGCCGGACCAGGCGGTATGGATCGATTTGATGCATCCGACCCTGATCGAGGACAAGCTCGTCGAGCAACTGGTCGGCGTCGCTATTCCCACCCGCGAGGAAATGCAGGAAATCGAGGTGTCGAGCCGGCTCTATGTCGAGAACGGCGCGCGCTTCATGACCGCCACGCTGATGACGCAGTCCGAAACGGATACCCCGCGAACAACGGCGGTGACGTTCATTCTAGCGGGCAACCGGCTGGTGACCGTGCGCTATGACGAGCCGCGGCCGTTCGTGCTCGTCGGCAACAAACTGGCCCGCAGTTGTCCGCCGGGCGTATCTGGGCAGTCCGTCTTTATGGACCTGCTCGACGCGGTCATCGATCGCACGGCGGACATCCTTGAGCGCATCGGCATCGAGGTCGATCAGATTTCGCACACGATATTCGAGCCGGAGGAAGCGCCCTCCTACAACGACATCCTCAAGGCGCTCGGGCGCAAGGGCGATCTTACGTCGAAGGTGCGCGAGAGCCTGGTCTCAATCGGCCGCGTGGTTCTGTTCGTCGCCAACGAAGCGCTGGGCATGGGCTGGAGCCGGGAAGCGAGCACGCAGCTTCGCAGCATGCAGCGCGATGCGATTTCGCTCTCCGACCATGCGACCTATCTCAGCAACAAGATCACGTTCCTGCTCGATGCGCTTCTTGGCATCGTCAGTATCCAGCAGAACGACATTATCAAGATTTTCTCGATCGCCGCGGTCGTGTTCATGCCGCCGACGCTGGTCGCCTCGATCTACGGAATGAATTTCCATCACAACATGATCGAGTTGGATTGGGTCTACGGCTATCCTTTCGCGCTGTTCTTGATGGTGCTCGCGGCGGTGTTGCCGCTGTTATTCTTCAAATGGAAGAAATGGCTGTAAGAGCCTCGGGGCGCGTCAGACGTGCTGGCCGCCATTGATGTGGATCTCCGCGCCGTTCACGTAGGATGCGGTCTCGGTACAGAGCACATAGATGATCTTCGCCACCTCGTCGGGGGTGCCAAGCCGCCGCAGCGGAATCTGCTCCACGATTTTTTCCGTGCCTGGCGACAGGATGGGCGTGTCGATTTCTCCGGGTGCGATGGCATTGACGCGGATGCCGAATGGGCCGAAATCGGCGGCCATTTCCCGCGTCAGCGCCGCCAGCGCCGCCTTGGAGGTGGCATAGGCGGCGCCGGCGAAAGGGTGGACCCGCGATCCGGCAATCGACGTCACGTTCACCACGGATCCTTTCGCCGCCTTCAGCTCTTCGAGCAAACCGCGCGCCAGCATGATCGGCGCGAAGAAATTGACCTGGAAAATGTGGTGCCAGACTTCGCGGGTCGTGGCGATCGAATCGAGGCGGCGCCCGCCTTCGGCCTTGGGCGAGATCGCCGCGTTGTTGACCAAGGCATCGAGTTGCCCGCCGGTGAGCCGCCGCCGGATTTCGGCGATCGCCTCGTCGGTATTCGCCGGATCGGCGAGATCGACCTGGATATGATCCTCGGGGCCCGCTTCCCAAGGGCAATTTTCCGGGAACGGATGACGCGAGCAGGTGATGACGCGCCATCCAGCGGCAGAAAAGCGCTTCACCGTCGCATGGCCGATGCCGCGGCTTGCGCCGGTCAGGAGCAGCGTGCGGCGGGGCTGATTGGTTGTGGGCATGCGATGACGTTTTTCCCGTGGTGTGCGCGGCGATGCTAGCTCAAGGATAAAGCTGCGTCTTGACCCAAGGCGCATCGGCGCCGGCGCGGCGAAATTCCAGCCGCTCGTGCAGTCGGAAGGGCTTGTCGCGCCAGAATTCGATTATCAAAGGCAGCACGCGGAAACCGTGCCAATGCGGCGGCCGCGGCACCGTGCCGACGCCGAATTGCAGCGTGTAACGCGCGACTGCCTGTTCCAGCGCGAAGCGGCTTTCCAGCGCGGCGGATTGTTTGCTGGCCCAGGCGCCGATCTGGGCGCCGCGGGGCCGCGTCGCGAAATAGGCATCGGCTTCCGCGTCGGTGACCCGCGTCACCGGGCCACGGATGCGCACTTGCCGCCGCAGTGACTTCCAATGAAAGCCGAGCGCCGCCTGGGCGCGGGTCTCCAGCTCCTGTCCCTTTTGGCTTTGCATATTGGTGTAAAAAACAAAGCCGCGCTGATCGAGGCCCTTCAGCAGCACCATCCGCACATTCGGAAGGCCGCCAGAATCGACGGTGGCGAGCGCCATCGCGTTCGGGTCCGACGGCTCGGTGCGCGTCGCTTCCTCCAACCATTCGGAAAAGAGCCGCAGCGGCTCCTCGGAATCGCCGAAGTCACCCTTCGTTAACCCTGCGAGGTGTTCAATCGAGGCAGCGTCGGTCATCGTCAGGGGTACTCGTGTGGCAATAGCGCCAGCACCCACATCTGGCCGGCTTCCTTATATCGGAACCGTGCCTGGTAACCTATGCCGGCTTTTGGCGCGCCTGCCCCTGGCGGCGGTGCTGGCCGTCGGCCTGAGCGCGGGCGGTTGCAGCTTCTCCTATCAGCTCGGGTCCATGTTCGAGAAAAACGACGACGCGACGACCGAACAGACCGGGTCGATCGGCGACGACGCCATGCGCCGCGCGGAGAATGCCCAGGCGCAGGCGCTGCCGGAGTCCCGGGATGACGATCTCGACTATGCCCGCGCGGCCGCAGCGGAAGTGCTGGCGCGCGGCGGCAAGGGCATCAGCATCCCCTGGGAAAATCCGCATACCGGCGCGCGCGGCACGGTGACGCCGATCGCCGCCGCCTATGCGCAAGCCGGCTCGACGTGCCGCGGTTTCCTGGCGAGTTACCTGCGCGAAGGCGCCACCGAATCGTGGCTGCAAGGCGAAGCCTGCCGGCTACCCGAAGGGCGCTGGGAAGTGCACAGCCTGAAGCCGTTGCAGAAAAGCTCCTGACGCGCGGCTCGTTGCGTTCGTTCGGCTTTCCCCCCACATTGAAGTGACGCTGGACCTTCGTCCGGCCGCTAACGACGATTGGAGTTTCGATGCGCGACCCCTATGAGGTCCTTGGGGTGGCCAAAGGGGCCAGCGCGGCCGATATCAAGAGCGCCTTCCGGCGGCTCGCGAAAAAGCTGCACCCGGACGCCAACAAACAGGACCCGAAAGCGGCGAGCAAATTCGCCGAACTGAACGCCGCCTACGAAATCCTCGGTGACGAGGACAAGCGCAAGGCATTCGACCGCGGCGAGATCGACGCCGAGGGCAAGCCTCGCTTTCAGGGTTTTGCCGGCGCCGGCGCCCATCCCGGCGGCTTCGGCCGCGGCGGATTCGAAAGCTATACCTGGGGTCCCGATGGCTTTCAGCATCGCACTGCCCCAGGGGGCGGTAGCTTCGGGGGTTTCGAGGATATTCTAAAGGATGTTTTCGGCGGCATGGCCGGCGGCGCGCGCGCCCGGCGCGGCGGCGCTCAATTCGAGCCCGAGGATTTTGCCACCGCCGGCCGTGGCGCCGACGTCAGCGCCGAAATGACCATCACCCTCGCCGAGGCCGTCAAAGGCGGCTCCCGGCGTCTTCACCTCTCCACCGGCAAGGAGCTCGACGTCAAAATCCCCCCGGGAATAACCGACGGCCAGACCATTCGCCTGAAAGGGCAGGGCATGGCGGGTCCCGGCGGCGGCGCCGGCGATCTGCTGATCAAGGTTTCGATCGCCCCGCATCCGCTGTTCAAGGTCGACGGTGCCGATCTACGCCTCGATTTGCCGATCACGCTTGATGAAGCGGTGCTCGGGGCCAAGGTCCGGGTGCCCACGCTTGATGGCGCGGTGCAGCTCTCGATCCCCGCTCATACCAACAGCGGCCGTACCTTCCGTCTCAAGGGCAAAGGGATTCCGGCGAAGCAAGGCGCCGGCGATCTGCTGGCGACCGTTCGCATCATGCTGCCGGACGAGCACGACCCGAAGCTCGAGGACCTGATGCGCAAATGGCGCGACAGCAAGCGCTACGATCCGCGCAAGGATATGAAATAGCGCTCGCTACGATCCGGATTTCTGCGGATTCGCCGGCTCAAGCTGCTCATAGGCGGCACGCGCCACCTGCCACAGCTTTTTGCGCTCGGCCGCGCCGCTCACGACATAGGCGACGTTGTTGTCCACCCAGTAGACCGTGGGCGCCTTGCCTGTCTCACCGGAATGCAATGCCGTGTTCCCGGTGCGCGCCTTCGCGCAATAAAGGGCGAAGCGGTCGCCTGCGCCGTTCTCATACATGAAGAAGGCCGCCGCGGCGCCGGTATCGGTCGGCAAAAGCCGGCCACCCACGAGCTTCAGGCCGATCGGCTCGAGATTGGGCGGGCGCAAGGGATAGCCGACGCGCTTCGATAGCCATTGCGCGAGATGGTCGGCTTCGCTGCCCGGCACCTCCACCGGGTGACGCACCTCGACGGCATAAAGCTTATAGGCGTCCACCGCCTCCGAGGTCAGTATCGCGAATTCGTCTTGCGCCGCCTGCTGGCGGCTGGCATGCGCAAACCAGCCGGCGCCGCCGCCGAGGACAAAAGCCAGGATCACCGCGGCCGCCGCCGCCGCTTTGCGCAAGAACTCCGCGCGCCGCAGGCGATCGAGCCGCAGACGGGTCGGCAATGGTTCCGCCGCAGCGTCGCCGTAACGCGCGCGGATCGCTTCCGTCTGCATGCGCCAGGCGCGAACGCGCGCGGCATCTTCCGGATGCGCCGCAAGCCACGCTTCGACGGCGCCGCGCCGATCTTCCGGCAGTTCGCCGTCGACAAAGGCGTGCAGCTCTTCTTCAGTGGGATGTAGGTCGTGGATGCTCATGGCTTGCCTAAATTCATTTCACACGGCGCAATGGCGGCCGTTCGCGGTCGAGATAGGCCTTGAGCTGCGCTCGTGCCCGCGCCAGCCGCGACATCACCGTGCCGATCGGCACGCCCTGCACCTCGGCGACCTCGCGGTAGCTCAATCCTTCCAGCACCACCAGCAACAGCACCGAACGCTGCTCTTCGGCGAGCGAGGCCAAGCCGCGCTCGATGTCCCGCCCGCCGCCTTCCGGGCCGGTA
>DASREA010000076.1:0-17319 GCA_035652315.1 Xanthobacteraceae bacterium | reverse complement strand
GGCACCCCATAGACGCCCCATTCGATCGAAGCGCGGCCGGCACCGTCGGCGCCCACGGCCGCGAATGGATTGCCGTAACGGCCGAGGAAGCGGCGCGCGTTCTCGGGCAAATCCTTGTAGCTGATGCCGACGACCTGGAGGCGCTTGTCCTGCGCCAGGACTTCCAGGACCGGAGCTTCCTCGCGGCACGGCACGCACCAGGAGGCCCAGACGTTCACAAGCGTGACCTTGCCGGCAAAAATATTCGGCGTGATCCCGGGCACCGGCGCGCCATCGCGCTCGAGGCCGGCGAGCGGCGGCAGCGTCGTTGCCG
This sequence comes from Xanthobacteraceae bacterium, assembly GCA_035652315.1. GTDB lineage: Bacteria > Pseudomonadota > Alphaproteobacteria > Rhizobiales > Xanthobacteraceae > CANKHA01. The sequence continues at coordinate 17,006 of DASREA010000076.1, read as the reverse complement.
GGGCCGGTCGCCCGATCAGCGCCGAAGGCACGACGCCGGGATCGCCGGCGCCAAGCCGGAAGACGAACAGCGCGGCGAGCGCGGCAAAGATGACAAGCGGCAGGAAGACGACGATCCTGCGGCGGCGCCCGGCGTCGCGCTCTGGGACCGTCATGGCTGCGACGCATCCGCGCGTTCGGAGCGCCGCGTAATGCCGCGCGCTTCGAGTTCGGCAAGACGCCGGATCAGCGCGCGGAAGTCGAGCCAGATCCAGGCCGCCAGCACGGCAATGACCAGCGCCGTCGCCGCGTAAGCGGAAATAATGAAATCGGCGTGGGGCCCGAGATTCACGTCAATGCTCCGCGGACTGGGCCTGCATCAGTCGAAGCGTGCGCAGGCGGCGGCGAAGGATTTCGTTGCGCATGGCGGCGAGATGCAGCGTGATGAACAGCAGCGTGAACGCAATCGCCATGATCACCAGCGGCAGGAGCAGCGACGGTGCGATGGTCGGACCGCCGGCGCGGAAGATCGACGCCGGCTGGTGCAGCGTGTTCCACCAGTCCACCGAGAATTTGATGATCGGCAGATTGAGAGCGCCGACAAGCGTGAAGACCGCGGCCGCGCGCGCCGCGCGCGAGGGGTCTTCGACCGTCCGCCACAAGGCGATCACCCCGAGATACAGCAGAAACAGAATCAAGACCGAGGTCAGCCTTGCGTCCCAGACCCAATAAGTGCCCCAGGTCGGGCGGCCCCACAGCGAGCCGGTAATAAGGCATATCAGAGTGAAGGCCGCTCCGATCGGGGCCGCCGTTTTTGCCGCCACGTCGGCCAGCGGATGGCGCCAGACCAGCGTGCCCAGCGCGGCGATGCTCATGATTCCCCAGCACAACATGCCGAGCCAGGCCGACGGCACGTGCAAATACATGATCTTCACGGTCGCGCCCTGCTGATAATCGTCAGGCGCGGCGAGGACCTGGTTGAGGCCGAGCGCCATGAGCAGCACGGTGGCGCCGGCGAGCCACGGCAGCAGCGGCTCGACGATGGAAAGAAACCGCGACGGATTGGCGAGATCGCCTACCGACAACGGGCGCTTCGACGTTCCTGGCGCCGCTTGCGGCGATCCGATTTTGTCCATCATCTCCTCTGCCCGATCATTCTGCGTGCCGGAAGGCAACGGCGGCAGCCAGCGGCCCGACCACGACGCTCATCAGCGACAGCGCGCAAAGAATGCTGAACGGCGTGCCGAAAGGCATGGTCGTCGTGATCGCTGCCTCCGAGGCCGCTACGCCGAATATCAACACCGGAACGGTCAAGGGCAAGATCAATACCGGCACCAGCAGACCGCCGCGCCTGAGTGTCACCGCCAATGCGGCGCCGATGAGGCCGAGAAAGGTCAGCGCCGGTGTGCCCGCGAGCAGCGTTATCGCGATAGCGGCCATGGCGCGCGGTTCGATATTGAGAAAAATCCCCAAGACCGGCGCTGCGATAACCAGCGGCAATGCGCTGGCGAGCCAGTGCGCGAGCGCTTTGGCGCCGATGGCGATCTCGAGCGGCATGCCGGCCATCAAGAGCAGATCGAGCGAGCCGTCTTCGCGGTCGGCGGCGAACAAACGGTCGAGTGTCAGCAGACTGGCGAGCAGAGCCCCGAGCCAGAGAATCGCGGGGCCGATCCGCCGCAGCAACGCGAGCTCGGGGCCGATGGCGAAGGGCACGAGGGTGACCACGATAAGAAAGTACAGCACGCCCATGCCGGCGCCGCCGCCGGCGCGCACGGCAAGACGCAGATCGCGCATCAGCAAGGCGGAAAAGGCGGTCATCGCGCGGTTCCGAGCTGCAGTTCGCGCGCGGCGATGCCAAGCGGTGCGTGGGTCGCGGCAACGATCAGCCCGCCTTGATGGAGATGGTTGCCCATGAGCTCGGCAAGGCGCGTCTGGCCGGCGCTGTCGAGGGTCGATGCCGGCTCGTCGAGGAGCCAGACCGGCCGCTTGATGCCGACCAGCCGGGCCAGCGACAGCCGCCGCCTTTGCCCGGCGGAGAGATAGGCGGCGGGAATATCGGCAAGCTCCGAAAGGCCGGTGGCGACCAGCGCCTCCCGGCAATCCTCGCCGCCGCCCAGGTAATCGCTCCAAAATTGCAGGTTTTCCCGGACCGTCAGCACGGATTTCAGGGCGTCCTGATGCCCGAGGTAATGCGCCTGTTCGGCCAAGGTGAGGTCGGCATCGCCGCCTTCCAGCTCGATTCGGCCGGCCGCCGGCCGCAGCAAGCCGGCGAGGAGCCGCAGCAGCGAGGATTTGCCGCTGCCGTTGGGCCCGGTAACGGCCAGCGCTTCCCCCCGGCCTAGAGAAAAGCCGAGGTCGGCGAAGACGTCACGGCCGCCCCGCCGGCAGCCCAAATTCTGCGCGGAAAGCCGCATCAACTCGGCCATCCGCATTGTGGCCGGCCATGGTGCGCCGGCGGAAAATGTCCGTCAGATGGCAAAATGCCGTCCCTCTTGTTGATGAATTGCCTTTATATGGCAGACCGCCCGAAAAGTTCTTATAAGCCCACCATTATGCGCCAGCGCCCGGGACATATCGCGGATCGAGCTGCGGACCAATGTTTCGAACCCAGGTATGAATTTACCGAAAGAACGGGCTTCTGTGTTTTTGCCCCTGGGGCAGGGAAACCGCGATCATGACATCCCTCGACAGCTTCAGGTGCCTGAAGCCTCTCAAAGTCGGTTCGAAGATTTATGCCCATTTCAGCCTGCCGGCGGCGGAAAAGAACGGACTGAAAGGGATTTCCCGGCTGCCTTTCTCGATGAAGGTGCTGCTGGAAAATCTGCTGCGTCACGAGGATGGCCGTACCGTCACCAAGGAAGACATCCAGGGCGTCGCGCAATGGCTCAAGGAGCGCAGCTCCGATCGGGAGATCGCCTTCCGCCCGGCGCGTGTGCTGATGCAGGATTTCACCGGCGTGCCTGCGGTGGTCGATCTCGCCGCCATGCGCGACGCCATGAAGACGCTGGGCGGCGACCCGAAAAAAATCAATCCGCTGGTGCCGGTCGACCTCGTCATCGACCATTCGGTGATCGTCAATTTTTTTGGCAGCAGCAACGCGTTCAAGAAAAACGTCGAGGAAGAATACAAGCAGAACCAGGAACGCTATGAATTCCTGAAATGGGCGCAGAAGGCGTTTGATAATTTCCGCGTGGTGCCGCCGGGCACCGGCATCTGCCACCAGGTCAATCTCGAATATCTTTCACAGACGGTCTGGACGCGAAAAGAGAAGCTCAAGCTCGACGGCAAGACCGGCACGTTCGACCTCGCCTACCCGGACACGCTGGTCGGCACGGATTCGCACACCACCATGGTGAACGGCCTGGCGGTGCTTGGCTGGGGCGTCGGCGGCATCGAAGCTGAAGCCGGCATGTTGGGTCAGCCGCTTTCCATGTTGCTGCCGGAGGTGGTCGGCTTTCGTCTCAATGGCAAGCTCAAGGACGGCGTCACCGCGACCGACCTTGTGCTCACGGTCACGCAGATGCTGCGCCAACACGGCGTGGTGGGAAAATTCGTCGAATTTTTCGGTCCCGGTCTCGACAATCTGTCGATCGCCGATCGCGCGACCATCGGTAACATGTCGCCGGAATACGGCGCCACTTGCGGCTTCTTCCCCATCGATGAAGATACGCTCGGTTATCTCAAGGATACCGGCCGCAGCGCCGAGCGCGTGGCGCTCGTCCAGGCCTATGCCAAGGCGCAGGGGCTGTTCCGCACCAAGAATACGCCCGATCCGACCTTCACCGACGTGCTAAAACTCGAGCTCGGCAGCGTCGAACCGTCGCTTGCCGGCCCCAAACGCCCGCAGGACCGCGTCGCATTGAAAGAAGTCAAGGCAGGCTTTGCCAACGCGATGGAAAAGGAATTCGCGAAGGCGCAGGAGCTCGGCAAGCGCGTGCCGGTCAACGGCCGCAAGCACGATCTCGGCCATGGCGACGTCGTGATTGCGGCGATCACGTCCTGCACCAACACGTCCAATCCGAACGTGATGATCGGCGCCGGCCTGCTCGCTCGCAAGGCCTTGGCCAAGGGGCTCGCCGTGAAGCCCTGGGTGAAGACCTCGCTGGCGCCCGGCTCGCAAGTGGTGGCGGAATATTTCGAACGGTCCGGCTTGCAGAAGGATCTCGACAAGCTCGGCTTCAATCTCGTCGGCTTCGGTTGCACCACCTGCATCGGCAACTCTGGGCCGCTGCCGGCGGAGATTTCCGAGGCGATCAACAAGAACGACCTCGTTGCCGCGGCCGTGCTTTCGGGCAACCGCAATTTCGAGGGCCGCGTCAACGCCGACGTGCGCGCCAACTATCTGGCGTCGCCGCCGCTCGTCGTCGCCTACGCGCTTGCCGGCAGCATGAATTTCGACATGCAGAAACAGCCGCTCGGCAAGGATAAAAACGGCAAGCCGGTCTACCTCAAGGACATCTGGCCGAGCACCAAGGAAATCGATTCCTTTGTCCGCAAGAACATCAGCAAGCAGATGTTCGTGCGCAAATACGCCAACGTGTTCAAGGGCGACGCCCATTGGCGCCGGATCAAGGTCAAGGGCGGATTGACTTACGCGTGGGATTCGAAATCGACCTACGTGCGCAACCCGCCTTACTTCGTCGGCATCTCGCGCACGCCGTCACCGCCGCCGGACATCGTCGATGCCCGCGTGCTCGGGCTGTTCCTCGATTCCATCACCACGGATCACATTTCGCCGGCCGGATCGATCAAGGTCGATTCGCCCGCCGGCAAATATCTGATCGAGCACAAGGTGAAGCCGATCGATTTCAATCAATACGGCACGCGGCGCGGCAATCACGAGGTGATGATGCGCGGCACGTTCGCCAATATCCGCATCAAGAACCAAATGGTGCCGGGCGTCGAGGGGGGAGTGACCGTTCACTATCCCTCGCGCCAGCGGATGCCGATTTACGATGCCGCGATGCGTTACAAGCAGGAGGGCGTCCCGCTGGTGGTGCTGGCCGGCAAGGAATACGGCACCGGCTCCTCGCGCGACTGGGCGGCGAAGGGCACCAACCTTCTCGGGGTCCGCACGGTGATCGCGCAAAGCTTCGAGCGCATCCACCGTTCGAATCTGGTCGGCATGGGAGTCTTGCCGCTCGTCTTCGAAGAAGGCACGTCCTGGCAGTCGCTCGGCATGCGCGGCGACGAGCAGATCACCATCCGCGGCATTCACGACGTCAAGCCGCGGCAGCGCCTCATGGCGGAAATCGTCGCCGCTGACGGCGGACTGAAGCGGGTGCCGCTGATTTGCCGCATCGATACGCTGGACGAGCTGGATTATTTCAAGCACGGCGGCATTTTGCATTACGTGCTGCGGCATCTCGCGGCGTAACCGGCGCGTCCTTCGCTGCGAATGGAGATATCGGCCGCAGCGGGCACGCTGAGCGTCGAAGTCGGCGGCATGGAAGAAGGTGCTGCCGCCGAGGTCTGGATTTATGGCATCGCGCGCGCAGTGCCGGTTGCCGTTGCGCGTGGCGAAAATCGCGGCCGCACCATCGTCTATCACAATGGCGTGCGGCGCTGGCTCAAGCTCGGCGACTGGCGCGGATCTCCGGCGCACTGGAAGGTGCCGCTGCAGGACCTCTCGGGCGGCGGTGTGGATGCTGCCGCTGTGATCGTGCAGAGCGGGAGCGCCAGCGATCCGGGCGACATGCGCGGCGCGGCGCTTTTGAATCTCCATTGAGCGCAAAAGAAAAGGGCCGGCGACTGGCCGGCCCAACAACGCAGTTACTGTACTGAACGTACACGGAACTGGGCCCGGCCCTTTGCAAATCCCGGGGGGCTGGGGGGCTGAGGAATCCGGAACTCGTATCGGACCGGGCCCTGAGGCAACAGTCCTCCCTTTCGCAGGCCAGAAGGGCAGCGGCTTGACCGAAATTGGGCAGTATTATGATACGCCTAACGACTGCGTGATTGACCGCACAGCCTTTCAATAAGATCAAGGACTTGCGCCATGCCCATTTGCGGGCCGCAGGGCAGGCTGCCAAAAAACGCGTGGCTGCGACGCGCCTTACAGCCCTTGCTCCTTGACGCTTCCGGCGCGATCATTTCCAAAAGCACGAAGGAGGCGCCGCATGGACTTCACGCCCGGCGACAGCGAACCAAGCAAGCCCCGCGGGGGCGAGCTAACGGCCGGATCGACGCTGGCCGCCCCCGTCAACCAGGTCACTTTCAACCGGCGCGAACTCGACCGCATTCTCAAGCTCTATGGCCGCAACGTCGCCGCCGGCGAATGGCGCGACTATGCCATCGATTTCCTCAGAGACCGCGCCGTGTTCTCGATTTTCAGGCGCGCTTCGGAGGTTCCCATCTATCGCATCGAGAAGCATCCGCGCCTGGCGCGGCGCCAGGGCGCTTATAGCGTTGTCTCGGCCACCGGGCTCATCGTGCGCCGCGGCCACGAACTGGACCGCGTGCTGCGCGCCATCGACAAGTCGCTGCGTATCGTCGCCGCTTGACGACTCACTCTAATGAAAACGCCCCGGCGGCCGGCCGGGGCGTTCTGTCTTGCATCCTTATACCTTGTCAGCGGCGGTCGCCAAGAAGGCGCAGCAGCATCAGGAAGAGATTGATGAAGTCGAGATAGAGCGCCAGTGCGCCCATCACCGCCTTGCGGCCGGCAACGGTGCCGTCGTCATTGACGTCATACATCTCCTTGATGCGCTGGGTGTCCCAGGCAGTCAGCCCGGCGAAGATCAGTACGCCGATGACGGAGATGACAAAAGCCATTCCTGAGCTGGCGAGGAACATGTTGACGATCATCGCCAGGACCAGCCCGACCAGGCCCATCAACAGAAAAGCCCCGACCGGCGAAAGATCCCGGCGTGTGGTGTAGCCATAGAGGCTCAGCGCTCCAAAGGACGCTGCCGAGATGAAAAACACGCGGGCTACCGAGGTCAGGGTATAGGCCAAAAAGACCGAAGACAGCATCAGCCCGAGCAACCCGGCATAGAGCAGGAATAGCCCCAGCGCCGTACCGGCTTGGATGCGCTGCACGCGGAAGCTCAGGTAGAAAACAAGACCCAACGTGACGAGAAACAGCACGAGCGTCGCCGGGCCGCCGAAGATCGCCTGCCCGAATGGTGTCAGGCTGACAATTCGTCCGGCTTCGTTGGTGACCACGGCAGCGTTGAACGTGAACCAGGAAACGATCCCGGTCAGCGCCACGCCCATGGCCATGTAGTTGTAGACGCGGATCATGTAGGCCCGCAGGCCTTCGTCGAAGGCGACGGCCCGCTCGGCGCCGAAGCCACGGGCAGACGCTACGTTCCGGTCGTAATCCGACATTGTCATTCCTCTCTCATACCCGGCACGATGCCGGTGATTCCGTTGGCGCGGACCAAGCCGCGCCGATGCCGGGAATCTAGTATGAGCCGGGCGGTCACGCTAGATGGCTATTTGACCGATCGCGGCGGCGGAATTCGGTTACAAAACCGTAATGAGGCGCTGTTCCTTGGCTCTTCCGCGGCCCGGATGCGTCACAAGCTGCGCAAGACCGCGGCGGGCTTCTGGTTCAGCGCGAAAAAGGTCCCAACCAGCCCAAGTCCGATGGTGATCGCGAGCGCACCTGCCGCCGCCGCAACGGCGGGCCCGGGAAGCCAGACGAAGCCCAAATCCATTACCCGCGTGACCACGAACCAGGCCGCGGCGGAGCCGGCGCCCATTCCGAAAGCGGCGGTCGCGAGACCGAGGATCAGGTATTCCAGGCCATAGGCTGCGAGCAGGCGGCGGCGCGTGGCGCCGAGAGTCTTGAGCACGACGGCATCGTAAATGCGGTTGCGGCGGCCCGCAGCCAAAGCGCCGCCGAGCACCAACACCGCGGCAAGCAGTGTGATCAGGCTTGCGCCGCGGATGGCGAGGGTCAGATTGGACACGAGCTTGGCCACCGCTTCGATCGCCTCCTTGACCTGAATGGCGGTCACGGAGGGAAAGGCGGCCGCCACAGCCTTCACTACGCGCGCTTCGTCGCGCGCGCTGCTGCCCCTTGGGTAGGTGAGCGTGGCGATATGCGTCACCGGCGCGCCGCGAAAGGCGCCCGGCGAATAAACCATCACGAAGTTGATGCCGAGGCTTTGCCAATCGACACTGCGCAAGTTGGCGATACGCGCGGTAATCTCACGGCCGAGCACGTTGACCGTGACGGTGTCGCCGAGCTTCAGCCCAAGCCCCTGCGCGAGCTTGCGCTCGAAGGAAACGAGCGGCGGCCCCTCGTAACCCGGACCCCACCATTGCCCCTCCACCACGCGCGATCCCTCGGGCACCGTCCCGGTAAAGGTAATGCCGCGATCGCTTTGCAACACCCAGGCGGCGTCGGAAGACGGCTTCAAGTCTTCAGCTTTGACGCCATTGGCTGAAACGATGCGGCCGCGGAGCATGGGAACGCGCTCAAGCTCCGCGCCGGGCGCCACCGAACCAAGCAGCGCATCGAAGCGGCCGGCATCGGCAGCGGGGATATCGGTGAAATAGAATGCCGGCGCGTGCTTCGGCAGCGCGGCGGTAAGCTGCCGCCGCAAGTTGCCGTCGACCTCCACCAGCGTCACCAGCAGCGCCAGGCCGAGCCCAAGCGAGAGGACCACCGTCGGCGTGATGGCGCCGGGGCGGTGGATATTCGCCATCGCCAGCCGCACGAGTGCCGACCCTTTGTGCGGCATGGAACGGGCGGCGGCCATCAACAGCGCCGCCACCAGCCGCAAGACGCCGAGAACCGCGGCGGCGGTGATGACAAAGTAGACGGCGATACGCTGATCGTAAGCGAGAAGGATCGCCGCAGCCACGAGCACGAGCGTCGCCCCGGCGGCCGCGATCGAATAACGCTTGCGCGGCCAGCTTGTTTGCGCCGAGACCTCGTCGCGGAAAAGCGCCGAGACCGGAATGTCATGGGCGCGTCCGAGCGGCCACAAGGCAAAGGCTGCCGCGGTGAGAATGCCGTAAAGCAAAGCCAGCAAAAGCTGCGCGGGATAGACGGCCGGCTCGATCGGGAGCGGGATCATCGCGCCGAAAGCGCTTTTAATGACGAAGGGCAGCGCCGCGCCGAGCCCAAGGCCGATCGCCGCGCCGAACAGCGCCAGCAGCAAAATCTGCGACAGATAGACGGTAAAGACCCCGCCGCCCGTGGCGCCCAATGCCTTCAGCGTAGCGATGACTTCGCGGCGCCGGTCGAGATGGCCCTTGACCGCATTGGCCACGCCGACGCCGCCCACCAACAAGGCGGTAAGCCCGACCAGCGTGAGAAATTGGGTAAAGCGCTCCACATCGCGCTGCATGCGCGGCGACGCGTTGGTGCGGGTACGGATTTCCCAGCCGGCCTCGGGCAACGCGCGATTGGCTGCGTCGACCGCCGCCGATACGGCGCCGCCGCCGGCGTTCGCATCGGGCAATTTCACGCGATAATGCCAACGCACCAGGCTTCCGGGCTGCAGCAGACCGGTCGCACGCAAGGCCGCTTCACCGATCAGCAGCCGCGGCCCGAAATCAAGAATGCCCGCGAGTTTGTCCGGCTCGCCTTCAAGCTCGGCGCGGATTTGAATATCCGCCGCGCCGATTTTGACGTGATCGCCGAGCTTAAGATTGAGCCGTTCGAGCAAAAGGGGGGCGGCGGCGGCGCCAAATGCGCCGTCGCGCTCGGCAAACAGGGCCGGGAGATCGAGCGCGGGTTTGAGCGCGACCGTTCCATACAGCGGATAGGCGGAGTCGACGGCTTTCAATTCCACCAGCGCCGCATTGCCCGGCGTTTGCGCCATGGCCCGCAGCGTGGCGGCGGTGGAAACAACGCCTTGGCTTGCGATGAATCGGCGCTCGGTAGGAGTGGCCTCGCGCTGGATCAAATTGAACGCCAGGTCGCCGCCGAGAATGACGCGTCCTTCGCGCGCCAAACCGTTTTGCAGACTGCCGGCCACCGAGCCGACGCCGGCAATGGTCATGACGCCCAGCGCAATACAGGCGATGAAGACGTAAAAGCCGCGCAAGCCGCTGCGCAATTCGCGCAACGCATATCGCAAAGGCAGAAAATTGCCCGCGCCGCCGGTTTCCACCGCCGCCGCCGTCACTGGTGCACCTTCTGGGCCGCTCCGTCGCTGACGATCCGGCCGGAGCGCAATTGCATCACGCGGTCGCAGCGTGATGCGAGCAGAGCATCATGGGTGACCAGCACAAGCGTGGTGCCGCGTCTGGCATGGCCCGCAAATAACAACTCGATGATCTGCTGGCCCGTTGCTTCATCGAGGTTGCCGGTCGGCTCATCGGCGACAAGGATTTCCGGATCGGGGGCCAGTGCCCGCGCCAACGCCACGCGCTGCTGTTCGCCGCCGGACAGCTCGGCCGGATAATGGTGGAGACGATCCGACAGTCCGACGGCCTTCAATTCGTCGCGGGCGCGCGCGAAGGCGTTGCCGACGCCGCCAAGCTCGAGCGGCACTGCCACGTTCTCCAGCGCCGTCATGGTCGGGATCAGATGAAAGGACTGAAAAACGATACCGATGTGGCGGCCGCGGAAGCGGGCAAGTTGATCCTCATCGAGCCGATCAAGATTGGTGCCGGCCACCAAGACCGAGCCGCTGTCAGGGCGCTCCAGCCCGGCCATGACCATGAGCACCGTCGATTTGCCCGATCCCGAGGGGCCGACGAGGCCGACCGCCTCGCCCTGGCCGATTTGCAGACCTATATCCTTGAGGATGTGAACGCGGGCCGCGCCGCGGCCCAAGGAGAGATTGACCCCTGCCAAGGCAATAGCCGGAGCCGAGGGCTTCGGTCGCGAGATATCGTCCATGAACCGGTTCCGTGCGCGCCCCGACAAGAAAAGCCGTTCTGGCTCATATGGGAAGGTTGCCGGCGGCGTCCAGGCATTCATTGGCCTAGTTGCCCTTGTCGCCGCCTTGATGATGGCCGGCCCCGGTATGCCGGCCGCGGCCGCTCAATCGATCAAACTTGTGGCGCTCGGAGATTCACTGACCGCCGGGCTCGGGCTTCCGGTCCAGGATGCTTTTCCCGCCAAGCTCGCCCGCGCCTTGCAGGCCAAGGGCTTCGGCGTCGACGTCGTCAACGCCGGCGTTTCCGGCGACACCGCGAGCGACGGGCTCAATCGCGTGGACTGGTCGGTGCCAAACGGCACCGATGCCGTGATCGTCGAGTTCGGCGCCAATGACGCGCTGCGCGGAGTCGATCCCAAAATCACGCGCAAGGCGCTCGACGGAATTCTCACCAAATTACAGTCGCGCGGCATCCCCGTGCTGCTGGCCGGCATGGAGGCACCGCGCAATCTGGGGCCCGATTATTTTCATGCGTTTGACTCCATTTACCCGGATCTTGCCTCGGCGCACGGCGTATTGCTCTATCCATTCTTTCTTGATGGCGTGGCCACCGAGGCGAGACTCAATCAGGGCGACGGAATTCATCCGACGGCCGCCGGCGTCGACATCATCGTCGACCGGATGCTGCCCAAGGTGGAAGAATTGCTTGCACAGGCGCGCAGCAAAAATCGGTCCTGATGCATGGCAGCGGAGGGTAAATACGTGCAAGCTGTAAGTGGTGATTCGTGAGTCGGCCATGCCGCGTCTCTTCACGGCCTTAGAAATTCCCACCACCGTCGCCGGCGCGATATCGATGACGCGCGGCGGACTGCCGGGTGCGCGCTGGATCGATCCGGAGAATTACCATCTCACTTTGCGCTTCATCGGCGATGTTGACGATGCCATCGCGCGTGAGGTGGCTTTCATTCTCGGCCGTGTGCGCCGCAATGCCTTCGAACTGCGACTCAATGGGCTGTCGTCGTTCGGCGGTCGCAAACCGCGCGCTGTCGTCGCGCTGGCCGAGCCGACGGCGGCTCTGCTTGAATTGCAGGCAGAGCACGAAAGGCTGTTGCAGAGGATCGGGCTTGAACCCGAGGGACGCAAATTCACTCCTCACGTCACTATCGCGCGATTGCGTGAGTCGTCGAGCCGGCAAGTCGCCGATTATCTGTCAGCCCGCGGCCATTTTCGCGCGCCGCCCTTCGCGGCGGATCGTTTCGTGCTCTTCTCCTCCCGCGATTCCGTCGGCGGCGGGCCTTATGTTGTTGAAGCCGACTATCCGCTGGCCGGTGCCGCGGAAAGGTCTCTGCGCGCGGCGTGGTAAGCTGCTAAGCCTCTGTTCAACCGGGGAATTAACTGGTGCCACAGCCGCCCTCGCAGCGGCGGCTTGCGGTCTCCGGCCGCCGCCAGCTATGCCTCCGCGCCCAATCTCCAAGCCCGCCTAATTCCCGATGCCCTCTTCCATCACCGATCGCTACGCGGCCCTGGTCGCCGCCGGTGAGATCGAACGCGATCCGGCGCAGCAGCGGCTGCTTGAAAATTTCGCGCGCCTGGAAACGCGGCTCGCCACCCATCGGTTGGCGAGAAAATCCTCATCGCTCGGCTGGCTCTTCGCCAGGCGTGAGACCGACGATCCGATCAAAGGCATTTATCTTTTCGGTGAAGTCGGGCGCGGCAAGACGCTGCTTATGGATCTTTTCTTCGAGGCAAGCCCGGTGACGCGAAAGCGCCGTGCGCATTTTCATGAATTCATGACGGACGTTCACGAGCGCATCCATCTTACGCGGCAAAGAATTCGCCATGGCGAGATCGACGACCAGGATCCGATCGCCGTCGTCGCGGCCGGCATCGCCGAACAGGCATGGCTTATCTGTTTTGACGAATTTCACGTCACCGATATCGCCGACGCCATGATTCTGGGGCGGCTGTTCGCGCGCTTGTTTGAGATCGGCGTCGTGGTCGTCGCCACATCGAATGTGCCGCTGGAGGAGCTCTATCGGGACGGGCTGAACCGCGCCCTGTTTCTTCCATTCATCGCCTTGCTGCAGCGGCACATGCAGGTCCTTCGTCTCGATGCGCGGACGGATTTCCGGTTGGAAAAGCTGGGAAGGATGCCGGTATGGCACGTGCCGGCCGATTCCGTAGCCAAGGCGGCGCTCGATCAAGCCTGGCACCGGCTCACCGGTGGTCACGACGGCGGCGCGCACGAGCTGATGGTCAAGGGCCGCGCGCTACGCGTACCGCATGCCGCCAGGGGCGTTGCGCGCTTCAACTTTGCCGAGCTTTGCGGTCAGCCCCTGGGACCGGCCGACTACCTCAAGATCGCGCATGAATTTCACACCGTCCTGGTCGATTGTATTCCAGTACTGGACTTCGAGCAGCGTAACCAAGCCAAGAGATTCATTACCCTCGTCGACACGCTCTACGATCAGGCGGTAAAGCTCATCGCATCGGCGGCGGCGGAGCCCTCCGGGCTTTATCGCGCCAGCCACGGCATCGAAGCGGCGGAATTCGAGCGCACGGCGTCGCGGTTGATGGAAATGCGTTCGCAATCCTACCTTGCACTACCGCATGGCCGCCGCGATTCGCCGCAGATACCGGAAGGCATCGTGGAGACTTGACCGCTCCCCAAGCGGCCCGATAATGACCTTTCCTTTTTCTTTCAGCAATATTCAGGGAAGTGCCACAACATGACGCGACGCAAGATTGCATTGATCGGCTCCGGCCAGATCGGTGGCACGCTGGCACACCTTATCGGGCTCAAGCAGCTTGGCGACGTGGTGCTGTTCGATATCGCGGAGGGTACTCCGCAAGGCAAAGCGCTCGACCTCGCCCAATCCTCGCCAATCGATGGCTTCGACGTGCGTTTCACCGGGGTCAATTCCTATGAAGCGATCGAAGGCGCCAATGTGTGCATCGTCACCGCCGGCGTTCCGCGCAAGCCGGGGATGAGCCGCGACGACCTGCTCGGCATCAACCTCAAGGTGATGGAGCAGGTCGGAGCCGGCATAAAAAAATATGCACCCAATGCCTTCGTGGTGTGCATCACCAATCCGCTCGACGCCATGGTCTGGGCGCTGCAGAAGACCTGCGGTCTGCCGCGGCAGATGGTTGTCGGCATGGCCGGGGTTCTCGATTCCGCGCGCTTTCGCTATTTCCTTGCCGACGAGTTCAACGTTTCGGTCGAGGATGTCACCGCTTTCGTGCTCGGCGGCCATGGCGATACGATGGTGCCGCTGCCGCGCTATTCGACTGTGGCAGGCATTCCGCTTCCCGATCTGGTGAAAATGGGCTGGACCACGCAGGCGCATATCGACGAGATCGTCGACCGCACCCGCAACGGCGGCGCCGAGATCGTCAACCTGCTGAAGACCGGGTCCGCCTTTTACGCGCCGGCGGCCTCAGCCGTCGCCATGGCGGAAAGCTATCTGCTCGACAAGAAACGGGTGCTGCCCTGCGCGGCCTGGCTGAACGGTGAATACGGCATCAAGGACCTTTACGTCGGCGTGCCGACGGTGATCGGAGCCAAAGGGGTCGAGCGGGTCATCGAGATCGATCTCACCAGCACCGAACGCGACGCCTTTGAGAAATCCGCTGCCGCGGTGCAAACCTTGGTCGACGCCTGCAAGAAAATCGCACCCAATCTCGGGAAGTAGGCGGCCGGCCGAGGCCACTACAACTAATTGTCAGCGCCCGCGCCGGCGGATGATCCAATAGTCTCCGATATCAAATGTCGCACCATCTTTCTAAATATGGAGATTGATGGTTACTGGATGCTCCGCTTACGCGGAGCGTGACCGCCGACGAGAGCCCACGGATATGAACATTCACGAATATCAGGCCAAGGCGCTGCTGCGCGAATTCGGCGTGCCGGTGCCGCGCGGCACCGCGGCCTTCAACGTTCCCGACGCGGTAAAGGCGGCGCAGGCGCTGGGCGGCCCGGTATGGGTGGTGAAGGCGCAGATTCATGCCGGTGGCCGCGGCAAGGCGGGCGGTGTCAAGGTCGTCAAATCGCTCGACGACGTTGAAAAGGAAGCCAAGCGAATTCTCGGCTCGACGCTCGTTACCCACCAAACCGGCCCGCAGGGAAAGGAGGTGCGCCGTCTCCTGATCGAGGAGGGTGCGGCGATCGCCCGCGAAATTTATCTCTCTTTGCTGGTGGACCGCGAAAGCTCGCGTGTCGCCGTCGTCGCCTCCACCGAAGGCGGCATGGACATCGAGCAGGTCGCGCACGACGCGCCTGAGAAAATTCTGACCTTCTCCATCGATCCAGCGACCAATGTCTGCCCCTTCCACGTGCGGCTGTTGACGAAAGCGCTCAAGCTCGACGACAAGCAGCAGAAGCAGATGAGCGGGCTGCTTGCCAAACTGTTCGGCGCATTTGTCGCGAAAGACATGAGCCTGCTCGAAATCAATCCGCTCATTGTCACCAAAGAAGGCGATCTCGTCTGCCTCGATGCCAAGGTGAGCTTCGACGATAACGCACTCTATCGTCATCCCGAAGTGGCGGAGCTCCGCGACCTCACCGAGGAAGACGAAAAAGAAATCGATGCCTCGAAATACGATCTCAGCTATATCGCGCTCGACGGCAATATCGGCTGCATGGTCAACGGCGCCGGCCTCGCCATGGCGACGATGGACATCATCAAGCTCTACGGCGCCGCGCCGGCGAACTTTCTCGACGTCGGCGGCGGCGCCAGCAAAGAGAAAGTGGCCGCCGCCTTCAAGATCATCACCTCCGATCCGAACGTGAAGGGCATCCTGGTCAATATCTTCGGCGGCATCATGAAATGCGACATCATCGCCGAAGGCGTCGTCGCCGCGGTGAAGGAAGTCGGCCTGAAAGTGCCATTGGTGGTGCGGCTGGAAGGCACCAATGTCGAACTCGGCAAGGAGATCATCTCCAAATCCGGACTCAACGTCATTTCGGCCAACGATCTCGACGACGCGGCGCAGAAGATCGTCAAAGCGGTGAGGGGTGGCGCGTGATGGTTTGCATCCCGCTCTCCTTGCTTACACTGTATAACATGGCGCCCTTCTTAGGCCTATCGAAGATTACTGGAGCTGCCATTCTCGGATTGATTCCAACCCTCGCGCTGCTATACGCGGCGCACGCAGTTTTCGGCACAATGACGCGCAAGATAACAAGCTACATTCTACTCGGGCTAATGACCGCATTTTTGGTTTTGCTGGTTTGGCAGTGCCACATCGAGATGGCAGTTCCTACAAAGTTTGAGGGAAACAAAGCCATCGACAATGACGGAGCTATTCGTTCCCTAATTTTACTTGGTGCGATGATCATGCCGACCTTCATCGGTGCCGTGGTGGCAATAATCGCCGCGAACTTATTGCTACGAAACAAAACACATCCGAAGGTAGGTATCTGAAGGACGCTTGACGGATGTCCATCCTCATCGACAAAAATACCAAAGTCATCTGCCAGGGCTTCACCGGCAAGAACGGCACCTTTCATTCCGAACAGGCCATCGCTTATGGCACGCAGATGGTCGGCGGCGTCTCGCCTGGCAAAGGCGGCAGTATGCATCTCGGCCTGCCGGTGTTCGATACCGTTGTCGAGGCGCGCGCCGAGACCGGCTGCGATGCCAGCGTGATCTATGTGCCGCCGGCCGGTGCCGCCGACGCCATCACCGAAGCGATCGAAGCGGAAGTGCCACTGATCATCTGCATCACCGAAGGCATCCCGGTCGCCGACATGGTCAAGGTCAAGCGCGCGCTGTGCGGCTCCAAATCGCGCCTGATCGGGCCGAATTGTCCCGGCGTCATGACGGCGGGCGAATGCAAGATCGGCATCATGCCGGGCAATATCTTCAAGCCCGGCAAGGTCGGCATCGTCTCGCGCTCGGGGACGCTGACCTATGAGGCCGTCTATCAAACGACACGCGAAGGTCTCGGCCAGACGACGGCGGTCGGCATCGGCGGCGATCCGGTCAAGGGCACCGACTTCATTGAAGTGCTGGATCTGCTGCTCGCCGATAAGGCCACCGAGGCCATCATTATGATCGGCGAGATCGGCGGCTCCGGCGAGGAAAAGGCCGCTGATTTCATTCGCGAACAGGCGAAGCGCGGCCGCAAGAAGCCGATGGTCGGCTTCATTGCCGGGCGCACCGCGCCGCCGGGGCGGCGCATGGGCCACGCCGGCGCGATCATTTCCGGCGGCAAGGGTGATGCGGAATCAAAA
>DASREA010000075.1:0-4175 GCA_035652315.1 Xanthobacteraceae bacterium | reverse complement strand
CTGGCTTTCGACATCGCCGAACTTTCGGTCCTGCTTTTTCTCACCGGGGGCCTGCAGAATCCTTTCTCATTTCTTTTGCTCGCGCCGGTTCTGATCTCCGCCACGGCGCTGCCGCCGTGCATCACCCTGATGCTGGGCGTGTTCGCCATGCTCTGCGCCAGCACGCTGTTCTTCGTACATTTTCCGTTGCCCTGGGAATCGAAGGATCCGCTCGAATTGCCGGCGATCTATTTGCTCGGGGTGTGGCTTTCGATCCTCATCGCCATGGGCTTCATCGGCGTCTATGCATGGCAGATCACGGAAGAATCGCGCCAGCTCGCCGAGGCTCTGGCCGCGACTGAATTGGTGCTCGCGCGCGAGCAGCATCTGTCGCAATTGGATGGTCTGGCCGCCGCCGCCGCGCATGAGCTCGGCACCCCCCTCTCCACCATCACGGTCGTCGCGCGCGAGCTGGAGCGGTCGATTTCCGCTGAGTCGCGCCACATTGGCGATGTCCGCTTATTGCGCGAGCAAGCGCAACGCTGCCGCGACATTCTCTCCAAGATCACGGAATTGTCCTCGATCGGGGAATTGTTCGATCGCATGCCGCTGTCGGCTTTGATCGAGGAGGTCGTGGCGCCGCACCGTGACTTCGGCATCGAGATCGAGGTCGCTCTGCCGCCGGCGCGGGAACGCGAACCGGTCGGCTCGCGCAATCCCGCCATCCTCTACGGCCTTGGCAACATCGTGGAAAACGCCGTCGATTTCGCACGGAGCACCGTGCAGGTCGCCGCCGCTTGGGGCGAGGACGACGTGGTGATTACCATTCGCGACGATGGTCCTGGATTCGCCGGCGAGATCATGGACCGCCTGGGCGAACCTTACGTCACGACTCGCAAATCGCGCGCCAAAGAGGAACAGGGCGAGGTCGGCCTCGGCCTCGGCTTCTTCATCGCTAAGACGCTGCTCGAGCGCTCGGGAGCCACGGTCGCCTTCGGCAACCGGAAAGCTCCGGAATCCGGCGCCGAAGTCACCATCGGCTGGCTGCGCAGCGATCTGGAGCGCGGTAAATCGCCGCATGAATGGGTTGACGCCGCCGCATTGGGCGGGGACAGTGGGACGGAAAACTGGGCAACTCTGGGCGGACGCACCAAGGCGAGTGCATCATGAGTGAGCAGGTTGCGAGAGTTTCCGCGCCGGAGCGGACGCTGCTCATCGTCGAAGACGACAAGCCGTTCCTGCAACGGCTGGCCAGCGCCATGCAAAGCCGCGGCTTCAATGTCACCACCGCGGAATCGGTGGCGGAAGGGTTGCAACAGCTCAATCACTCGGCACCGGCTTTCGCCGTGGTCGACATGCGGCTCGGGGACGGCAACGGCCTCGATGTGATTTCGGCGCTGAAGCGATCGCGGCCGGAAGCACGGGCGATCATATTGACCGGTTACGGCAATATTGCCACCGCTGTGAATGCGGTGAAGCTCGGTGCGGTCGATTATCTCGCCAAGCCGGTCGATGCCGACGACGTGGTCACGGCGCTGCTCGCCCGCGGCGACAAGAAAATCGACCCGCCGGCCAATCCGATGTCGGCAGACCGTGTGCGTTGGGAGCATATTCAGCGCATCTACGAATTGTGCGGGCGCAATGTCTCGGAGACGGCGCGGCGCCTCAACATGCACCGCCGTACGCTGCAGCGGATTCTCGCCAAGCGCGCGCCGCGCTAACGATCTGTCTCGTAAGGCCCCGTCGGATCAGCCAAAGCCTGCAGGCGCAGCGCTGCCGCATGGGCAAGGCGCAGCATCATCGCTTTGCGCGTTGCCGCGGGAAGGCGATGCTCCGGCGCCTCACATTTGATTTCCGCGCCGAAGGCATCTGCCACGATCAGGCCGGCGTCCTCCGGAAAGATATCGCAAGGCACCTCAACGGTGGTGGCAAAGAACAGCCGGTCGCAGTGCAGCCGGTAGTCGGCCCATTTCTGGTCGGCGCGAAAATCCGCCACCGAGGATTTGATCTCGACGATCCAGATTTCGCCGCCGCCGTCGAGCGCCACAAGATCGGCGCGCCGCCCGGAGGGTAGCGGCAGTTCACTCACCACGCAGAAGCCATGCGCATGCAAGAGCCGCGCGGTGCCGCGAGCCACGGCAAGAGCGGTCTCCGACTGGCGGCCGTCGATGGGGAACTGCAGGACCTTTGAAAGCATGGCCGGAGATTGCCACGGAAGGCGCACAAGGCAAAGTCAAAGCCGCTTCATTTGCCCGCGCGTTGCGGGAAGGCCTTGGCCAGAGCCTCGCGCGTGGCGGCGATCATCCCGCGCTCGGTGATGAAACCGCTGATGAGGCGGGCGGGCGTGACGTCGAAGCCATAATTTTCGACGGCCGAGCCTTCGGGCACGATCGTCACCGTCTCGATCCGTCCCGCAGCGGTCCGGCCGGTGACGGACGAGACTTCCTCGGCGCCACGCCGTTCGATGGGGATTTCGGCCACCCCGTCGCTGACCGCAAAATCGATGCTCGGCGAAGGCAGCGCCACATAAAAGGGCACGCCATTGTCGCGCGCGGCGAGCGCTTTCAAATAGGTGCCGATCTTGTTGCAGACATCGCCTTGCGCGGTGACGCGGTCGGTGCCGACGATCACCAAATCCACCATTCGATGCTGCATCAGATGCCCGCCGGTATTGTCGGGGATTACCGTGTGCGGCACGCCGTGGCGGCCAAGCTCCCACGCCGTCAGCGAAGCCCCCTGATTGCGCGGGCGCGTCTCGTCGGCAAAGACGTGTACCGGCAGCCCTTTGTCGTGGGCCATGTAGATGGGCGCCGTCGCCGTGCCCCAATCGACGGTAGCAAGCCAGCCGGCATTGCAGTGGGTGAGGACGTTGACGCGCTCGCCCGGCTTTTTGCGCGCGGCGATGTCCTCGATCAGGGTCAGGCCGTGCCGCCCGATGGCGATATTGATGGCGACATCCTCGTCGCAGATCTGCGCCGCGCGGGCATAGGCCGCCGCAACGCGCTCGGAACGCGGGCGGTTGCGGACCGCGGCGACCATCTCGTCGAGCGCCCATTTCAGATTGATCGCGGTCGGCCGCGTCGCCAGTAGCGCCGCGTAGGCGCGCTCCAGGTTTTCATCGGAGGCATTGCTGCGCAGCGCGAGACAGAGGCCGTAGGCGGCGCAGGCGCCGATCAGCGGCGCGCCGCGTGTTTGCATGCTGCGGATGGCGTGCGCGGCCTGTTCCAGCGTCTCCAGCCGCAGCAGCACGAAACGGTGCGGAAGCAAGGTCTGGTCGATGATGCCGACGGCCCAGCCGTCGTCCTCGACCCAGATGCTGCGCATCGGCTTGCCGTCGACCTTCATTCTCGTTCCCCGCGTCGCGCGCCATAGATAGCGCGGCGACGCTTAAAGCCAATAGCGCCAGGCATAGATTGCGGTGAGCAGGACGCCGAATCCGGTGACGAGCCCGCGCGCGGCGCCGACCGGCAGACTCCGCGCGATATGCGCGCCGACGATGCCGCCGCCGATGCCGCCGGTCGCCACCAGCAGCATGGGAATCCAGGAGATCGCGCCCTGGCTGGCAAAGACCGCGGCGGCGACGACGTTATTGAGGCTGCCGACGAGATTTTTGGCAACATTGGCGGCGCGATAGTTGCCGCCGTTCGCCACCGACAATGCCGCGATCAGCAGCACGCCGACGCCGGCGCCGAAGTAGCCGCCATACATGGAAACCGGCACGATCATGGTTAGGCCGACCGCTTTCGGATGCAGCGTCGCGCCGCTCTTGCGGAACGAAAAGCGGCCAAGCCAGGCGCCGACGCGCGCCGAATAGGCGAAGAGCAGCGTTCCGAAACCGAGCAGCAGCGGCACCAAGCGCTCGAAGGTCCGCTCAGGCGTGTGCATCAAGAGCAACGCGCCGCCGGTCGCCGCGACAAGCGAAACGGCAAGAAGCGCCATAAAGCCGCGGTCGATCGCGGGAAGCTGCGAACGGTCGGTCATGGCCGCGAGGAAATTGCCGGGAATAATCGCCGTCGTGTTGGAAGCGACAGCAACGATCGGCGGCAGGCCGGCGGCGAGCATCGCCGGAAACAGAATCAAAGACGCCCCGCCCACCACGGCGGACAACACGCCGCCGGCGACGCCGGCGATGAGCAGCATAAGGGCGCTATGAACTTCCATCAGGAAAACGCCTGGATGCCGGTCATCGCCCGCCC
>DASREA010000074.1:0-10788 GCA_035652315.1 Xanthobacteraceae bacterium | reverse complement strand
GGGGCGCAGGCACAGTTCGTGGCCCGCCGGGTCGGCGGTCAAGAACATGCGCTTGCGGATGTCCTCGCCGGAAAGGTCGAGGAACGGCTCCGCCGGCTGCAGCAGCGGCGGCGCGATGCGGCGATAGCCGGCGCGCTCGTAAGCCGCGACCAAGGCCTCCGCCCGTGCGTCGGGCGCGGTTATGGTTATCGTTTCGTTCATTTTGTCGTTTTGACGCTTCTCCGGCGCGCGATCTAGCACCTTTGTCTTAAGCTTTCGACGTTGTTTGGGCCGCGCGCTTAACGCGCCCATGACGCAACCGTTCGGCAGAGTTAATGAATTGGGCGACAGCATCGTGTCCCGGATGCGGCGCGGCGTGCAACGCTGCGCCGCTGATCCGGGACCCATTCTTTATTAGCTGGTCTGGGTCCCGGTTCTGCAGCGCACTACTTCGTACTGCGCTGCGCCCGGGACACGGTGTCAGTGTCGCCCGATCCCGTGCCTTTGCAGTAGCTCGCGCACGGCGTCGACCAGCTTGTCTTCCTTCACCGCGACCTGCGCCTGCGACTGTTTCTTCAAATAGTCTTCATGCTCTTTCGACTGCTCCGCGAGTTCGGCGCCGGCGGCGAGGTCCTTGATCAGCACTTCGCCGCGCGCCTTCTCGTCGCCGCCCTGGATGATGGCGCAGGGCGCGCCGCGCTTGTCGGCGTATTTGAGCTGCTGGCCGAGATTGTTCTTCGGATTGCCGAGATACATTTCCGCCCGGATGCCCGCGTTGCGCAGCGTCTGCGCCATGCGCTGATAATCGGCGATGCGGTCGCGGTCGAACACGGTGACGACGACCGGCCCGGCCTCTTTTCCGTCCGCGACGATCGGGCTCTTGATCGCCTGCAAGGCGGCGAGCAGCCGCGACACGCCGATGGAAAATCCCGTCGCCGGCACCGGCTCGCCGCGGAAGCGCGAGACCAGTCCGTCATAGCGCCCGCCGCCGCCGACCGAGCCGAAGCGGACGGGGCGGCCCTTCTCGTCCTTGATCTCGAAGGTGAGGTCAACTTCAAAGACGACACCGGTATAGTATTCGAGGCCGCGGACGACGGAAGGATCGATGCGGACGCGGTCTTTGTATCCGGGCAAAATCAAATCCTTAATTGCTGCAAGTTCCGCAACCGCTGCTTCGCCAATGGCGCTTCCACGAACGGCGTCCTGAAAATTAGCAATAGCTACTTCATTTGATCCGGTGATGCTCCCCGACCCGGAACCCTGTTCACCCCAGCCGGTAAAATTAAGAATGCGCGTGATTTGTTGATCGGAGAGTTCTGCGCCTTTTGTGAAGTCACCGCTTTCGTCTTTGCGGCCTCGTCCTAAAAGTTCGGCGACGCCTTCGAACCCTAACCTGTCAACTTTGTCGATTGCTCGCAGTACGATCAGTCGCTTTCCGATTTGCTCTGGCCCGCCGAGACCGACGGTCTCAAGAACGCCGTCCAACACCTTCCGGCTGTTCACCTTCACTACATAATCGCCGCGCTTGATGCCGAGCGCTTCCATGGTATCCGCCGCCATCATGCACATCTCGGCGTCGGCGGCGGGTGAGGCGCTGCCCACCGTGTCGGCGTCGAACTGCATGAATTGCCGGTAGCGCCCCGGCCCGGGCTTCTCGTTGCGGAAAACCCAGCCCTCGCGATAGCTGCGATAGGGCAGGGCGAGGTTCTGGTAATTCTCCGCCACATAGCGCGCCAGCGGCGCGGTCAGGTCGTAGCGCAGCGACAGCCATTGCTCGTCGTCGTCCTGGAAGGAGAATACGCCTTCGTTCGGCCGGTCCTGGTCGGGCAAAAATTTGCCGAGCGCGTCGGTGTATTCGATCGCCGGCGTCTCCAGCGGCTCGAAGCCGTAGCGTTCATACACTTCGCGGATGCGCTCGATCATGCGGCGCGTGGCGGCAATCTCCGCCGGCCCGCGGTCGGCGAGCCCGCGCGGCAGCCGCGCTTTCAATTTTTGTTTTTTGTCGGCCACGGCCGGACTCGCTTTGCGATCAAGGGATTTGCGCGCGTGGTAGCAGCCGCGAATTGAGGCGGCAAGGAGCACCGTTCCCTCTCCCCGCGTGCAGGGAGAGGGTGGCGAGCAGCAAAGCTGCGAGCCGGGTGAGGGGGCCTCACCGTTTCGCTCTGACTTCGACGCCCCCTCACCCGACTTCCTCGCACGCAGCCACGCTTGCTCAGGCTGCGTAGACTTGCCTGCGGTGCTCGGAAGTCGACCTCTCCCCGCGCGCGGGGAGAGGTAAGATTACATTGCGCCGCTTGACTTCCCTTTCCTCCTATGATTTAATTCCTATGCCTTGCTCGCGAGGGGCGCTGTCATGAGGCGTCATGCGAGCGGAGCAAGGCGCGGTGCCCGCGGACAGGCTTTCGCAAAGCCTGGACTCGGGCGGCGCCGAACCCCGACCCCCGCCCACTAGGAGGCGGGCACTAGGAGCTAGTAGCCGGCAGGCCCCGGTGGGGCCGTACCCCGGCGAGCGCGGGACGGTCGCCGTGACGGACACCGTGGTGGAGCGCCGAGAGGCGCGCGCCCAGCCAATGGGCGCGCCGCGTCTTAGCGGACGCGGATGTGTTTGGTGCGCCTTGTCGGCGCTCCGCTCCCCTCGTTTTGAGGGGGCAGAAAGAGGGACGACGGCGCGCCCGCGCCGCAAAGAACAGGGCCGGCGGAGCTTTGGGTAACATTTCTCCGCTCGTCCCCGCGAAAGCGGGGACCCATGCCAAAGCGGAATTCCCGTTTGCGCGGGGTGAGCGGAATAGCGGGGCTGTTTGACAATCGAATCCTCAGTCATCGCGCGGACTCAGACGCGCCGCGGCGCGTTAACCTTGTCCGGGCAGAAACCGACTGTGGCAAAGCCGTTCGCTTGCGCCGCGGAAATTGCCGTGGCCATTCTTTGCTTTGCAGCGAATCGTCGCCGTGGCACAGTGGCCGCCTTGGGGGATCGATGTATCGTCTTGCCGCGATTTTCGTCGCCGTCTGCATGGTGCTCATCGCCGGCTCCATTGCCGCCGTGAGCTACCTCTATTTCCGGCTCAGCCCAGCGGAAGCGGCGCTCGTCGGCCTGACCGCGCTGACCGGCATGGCGCTCTACAATGCCGTCTCCACCCGCTTGCGCGACCGCTCCGACGTCGGCGACCAGATCGCCGATCTCTCGCGGCTCACCGCCGATCTCGCGCGCCACATGGCCGAGATCAAGCGCCAGGTCGCCGCCGCCGAAACCAAGGTGGATAGCGCGGTGAACAAGGTGCGCGCCGCGGTCGAGCCGGTCACCACCGAAATGGGCGAGCTCGGCGCCCTGGTCAAGCAACTGGCGGAAACCGTCGCCGCGCATGAGACCGCGCTGGCGCACCGCGCGAACGCGACGCTGACCGCGCTTCCGCATATCGACGCCGCGCCGCCGATGCCCGCGTTCCAGGCTCCGCCGCTGCCAAAGACGAACGGCGCTGGGCACGGCCATTTCGCGGGGATGGAAACCGAGGCGGTCGTCGCCGCCATAGCCGAAGCCGTCGAAGCCAACCGCATCGATCTTTATCTGCACCCGATCGTCACCCTGCCGCAGCGCAAGGTGCGCTTTTACGAGGCGCTGTCGCGGCTGCGCACCGCCGCCGGCGAGCAGATCGCGGCCGCCGAATTCGTCTCCTATGCCGAAGCCGCCGGGCTGATGCCGAAGATCGACAATCTGGCGCTGTTCCGCTGCGTGCAGATCCTGCGCCGTCTGTTGTTGAAGAACCGGGAGATCGGCCTGTTCTGCAATGTTTCGGCGGCCACGCTGAGCCAAACGGAGTCCTTCGCGCAATTCAGCGACTTCATGGAAGCCAACCGGGCATTGGCGCCGTCGCTGCATTTCGAGTTCACGCAGAGCGCCTTCCGCGCCATGGGCCCGATCGAATATGAGGCGCTGGCGGCGCTGGCCGACAAGGGCTTCCGCTTCTCGCTCGATCATATCAGCGATTTGCGCATCGAGCCCCAAGAGCTTGCCAACCGGGGATTCCGCTTCCTCAAGGTTCCCGTCTCGCTCCTGCTCAGCGGCGCCAACGCCGCGGCAAGCGACATCGATCCCGCCGATCTCGCCGATTTGCTGGCCCGCTACAACATCGATCTCGTCGCCGAGCGGATCGAGGCCGAAAGCAGCGTGGTCGACATCCTCGATTTCGACGTGCGCTTCGGCCAGGGGTTCCTGTTCTCGCAGCCGCGGCCGGTGCGGCCGGAAGCGATGCAGGGCAACGGCGAGCGCGGCGCCGAGGCGCAGCGAACCGAGCGTCCGGCGGGCGCGGTCGCCTAGACGCCTTTTTTCTTCTATCAATGCCTCGACTTTTCCGCCTTTCGGGATTTCATGACCGCGCCGTCTTTCCTCGAACATTGCGCCGAGCTTCTTTGCGCCTATGACCTGCTGCTCTGCGACGTGTGGGGCGTCGTGCATAACGGCGTCGCCGCCTATCCGGACGCCTGCGAGGCGTTGCGCCGCGCGCGCGAGCAGGGCGGAACCGTGCTGCTCATCAGCAACTCGCCGCGCCCTTATGAATCGATCGTGCCGCAGCTCGACGCCGTCGGGGTGCCGCGCGCGAGCTATGCGGGCGTCGTCACCTCGGGCGACGTTACCCGCGCCGTCGTCGCCGCGCGGCGCGGGCAGAGCGTCTTCCATCTCGGACCGCCGCGCGACCTGCCGATCTTCGCCGGCCTCGAGGCGCGGCTGACCGATGCCAAGACCGCCGATTACGTGGTCTGCTCGGGGCTGTTCGACGACACCAAGGAGACGCCGGAGGATTATCGCGACTTGCTGCAAGGGCTGAAGGATCGGCGGCTGTTCATGGTCTGCGCCAATCCGGACGTCGTGGTGGAGCGCGGCGACAGCCTCGTTTACTGCGCCGGCGCGCTGGCCGATCTCTATCACTCACTTGGCGGCGAGGTGCTTTACGCCGGCAAGCCGCACCGACCGATCTACGAGCGCGCGCTTGCCCAGGCGGAAACCCTCCGCGGCGGCAAGGTGCCGCTCGATCGCGTGCTCGCCATCGGCGACTCGGTGCGGACGGATTTGCAGGGCGCCGCCGCGCTCGGCGTCGACTTCCTGTTCCTGACGTCGGGGATTCATGCCGGTGAGATCGGCGCGGGCGGCGATCCGCAGCCGGAGGATTTGGCGAAATTCTTCGACCGGGCCGGGCTCATGCCCAAAGCCGCAATGCATCGGCTGGTATGGTAGCGGAGCGCGCTAGGCCGCGTGCGGATCCCCGAAGACCGCCTCGATCTTGTTCTGCAGCGTCTGCGCGTTGAACGGCTTCACGATATAGTTGTTCACCCCGGCTTTCTTCGCCGCGATGACGTTTTCGGTCTTGGATTCCGCCGTCACCATGATGAACGGCGTCGGCGCCAGGCTCGGGTCGCTGCGCACCGCCTTCAGCAGGTCGTAACCGGTCATCGGCTCCATGTTCCAGTCCGAGATGATCAGCCCGTAATGCTTCTGCCGCATCTTGGTGAGGGCGGCGGAGCCGTCGGTGGCATCGTCGATGTCTTGGAATCCGAGCTGCTTGAGCAGATTCCGCAGGATGCGGATCATGGTGTTGTAATCGTCCACCACGAGGATCGGCATGGACAGATCGACGGCCATTACTCCTGCTCCATCAGGCCCGGACGCGATTCGCCGCTCACGGAAGTCCTGTCGCCCGAGAATATGCGGCGCTATGAATGAACCCTTTGTCCCAAACAGGACGTTAACAAGGCCCCTTGAATATCCGGTTAACCCCGCTTTCCACGCGCCGGGCTTCGTGACCCGGCTATGGCGTCGGAGTCGTTGCCGAATCATTAATGGGGCGGCAAGGGCGGCCTTGGGCCCGCGCTTGACTAAGGCGGCGATGCGGCGGCACCGTCCGCGGCGCCTGCGGATGTCGCTGCAATGACTGAACTTTCCCCCTCGCAAAAAACCTTCGTCGTTCTGCGCGATGGCGCGCCCGATCCCGATTTGCTGCGCGGGGCGGTGCTCGCCATCGGCAATTTCGACGGCGTGCATCGCGGTCACCGCTCGGTCATCGGCGCGGCTGTGGCGCGCGGCCGCGCGCTGCAACGCCCGGCCGCCGCCTTGACCTTCGAGCCGCATCCGGCCGCTGTGTTGCGGCCGCAGGAGCCGGTTTTCCGGCTCACCAGCGAGACCAACAAGCTGCGCCTCTTGGCCGCGACCGGCCTCGACGGCGCCATTGTTCTGAAATTCGACGCCGCGCTCGCGAGCCTGTCGCCCGAGGAATTCGTCGGGCGCATCCTTGTCGGCCGTTATGGATTGAGCGGCGCGGCGATCGGCTTCGATTTCCATTTCGGCAAGAACCGCATGGGCTCGCCCGATTTCCTCGTCGCCGAGGGCAAGCGGCGCGGCTTTGCCGTCGACGTGCTGCCGCCGCTGCAGGACGAGGGCCGTCCGGTTTCCTCGCACACCATCCGCACGGCGCTCGCCGCCGGGCGCGTCGTCGAGGCGGCGGAACTGCTCGGCAATCCGTGGTTTACGTCCGGCACCGTGACCGGCGGCGACAAGCGCGGCCGCGACCTCGGCTATCCCACCGCCAATCTGCGGCCCGATCCGGGATGCGGGCTCAAGCACGGCATCTATGCCGTGCGCGTAGGTTTGGCGGACGGGCGTCGCCTCGACGGCGTCGCCAGCTTCGGGCGGCGGCCGATGTTCGACGACGGCGATGCGGTTCTCGAAGTCTTCCTGTTCGACTTCGACGGCGATCTCTACGGCCAAAGCCTCGATGTCGCCTTCCTCGCGTGGATCCGCCAGGAGCTGAAATTCGACGGCACCGAGGCGTTGATCGCGCAGATGCACGAGGACAGCGCGCGCGCGCGTGAGGTGCTGGCGCGTTGCCCCGGCGCGTTCCCGGCGCTGGGCCGGCTCTAGTGCGGCCGGGCGTCCGCTACAGCTTCATTCCGGTGCGAAGACGTGGATGCAGCTGCAGCCACCCTTGGCCGCGCCGCCTGGCGCGAAGACATGCCCATCATTGTCGTTGACCGCGACCGAATGCGGCGTGCTGCCGCCGGCAACGGCAATCTTCTGCACCAACTTGTTGCTTGTAGCGTCGATGACGCCAAGCACGCCGCCGCCGGGCTGGTTGCCCGAGCCGGTGTAATACTGGTTGTTCTTCTTGCTGTAGGCGACCATGTCGGCGCCGCCGATATCGGCAAGCGCGGCGACGGTCTTGCCCGATTTGGCGTTCATGATGGTGATGATCGGCGGCATGCCGTCTTTGCCGCGCACCGAACAGCCAAGCGCGAAATTCTGGCTGGGTCCAAAAGCAAGCCCGTTGGGATGGCAGTTGTTCACCGGCAGCATCCTCACCACGGCGGCCTTGCGCGGATCGATCACCGCCACGCCGCCTGTCCTCGCATCTTTGTTCAACTCGGGGATGGACAGATAGAACATGCCGTCGGCCGGGTTGTAGTCCGGCTGTTCGGCGCCGTCGCTCGCGTCGGGAAAGGAAATCTTGCCCAGAATCTTGTGGCCGGGTCCGGTCGCGATCAGGGTGGCGAAGGGCGGCTCGTCGGCGTTGTTGACGCCGATGAAGATATGGTCCCTGGGATCGTAGGCCATTTCATCGAGGCGCTTCTTGCCGCCGGTGGCGATAGTGGCCGTGATCTTGTTGGTTTTCAGATTGACGATTTTCAGCGTGCTGTCGCCGTCGCCGACCCAAGCTTCGTCACCGATGACGAGAACGCCGTCGGGCCCCGATTTGCTGTTGACGACCTTGCCGTCAACCTCGACGGCACCGACGAAGCCTTCGACGCGGCCCAGAAATTTGTTCGTCTTGGCGTCGAAGATATCGAGAGCCTTGTTGCTGCGGTCGGCGAGATAGTAGCGCTGCGTCTTCTGATCGACGAAGCTGATGTCGAACGACGTCATCGGCTGGCCGGGGATCGGGATCTGCGCGATCTCCTTCAGCGCGGCGGCCTGCGCCGCGACGGAGCCAGTGAGGAAAATAGCGGCTGTAAGGAGCGTCTTGCGCAGCATTTTTCCCTCCCCGGAAAGGCCGACATCATTTAAGCCGGTGAGGTTACGCCGGCGGCCCCGATAGTCAATTTGCCGCAAGCCGAAAGAAGACGACCGCGCGCGCCACGGGCGAGCACTTTCCCGCGCAAGCGCGATCTGCTAGACACCACCCATGATGGTGCGCGGTTCAATTACCCCTGCGATCGGGTCGGCCTCTCGGCGGATTACCGGCCCGGCTTCCGCTTGACCTTTCGGTCGGCGGGAGACCGGGACTGCCGAGCCTCTTTCGCCATCACGTTCCAGGTTGATCCATCATGACCGCCCCCGTCCGCGATTACAGCGAGACTCTGTTTCTACCGAAAACCGACTTCCCGATGCGCGCCGGCCTGCCGCAGAAGGAGCCGGAGATCCTCGCCCGTTGGGAGAAGCAGAATCTCTACGCCCGGCTGCGCGAAGCGGCGCGGGGCAGGGCGAAGTTCGTGCTGCACGACGGCCCGCCTTACGCCAATGGCAACATCCATATCGGGCACGCGCTGAACAAGATCCTCAAGGACGTGGTGACGCGCAGCCAGCAGATGCTCGGCTTCGATTCCAATTACGTGCCGGGCTGGGACTGTCACGGCCTGCCCATCGAATGGAAGATCGAGGAGGAGAATTACCGCTCCAAGAACAAGAAGAAGCCGGACCTGTCGAACCCGGAAGCGATGATCGCCTTCCGCCGCGAGTGCCGCGCCTATGCGGAGCATTGGCTCAACGTGCAGCGCGAAGAATTCAAGCGGCTGGGCATCGAGGGCGACTGGGAGCATCCCTACACCACGATGGATTTCGCCGCCGAAGCGCAGATCGCGCGCGAGCTGATGAAGTTCGCCGCCAACGGGCTGCTCTACCGTGGCTCCAAGCCGGTGATGTGGTCAGTGGTGGAGAAGACGGCGCTGGCGGAAGCGGAGGTCGAGTACGAGGACTACACCAGCGATACGGTGTGGGTGAAGTTTCCGGTTGGGGGCAGCACTGGCACGCCTCTGCCTCATCGGAAAAATCTTGGTGGCGCATCTGTCGTGATTTGGACGACAACGCCTTGGACAATCCCAGGTAACCGGGCGATTAGCTATTCGCCTAAAATCAAATATGGAGTTTACGAGGTTACAGCAGCGCCAAGTCAGAATTGGGCAAAGATAGGCGATCGACTGATCCTCGCAGATGACTTGGCCGCTGAGGTGATGAAAACGGCGAAGGTGGAAGGTTACTCGCGGGAGCAGGATGTCGATCCGCGTGACATTTTGTATTGCCTCCATCCTTTGAAGGACCTCGGTTACGATTTTTTTGTCCCATTACTAATCGGCGATCACGTCACGGCGGACGCAGGCACTGGCTTCGTCCACACTGCGCCCGGTCACGGTCGAGAGGATTTTGAAGTCTGGACCTCAAATACGCCGTGGCTGAACGAATTAAAGATCAATCCCTCAATCCCCTATACCGTCGATGAAAACGGCACCTTCACCGACGCGGCACCGGGCTTTACCGGCAAGCGCGTGCTCAATGACAAAGGCGAGAAGGGCGATGCCAACGAGGCGGTGATCAAGGCGCTGATCGAGGCGCACATGCTGATCGCGCGCGGCAAGCTCAAACATCAGTATCCGCATTCCTGGCGCTCGAAGAAGCCCGTGATCTTCCGCAACACGCCGCAGTGGTTCATCGCCATGGACAAGCCGATTTGGTCCGCTCGTCCTCGCGAAGGCGGGGACCCAAGGCAGGGACAGATGGAGTCAATATCTCTGGATTCCCGCTTGCGCGGGAATCAGCGGGAGCGGGCCGACACGCTGCGGCATCGCGCGCTCGAAGCGATCAAGGTCACGCGCTGGGTGCCGCCGCAGGGCGAGAACCGCATCACCGGCATGATCGAGTCGCGCCCCGATTGGGTGATCTCGCGGCAACGCGCCTGGGGCGTGCCGATCGCCGTCTTCGTCAAGGAAAAGGGCGACGGCAGCGTCGAGCTATTGCAAGACGACGCCGTCAATGCGCGCATCGTCGCCGCTTTCGAGCAGGAAGGCGCTGATGCCTGGTACGCAGCCGGCGCGAGAGAACGTTTCCTCGGCAAACTGGCGAACGACGGTTGGCAGAAGGTCGACGATATCGTCGATGTCTGGTTCGACTCCGGCTCGACCCACGCCTTCACGCTGGAGAAACGCGAAGACCTGAAGACGCGGCGCAAGAAGGACGGCGGCCCCGACACTGTGATGTACCTGGAAGGCTCGGACCAGCACCGTGGCTGGTTTCATTCCTCTCTGCTGGAATCCTGCGGCACGCGCGGCACGGCGCCGTTCGACATCGTGGTGACCCACGGCTTCACGCTCGACGAGAACGGGCGGAAGATGTCGAAGTCGCTGGGCAATGTGGTGGCGCCGCAGGACGTGATCAAACAATCGGGCGCCGACATTCTGCGCATGTGGGTCTGCGCGACCGATTATTGGGAAGACCAGCGCATCGGTCCGGAAATCCTGAAAAACACCGTCGAGACCTACCGCAAGCTGCGCAACACCATCCGCTGGATGCTCGGCAATCTCGCGCATTTTCGCGAGGAGGACCGCGTGGCGCCGGAAAAAATGCCGGAACTGGAGCGTTTCATGCTGCACCGGCTCGCCGAGCTCGACCAGCTCGTGCGGCAGGCCTACGCCGATTTCGACTACAAGCGCATCTTCGCCGCGCTCAATGCCTTCATGACCGCGGACCTGTCCGCCTTCTATTTCGACATCCGCAAGGACGCGCTCTATTGCGACCCCATCTCCTCGGTGAAGCGCAAGGCCTGCCTCACCGTGCTC
>DASREA010000073.1:0-2300 GCA_035652315.1 Xanthobacteraceae bacterium | reverse complement strand
TGCGCATTCTTGTCATTCTTGGCCGCTGCCGCGAGCCGTTGCCAGGTCGCGGCGTCAACAAGCGGATAGAACAGCGGCAGCATTGAAAGAGAGATCATCGCCATGGCCGGCAGATGCATGCCGTTGCGCAACGCCACAGCGTTGTTTTGCAGCACCGGAGCGGTACCCAGGGAAAAGATTTCCATCAACGCCAGCGCAACGATCAAGCCGGCCAGAACCGAGATGCAGGGGTTTAGGATTTTCTCACATCGGCGCAGCAAGCGCGCCGCCTGCGGTACATAAGGAATTCGGTCGGAGTCCTGCCGGGACGCCAAGGGGGTCGCGTCCACATATTTCGAGCGGCGATAGATCGAAATCATGACGCAGGACACCGCCGCGATCGGAAAGGCGAGAATGGCCTGCGGCGGCAGTGCGGCCAGTTCCGACACGTGCAGATAGAGCAGCAGCGCCAATGCGCCAAACAGACCGAAATAAAACAATCCGAGTTGCAGTTGCGCCGCTTGCAACACGCCGGAATTGCCCGCGATCGATGTACCGGCGGCGACGG
Organism: Xanthobacteraceae bacterium; assembly: GCA_035652315.1. Lineage (GTDB taxonomy): Bacteria > Pseudomonadota > Alphaproteobacteria > Rhizobiales > Xanthobacteraceae > CANKHA01. Next base: position 1,753 of record DASREA010000073.1, on the reverse strand, counting down.
CCAGCAGCAGGACCAGCGTCAAGAGCGGAGCCGCGAGCGGACTTTGCGGCAACAACGGTTGGGCGAAGGAGGCCAAGCCGTAAGCTTCGGCCGCCACGAAACCGCTCAGCGCAACAAGCGTCAGGCCGGAGGCCAGAAGCCGCACGCGTTGATCGTCGCCGGCACGGGAGGCGATGAAGTTGTGCAGGGTAAAGGATTGTCCGCGGCTCAGCGCGGTATGAATGAATGGCAGCAGCGTCTCCCGACTGCGATAAGCGAGCCAGAAGCCGAGCCCGAGAAACACCGAGGCGATGATGACCGCCCACAGCTCGCCGCGCGCGCCGAGCGTAAACAGCAGCGCGAAGCTGGACATCCGCAGCACGTAGCCGGTGCCGGCATTGTGAATGACCGGAACCGGCGTGGGCTGGCAGGCGACCAGATATTCTTGGGACCGGATTGCCGCCCGCCGGCGTAGGAGCAGCGGCGGTATGAGAAAGATCGCCAGGCAAAGAAGGCCGAGTACGGCAAGGAGGGGCATGAGATGTCCGCGAGTTGCGAAATGGCGGCCGAGTTATAGCCCATCCGCGTCACCGCGTTCGAGGACGACGATTAGGCTCCATGCCCAAAAGCCGCTGTCGCGCCAGCGCCATGGACAATCCTGCAATAGCTGGCATGATCGAGACGGCGGGGGTGGCTTGTGCGTAAGGATGTAAGCGATGCGCGGCACTTGGCGTCTGAGCTTGAAGGTTGCGGCGTTCTGTCTCGGCATAATGACCGCTGTCTCGCTGCTTTCCATTGACTGCGCCGCTGCCCCGCAAACCGAGGTTTATCTGTTGCGCGGGTGGTTCGGGGTCTTCTCCACCGGGCTCGATAATCTTGCTTCGGAACTCAGCGACAAAGGCATCCATGCCGAGGCAATCGGGCATCTGGCGTGGAAGGAAACCGTCGACAACATTGTGCGGGAGCGCGCCGCCGGCAAAAACAGCCGTCTTGTGCTGGTCGGTCATTCGCAAGGCGCCAATAACGTCATCGACATGGCGCGGGCGCTCGAGCCGCACAAAATCAAGGTGGATCTTCTGGTGACGCTCGCGCCCTTCATGCAGGATACGGTGCCCGACAACGTCGTCCGCGCGCTGAACTATTACCAGTCGCCCGGCTGGGGCGAGCCTCTTGCCGCCGGTCCGGGCTTCCACGGCAAGATTTCCAATATCAATGTGGAAGGGGACTGGAGCACATTCCACATCAACATCGACAAGAGCGCCCGCGTGCAGGCCGATCTCGCTCGCGAGATCGTGGCGCTGGCGCATTCGAAATAGCGCGGCGGCCGTGACGCCCGTCATGACAAAGACAAGGCGTTGGCAGGGCGGGGCGCACGCCCTGACTTTCCTCTTCGCCGCGGCCTTGCTCGTGGCTCAGGCAGCCGCCGCCGCGCCGCTGCGCATCGTTGCCATCGGCGCCAGCAATACCTCAGGTTTCTACATCAACAAGGACGAGGCCTACCCGGCGCTGCTGCAGAAGCTGCTCAAGGAACACGGCGTCGATGCCGAAGTGACCAATTCAGGCATGCCGTTCGACACTACGGCGGCAATGCTGCGTCGCCTGGATCGCGACGTGCCGAAAGGAACCAACATCGTCATTCTGCAGCCGGGAGCGAACGATCTGCGCTTCTTCGGCACTCCGGAGCAGCGGGCGGCGAATATCGCCGAAATGGAGCGGCGGTTGCGCGCCCGTTCGATCAAAGTGATCGTCTATGACGAAGACGTCCCCTGGCATT
>DASREA010000072.1:0-3217 GCA_035652315.1 Xanthobacteraceae bacterium | reverse complement strand
GAGCGCGGCGGCAATGTCGAGGGCGCCAGGCCCGGCCAGGTCGCCGACGCGGGCGGCGTCAAGATCGTCGGCCATCTCAACGTCGCCGGGCGCATCGCCGCGTCCGCCTCGAGCCTTTATGCCAAGAACCTCTACGCCTTTCTCGAGATCCTGATCGACAAGAGCACCAAGGCGCTCGCGGTCAATTGGGACGACGAGATCGTCAAGGCGACGGCGCTGACCCGCGACGGCGCCGTCATCCATCCGAGCTTCGCGCCGAAAACCGCGGCCTGAGCAAGGCCGACCGGGAGATTTTGCATGCTGCCGTTCATCCCTCCGCCTGCGCACGGAAGCGACGTTCTCCTCGCGCAGCTCGACATCATCGCCGCCGCCGGCGGCGGCGCGGCGCACGGGGCGACCGGCGGCGCGGTCGATCCCTTCGTGTTCCGGCTGTCGATCTTCGTGCTGGCGGTGTTCGTCGGCTACTACGTGGTCTGGTCGGTGACGCCGGCCTTGCACACGCCGCTGATGTCGGTGACCAACGCCATCTCCTCGGTCATCGTCGTCGGCGCGCTGCTCGCGGTCGGCGTGTCGCTCGCCGGCGACGACAGCGGCGCCTGGTGGGCGCGCACCTTCGGCTTCATCGCGCTCGTTCTCGCCTCGGTGAACATCTTCGGCGGCTTCCTCGTCACCCAGCGCATGCTGGGCATGTACAAAAAGAAGACATGAAGGGGCGCGGCTCATGAACGCCAACATCGCCGCGCTGCTTTATCTGGTCGCCGGCGTTCTCTTCATTCTTTCCTTGCGCGGGCTGTCGAGCCCCGCGTCGAGCCGGCAGGGCAATCTGTTCGGCATGATTGGCATGGGCATCGCCATCGTCACCACGCTGGCGCTGCGGCCGCCGGCCAGTCTCGGCGCCTGGTTGTTGGTGGTGCTCGGGATGGCGCTGGGCGGCGGCACCGGCGCGGTGATCGCGCGCCGCGTGCCGATGACCGCGATGCCGCAGCTCGTCGCCGCCTTTCATTCGCTGGTCGGCTTCGCCGCGGTGATGGTGGCGGCGGGCGCGCTCTATGCGCCGGCCGCATTCGGCATCGGCGCCCCCGGCAGCATCCACGGCGCGAGCCTGGTCGAAATGTCGATCGGCACCGCCATCGGCGCCGTTACTTTCACCGGTTCGGTCATCGCCTTCCTCAAGCTCGACGGCCGCATGAGCGGCGCGCCCATCCTCTTGCCGCAGCGTCACGTCATCAACACCGCGCTCGTCATCTCGCTCATCCTGCTCATTGTCATCTTCGTGCTCAGCGAGGCGCCGACCATCTTCTGGCTGATCACGCTGGTGTCCTTCGTCCTCGGCGTGCTCATCATCATCCCGATCGGCGGCGCCGACATGCCGGTCGTGATCTCCATGCTCAATTCCTATTCGGGATGGGCGGCGGCCGGCATCGGCTTCACGCTCGGCAATACCGCGCTGATCATCACCGGCGCGCTGGTCGGCTCCTCCGGCGCGATCCTCTCCTACATCATGTGCAAGGGGATGAACCGCTCCTTCATCTCGGTCATTCTCGGCGGCTTCGGCGGCGAGACCGCGGCGGCCGCATCGGGCGGCGAGCAAAAGCCGGTGAAGCTCGGCTCGGCGGAGGACGCGGCCTATCTGATGAAGAATGCCTCCAAGGTGATCATCGTGCCCGGCTACGGCATGGCGGTGGCGCAGGCGCAGCACGCCCTGCGCGAGATGGCCGACAAGCTCAAGGCCGAAGGCGTCGAGGTGAAATACGCCATTCATCCCGTGGCGGGCCGCATGCCCGGGCATATGAACGTGCTGCTGGCGGAAGCCAACGTGCCCTATGACGAAGTGTTCGAGCTTGAGGACATCAATTCCGAATTCGCCCAGGCCGACGTCGCCTTTGTCATCGGCGCCAATGACGTCACCAATCCGGCGGCGGAGGAGGATCCGAAATCGCCGATCTACGGCATGCCGGTGTTGCAGGTATGGAAGGCGGGCACGGTGATGTTCGTCAAGCGTTCGCTGGCGTCGGGCTACGCGGGCATCGACAACCCGCTATTCTACCGCGACAACACCATGATGCTGCTCGGCGACGCCAAGAAGATGGCGGAAAGCATCGTCAAGGCGATGTAAGCATCGATTCCGTCGCCGGCTCCCAGGGAAGCGTCTGCGCCGCCCGCGCCTCGGCCAAAATCTTGTGCAGCCGCGCGCGCACCTTGTCGGGGTCGGGGCGGTAGGCGGGGGCCGGTTCAGAACCGAAAAGGTCGGGCTGTGCGTCGTCCTGAAAAAGGTCAGATCGCAAACGAGTCACCGCGCGCCTACTCGGCGGGGTGCTGCCGCTGCTGCTCGCGGCGGTCCATCCATCCGGTGAGCCAGACCACAAAAACCGCCATCGCCACCACCAGCACAGGCATGGCCAGGACGAGGACTTTCAATCCTTCGATCTCGGACGCCGTCATTCCCGCAGTCTCCCGAGCAAACCCCAGCCTATTAAATGTAGGGCTAGGCCGCCGGCATGGCAAACCAGCGCCGTAGTCGCCACACCAAGCAGGCCGACACGTATTTCGGCCAGTCCATAGAATAACGCAGCGAGCGGCGCGAACAGCCCCGCGGCGACAAGCGCCGTCGCCAGCGCGTTGAACCACGTGGCCGTCAGCTTTGTGCGTTCGTTGTGAACAAGGCTCATGATCGTGATAATGCGATCACCGCGGGAACAAATCATGAACGCAATTCACTGCGATGTCAACGCTTTTCCGCCTTCATCGCCTCGACAATCTTCATCGTCTCGACGCTCACGCGCGTCACGCGCTTGAGCAGGTCGATCACCTTCTCTTTGTGGTCGGCGAAGCGGTAGGTGTTGAACTTTTCGCGGATGGTCGGGTCCTTCGGCGTCTTTTCCTTGTACTGGTCGAGAATCCATTCCAGCGCCGAGCGGTTGCCGAGCTTGTAGGTCCATGCTTCCGGCGGCACGCCGGTCAGTTGCGTCTCGCTGTCGAGCTGGATGTTGCCCGCGTCTTTGTTTGCTTTGAGCATTGCTTTCGGCGCGAGCCCGGCCTTGCGCGATTTCTCGTCAGGCGTATCGATGCGCTCCAACGGCCACGGCTCGACCGTCTCGTAGCCGATGTGGAGTTTCATCAGCGTCTCGCCCCAGTCCGCCCATTTCCAGAAATCGGCATAGAACGGAATGCGCGGGAACTCGCGCTTGAGGTTCAGCGCATATTTCTCGCGATAGAT
>DASREA010000071.1:0-54386 GCA_035652315.1 Xanthobacteraceae bacterium | reverse complement strand
CGCGACCAGGAATTCCTCGACGCCCACAAAAAGGTGAACCGCGATTGGGCCGGGCTGCGCCACGTCAATATCATCAAGACCGGCGACCGCAGCTATTGCATCATCGGTGAATGGGACAACATGGACGCGCTTGCCGCGGCGCGGCCGGAGATGATCGCCACGCTCGATACGTTCCGCCATGCGCTCGAGGATCTCGGCGGCGGACTCGGCGTCACCGATCCGGTCTCCGGCCCCGTGGTGCTGTCGCTGAAATAAGGGGAACCGATGCCGACGCTCAACACCAATGTGCTGTACGCCATCATCGCCGTGCTGCTGATCGGATGCGCCGCACTCGGCTGGCAGCTCTACCAGGCGAAGAAGGAGCCGCAGGGGCTGCAGATCAACATCGGGCCCGGCGGCGCCTCGATCCAGAAGAAATAATTTCCCCTATTCCGCCGCGGCCTGTGCTTCGGCCGGCCGTTCCGCGAGCCAGCGCGCGGTGGTGTCGGCCGCCCCCTGGGTGAGGCTGTGCTTGAGCCCGAGCTCGCGGGCGAGCCGCGCCGCATGCTGCGCATCCTTGCGGAAAAGCCCGCCGGAGAGCTGCGGGGTGACGTGGCGGCCGTCCAGTTTCACCACGCGTTCCCAGGTGCGCATGATCGAGCCGCGCTCGATCGACATGAACATGTCGATGAACTGCTTGGGATCGAGGCCGGCCTTTTCCAGCATGGTCAGCACTTCGGCCCACATCACTCGCTCGATGACGTTAGTGAGGTTCTTGGCGAGCTTGGCTGCGTTGCCGCTGCCGGTCGGGCCGAAATGCCAGACCGCGCGGCCGAGCGATTGCAGATGCGGCTTGATTTCCGCCACCACGTCATCCGGACCGCCAACCAGAAACGTGGCTTCCCCCGCGCGCACCTGCCGCGGCACCGAGGTTACCGAAGCGTCGATCACCCGCACGCCCTTCCGCGCGCCCTCTTCGGCCACGCGCTTCGTCGTCGCCGGCATGATCGTGCTGTGCAGGATGACGGTCGTTCCCGGCGCGGCGCCGCCGAGTGCGCCGTGACCGCTGATCGTGGCGTCGAAAATCTCCTCGTCGTTATGGACGAAGATATGGACGATGGCCGCGCCCTTCGCCGCTTCGGCCGCAGAGCCGACGGTTTCGGCGCCGCCGGATCGCGCCGCCTCCATGGCGCTGGCCTTGATGTCGAAGGCCCGCACCTTGTTGCCCGCCAGAACGAGCCGCGCCAGCAAGGCGCTGCCCATCTTGCCGACGCCGATCAAACCCACCGTCTTGTCCATACCTACTCCCCTTTGGTTTCCCCGCTGTCGGGGCTTGTCATTTTGAATCCGAGGCCACCAACTGCCGTGTCCGTTCCAGCAACGACGCCGGGTAAAGTCCGAGTTCGCCGATCATCTTCTGCAATTCTTCACCCGCCATCGGGTCGAGATCGATCTTCAGGCGCTCGGCCTCTTTCTGAAAAGCCGGATCCTGCACCATTTGCGTGAAGGCGCGGCGCAGTGCTGCGACGCGCTCCGCCGGCACCTTGGGCCCGACGTAAAAGGAGCGCCCCACCTCCGCGGTGCTGCCAAGCAGCCGCAGCACTTTGCGATCGTCCTCATTGGCCGCGAGTTCGGCGGCTGTAGGCACCGTCTCAAGCCCGGGCATTCGCTTATAAGCATCCTGATAGAGCGGCACGAGTTTGTGCTGCGCGATCCACTGCGGATGCGAGCGCCTGAGCTGCGACCAAATCGCATTGGCCATGCCCTGCGTCTCGCCCTTCTCCATCGCCAGATATTCTTCGGTCGTCCCCTTGTAACCCTGCACCACCTTGAATTTGGTCCCGATCAGGCGATTCATCGCGGTCGGCATCATCACCGACGTGCCGGTTGGTGATGTTGCAGCGAGCACCAGCGATTGCTTTTTCGCGCCTTCGATTCCTTTGACGCCGGTCGTGTGCCAAGCGACGCAGGTCACGTCGATGGCGGCGAGCCGGCCGATCCACTGCAGCTTGGTGACGTCGACGCCGTTGCCGACCTCTTGCCACACGAAGGCATTGAGCGGCACGGCGTGGTTGGGAATCCCAATCACGGTGCCGTCCTGGGCGGCGATGTTGTAGATGTAGCTTGCCGCTTTCAGAGTTGCCGCGCCCGGCATGTTTTCCACGAGCGCTTTCGGCGCGCCGGGCAAATATCGCGGCAGATAATCGGCAAGCAGGCGGCCATAGGCGTCGAAACCACCGCCCGGCTCATAGCCGACGATCACATGCAGCGTGCTGCCTTTGTAAAAATCAGCGACACTGGCAGCCTGTGCTGAAAATGGAAGCGCGGCGGCGAATGTCAGGAACGCAACGAGCAAAACCGGGCGCAAACGCATTCGCAGCCCCTCCCACCAAGATGGGCGAGCTTAGCATCGAAACGGAAGGGCAGACTACGGTGCTCTGGCCAACGACGCGGAGGCGCTCAGCGCATTCCGAAGAAGCTGAAGAAGCTTCGCGGCTGCTGCAATTCGGCGCGGCGCTCTTCCGAACTCCCTTGCGGCGCGCCAAAGCGGTAGCCGCCATTCGAACTCCGATAGACCGGCACGATGCGGCCATCCGGCGTGACCTGGTCATAGACATGGACGAGGGTTTCCACCGGGCCCTTATCGATATTGTCGGCAGTGCGCTTCTCGGTGTCGAGCGCCGTCTTGGTTTTCGCCGGCGCTTGCGACGACTGTGGCGTTTGCGCCGAGGCCAGCGCCGCTTTGGCGCGGGCATCGGCGGCGATCTTCGCCGCCAAAGCCGCATTTTCCTCGGCTTTAGCCTGGGCTTTTGCCTGCTCCGTCACCTGCTCGAGCTTGGCGTCGCGGGCGGCTTTTGCCTCGACGCAGACGCGGCGCGCCGTGGGCCGGTCGCCGTTGCAAAGGGCCGAGAGCTGTTGCAGCGAGATATCGCCATTCGCGTCGGCAGAGGCTTGGTCTGTCTCGAGGGTAGCCTCAGCGTCGGGCTGCGCCGTTAAGGGCTCGGCCAATAGGAAATGGGGCGTCGCAATCGGCCGCTGCGGCGCCGCCGGCAGGGCCAGGAAAATGGCACCGCAAACGGCGCTCAAGCCAACCACAACCGCGATCCCGCTCGAGTGACGCCGGCGCGGCTCCAGCTGCAAGTAGCGCCGCTGCGCCACCGGACGTTCAAACGTCGGAAACAAGAAACGCCACAGAGACATCCATTCCCCTCTTACTTGACCGCAAGCCCTTTCCTGGGGCCGATTAAAAACGCGGCCCCATGCAGATGAGTTCCGTCGACCGCAACCTAGCTACAAATTGCGGCATGGAAGCCGAGATTTTATTGCCGAATGTCAAAATGGAACAGGCCGTTCAGAAAATCCTAGCCGGTATCGCGCCGAGGCTTTTGTTCAAATTGAGGCAAGCCCATCTGTCCCAGATCGGTAAGCCGGCGGAAGCCAAAAAATCGAGTTATCCCCAAGGCCGGCCATGCCGAAGCCGATCAGCCATGGGGCGCGCTCGGGCGCCAAAGTTGTGCGCCCGCGGTGACGCACGCCAATTGCCGGATTAGACTTGCCGATCAAACAAGGGGTCCGAATTCCATGCCGATTTCCATGTATACCGTTTCCGTTCCGGTTTTCGTCCAGCATCTCAATGCCTTATCGGCGATTCTCGACAAGGCGGCGGCCTTTGCCGAGGCAAAGAAGTTCGATCCCTCGGTGTTGCTGAACATGCGCCTTTATCCGGACATGTATCCGATGGTGAAACAGGTCCAGGAAGCGACGCGGCACGCAGTGCGCGTGACCGGCCTTCTTGCAGGGATTCAAGCGCCCGATCTGCCCAACACGGAAACCAGCATTCCAGAGCTGAAGGCACGCATCGCCAAGGCGGTCGACTTCCTCAACAGCGTGAAGCCGGCGCAAATCGAGGGGACCGAAGACAAGGAAATCAAGATCGCATTTTCCAGCGGCGAACGAACCTACACCGGCCACTCGCTCTTGATGACGCATTCGCTGCCGAACTTCTTTTTTCATTGTACCACCGCCTATGACCTTCTGCGGCAGGTCGGCATCGACATCGGCAAGCGTGATTTCATGGGCCGCCCGCCAAGAACGTGACACCGGCGGCTGCAAACCATTCGCAATTGTGGCAGAGCGCTAAGGTTAATCGGCGCGCCTGGAAACTCGCAAAACCGCCCAACTCTCCGCGACATGTTGTTGCGGCAGATCGTTCATGTCAGAATGTCCAACAGTCGGGCATCCCCGAACCGGCCAGGCAGCCGGCCACGATTTCCGCAAAGGCGGATTGGAGGAAGCAAATGCGTGTGGGTGGTTATCTCTTGGCAATCTCCGTGTCGCTTGCGGTGAGCGGCGCGGCGCAGGCGCAGCGTATTCTCGGGCCGATGCCTTCCGCCGCGCCGACGACGTCCAGCACTCCACCGGCGCCGGTATCGACCGAAAGCGCGGCGCCGGCGGCTCCGGCCCCGGCTGTCGCGACGGAATCAACCTGCAAAAATCCTAACGCGATCGGAATATCGCGCGTCGTGGAAATCGACACCGCCGGCGGCCCCGGCTTCGGATCGCAGCATTTCAAGGCCTATGATTTTCTGCAGCCAAAGGAAGTGGTGCTGACGTTCGACGACGGGCCGTGGGTGACGACGCCGATCCTGATCGACGCGCTGGACAAAGAGTGCGTCAAGGCGCTGTTCTTCCCGATCGGCCTGCACGCCACTTACTACCCGCAGATGCTCAAGCGCCACGACCAAAGGGGCGATACGATTGGCTCCCATACCTGGTCGCACAAGGATCTTTCCAAACTGACTCCGGATCAGGCCAAGGAAGAGATCGAAAAGGGCGCGAGCGCGGTGGGATTGGCGTTGGGACATCCGCCGGCCCCCTTCTTCCGCTTTCCCGATCTCCGTCAGCCGCCGGAGATGATCTCTTATCTCGGCACCCGGAACATCGGTATCTTCTCGACCGATATCGACTCCTTCGATTTCAAGATGCGAAAGCCGGAGCAGGTCGTGAAATCGGTGATGGCAAAGTTGAAAAAGGACGGGAAAGGCATCGTCCTCATTCACGAAAACCATCCCTGGTCCGCCAATGCGGTGGCACCGCTCCTGGCGGAGCTCAAGGCCGGTGGCTATAAGATCGTGCACATCAAAGCCAAGGACCCGCAGATGCAAACCATTCCCGAGTTTGACGATGCGGTCCGCAAGGAACTCGGGCCGGCCAATGTCAGCCAGCGGCCGATGTCCAGCGTGGTACGCACGGTCCAGTGAGCGGCGCGCTCTAAGTCGACAAGGTATCATGGCGCCAGGGCAAATGCCCTGGCGCTTTGTTTTGAGGACGAAGAGGATGGGACGGCCTGATCGCATCGAGGGCTACGCCATCGTTTCCGCTGACGGCATGCTCGCCAATGCGGAGGGGGTCATGCCGCCAGAACTGAAGATTCCCGGCGATCAGCGTTTTTTCCACGGCTCCCTGCAAAAGGCGGATGCTGTCGTGCACGGTCGGTATTCGCATGAGGGCGGGCCGAAATCGGCGACACGCCCCCGCATTATCGTCACTCGAAAAGTCGCAGATATCGGCCGCGATCCGGCGAATCCGAAGGCTGTTCTCTGGAACCCCGCCGGCGCGCCTTTCGAGCGAGCATGGGACGCCCTTGGGCTCGATGGCGGCGTCCTCGCCGTCATCGGCGGTACCGAGATATTCGGGATGTTTCTCGACATCGGCTATGACGCCTTTCATCTGACGCGCGCCGATCATGTGCGGCTGCCGGGCGGCCGGCCCGTCTTCCCGGATGTGCCGCGCCTGGCCCCCGAAGAGGTGCTGCGATCGCACGGCCTGCAACCGGGGCCTCGGCGCGTCATCGATCCGGGCACCGGGACGACACTCGTGACCTGGACGGCGACTTAAGCACAGGCCGCCCATTAACGCGTGACGCGACGGCGCGAATCGCCTAATAAGATTTTTGATTTTCGCTCACGCGGCCCGCGGTATCGGGGCCGAGGTTATCGGGTTCCTCCCGCGTGGCGTATCAAACTAAGGGCGGCCCTTGGGCCGCCCTTTCCTTGCAAAGCGATGATGATAACGCGCTTGGCGGCTATATCTGCTGGCGCGGCGGCGCCGGCCGCCAGGAGCCGAGAACGACGTAAGTCAGCAAGCCGCCGATCATCGACAGATTTTTCAGGGCATGAATCATGTTGTCAGCGCGTGGCGCGCCGGTCATTGCCCAGAAATTATGGACGTAAACGATAGTCAGCAGCGTAAAGATCGCAAGGACGGCGGCCGCCGTCCGCGTCGCGATATTGAACGCGATCAGCAACCCGCCGGCGATTTCAACAACGCCAATAACGATGGCGAGAAGCTGCGCGACGGTCATGCCGGTCGCCTGCTGCAACTGGGTGGCGTAGCCAGAAAGCGCGTCGGGGACGGTCACATAACCGCCAATCTGCTGCGCGGTTGCCGTCAGGTCCAGCAACTTCTCGGCCCCGGAAATGATGAAGATCAAGACCAGAAGCACGCGCGCGACAACAAACAAAATATTCATGAATGCCTTCCTTTCGCCGGTCTCTCCGGCATTCGGTCAGGCGACCCACCGATCCGTGAGGCCGCGAAGCTTACGTCCATCCGTTGCTTCGCCGCCAGGCGAAGGCGTGTCGTTGATTTACCGCACGAACGGCCGGCTCGCTACTGGGAAAAACTCACGTTTCGGCGCTTCGTTGCCGAAATAGAGTTAATCCGCAAACATGGTTTAAACGCCCGCGTTTCGGCAATTGACGATATCCGATGCCCAACCATTCGGTGCCAGCTTCGATCCAGGGACTGAGCGAGGCGCAAGCACAAGCCCGGCTGAAAGCCGAGGGCGGCAATGAGCTGCCGCGCCCTGGCCGCCGGACGACGGTTCGTATCGCCGCCGAAGTCCTGCGCGAGCCGATGCTGGCTCTGCTCCTGGCCGGCGGCGTGATCTATCTCATCATCGGCGAGTTGCAGGATGCTCTCATCCTGCTCGTCTTTGCCACCATCTCGGTCGTGATCACCATCGTCCAGGAAAGCCGGACCGAGCGGGTTCTCGAAGCGTTGCGCGATCTGACAAGCCCGCGCGCTTTGGTCATCCGTGACGGCATGCGCAAGCGCATCGCCGGACGCGACGTCGTGCGGGGCGACATCGTGGTGCTCGCCGAAGGCGACCGTGTCCCCGCCGATGCCATTCTGATCCAAAGCCACGACCTTCAGACCGACGAGTCGCTCTTGACCGGCGAATCCGTACCTGTACGCAAAGTGGCTGGCTCGCCTGCCGGTTTGGGTCAAGCGCCGCGGCCGGGCGGCGACAATCTGCCCTACGTATTTTCCGGATCGCTGGTTGTGCGGGGCACCGCAATTTGTGAAGTGACTGCCACCGGCGCACGCAGCGAAATCGGAAGGATCGGCCAATCACTTGGCGCCCTGGAGACGCGCCCGCCGCGGCTTCAGGCCCAGACCCGGCGCTTGGTGCGGATATTCGCCACCGTCGGCGGTGGCATCAGCGGCCTAGTGGTGCTCCTCTACGGGACGTTGCGCGGAGGGTGGCTCGACGCACTCCTCGCCGGTATCGCACTCGGCATGTCGATGCTGCCGGAAGAATTTCCGGTCGTGCTGACCGTGTTCATGGCGATGGGCGCCTGGCGCATATCGCGGGCGCGCGTGCTGACACGGCGGGCAGCGGCGATCGAGACGCTCGGGTCCGCCACCGTTTTGTGTACCGACAAGACCGGGACGTTGACCGAAAATCGGATGGCGGTGACCGAACTGCGCCTGAAGGGTGGAGAGGCTTTCTCGCTTCAGGCGTCGCGCGGGATCCCGGTCCCGGAGAATTTCCGGTTGCTGGCCGAGTTCGGTTTTCTCGCGAGTGTTCCCCATTCCATCGACCCAATGGAAACGGCGCTGTACTCGCTCGCGCAGGCACGGCTGACCGGCGGCGCGGAACCTCCAGGGGCGCAGTGGAAGCTCGTCCATACTTATGGGCTGCGCCGCGACCTCCTGGCGGTTTCACAAGTCTGGCAGCCAGACCCTGAAAAAGCCGCCTTCGTGGTTGCCGCCAAGGGTGCCCCCGAAGCAATCGCCGCGCTTTGCCACCTTGCTCCTGGCGAAGTCGCGGCGCTGACACGCATGATCGACGTCATGGCCGGCGAAGGGTTGCGGGTACTCGGCGTGGCGCGCGCCGCCTTTCCCGGCCCGACGTGGCCGGAATCGCCCCGGAATCTCGATTTCGAATTCCTCGGACTGCTCGGACTTGCCGATCCGCTGCGCGAAGGCGTTGAGGAGGCGGTGAAGGAATGCCGCTCGGCCGGAATCCGAGTCATCATGATAACCGGTGATTATCCGGCGACGGCCCGGGCCATCGCCCGGCAGGCCGGCATCGCCGCTGAGAATCTGGCGACGGGGCCGGAGCTCGAGCAACTCGACGAGCCGGCCCTGGCGGCGCGGGTGCGGACGACGAGCGTGTTCGCCCGAATCATGCCCGAACAGAAGCTCCGTATCGTCAGCGCGCTCAAGACAAATGGAGAGGTCGTCGCCATGACCGGCGACGGGGTCAATGACGCCCCCTCGCTCAAGGCCGCCGATATCGGGATAGCCATGGGTGAACGAGGAACCGACGTGGCGCGCGAAGCCTCGACGATCGTGCTGCTCGACGACGACTTCGGGTCCATCGTCACCGCCATCCGCCTTGGCCGTCGCATCTATGACAATCTGCGCAAGGCGATGGGCTTCATCCTTGCGGTGCACGTGCCCATCGCGGGCCTGGCGCTGCTGCCGCTCCTTTTCGGGCTGCCTATCGTATTGGAGCCCATGCATATCGCTTTCCTCGAAATGGTGATCGATCCGGTCTGCTCGCTCGTCTTCGAGGCCGAGACCGAAGAACGCGATGTGATGCGGCGGCGGCCGCGCGATCCCAACGAACCTCTATTTTCCTGGCCCCTCATCGGGTGGAGTCTGCTGCAAGGCGGTTTCGCCCTTGCGGTCGTGGCCGCGATCTTCTTGGGCGGCTTTGCCAGAGGCATGCCGGAAAATGAAGTCCGCGCGCTGACCTTTTTCTCGCTGGTTTTACTGATCATCAGCCTGATCTTCGTCAATCGGTCCTTCAGCATTTCGCTGATTACCGCGCTCAGGCGGCCGAATCCGACTTTGGCGCTTGTGCTGTGCGCGGTCACGGTAGCCTTGAGCCTGACACTCCTCTGGCCCTATGCGAGCGCCCTCTTCCGTTTCGGTCCGCTGCACCTCGACGACCTTGCGATTACGCTCGGCGCGGGATTTCTGGCGCTTGTCGTCCTTGAGCTGTTAAAATGGTTGTGGCGCGACCAACTGCGCTCCTACGCGAGCAGGGATGAAAGCGCGCGCTAACGAGAGTCGTCGTCCACTTCGAACGATGGCACGGTCCACGGTTCGGCGTGCGCGGCCGCCGACCATTCGTGCCATGCCGGCAACGCCATGACAGCGTTCACATAATCGCGGGCGGCGGCGCCGACCTCGACGCGATAGCTGTGAAAGCGCGATATCACCGGGGCATACATCGCATCCGCGGCGCCGAATGAGCCGAACAAAAAAGGCCCGCCATAACGCTTGCGGCAATCGGTCCACATCGCTTCGATACGCGCGACATCGGCTTTGACCTCGGCGGTCAATTCCCGGGCTTTAGGCTGGCGCCGAAAATTCATCGGGCAATGCCGGCGCAAGGGCATGAAGCCGGCGTGCATTTCCGCCGAGATCGCGCGTGCATGCGCCCGCGCCCCGGCGTCATCCGGCCAGAGGCGGCGCTCTGGGAATTTCTCCGCCAGGTACTCGATGATCGCGAGCGATTCCCAGACCTGCCGGTCGCCGTCGACAAGAATGGGCACCTTTCCCGCAGGGGAATAGCGCAGGATTGCCGCCTTCGACTCCGGTTCGTAAAGCGGGATCACGGTCTCCTCGAAAGTCATGCCGGTCCCTTTCATCGCCATCCAGGGACGCATGGACCAGGAGGAATAATTCTTGTTCCCGATGACGAGACGAAGCGCCACGAGGCTAGCGGTCCCCGCCGCGAAAACCGATGGCCAAGAGATAGAGTTCGGCCGAATCCGCACGGCTCGCCGCCGGCTTGATGTGCTTGATGCTGGCGAATTGACGCTTGAGCTCGGCCAGCAGAGCGCTTTCGGTGCCGCCCTGCAAGACCTTGGCGACAAAAACGCCGCCCGGCTTGAGAACCTCGCGCGCGAAATCCGCCGCAGCCTCGACCAGACCCATGATCCGCAAATGATCCGTCTGCCGGTGTCCGGTGGCATTCGGCGCCATGTCGGAAAGAACCACGTCGGCGGGGCGGCCGAGCACCTCGCGCAAGCGCTGCGGCACATCTCGATCGAGAAAATCGAGCTGCAGAAACTCGACGCCGCGGATCGGTTCCATCGGCAGGATATCGATGGCCACGACCCGCCCCCTGCCTTCCGTCGCGCCGACGCGCTGCGCGGCGACCTGACTCCAGCCGCCGGGAGCAGCGCCCAAATCGACCACGTTGGCTCCGGCTTTGAGCAAATGCTGCTTGTCATCGATTTCCGCGAGCTTGAACGCGGCCCGCGAGCGGTAACCTTCGCGCTTGGCGCGTGCGACGTAGGGATCGTTGAGCTGACGTTCGAGCCAGAGCTTCGACGACAGCGATCGCCCTTTTCCTTTCCTCACCCGCACTTTCAGCGCGCGGCTGCCGTTTCGGATTCGGTCCGCGCTCATGTCGGCGCGCCCTGCCCGGCCCAGACGCCGTCAGCGCGCATCATTTGCACCAGCATGCCTTCGCGCAGCCCGCGATCGGCGACGCGCACGCGCTCGCAGGGAAAGGCCCGGCGGATTGCCTCCAGGATCGCGCAGCCGGCAAGCACAAGATCCGCACGTTCGATGCCGATGCAGGGGTTGGCGACGCGTTCCTCGTAACTCATGGCGAGAAGCCGGTCGCTGACGCTGGAAATCTGCTCGGCGGTCATCCAGCAGCCATCGATGTAACGGCGATCGTAGCGCCTGAGACCGAGATGCACGCCGGCAATGGTGGTCACCGTCCCCGAAGTGCCGAGCAGATAGATAGGGTTCAACCCGCGCATGTGATGTTCGACGGCAAAGCTGGCAATAAAGGCCGCCACTTCCGCCACCATGGCTTCATAAACCTCCGGGGTGACGTTGATGCCGCCGTACCGCTCGGCCAGCGTCACGACGCCGATCGGCACGGAAACCCAGCCGCGAATATCCGGCAGTGGCGGACCGCCGGGGCTTTGTCGCGCCGGCCCGAGACGCACCAGCTCCGACGACCCGCCGCCGATGTCGAAAAGGATCACACCCTCCGCTTGCGCCTCGAGCAGCGGGGTGCAGCCGCCGGCGGCGAGCTCCGCTTCGGTCTCGCGATCGACGATTTCGAGATCGAGCCCCACCTGCTCGGCGACGCGGGTGCGAAATTCCGCGCCATTCTCGGCGCTGCGACAGGCTTCGGTGGCGATCAGCCGCGCTCTCGTGACGGCGCGGTTTTGCATCTTGTCGCGGCATATCGCCAGGGCTTCGACGGCGCGGCCGATCGCGGCCTCGCTCAGGCGCCCGGAGGCGGAAAGCCCTTCGCCCAGGCGAATGATGCGGGAAAAGGCGTCGACCACGCGAAAGCTGTTCGCCGTGGGCCGCGCGACAAGAAGCCGGCAATTATTGGTGCCGAGATCGAGCGCGGCATAGGTCACCGCGCGTGCATCGCGCTCGCGCGCCAACCGATGCCGCGATCCGTCGAAAGGTGGTCGCCGGGCCCAACGGCGACGCCCTCGCAGCGCCGGCTCGCGGGCTCGGTCGAGGCCACCGGTTGCCCGGGCCTCGTCGTCCATCAAATGCCTTCCTCCGCGCCGAAGCCCCCGGCTCGACAGCGCAGCGTGTTGCAAAATCACGCGAGTGTAACAGGCCGCGCGGCCTAAGCAACCTGCGGATTTCCCCCCGGCGGCGAAGCGGATCAATCGCGGCTATTCTGCAGCAACAGCTCGCGCGGAATGTCTTTGCCGAGGCCACGCTGTCGCGCCATTTCGTAAACCATGGCCCCTAGCACCAGGAAAGGAAGGCCTTGCGAGAGCTGCGCCGACCCGCGGCGAGCCGGATTGTCATCTTGCCTTGACGCTTGATAATCCATCTTCGGTTTGATCTAAAAGCGCTCGCGCCAGCACGCATCAGGCCCGCCTTGCCGGCTGCCTTGCGTGGAGGATCGCTCAATCGGTCCTTCGCGTCGTGTTGGGGAATAGTTCAACGGTAGAACAGCGGACTCTGACTCCGTTAATCTAGGTTCGAATCCTAGTTCCCCAGCCATTCCGCGCGTGCATCGGAGCCGCGACGCGGACGCGCGGGCGAAACAATTTGCAGGCTAAATCGTTCTCATTTCAATCGTCTTTTTAATGCCGCCTCTTCTTGCCATCATGCAAAGATGCGAAGATATCCCGCCGTTTGATTGTCCGATTTAACCGCCGCATCCAGGGTTTTTCGTGAAGGTCAGTTCCATCGACATAAGCAAGACCGCAATTCTTCTCGACATCGACGGTACCTTGCTCGATATCGCGCCAACGCCCGACGCGGTGCATGTCCCCGCGACCTTGCGCAAGACACTCGGCCTTCTCCAGCAGCGCGCCGAGGGCGCGCTGGCGCTGGTGAGCGGCAGACCCTTGCGCAGCATCGACCTTTTGTTTGCGCCGTTGCGGCTCGCCGCCGTCGGCGGCCATGGCGCCGAGATTCGAGTCGATCCCAACGCCCCGATCTGCGGTCGGGTGACGCCGCTGCTCGAACCGGAAATCAGAAAGCTTCTGGTCGCAATCGGCGACAAGCTTCCGGGCATCATCGTCGAGGACAAGGATTATTCAATCGCGCTGCACTATCGAACAGTGCCTTACAAGCAAGAGGCCGTCGAGGACGCCGTCGCCGCCGTCTACGGCGATCTGTCCCCGGACTCAGTGGAAGTTCTGCACGGCAAGCGCGTGATCGAGGTCAAGAAAGCCGGCTTCAACAAAGGAACGGCCATTCGCGACCTGATGACCCATCCGCCCTTCGCCAATCGCAAGCCGATTTTTATCGGCGACGACCAAACCGACGAGGCCGCATTCGCCGTCATGCCCGACTACGACGGAGTGGCGATATCGGTGGGCCGCCAGGTCCGCGGCGTGGCGGAATATTTCGAAGCCCCGAGCGACGTGCGCCGCTGGCTGCGCGATCTCGCCGAAGGCCACGCGATCCGCGCCTGAACGGCGCGCCGCTCCGCTGCTTCATTCGGCGCGCTGCCCTGCCGCGACCGGGCCGTGTTCGCTGGCCCGTTGCTCCGTCGGCTTGGCGATGCCGAGCAGATTCATCGCACTATTGACATGGGCCACGTGGGAAAAGGCTTGCGGAAAATTGCCGAGCTGCCGGCGCGCGGCCGGATCGTATTCCTCACTCAGCAAGCCGAGATCGTTGCATAATCCGGTCAACCGCTCGAACATCTTGCGCGCGTCCTCATAGCGGCCCAGCAGGATATAGGCGTCCACCAGCCAAAAGCTGCAAGCGAGGAAGGCGCCCTCGCCTGGCGGCAAACCATCCGCGGTCTTGTGCGTGTCGTAGCGCATGATAAATCCGTCGACCATGAGCCGCCGTTCAATCGCTTCGACCGTCGCGCGCACGCGCGGATCTTCCGGCGGCAGGAAACCGACCGCCGGAATCAGCAGCAGGCTGGCATCGAGTTCCTTGCGCCCGTAAGCCTGAACAAAGCTGCCAGCGTCCGCGTCCCATCCGCGGCGGCAAACATCATCATGGATTTCGTCTCGGGTCTTGCACCAATCGTCCACTGGCCCGGGCAAGTTGAATTTTCGCGCGCTTTTGATGGCACGGTCGAAGGCGACCCAGGCCATGACCTTGGAATAAGTGAAGTGCCGGCGCGTGCCACGCACCTCCCAAATGCCTTCATCCGGCTCGTCCCAGACATCGGCAAGGCATTTGAGAAGTTCTATCTGCACGGCCCATCCGGACTCGCTGGCCGCCAGGCCCCCCATGCGCGCCTGGTGAAAGGCGTCCATCACCTCGCCATAGACGTCGATCTGCAACTGTTCATGCGCCTTGTTGCCGATGCGCACCGGCGCCGAACGCTCGTAGCCCGGCAGCCACGGCACTTCCCATTCGGTCAGGCGGCGCTCGCCGCTGAGACCATACATGATCTGTGCCTGGTCGGGACGTCCGGCGATCGCCCTTTGCAGCCAATCGCGCCAGGCGTGCGCTTCCTCGAAATAGCCGGCGTTCATGAAGGCGAGCAGCGTCAATGTCGCGTCGCGCAGCCAGCAAAAGCGATAATCCCAATTACGGGCGCTGCCGATCTTCTCCGGCAACGACGTGGTCGGCGCCGCGACAATGCCGCCGGTCGGTGCATAAGTGAGCGCCTTCAGCGTAATGAGCGATCGGACCACCGACTCGGGACAACGCTTTTCGACTTGGCATTTCTTCGACCAGCCGGTCCAGAATTCCTCCGTCGCGGCCAGAGCCCCGGCTGGGTCCACCGCGTGCGGCGGCGGCAGGTGCGACGGACCATACATCAGGACGAAGGAAAGGGTTTCCCCGGCATGCACGGTGAATTCCGCCACCGATCTCATGTTCTCGCCGCGTAGCCGCACCGGGCTATGTAACTGCACCATGTCGGGACCCGCGACGGCACGGATACCGTTTTCCTCCATACGCGTGACCCACGGCACGATGGCACCATAGCCGAAGCGAATGATCATCTGCGTATGCATCGCCACTTCGCCGCGTTCGCCGCGCACAATACGCACCATGCTCGGGCTTCTTTCACGCAGCGGCATGAAATCGGTCAGCGTGGCGGCGCCATGACGCGTTTCGAAACACGTTTCCAGGATCAGGCTGTCGCGGCGGTACCGCCGGGATGTCCGCGCCTCAGCGTCGCGTGGCGCAATCAACCAACGCCCGTGCTCGGGCGCGCCCAGCAACGCCGCGAAACAGGCATCGGAATCGAATCGCGGCCAGCAAAGCCAATCGATCGAGCCTGTCCGCGATACGAGCGCCGCGCTCTCGCAATCGCCGATAAGTGCGTAATCTTCGATTCGCGACGACATAAAATATATTCCGGTATCCTATACATCTCGCGTCCAAAAAGTTCCTACAACAGCGGGCTTGCACCATTAACCCTTATGCGCATGATCGCCGCGGCGCATTAACCTGCGGGAGATGCTTCAATGAGAGCTATCGGGAAAAAACGCTGGGCCATTCCGGAAGGTTATATACCGTCGGAGAGCTGCAGCAATGACCGCGCGCTGATTTCGCACGAGACGGCCTGCATTCTCAATGCCACCAAAAAACTCGCAAAAATCACCGTGACCGTGTTTTTCGCCGACCGCGAGCCGATCAGCTACAGCGTGAGCGTTCCGCCGGAACGGACCTTGCATCTGCGCTTCAACGATTTGAGGGATCCCGAGCCGCTTCCGCGCGATACCGACTATTCGTCGGTATTTGAATCGAATGTACCCGTGGTCGTCCAGCACACCCGGCTCGATTCCCGGCGCGCCGAGATTTCGCTGCTCACCACCATCGCCTATGCCGAGGCATGATCGTCCGATGGGGGAAAGGAAAAGACGCCGGACGACATTCCGTCGGGGGGAGGGAGATGTGAAAGCCGTCCGGCGCTGTGGGCGCGGCTGAGGGGAAAAGCCGCGCCTAACCGAAAAACGCATGGCCGCCGCCGATGTTCCCCGCCGCCATCCTCGCATTTTTCCGCAATCAGCTATGCTGAAGGCACTTGGCTTGGGCCGGAGCTCCACTCCGATCGGAGGCGCCCGTTGGCGTCCATCACGCAGACCTGAGCATCCTGACCATGCTTGCCGAGCTTTTGCGCGGCTTCGATGGCGAAGGTCATCGCTTCGGCCTGCGTGCGATAGGGGCCATACTCCTCGTCGTCGAACTTGATCAACCAAGCATTGCGATCCTGAACGACAAAGTAACGGACAGAGGACATAGCTGCTCTCCTCTCGCGGCCGCCGGTAAGGCGCCGCTGTAGGAAATATAATCTGTTTTTCAATCGAGAACCCGCCATAGCCACGACGGCCCGCTCAACAAGATGTGAGCGACAATTTGAGCGAGCGGATTGGGGCCAAAGCTAGGCGTTCACTGTCTCGCCGTGCCGGTTGCGAAAGGGAAGCAAGGCGCCCTCCTCCGACCGATAATCCGGCTGCAAGGCAATATCGCGAAGCTCGGCCATGAAACTCGAGAACCAGTCAACCAGCGACGACGACTCGAGCGCCTTCATCATGCTGCGCCAGCGCTCTCGCCGTTCCTCGTGACGCATGGCGAATGCGTCGGCGATCGCGCGGGAAAGGCCGTCGATGTCGTGCGGATTGACCAGCAAGGCGGCGTCGAGCTGCTTCGCCGCGCCGGCGAATTTCGACAGCACAAGGACGCCCGGATTATCGGGATCCTGCGCCGCCACATATTCCTTGGCGACCAGATTCATTCCGTCGTGCAGCGACGTCACCAGGCCGACCTGCGCCGAGCGATAGAATCCGGCAAGATGGGCCTGCGAAAATCCCTTGTTCAGATAGCGAATCGGCATCCAATCGACTTCGCCGATACGGCCATTGATATCGCTGACGAGCGTCGCCAGCTCGTGCTGCAGCTTGCAATAGGCCTCAATCTGCCCCCGCGACGGCACCGCAATTTGCAAGAGAGCGACTTCCCGCTTGAGCAGCGGCCGTTCCCGCAGCATGAGCTCGAAAGCCTGCAGACGGTTGGTCAAGCCCTTGGAATAATCCACGCGATCGACGCCGATCGCGAGCTTGGCGCCCTGCAGGCTTGCCCGCAGCCGCAACACTTCTGGACGCGTGGCGGCCTTCGCGGCGCGGACGGCGAAGGCTTCGGCATCGATGCCGATGGGAAACGCCGCAAGCCGGACTACGCGCCGGCCGACGCAATAGCCGTCGCCGGTGGCGCGGAGACCAAGCTCGGTTTCCAGATAATCGGCAAAATTTGAGCGGTCGTCCTCGGTCTGGAAGCCGATCAGGTCATAGGACAGCATCGCGCGCACCAGCTCGCGATGATGCGGCAGGCTGGCAAAGACAGCGCGCAACGGGAATGGCGTGTGCAAGAAGAAGCCGATCGGGTGCTGCAGGCCAAAGCGGCGCAATTCGCTGCCGAGCGTGAGGAAGTGATAGTCATGCACCCAGATGAAGGCTTCGGATTCGACAAAGCGCAGCAGCGAGCGCGCCATGAAAGCATTGATTTCGCGATAGGACACGTAGTCCTGGTCGTTGCTGTGCAGAAGATCGGTGCGCGAATGAAGGATGGGCCACAAGGCCGAATTGGCAAAACCTTCGTAATAGCGGCGGTAATGCGCCGCCGGCATGTTGACCGTGGCAATGGCGCCCGTGCCGAAAGATTGAATTTCGGCAAAAGCCTCCTTCTCGGCGCTATCCTGACAGCACTGCTTGGCGCCGACCCAAATCGCGCCACAGATTTGCACGGCAGGGAGCAACGCCGCCGCAAGTCCGCCATCAATAGGCTCATCAGCCGTGGGACGCGCAACGCGGTTAGAAACCACGATCAAGTTCATGTCTTATTGTCTCCGGGAACCTACAGACTCAACATGAACAGACGGCAATAGTTCCATGCGGACGGGGCGAGCGCTGAGATTTCCGGCACACTGCTTCGCATCAAAACGGCCGCGTGAAGCGGCCGCTTTGTTCCCTATGCCAATCTTCTATCGGGCGCGAGCCAATTGCAGCCCGGCAACGCCCGCGGCCAAATTCAATCCGGTCTGACCTTGCACCGATACCGGCTGCAAGCTCACGGTGCGATTCGAACCGCCAATCAGGACGTTAGCGCCCAATCCTGCGCCCACGGTCGCTTCCGCACTGGCGCCAGTATAGCTGCCAGCAAGCGCGCCCACGCTGCGGCTGGTTGGCGCATAGACCGCCCATACCATTTCACCGCCGCTGGTGGCGCCGATATCGAGGCCGAATTTTGTAATGGTGCCTGTGTACACTTCGCGGGCGCCTCCCGCGCTCGGCGTGAACATGCAGGTAACCGTTTTCTGCGAGGCGATGATTAGCCCGATGCCGCCGGAAATATCGCAATTCAATGTTCCGACTTTGGTCCGCGCGGATTGCTGCGCCAACGACGAGCCCGCCGCCAGCGCGAACATCAGCGCAGACAACGTGCAAATACGTTTCGCTTTGCTCATGGGTGCCAACTCCGATGCTTGTGTCCGTTATGCGACCCAAACAAACGCGCGATAGCCGACATAGTTCCCCGCTGGGCGGAGACTCCGGCAATTGCGCGCCTTCAGCTGGTTTGCGATAATTTTTATGCAATATAGAGATATCGCGAAGACTGGTGAATCCTGCTCACGAACCGTCGCGCGCCGCGAAGGCGGATTTCTCTCCGAGACCATTGGCGGCAAGGCAGCGGCCGTTGTAATTGGCGGCCGGTGACCCGGCGAGCGGACTGAATGCGGGGTCGCAGCCTTCCGGCATGGCCGGAAGCTTTTCTTTTGCCACGGCGGGCGCGGGCGACCCCGCAGGAGTTGATGCCGCCGGCGCAGGAAATATGCGCACCGCCGAAGTCTCGGAATCGCGGATCGTCACCTCGGGCAGCGCGCGGCCCTTTGCCACGATTGTCGTATTTCGGAGCGGATCAGTG
This sequence comes from Xanthobacteraceae bacterium, assembly GCA_035652315.1. Classification (GTDB taxonomy): domain Bacteria; phylum Pseudomonadota; class Alphaproteobacteria; order Rhizobiales; family Xanthobacteraceae; genus CANKHA01. The sequence goes on along the minus strand of DASREA010000071.1, from coordinate 35,756 downwards.
CGGAACAATTCGCGTCCATCGCGTGAGCGGTAGACGACCGCGGCACCGCGCAACCCAATCACTTCGACCAGAGCCACGCCCGGGGCATCCTGCGCCGTCGATTTGTGGCTCGACAGCCGATTCTGCTTACTTGACCGGTTGACGACGACCGTCGCGTCTTTTGCCGGATTAGCCGAAGCCTCGACGGTTCCCCGGACGGGAAATGTTACCCCGTAGGCAACGCCCAGCGCGACAGCGACAGCCACGGCGATCTGCGGAAATCTGCGCATCGGCGGCGTTCCCGCGCCCGCGCCAATACGCGAGCGCTTCCGCCGGATTAATTTTGCGCGCCTTGAAAAAGTTCCGGTGCCGCCGCCTACCGCCCGACCGACAATTGCGTGATGGGAATGAGGATTCTACAGCGCAGGCCCGTCGGCGCGAACTTCATTTCGACTTCGGCATCCAAAGCCCGCTGCAAGCTATCCTCGATGACCATGGTGCCGAATCCGCGTTGCCGTGGCGCCTTCACCTTCGGCCCACGCTCCTCCAGCCAGATAATCTCGATGCCGTGGCCCTCCCCGGCCGGCACCCGGCGCCAGGTGATGCTTACGTGTCCACTGGGAAGCGAAAGCGCGCCGTATTTTGCCGCGTTGGTCGCCAGCTCATGCAGGGCTAGACCGAGGCTCTGCGCCGCCTCCGGCTTGAGCACGACAGGTGGGCCGTCCGCGGAAATCTGGGTACCCTCGCGATCGAAGTAATGGCCGAGCTGCGAGCGCACCAACTGAGAAAACGGCACGCCATACCAGCTCTCCTGCACCAAAAGATCGTGCGACGTAGCAAGCGCCTGCAGCCGTGCGCCAAATTGGTTGAGAAAGGCGTCGATGGAGCCAACGTGACGGGCCGTCTGTCGAGCCATCGCCTGAATGACCGCAAGCAGATTCTTCGAGCGATGCGTCAACTCGCGCATAAGCAGGCGCAGATGCGCCTCCCCTTCCTTGCGCTCGGTGATATCGACGGCGGCGCAGCTCACGCCGACGATGGCGCCGGTGATATCGCGCAGCGGCTCAATGTGGAGATCATGCCAGCGCAAGCCGGCATCGCTGTTGATGCTCACCTCGCTGTCCTGCGGGGCGCCGGACTCGAGCGCCGCCCGCTTCAGCGCGACGATCGCGCCGCGGCTTTCCGCCGGCAATAGCTCCTCGTCGGTATGGCCGATAATCTCCTCGATCGATCGGCCATACATCGGATTGCTGATTGAGGTGTAGCGCAGGTCGCGATCCTGCGCGAAGACGGTAACGTTCGAGCCGCGCAACGCCGTTTCGTAGCGTTGCAGGGCGTCGATGAGCTTTTCGCTCGTTTCGTCGCGGCGCGCCTCGATGGCGCGGATCCGCGAAATATCGGTCGCCGTGGTAATGATGCCGGTCACTTTGCCCTCGGGACCGATTGCCGGATGGATATGCAACGCGAAAAGCGAGGAACCTTCGGCCCCCGGGTAAACAACCTCGCAATCCGCGGGGATTCCGCTTTGCAAAACCTGCCGCTTGATCGCGGTGAGTCTCTCGCGGTCTCGAGTCGGCAGTTGCTCTTCGTCGCTTGTCCCGAGAAGCGCGTTGATCTCGCCCGCCCGCGGACAGCATGCCCAGGTGTAGCGCAGCTCCGCATCCTGACCGAAAATATAAATGTGCGCGTCGGCCAGCGCGGCTTCGATCTGCTCGACCGGTAGATGTGCCACGGCGCCGCTCGTGGCACTCACAGACTCGCGTCGGTCGGCAGGATTTTCATCCTTACCGAGCGGCGAGGTCTCTTTGATTGCGTTGCGCGTCATCAGGCAGCCCGGAACGCAAGCGTAGACGTCAAACGGTTGCTCGCCGTCTGGTAAAGGTCGGCGGCCGTCGGCGGCTCACAGATCGGGACGCCGGCATTTTGCAGCGGCTCGTCATGAGAGTCATCGCTTATGTGACTTATCTTCATCAATACTTTGCATTTTGCCAGTTTCCCGGAATCTGACCATGAACTTCGTGGCGACCGCAACAAATTCATTTAACGACGCCACCCCACGGGAAGAGCAAGCGCCCACGGATATGGAACCTTTACGGCCAAATATCGTTGCCTTGCAGCATTCACCCGGGGCAACTGTCATGAGCCGAAAAGATCAGGCCTTCGCCGAAATTTCCGCCATCAAGGAGCTTATTGGCGACCTTGAGACACGCCTGAACCGGCTGAACAGCGCGGCGAAGAAAGAAAGCGCGGGCGCGTCCGACGACATCAGCGAGTTCGTCTCGCAGGCGTTGAAGCGCATCGGCGATTTGGTCCGCGAGAGCGCGCAAAATGCTACCCGTTCCGTCGCCGAGGAAGCGGCTCTGGTCGGGGGCGACGCAGTCAAGAAGCTCCGCAATGAATTGGAACAGCGGCCGATCACGGCGCTCGCGGTGGCCGCCGGCATCGGCTATCTCTTCGGACTGATCGGGCGTCGCGGCTAGGCCAAGAACCATGGCTCCGACCGACATCATCTATGCGGCGTTTGAGCGCGTGATCCAGCGCGCGGCGCGCCGCACCGTTGCATGGCTTTTCGTCGTCGTTGCGGTGCTCGCCGCACTGTATCAGGCCACAGTGGCCGTCACCGTCGAGCTGGAGTTGCAGCTCGGCGCGATGTACGCGCATCTGGCGATTGCCGCCTTTTATCTGGTCTTCGCAGCCGTCGTCATCATCGTCCTGTTTTCGACGGCACGGCGGGCTTCGCTATCGCATGTCTATCGGGGCAGCGTGACGCAGCTTCCTCCCGAGCTGCAGGTCGCGACGATCGTTGAGGCGCTGCTTCTCGGCTACGCCATGTCGCGACGGCGCTAGGCGCTATGCCGTCGCGCGATGCTCGCGCGGCCGGGCCTTCCGTTCGAAAAAAAGCGCCTGACTGAGCACCGCCGATACCGTGGCAGGCTGGAACGGCTTCGCGATCAGGAAGGCCGGTTCCGGGCGCTCCCCGGTGAGGAACCGCTCCGGATAGGCGGTGATGAAAATGACCGGTACCTCGAAGGTTCGCAGCAATTCGTTGACCGCATCGAGACCGGAGCTACCGTCGGCAAGCTGAATGTCGGCAAGGATCAGGCCCGGCCGTTTGGTCCGCGCCAGCGAAAGCGCCTCGCCGTGCGTGCGGGCGACGCCGATCACGCGATGCCCAAGGCTTTGCACGAGGCCCTCGAGATCCATCGCGATGAAAGTCTCGTCTTCGATGATGAGCACGTCGGTGGCGATCTCGGCGGCAAGTTCGCGGCCGGATTCTTCGACCAAGTGACGCAGGGTCGGGACATCCACGTCGAGGACCTTCGCCGCCTCGTCCTCGGAAAGTCCTTCGAGCGCGACCAGCAGAAAGGCCTGGCGGGGTTTGGGCGTCAGGTGCGAAATGCGCTGCTCGACCGGCATCTCCTTGCCCGGCGCCTCGGTGCTCCCGTTGACCGGCAACGAATTCCAGATCTTGGTGAATAACCGATAGAGCGCGATGCGCGTTGAGGTGCCCTGCTCCAGGACGGAGGGCTCGTGGATAAGGGCCTCAAGGACCGTGGTAACGTAGGCGTCCCCCGAGCTTTGGCTGCCGGTAAGGGCCCGGGCATAACGGCGGAGATACGGTAAATGCTGCGCTACGGCTTGAGAAGTCGACACGAAATGCCCTCCCGATTGACCCCCCTGCCGAAGGTCGGCTTCCGACAGGATATAGAATGCGGGTCTGTGGCGAAATAATTAGTTTCCCGGAAAATAGTTCCATCGACTGGAACGAATCGCCGCCGGGTGCATTTCATGTTGATGACGCGGGGGGGCCCGCGATCCGAATTCGAGGGGAGACGCGGCGAGGGAGATAAATGAAGGATCATCCTAAGTCATCCAAACCCCGACCGCCCATGGAAGCTGGAAACACGGCCGCCAAAACTGACGCGAAGCTAGGTCGGGATATTCAAGCCAAAATCGGCCAGCAACTCCGCTCCCTTTACGACGAGATCGTCAACCAGGGGGTGCCGGACCGCTTTGCCGACTTGTTAAAACGGCTCGACAAGACGGACGACAAGGAATCGCGGTAATGGGGCTGGATGCTTCAGTCCGTGAGGCTGTGCTCGCAGCGATTCCCAGCCTGCGCGCCTTTGCTATTTCGCTGTGCGGAAATGTAGACCGCGCGGACGATCTGGTGCAGGAGACTCTGCTGCGGGCGCTCGCCAATATCGATTCGTTTCAGCCGGGTACGAACATGTCGGCTTGGCTCTTTACGATTTTGCGCAATCATTTCCGCTCAGAATACCGCAAACGCCGCCGCGAGGTCGAGGACACAGACGGCAGCTATGCGGAGACGCTGAAATCGCATCCCGAGCAGGAAGGCAGAGTCGGCTTCGGCGAATTCCGCACGGCGTTGGCGAAACTGCCGCAGGATCAGCGCGAAGCCTTGGTGCTGGTCGGCGCCTCGGGATTCTCCTACGAGGAAGCGGCATCGATCTGCGGCTGCGCCGTCGGCACCATAAAGAGCCGCGTCAACCGCGCCCGCACCCGCCTGGCCGAACTCATGTCGATTGAAAGCGTCGACGAATTCGGACCCGACCGCACCACCCGCGCGGTGCTTGCCCGCAACGAGCGCGCGTGATCCTCGCTTAAAATGCGACGGCCCGCCGCAACGCGACGGGCCTACGCATATCCGCGGCCACAAAAACTAATCGTCGCGGATCACAATGCCGTCGGTGACCTGCCGCGGACCAGCGCAACCACCGCGGAAATCACGAACAGCACAATCGCCACAAAGAAGATGATCTTGGCCGCTTCTACCGCCACGCCCGCGATACCGCCAAAGCCGAACAGCGCGGCGATTAGAGCGATAACCAGAAAGGTAATGGCCCAACCCAGCATGTGAGCTCTCCTCCAAAAAGGATTCCGCATCACTTCCGCAATGCTTCAACGGTCCGATTGTTCCGCTGCCGACGCGCGCAGGAGCCGGCTTCCAGGAACCGCGGCCACCCGATAACGTTGCCGTGAGGAAGCATTTCGTGTGCCGAGGACGCGGCCAGCCTATGGGCCTTCAGACCTACCGCACCAAGCGTCACTTCGACGTCACGCCCGAACCGCGCGGCAAGGCGGCGAGGCGCCGCGGCAATGCCTATGTCATTCAAAAACACGCCGCGCGCCGGCTGCACTACGATCTGCGGCTTGAGCTTGATGGCGTGATGAAAAGCTGGGCGGTAACGCGTGGCCCGAGCTTGGTCCCCGGCGAGAAGCGGCTCGCCGTCCATGTCGAAGATCATCCGATCGAATACAACAAATTCGAAGGCATCATACCCCAGGGCGAATACGGCGGCGGCACGGTCATGATTTGGGACTTTGGCAGATGGGAACCGGAAGGCGACCCGCACCGAGGCTATAAGAAAGGCCACCTCAAATTCCGCCTCGACGGAAAGAAGCTGCATGGCCTGTGGCATCTCGTACGCATGCACCGCCGCCCAGGCGAGAAGCGGGAAAATTGGCTGCTGATCAAATCCGACGATGAGGCGGCGCGTAGCCCGCAAGATCCGGATATCCTGGAGCAAAAGCAACGATCGGCGGTCACCGGCCGCCGCATGGAAGAGATCGCCAAGGCGCAGGATCGCGTATGGCGGAGCAATCGGTCGGGCCCAGGAAAGCCCGGCAAAGCCCGTCTCGCCGTCGCGCGAAAACGCAAGCCTGCAACGAAAACAGCCCGCCGCAAGCCGTCCCCTTCGAAGCGGGTGTCCCGCCCGCGAAAAAGCGCGCGCCGATGAGCAGGAAAGCGGTCGGGAAAAAGCGCGACGGCACCGCGCGCGATCTTGCGACGTCGATTTCGGGCGCGCGCCGGGCCCCGATGCCCGCCTTCGTCGAGCCTTGCCTGGCGCTTCTCAAGGAGAAGGCACCGACGGGGTCCGACTGGATTCATGAGATCAAATTCGACGGCTATCGAATTCAAGCCCATCTCGATAAGGGCACGGTCAAGCTGCTCACGCGGCAGGCGCTTGACTGGACCGAGAAATTCGCGCCGATCGCAAAGGCGGTCGCCACCATTCGCGCGGCGCAAATCATCCTCGACGGCGAAATCGTGTCGGAAGACCAATACGGAGTGTCCAGCTTTTCCAAGCTGCAACAGGATCTCAAGGAAGGCCGCAGCGAGAATTTCATCTATGACGTGTTCGATCTGATGTATCTCGACGGGATGGACTTGAGGCCCGCTCCGCTTGCAGCGCGGAAAAAGGTGCTGGCCAGCCTGATCAAGCGGCTGCCGAAAGGCACGCCGATCCGCTACAGCGAGTCACTTGCCGGATCGGGCGCTGCCTTGCTCAAGCGCGCATGCCAGTTGCATCTCGAGGGCATTGTCTCCAAGCGCAGCGACGCGCCTTATCGCGGCGGCCGCGGCGGCGATTGGATCAAGACCAAATGCTCCGACCGCCAGGAGTTGGTGATCGCCGGCTATAAGCCTTCGACGGTCGATCCGCATGCGATCGGCGCGCTCATCCTCGGTTATTATCAGAAGGGACGTCTGCAATATGCCGGCCGCGCCGGCACCGGTTATACGCACAAGGTCGCCAAGGAGCTTTGGAAAAAGTTGCAGCCGCTTCGCATCGACTTCCCGCCGTTCGGCACGACGCCGAAAGAAGAAACCAAGGCGCGCAACGCCAAATGGGTGCAGCCGCTTCTCGTCGCCGAGGTCGACTTCCATGGCTGGACCCATGGCGGGCGTGTGCGGCAGGCTTCATTTCAGGGATTGCGCGAAGACAAGGCGGCCAAGGCGGTGGTGCGGGAGTCCGCAAGATGAAACGGAAATACCGAAGCCGTTCGGCGCCGGCGCGCAAGCGCGCAGCAAAGAGCGCATCCCCTCGCACGAAGCATGAAAACGTCGATTTTCACTTGACGCATCCCGATCGGGTCTATTGGCAGGATGCCGGCATCACCAAACTGGATCTCGCGGAATATTACGTCCGTGTTTGGGACTGGATGGCGCCGCATGTGGTTGGCCGGGTACTGGCGCTGGTGCGCTGCCCCGAAGGCGCAGCGGCGGAATGCTTCTTCCAGAAACACGCACATGCCGGCATCGACAAGCAGCAATTGCGCATGGTTCCGGAGCCCAACGGCGATGAGTCCATCTCGGTGCGCAATCTTGCTGGGGTCATCGCGCTGGTGCAGGCCGGGGTGCTGGAAATTCACACGCGCGGCACCACAATCGATCATCTCGAGGAGGCCGACCGCCTGGTCTTCGATCTCGATCCAGGGCCGGGTCTTGCATGGAAGGATGTGCTTGCCGCGGCGCGCGAGGTGCGGCGGCGCCTCGAGGCAATGGGATTGCGCACCTTTGTGAAAACGTCCGGGGGCAAGGGGCTGCACGTGGTGCTGCCGATCCGCTACACGCCGTGGGACGAGGCCAAGGCCTTTTGCCGCGGCATTGCCGAGCAGATGGCCGCCGACGAGCCCGACCGCTATCTCGCCACTGCCAAGAAATCGGCGCGCGCCAATCGCATCTTCGTCGACTACCTGCGCAATAGCCGCGAGGCCACCGCCGTCGCCCCCTACTCCACCCGCGCCCGTGCCGGCGCGCCGGTTTCGGTGCCGGTGGCCTGGGAGGAGCTGAGCTCGCTGACGTCCGCCGCCCAGTACACGTTGCGTAACATCCAACAGCGGCTGTCGCGCCTGTCCAAGGATCCCTGGGCCGGTATAGGCCGCATCAAGCAGGCTTTGCCGAAACCCCGCAGCCGCCGTTGAAGGCGGCGGCCGCATCGCTTCCCTTGGCGCCGGCGCTCAGGCCGACATCGCCGCCTGGTTGACAGAACTTTCGGCAATCTTGGTCAGTTTTTCGTCGGTTTGCCGCTCCTCTTGCAAGGTCTCATGCAAAAGACGCGCGAGCTGCGGCTTGCCGATTTGTTTGGCCCAGGCGCACAGGGTGCCATAACGGGCGATCTCATAGTGCTCCGCCGCCTGGGCGGCGCCGATCAATCCGGCGTCGCGCACATCGTCTTCGTCAGCCTCCTTGATAACGTCCTCGCCCTCGGCGACGATGCCCAGAATGGCTTCGCATTTCTTGGCCCGCGGCTTCTTGCCGATCATCTCAAACGCCTTTTCCAGACGTGCGACATGTTCCTCCGTTTGTCCGGCATGTTCTCTGAAGGCTTCGGCCAGTTGGCCGTCGGCGGCCTTCTTGCTAAGCTTCGGCAGCGTTTTCAGCAGTTGTTTTTCGGCGAAATAGACGTCCTGCAGCAGGCCGTAGAACAGATCTTCCATGGTCTTCATGACCGTCTCTCCGGGAGTGAGCTTTGCAAGCGGAATCCGGCGTGGCGCCGCGTTAGTTAGGCAACGCGCGCATGCTCCGCCGGTTCCTGGCCGGTCGCCGCCTGCGTGAATTGCAGCGAAGCGCGCGGCAGGGGGAACGCGTTTAGGTTCAATACGTTGGCACACCGCCAGCGCGGCGTTGCCATCGTTGTTCGGATCGGAGCCTTACGATGTCGCGAAATCACCAAGAGCGTCAGTCAGCCGCGGCAAAAAAATTCGCGGTCCAATTCACGGATAATTCGTCAGGGCTGCAAGACTGGTTCAGCTCATTTGCGCAGGAAACGGCGCGATTTACCGGAAGACCCGTCACCTTTTTTCTAGCCCTGCTCGTGATCGTCGTCTGGGCGGTGACCGGGCCGTTGTTCGGTTACAGCGACACCTGGCAGCTCGTGATCAATACCGGAACAACCATCGTGACGTTCCTCATGGTGTTCCTGATTCAGAACACCCAGAACCGCGACACCCTCGCGATTCAACTGAAGCTCACGCAACTCATCCTCGCCATGAAGGAAATTCCCGACAGCCTCGCGACCATCGAGGATTTATCGGATGAGGCTTTGGAGCAGCTCCATCATGACTATCGGCTGCGGGCGGAGAGCACGCTGGAGCATCTCAAGCGCCGCAAACAAGGGCCTCGACATCCCGCTGCGCACAACGGCAACCCCCCGAAATAACCTCACGACCCCATTCGGCAAGGAACCAAAATCCGGCGCGGATGTTTAATCGCCGTCTCGTTAAGCGACATGGGCGTCAACGTCTGGAGGGACGACACATGCGTAAGATTCTCATCATCGGCGCCATCGCGCTTGCGCTGGGAGGCTGTCAGACGGTAGCCCAAGACCGCGCCTTATCCGGGGCCGTGGTCGGCGGCGCGGCCGGTGCGGCCATTGGTGGCATTGCGGGCCGTACCACCGGAGCTGCGCTGGCAGGCGGCGCCATCGGTGCGGTCGCAGGCAGCGCGATCGGCGCGGCCACCGCCCCGCAGAGTGGGGCCTGCTACGCGCGGACCGCGTCGGGCAGGCTTGTCCGCGTTCGTTGCCCGTAAATTAGAAGCCGCTTCGGCGTTGATTGCAAAGGCCCGGCTCGCAGGAGCCGGGCCTTCTTATGCGCCGCCGCCGGAAAAAGCCGCACCTTCACACGCGATCGAGGAATGCCACACCGTCCGCGCCGGCCGAAAAGCGGCCGCTCAATTGCCGTTCCAAGCTGCCGTTGCTGAGCTCGATATCGACCAGGAAATCGCAGACATAGTCTCGTCCGGCACCGCGACGCGTGCATTCGATTTTGTGAAAGCGCCGAATGACGAAGCGATCGCCACCGGTGCGCTGGATCTTCATCGCGGCGTCGGCGCCATTCGTCTCGCTGACGAATTGCATGACGTCTTGAACCTGCGCCGAAAGCGAGGTTGCGAAAGCTTGTTTCATTTGGCTTTCGCTCGGCTCGTCGCCGGAATTGCCGCCGGCCAGGATCGCCAGGGCTGCTAACGGAAATACAAAAATCCGCATCGCCGCATCCATCTCAAATGGTGGGCGATGGTACAAAGACGCATTTGCTCGCGCCTTTTTTTGAACGGTTGCATTTTACCGAACGCAGCCAATCGATGACTGGACTGCTCCGACGGTAAATAATCCATCACCGGCGGGTGCCGCAAACATGGTTGACGTTTGGTAGACCAGCCCGTCCTAGGCGACGCGGCCGATGGCGGCTTCGGTAACCGGACGCGCTTCGCGTTCCGGCCGCGGCGATTTGTTCATGCGTTGGCGCAGAAGGGCCAAGAAGCGCTCCTGCGGCATCGGCGGGGCGATGAGCACGCCCTGGCCGAAATCGCAGCCCATCACCAGCAGCGCCTGGAGATCCGCCGCATTTTCGATCCCTTCAGCTACGGCGCCGCTGCCGAAGCGATGCGCCAGGTCGATGGCGGTCTGGCAAATCGCCGCATTTGTCGAGTCGGTGGCCGAATTCTTGACGAAGCTCGCATCCAGCTTGATCTCGGCAAACGGCAAGTCACGCAGGCTCGAAAACGAGGAATAGCCCGCGCCAAAGTCATCAATCGCGATGGTGATCCCGGCGCTACGCAATTGCGCCGCGATGTCGCGCACCATGGCGATATCGCGAACGATCTGGTCCTCGGTGACTTCGAGGATTATGCCGGGCCAGTGATCCGCTTTGGGCCGATGCTCCCGCACCATGGCCGGGATCGGCAATTTGAGCAGCATGCTCACCGGCAGGTTGATCGCGAGATGCAAATTGAAGCCCGCCGAATCGAAAGTCGTCCAGTTGCGCAGCGTCGCCAGCAGCGCGTGCTCGGTCAGCATCGCGATGCTTTCGTCATCGCCTCCAGGCAGGAAGCTGTTAGGTAGCAGGACGCCATGCGCGGGATGACGAATGCGCGCGAGCGCTTCGGCTCCGGCGAGACATTTGCGTTTCAGATCGATCTTCGGCTGGTACCAGATTTCGAACCAGTCGTTGCGCAGCGCCTCGGCGATATCGGTGCGCGGGCGGCCGTTGGGCAACATCGAATCAACCAACGATCGGCGCTCGTATTCTTCGAGATTAGCGAGCGGATCCGGCCAGTTCCGCGCCGCGTCAGCCGGGTCCCGCGCCGTCATTCAGCAGTCCCAGAAATGGATCGCATACGATAATTGTGGCCGGATTGTCTTAACCAATCGTAATTACCCGTATTCCGGGCAAATCCCCGAATGCGGCCGATCGGCAATTCGTGGCTAGCGCGCCTGTTCCGCCGCCTTTGAAGCCGGCATCCCTTCCATATGCGACATGACCCCGGACTTGGAACCTGACGCAGCCCCTTGCGGGGAATGCGCGCCGATCCCTTCGACGAAGAAAACGACCTTCACGGTTCCGGCCTTTTCGAAAACCAGCGTGCCTTCGACATGCTGACCCTGCGTCAGCGGCTGCCGTAAACCTTCGAACATCAGGTGGAAGGACTCCGGATTGAATTCGAGGGTCGCGCCGGGCTTGATTTCCAGCCCTTGCGTCGCCGGTCGCATCTGCATGACGCCGTTTTCCATCTTCATCGCGTGGATCTCGGTTTTTTGGGCGAGCGCCAGGCTGGCGCCGATCAGACGATCCGCCTGCTTTCCCTCGTTGACGACTTTCATATAGCCGCCGCCCACCTCAGCGCCTTTAGGCGTCGCGCGCGCCCAGGGATGCTCGATCAGCAGCGTGCCGGCACGGTACTCATGCGCCGCCGCCAGCATGGGCATTAGCATAAGCAGCGCGGCAATAGGCAAAAGGCGGGTCATCAGCGGGCCTTTCATATAAAGCCGGAGGTCGATGCCTCGGTGTATAGTCGATCGGATTGCCTAAACCCAGCCATCGGAAAATGCTATGCTTTTGTCAAAGCGGCCCGATCGACGCCGCGCTTCAGGGCGATACCGTGACCAGTGAATTGCGCGATAAAACCGAGCCGCGAGGCCGCGTTATTTTTTTCCCGAAGCGTTCGGCGCTGCGGAAGGGCCGGCCTAATTTCAGCAGGCCGCAAGGCGCCGGCGACGATTCGGCGGCAATCGGCGATCTCTCGCAATTCGAGCGCGGCACCGGCGGGGACGATTACGCCCGCCGCATGATCATCAACGCGCTCGCTTTTGGGTTCATCGTCATGCTGACGATTGCCGGATTGTGGATCGCCGAAAGCATCGCCCTGTTGCGCAAGAACGAGGACTGCGCCTTATCGGGCCGCCGCGACTGCGCCGATCTCGGGTTGAACGCGCAACAACGCTGAGGCAGATCGGCCTTCTTATGACGTCTTGTCGGTTTCAAGCACCGACAAGCTAACCGGAGCAAGCCCGGAAATTCCCAGCACGCGAGCCGCCGCGGGCGAAAGATCGATGATGCGCCCGCGGACGAAAGGACCGCGATCGATGATGCGCACGACCACGGTGCGGCCATTCCGCCGATTGGTCACCTTGACCCGCGTGCCGAAGCCCAAACTGCGATGCGCGGCGACCAGACTTTTCGGATTGATGATTTCGCCGCTGGCGCTGCGGGTGCCTTTTTCGCTGTAGACGGAGGCGAGCCCGGCGAGCGTTTGCGCGGGTTTCTTTGGTTTCGGTGCGGTTTTCTTCGCCGTCTGCACCGGGGCCTTCGCCGTCTGTACCGGCTTCTTCGCTGTTTGCGCTGGCGCTTTGGCCGTCCCCGCCGATTTCTTCAGCGTCGGTGCCGGTTTCTTGATTGTCAAATCTGCCGCGCTGGCCGGACTCCCCGTAATCAAAATAAGTGCCGCGATAATGCCGATGGCTTGCGCCTTCTTGATGCTCCCCCTCACGCTACTCCCCCTAACGCAACAACTCCCACCCAGCGCCACTATAGGAAGCGCAGCGACTGAAGGCTGCTGCTCGCCTGCAACAACGGCAATTTTTTGGTCGCAGGGTTACTGCGCGGACGGACACAAGTCTTAACGCGCCGGTTCCCGCGCGCCGACCATTCTCGTGCACGTTGGCGCGCTGCCACGTTCGCGGTAGTCCAACGTATGCGCCCGCGGCAGGAGAACGTATGCGCCCGCGGCAGGAGAAGGTGCCATTGAACTTCCGTTCCCGCTTCGCTATAGGGCTGAGCCCGACCTCGCGGGGGATCGGCAGGTCCGAAATGTCCAGTCCGGGTGGGACCTGGATCGGCACGTCCGCGCCAGATACGACAATCCCATCAGAGACTTAGCATGTCATCGACCTTTGATACCGTGTCCAAGATCATCGCTGAGACGTGTGACATTCCTGCCGATACGATCACGCCGGACAGCCACGCCATTAACGACCTCGGAATCGACAGCCTCGATTTCCTCGACATCGCCTTCGCCATCGACAAGGCCTTCGGCATCAAGCTGCCGCTTGAACAGTGGACGCAGGAAGTGAACGACGGCAAGGCCACCACCGAGCAATATTTCGTCATGAAGAACCTCTGCGCCCGCATCGATGACCTGGTCGCTGCCAAGGGCGCGTGAACCGTCGAATGCGATTAGAGTATTTCCAGCTCCTCGATCGGATAGTCGAACTGGACGTCAACAAGCGCAGCATCCGTACCGAAGCGACGGTGCCGCTGAAAAGCACGATCTTCGAGGGACATTTTCCCAGCTATCCCGTTATGCCGGGCGTGCTCCTTCTGGAAACCATGGCGCAGACTTCCGGATGGCTTATCATCGCGGTCACGCAATTTCGACGCATGCCGTTCCTCGCCGCTTTCAAGGAAGCCAAGTTGCGCACCTTCGTCGCGCCCGGACAGTTATTGTCGATTGCGGCTACCGTCGATCATGAGGGCTCCGGCTATGCGATGGCCAAGGCCGCGGTCGAGGTCGACGGCAAAACAACCTGCAATGCCGAAATCACCTTCCGGCTGATGGATTTTCCTAGCACGGAATTCCTCTCGCATATGAAGGCCGAAGCGGCGCGACTGCGGTTTCCGACGGGAGCCGTTGCCGATGGATGAAGCCCGCCGCGAGGCGCTGATCACCGGCATCGGCATCGTTTCCTGTCTTGGCGAAGGACCGCAGGCCCATTGGGACGCCCTCGCCTCCGGTCACCCGCAGCCCGATGTCACGACCTATGCGCCGTTCATCGTGCACCCAATAGTGCCGCTGGATTTCGACAAGCAAATTCCGAAAAAGGGCGATCAGCGGCAGATGGAGCTGTGGCAGCGCATCGGCACCTATGCGGCGGGTCTCGCGCTCGATTCGGCGGGAGCCAAAGGCAACGCTGAACTGCTGGCGCGGATGGATATGATCGTCGCCGCCGGCGGCGGCGAGCGCGATCTCGCCGTCGACAGTGCAGTCCTAAGCGGCATCGGCAAAGCCGCCGAACCGGAGGCTTTCATCAACGAAAGGCTGATGAACGATTTGCGGCCGACGCTGTTTCTAGCCCAGCTATCGAACCTGCTCGCTGGAAACATTTCGATCGTGCACGGTGTCACCGGATCCTCACGCACCTTCATGGGTGAAGAAGCCGCCGGCGTGGACGCCGTGCGCATCGCCCAATCGCGCATTGCCGCGGGACAGAGCGACATCGTGCTCGTCGGCGGCGCCCATAACGGCGAGCGTAAAGACCTCCTGATGCTTTACGAGTTCGGCAACTGCAATCTGAAGGACCGCTTTGCCCCGGTGTGGCAACGCGGCCCGAAAGGTGGTTTCGCGCTGGCGTCGATGGGCGCCTTTCTGGTGCTCGAGTCGCGTGCCCACGCGCAGGCGCGCGGCGTGGCGGCGCTGGCCCGGCTGTCGGCGGTGGCGTCCGACCGCGCCGACCGCAAAAGCCGGGGCATAGCCGAGGTCCTGACCAGCCTATGGTCGGGGCTCGGTCAACTGCGGCAGGGCGAATATGCCGTCATTTCCGGCGCCTGTGGCACGGAGCCGGCAACATCGGCGGAAAAAACCTTCCTCTCCAGCCATGCCGACGCTGCGGTCCGTGCCACGGGTACATATCTCGGCCATGCTATGGAGCCGCAATTCATTATGAACATTGCCCTCGCCGCGATCGCCGTCGCCCGTGCTAATCTCTTCCCGCCCGGCGACAATTCGGGCGTCGAGCGGCCCATGCAGGGAAAGCTGACGCAGGTGGTTGTTACCGGTGTCGGGCATTGGCGGGGGGAAGGCCTGGCGCTTGTCGAAGCGGCAGGGTGAGGGAGCGAGCCGATGGCAGCGAAACGGGATAAGGCGGGACGGCCCATCGTCGTCGTCACTGGCGCCGGGGTCATCACGTCCCTCGGCGAAGGCAAAGCCGAGAACTGGGCGCGGCTCACATCGGGCGAATCGGGAATTCACGCCATCACCCGTTTCCCCACCGACAATCTGCGCACCAAGGTTGCCGGCACCATCGATTTTTTGCCGGTGGAACCGTTCTCGGCTCCGGCCCTGACCGAAATCCTTGCCGCCAAGGCCGCGGAGGAAGCCATCGAACAGGCGGCGGTCGGCAGCCGCGGCAATTTCCCGGGACCGCTCTTTCTCGCCATGCCGCCCGTCGAGGTGGAATGGACGCAGCGCCGCGAGGTGGCGACCAGTCTCAATCTGGATGCCGTGACCTATGATGAGATGATGCGGGCGAGCGGCGCCTCGCGTTTTTCGCGTTATCACCAACGCTTCCTATTTGGATCGGTCGCCGGCTATCTGGCCGACAAATTCGGCACCAAGGGTTCGCCGATCTCGCTTTCCACCGCCTGCGCCTCGGGCGCGAGCGCCATCCAGCTTGGCATCGAAGCAATCCGCCGCGGCGAGACAGAGGCTGCGCTCTGTGTCGCTAGCGACGGCTCGGTAAACGCTGAAACGCTGGTCCGCTTCTCGCTGCTCTCGGCGCTGTCGACGCAGAACGAGCCGCCGCAAAGCGCAGCCAAGCCTTTCGCCAAGAACCGGGACGGCTTTGTCATGGCCGAAGGCGCGGGCGCCCTGGTGCTGGAGAGTCTCGATGCCGCGGAAGCACGCGGCGCGAAGATCTTGGGTGTGATGGAGGGCTGCGGAGAGATGGCCGATGCCTTCCATCGCACTCGGTCGAGTCCCGACGGGCGGCCGATCATCGGCTGCATTCGCAACGCGCTTGCCGACGCCGGGCTTGATCCGGATGAGATCGACTATATCAACCCGCACGGGACAGGTACGCCGGAGAACGATAAGATGGAATGCCTTGGCGTGATGAGCGTCTTTGGCGAACGCGCCAAACAGATTCCGATCTCATCGAACAAATCGATGGTCGGTCATACACTGTCGGCGGCCGGCGCCGTGGAGGCGGTCTTTACGCTTTTGACCCTCGAGCATGGGCGCATTCCCCCGACAATCAATTACAGCGTGCCGGATCCCACCATTCCGCTCGACGTCGTCCCCAACGTGGCGCGGGATGCGCGCATGCGCCATGCCATCTCCAATTCCTTCGGCTTCGGCGGACAGAATGTCTCGCTCGTCATGGGCCGCGAACCGGCCTGACGGATGCGCGCGTTGACCCTGATCGGCGACCGCCAGCTTGAGCTTGCGGAACTGCCCTCGCCTCCGCCGCCCGCGCCCGACGAAGTGCAGATTCGGGTCAAGGCGGTGGCGCTCAATCATCTCGACCTTTGGGGCTTCCGCGGCATGGCCTTCGCCAAGCGCAAGCTGCCGCTCATCGTCGGCGCCGAAGCTTCGGGTGAGATCGCCGCCATCGGCGGCGCCATCTCCGATTTTCGTCCCGGAGACCGCGTCGTGATGTACGGGGCTCTGACCTGCGGCACCTGCAAGGCCTGTCGCGAGGGCCGCGACAATCTTTGCGAGAACGTCGCCGGCATCATGGGTTTTCACGTCGATGGCTTTGCCCGCGATCTGCTCAACATGCCTGCGCGGCTGGTCATTCACGTGCCCGAGGGCATCGCCTTTCGCGATGCGGCCTGCGCGCCGATCGCCTTTTCTACGGTCGAGCACATGCTGTTCGACAATGCAAAACTGCAAGCAGGCGAAACCATCTTGGTTCATGCCGGCGGGTCCGGAATCGGCACGGTCGCGATTAAAATGGCCAAAGCCATCGGCTGCACCGTCATCACCACCGTCGGCGACGATGAAAAGGCTGAAAAGGCCAGGGCGCTGGGAGCCGATCACGTCATCAACTATCGGAAGGAGCGCTTCGAAGGCGTCGTGCGCAAGCTCACGGGGAAGAAAGGCGTCGACGTCGTCTTCGAGCACGTGGGCGCGGAAACTTTCCCCGGCTCGCTGCTTTCGCTCAAGCGCGGCGGCCGCCTTGTCACTTGCGGTTCGACCTCGGGGCCGACCACTACGCTTAATTTGATGCAGCTCTTTCAGCAGCAATATAAAATCTTCGGGTCGTTTGGCGCCTCCGTGCGCAATATCCGCGACAGCCTGAAAAAGATGGCCGGCGGCTTATTGCCGGTAATCGATACCGAGGTTCCTCTTGCCGAGTTCGAGCGCGGCCTCGCCCGTCTGGAAAGCCGCAAGGTTTTCGGCAAAGTCATCGTGAATTTCTGAGGCGGCAATGCCAGCAACGCTCAGAGCGGCCGCGCGACAATATGCACGGCGAGCGGCGAATGCGGCGCTCGACGGGGCGGCGTTGGCCGTGCTCAAGACGGTGCGGCGTCTGAATGCCGAGCGGACGGTCGACCTTGCCGGAAGATTTTTGCGGCGGATCGGCCCGTGGTTGCCCGAACATCGGGTCGGACGCTCCAATCTCCAGGCGGCTTTTCCGGACTGGCCGCCCGAAAAAATCGAAGACGTGCTGGGCGCGGTTTGGGACAATCTCGGGCGCCTTGGCGTCGAATTCATTCACTTCGACCGTCTTTTCACGCTGGATGCGCAGCGCGAGCGATTAAGCCGCATCGAATTTTCGCCGGAAACCGCCGAGCGCTTCACCAGGCTGCGCGACGCGAAGGCGCCGGCGCTGATTTTTGCCGCGCACTTGGCAAATTGGGAATTGCCGGCACTCACCGCCAATGCCTTTGGCTTGAAGACGATCGTCCTTTTTCGTCCCCCCAACATTCCGAATGTGCGTCGCTTCGTGCTTGACGTGCGTTCCACCCGGATGGGCCGGCTGATCCCCACGACTCTCGACGCGCCGGTCCGCATCGCCGAGGCGATGGCACAGGGCGAGCATGCCGGCATGCTGGTGGATCAATATTATACGCGCGGGGTCGATGTGACTTTCTTCCGCCGTCGCACCAAAGCCAATCCGCTGATTGCCCGGCTGGCGCGCCAGATCGGCTGCCCGATCCATGGCGCCCGTGCCATCCGCCTGCCTGGCGATCGCTTTCGCATCGAGCTTACCGAGGCGATCGAAGTTTGCCGCAACGCCGCGGGTGAGGTTGAAATCGATGGCACGATGCAGCGCATCTTCGATGTCATCGAATCGTGGATTCGCGAATATCCGGAGCAATGGCTCTGGCTGCATCGGCGCTGGCGCTGAGCGTGAAACCTGCCGCGAGCCAGTCTCTCAGGTCTTGGTCGGCAGGCCCGCCGCTTTCCAGGCCAGAATGCCGCCGGCAAGATGAGCGTCGTAGGGATAGCCCTGTTCTTGCGCGGCGAGGGAGGCAGTCACCGAACGGCGGCCCGAGCGGCAGGCAAAAACAACCTGCTTTGCGCCAGGGCTGGGGATGGCCGCGGGATCGAACGTGGAAAGTGGTACATGCACCGCGTCCGGATAGCTTTCCATGTCGATTTCGTTCTGCTCGCGCACATCGACGAGTAGCATCCGGCCTTCGCGAAGGCCGCGGGCCACTTCTTCCGGGGCGAGATTTCGCACCTGGGGCTGGCTCGCATCGGGCATCGAAACGATCCTCCGGGAAATGCTTTGTTCGTGACCCATAAGCCCTGGCCACCAAGGCGTCCAGGGCGGCGCCAAGCGGGTCGAATTGCCGCATCCAGCGCCGCTTCTTCGACTAAAATTAGGAATTGCGGCGGGCGTTCCACTGTTGCCGGTCGGCCAGGGTCCGGCTACCCTCGCGCCAAATCAAGCCTTTAGCACCATAGGGGAGGATTTAATGCTCAGAACTGCTTGCGCCATAGCTATGGGAATAACTGCCGCTTTGGCCGGTCCGGCGATGGGCGCCGGTTATCCCGAGAAAAATATTCAGTTCATCATTCCGTTCGGCCCTGGCGGCGGATTCGATCGAACGGTCCGCATCCTCGCTCCGGCGATGGAGAAGACGCTGCCAAACAAGGTTCAGGTGCTTCCGACCAACGTCGCCGGCGCCGGCGGCGCCAAGGGCACGGCGCAAACCTATCGCGCGCCGCCCGACGGCTACACCATCGCCATCATCAACATGCCGGGCGCCGCCATCCCGGGGCTGGGGGGTGAGGACCCCGGTTACGATATGGCCAAGTTCAGTTGGATCGCCCGCCTCGCCACTGAGGAATACATGATCGCGGTGCCGGCGAAGTCGAGCATCCATACTATCGAGGACATGCAGAAGCTCGGACGGCCGGTGAAAGTCCCGAGCACGGATTTCGGCTCGACCGCGTATGCCGCGTCGGAAATTTTCTCCAAGGAGCTGAAGTTTCCGGTCCAGCATCTGACCGGCTACAAAGGCACCAATGACTATATTGTCGGCGTGGTCCGCGGCGACGGCGACGCGGCGGTGGCGCCGGTATCCACCTTGCAGCAATTCATCCAATCCGGCGACATGCGCGGCATTTTCACCACGGAAGAAAAAAGCAGCATTCCCGGCGTGAAGACCATTGCCGAGCTCGGCCATGCGGGACTGACCGGTCTCGGCGTTGAGCGCTTCGTGGTCGGTCCGCCCGGATTGTCGCCGCAGATCATCAAAACGCTTTCCGATTCCATCGAAAAGGCGATGGCCGACCCCGACGTGAAAAAACATGCCGAAAAAGAAGGCTTCGCATTCCAGCCTTCGAGCAAGGCGAAAGAAGGCGCGGATCGCGGCTTGGCGCTTTATTCGAAGTACAAAGAAGCGCTGGTCAAAAACGAAAGCGCCAAATAACCACGGAACGCATTGCATCGCGATGGAAGGGCCGTTTCGGCTGACCAATCATGCTTGAAAGTACGCTGACGGCCCTTCAATCGCTGTTCACGCTCTCCGGGTTTTTATTTCTTTGGCTCGGCGTGATCGTCGGGCTGATTTTCGGCGTCATGCCCGGTCTGGGCGGCACGACCGCGATCGCGCTGTTGATGCCGATCACCTACAGCCTGGAGCCCAATCAGGCGATGCTGCTCATGGGCGGCATCATGGGATCGGTATCGGCGGGCGGCTCGATCTCCGCCATCCTGATCAATACACCAGGCACCGCTCCGAACGCCGCCACTTGTTTCGACGGCTATCCGCTGGCCAAGCAGGGCAAGGGCGGGCTTGCTATCGGCGCCGCCGCCGGCGCCTCCACCATCGGCGGCTTGATCGGCATTTTCACGCTCATTGTCGTGATCCCGATCATGAAATCGATCGTCTTGCTGTTTGGGCCGCCGGAATACTTCATGCTGGCGATGATGGGCCTCACCGCGATCGCGGTCTCGACCGGCGGACAATTTCTCCGCGGACTTATCGCCGGCGCCATTGGCCTTATCCTCTCTTTCGTCGGCTATGACGCAGTCGGCGGCACGGTGCGATTCACCTTCGGCTCGGATTATTTGTGGGATGGAGTGCCCCTCGTTCCGGCGCTGACTGGTCTTTTCGCGCTTTCCGAAATGATCGCACTCTCGGTTTCCGGCGGTACCATCGCCGAGGCGGGCTCCACCAGCAAAATCACCAGCGTGTGGGAAGGCGCCTGGCTCGCGGTGAAGCATTGGAGGACGACGCTTCAAGGCTCGATCATCGGCACGATCGTCGGCGCCATTCCCGGCCTTGGCGGAACTGTCGCCGCCTTTTTGTCGTACACCGCCGCGATGCAAATATCGAAACACCCGGAAACCTTCGGCACCGGCAACATCGAGGGCGTCATCGGCCCCGAAGCCTCGAACAATGCGAAGGACGGCGGCGCGCTGATCCCTACGCTCTCTTTCGGTATTCCGGGTTCGGCAGAGATGGCGGTCTTTCTCGGCGTACTCGTGCTGCACGGCGTCGACCCCGGACCGATGCTGCTGATTCACAACCAGGGCGTCATCTTTGCGCTGATCTTATCGCTCGTCGCCTCGACACTGTTGTCGAATATCGTCGTGCTCGGGATTGCACAGCCGCTGGCGCTGATTACCAAGCTCGACGTGCACATCCTCGTGCCGGTGGTAGTGACGGCGGCTTTGGCCGGCGTCTATGCGCTGCGCGAAGCGGCCGGGGACGTTGTCACCGCCGTCGTCTTCGGCATGCTCGGTTACGTCATGATCCGCTTCCGCTTCCCGCGCGTCACACTGGTCATTGCCCTCATTCTCGGCGAGCTCGCCGAGCGCAGCTTTCACCAGTCGCTCAACATGGCCGACGGCGATTGGACCATTTTCTTTACCCGGACGACATCGTTGGTCCTGTTCCTGCTGATCATCGGCGCGATGCTGATCCCCGCGGTGCGCGGCCTGCGCCGCACGCCGCCCCAGGAGGCGAGCCAATGATCGGCAAGATCTATTGGCGGGATTTCAGCGCATCCTTGGTGATCCTCGCCATCGGCGTGATTTTTTTGGTTTGGGCCAGCACCTATCCGCGCAGCGCCGCCGAGGTTCCCATCCTCGTCGCCTGGATCACGATTATTCTCGCGCTGATCGACGCCATCGCCCAGACGGAAACGTCGGCGGGGCGCGCCGTCCGCCAATTCGTCAGCGCCCAGAAAATTATCGAGTGGAAGGCGGAGGGCGACGAAGTGGCTCCGACAAGCCGCGTTCTTTCGGCGAACTTCTGGATCTTCGCCTATATCGTTGCAGTGCTGCTAATCGGTTTCCTCCCGGCAACCGCAGCTTATGTCTTCCTGTATATGAAGTTGCACGGGAGAAAATCGGTTCTCGCCGCTGCCGCAACGGCGGCGGGCACGACCATAGGCATATGGATTACGTTCGGCGTGCTTTTCCAATACCCGCTCTTCCCCGGGCTGCTTTTCGGCGGCAATCTTTAAGCGCGGCTTCCCCTAGATGGTCACCTGAGTTCCGATTTCGACCACGCGCTCGGTTGGAATCTGGAAGTAATTTGTGGCGTCATTTGCCGCGCGTGCCAGCCATATATACAGACGATCCTGCCAGCGCGGCATTTCCGATTGCGCGGCGAGGCGCAAGGTGCGCCGCGACAGGAAGAACGACGTCGACATGATATCGAAAGTCCAGCCGAGTTTGCGCGCAATCCCCAACGCGCGCGGCACGTTCGGTACCTCCATGAATCCAAAGCGAAGCTTGACGCGCGAAAATGTCTCGCCGATCGGATCGATGACGACGCGCTCGTCCCGCGGCACGCGCGGCAGATGGGAAATCTCTACCGTGAGAATGACATTCTTCTCGTGCAGCACTTTGTAGTGCTTGAGGCTGTGCAGCAGCGCCGTCGGCGC
Organism: Xanthobacteraceae bacterium; assembly: GCA_035652315.1. Classification (GTDB taxonomy): domain Bacteria; phylum Pseudomonadota; class Alphaproteobacteria; order Rhizobiales; family Xanthobacteraceae; genus CANKHA01. The sequence goes on along the minus strand of DASREA010000071.1, from coordinate 13,618 downwards.
GCTTTCCGGGTCGCTGGTCAGAAATACCGCGGTGCCGGTCACCCGCAGCGGCGGTTTTCTTTCCAGCGTGCGCACGAGGTCGACCAGCGGTGTCTCGAGCCGGCGCGTTTTCTGGAAGAGTATCCTCGTCCCGCGCCGCCATGTGAGCATGACAATCATGATCGCTCCACCGAGCGCGAGCGGCACCCAACCGCCCTCGACGATTTTCAGCAAGTTGGCAGAAAGAAATGTCAGATCCACAAATAGAAACGGGACGATAAGCAGTGCGGTGGCAGGCACCGACCATCGCCAAGATATCCAGATCACCATGAAGGCCAGCAGTGACGTCACCACCATGGTGCCGGTCACCGCAATTCCGTAGGCCGAGGCCAGCGCGCTCGACGAGCGGAACAAAAGCACCAGCAAGGCGACCCCGACAAGCAGTAGGAGATTCACGCGCGGCATGTAGATCTGGCCGAACTGCGCTTCCGATGTGTGGCGAATGTCCAAGCGCGGCAGCAACCCGAGCTGCACCGCCTGGCTGGTCATCGAATAGGCGCCGGTGATGACCGCCTGGCTGGCGATTACCGTCGCCGCCGTCGCCAAGCCGACCATCGGCAAGATGGCCCACTGCGGATAGAGCAGGAAAAACGGATTATCGATCGCTTTGGGATCCGCGAGCACCAGCGCGCCCTGCCCCAGATAATTGATGGTCAGCGCCGGCAGCGCCACGAATAGCCAGGCGGCACGGATTGGACCGCGGCCGAAATGCCCGAGGTCGGCGTAGAGGGCCTCCGAACCGGTGACGACGAGGAAAACCGCGCCGAGCGTGGCAAACCCGATCATGCCGTGACGCCACAGAAACTCGATCGCGTAGGCGGGATTAAACGCGAGCAGCACGGTGACATTTTGCGCGATGTGCCAGATGCCCGCCACCGCGAGCGTGGCGAACCAGAGAAGCGTGATCGGGCCGAAATAGGCAGCGACCCTGGCCGTGCCGTGTGACTGCACTGAAAAAAGCGCGATCAGAATGAAGAAAGACAGCGCGACGACGTAAGGGTCGAAAGCCGGCGTCACCACTTTTAGCCCTTCGATTGCCGAGAGAACCGAAAGCGCCGGAGTGATGATGGCATCGCCGTAGAATAGCGCGGCGCTGAGGATGCCGAGCACCACGACAAAGCCGGCGCCTGCGGCGACGACCCGTTGCGCCAGCGCCATGAGCGCCAGTGTCCCGCCCTCGCCGTTGTTATCGGCACGCAGCAGGATAACGACGTATTTGAGCGTGACGACGACGATCAGCGCCCAGATGATCAGGGAAAGAATGCCGAGAACCACCGGTGCGCTTGCCGCATTGCCCGGCCCCACGGCGGCGAGCACCGACTCGCGGAAGGCGTAGAGCGGGCTGGTGCCGATATCGCCGTAGACGACGCCGATGCTGCCGAGAGCAAGCGCCCAGAACCCGGCCTTTGGACGAGCTTCACCGTCGCCATAAACCGGCGTTTCGCTCCCCGAAGGAGCGTCCGCCATGTGGGGCATAAAGTAGAATCGGGCGCCGCGCCCGCTCCTTTTGCACCGCAATATGATGCCGCGCTTACCTAGCCCCAACGCGCCTGTTTTGCATCCCCTCTCCCATGATTTTGCGAGGGTCCAGCCATGCATCCGTCGGTCGGGCGCCGACGAAAACGCCAATAAATCAAATAGATATGAACCTTAAACGGTCGTTAGATCGTCACCTGGGTGCCCACTTCGACCACACGCCCGGTGGGAATCTGGAAGAAGTCCGTCGCGTCACTCGCTGAACGGGCGAGGAAAATATAGAGCCGGTCCTGCCAGCGCGGCATGCCGGAATGCGCGGAAGGCTTGAGGGCGCGGCGCGACAAGAAAAAGGACGTCGACATGATGTCGAACTGCCAGCCATGCTTGCGGGCAATGGCGAGCGCCTGCGGCACATTCGGCGACTCCATGTAGCCGAAACGCAACGAGACGCGGCGGAAGAGCGGCGAGATCGGGGTGATGGTTACCCGCTCGCTGAGCGGAACGCGTGGCGTGTCGGCGATCACGACGGTCAGGATCACATTCTGCTCGTGCAGCACTTTGTTGTGCTTGAGATTGTGCAGCAGAGCGGTCGGCGCAAATTCCGGATCGCTGGTGAGAAACACCGCCGTGCCCGGAACAATGCGCGGCGGCTTTTTGTCGAAGCTGTGGATCAAGGTTTCCAGCGGGATTTCCGTTCGGCGCGTTTTCTGCATCAGGATGGCGGTGCCGCGGCGCCAGGTCAGGATTATCAAAACCATCGTCGCGCCGAACAGCAATGGCGCCCAGGCCCCCTCGAACAGCTTGAGGAAATTCGCGGAGAAGAAGGTCACGTCGACCACAAAGAAGGGCAAGATCAGAAGACCGGCCTGCCAGAGCCGCCATTGCCATTGCTTCCAAATCACGAAGAAAGCGAGCACGCCGTCGACCACCATCGTGGTGGCCACCGCAATGCCATAGGCCGAGGCCAGCGCACTGGAGGTGCGGAACAATCCGACGAGCAGCAACACGCCGACAAGCAGCACCAGCGTCACCCGGGGGATGTAGATTTGCCCGACGTGGGAAGCCGAGGTGTGCAAGACAGCAAGCCGCGGCAGGAAGCCGAGCTGGATCGCTTGATGCACGAGTGAATAGGCACCGGTAATCACCGCCTGGCTGGCAATGACCGTGGCCACGGTCGCCAGCACAATCATCGGCATGAGCAGGACATCCGGCACCAGCCGATAAAAGGGATTTTCGATCGCGGCGGGATCCGCGAGAACCTTCGCGCCCTGTCCGAAATAATTGATCAGCAGCGCCGGCAACACCAGGCTGAGCCAGGCGGTCTGAATGGGCTTGCGCCCGAAATGACCAAGGTCGGCATACAGCGCCTCACCCCCGGTGACGCACAGGAACACCGCGCCGAGCGTGACCAGGCCGATGGCGCCGTGCGCGGCGAGAAATTGGATGCCGTAAATCGGATTGAGCGCGATCAACACGTTCGGATCGTCATGAATATGCAAAGCGCCGGCGATGGCAATGGCGACAAACCAGATCGTCATCACCGGGCCGAATAATGCGGCGACTCGCGCCGTGCCGCCGCGCTGCGCAGCAAACAGCGCGATGAGAATCGCGACGGCGAGCGGCGCCACGAACTCGCTGAAAGCGGGCGTCGCCAGTTTCAGACCTTCGACCGCGGAAAGTACCGAGATCGCCGGCGTGATCACGCTGTCGCCCAGGAACATCGAGGCGCCAATCACGCCGATGACGATAATGAAGGTGCGGCGGCCAAAAGCGCGTGTAGCCAATGCTGTCAGCGACAGTGTGCCGCCTTCGCCATTGTTGTCCGCCCGCAGCAGAACAAGCACGTATTTCGCCGTCACCGTGATCAGCAGCGACCAGACGATCAGGGACAAGACGCCGAGGACGATCGGCCGATCGACGGAGCCACCGTCGGCGGCGGCGCGCGCGGCTTCGCGAAATGCGTAGAGCGGGCTCGTGCCGATATCGCCGTAAACGACCCCGATGCTGCCGAGCGCCAATTTCCAGAAGTTGGCGCGGTCTTGCGATCCGGCGGACTCGGTGTCGGAGGCGGCCGTCGTTTCCTGGCTTGTCATTCCAATTAGCTTGCTTCTCGCCCGCGGGAACGCGCCTTATAGCAAGGACCCGCGTCCCCGCAATACGGCTTTGAGCGGGCTGTTCGCCACCAGAAGATCGGCGATAGGAGAGAAGTTCCCGGCCGCGCCAAGGGCTCGGGTGTCGCCTCAAAGCAGCCTAAGGCGTGAACCCGGGCGGCAGCGGCGGCGCCTCGCGCATTAACGTGATCGTCACCCGGCGATTGGCGGCGATGTATGGATCGTCAGGGAACAGCGGCTGGGTGTCGGCTTTGCCGGCGACCATGAAGATATGCCCCGAAGGCACGCCTTCCGCTTGCAGGATTTCGCGCACGATATTGGCGCGGTCGGCGGACAAATCCCACGGCCCATATCCGGGCCCTGCGGGAACCTGGCTCGCCGAGGTATGCCCGGTGATCGAAATGCGGAATGGCATCTCCTTTAGCGGTCCGGCGAGCCTTTGGATCAGTTTGCGGGTGCGCTCGTAAGGCTCCTTCGAACCTTCCGCGAACATCGACCGTCCGTCCTGGTCCACGATTTCGATGTTGAGGCCCTCCTTGGTGTCCTCCAGCATGATGTGCTTCGACATTTCGGCAATCTCGGGCATCTCCTGCAAAGCCTGCCGCAGCGAAGCGGAAGCCAGCGCGAAGTCGCGGTCTTGCTGATATTTGGCGCCATAGCTGCGCTGCTCGCCGCGTGCGTCAGGCGTGGGCGTCGCCGATGCATCTTCCGGCCGCACGTTCGCGCTGTTCTTCAGCCTCGGCCGCGTTGGCAATCCGAGCATTTCGATTACGCCCGAATAGCGCACCCGATCCTGCACGCCGAAGGCGTCGCGCATCGAACCGGCGACCACTTGCAGCTTGACTTGGTCCTGAGTGGAAAAAGCAACCAGCATCACAAAGAAGGAGACCAGGAGGCCCATCAAATCGGCGAAAGTCACGAACCAGCCGTGCCCTCCTCCATGTGCCGCTGCTTTCTTCTTGGCCATCGTGGGATCCGTTTCGCGCGCAAGACGGGCTGCGCCTAGGCGGCGACCGCTTCCGGCTCGGCTTCCTCCTCGTCGTGGCGGTGGCGCTCCGGCAGATAAGCGAGCAGCATTTCACGAACCAGCGTCGGACTTTTGGCCTGGCGGATCATCAGAATGCCGTCGATGATGAGCGTGCGGTTAATTTCTTCGTCCTGCAGTTTGAGATGCAATTTGTCGGCGATCGGCAGGCAGAGCAGATTGGCCACCGCGGCGCCATAGAAGGTGGCGAGCAGCGCAACGGCCATATAAGGCCCGAGCTTGGAGGGATCGGTCATGTTGGCGAACATCTGCACCATGCCGATCAGCGTGCCGATCATGCCGAAAGCCGGCGCGCAGTCGCCGATGGCGCGATAGATTTTCTGCCCTTCGTCGAGGTGGGTGAGAAAATTATCGCGGTCGCGTTCCAGATTGTCGCGGATGAAATCAGTGTCGTAGCCGTCGGCGACGAAACGGATGCCCTTGGCCAGAAATGCATCGTCGATCTCGGCTTTTTCCAAGCCGAGCGGACCCTGCTTGCGCGCGATCTCGGCGAGTCCGGCGATTTCGTCGACGAGCTCGCGTTGGGACTTGCGCCGCAGTGTGAATGCAAAGCGGGCGCCGAGCGGCACTCCATGGAAAATCGAAGCGAGCGGAAAGCGGATGAGCGTCGCCGCGAAGGAACCGCCGAAGATGACGATTCCGGCGTGCAGGTCGAAGAACATCCTTATGTCGCCGCCCATAAGGATGAGCGTGCAAAGGACGATCGCCCCGGCAAGGAGACCGAGCGCCGTTGCGATGTCCATGGATTTCCCCCAACTCAACGCGGCGCTTTCTGCGCCACCAGGACCCTAGCTCTCGGGCGCTTAAAGGAGCGTTACCGGTCGCCGGCGGCACGATCCGCGCCGGCGCCAAAGGCTGCTTTTGACGCATATCGGCCGCCAAGTTCGCCCTGTTGCCGCCCGCGGCAAATCTGCTATCCCGCCCCGAGGAAATAGGAAGCACGCGGGTTCGAGATGGCGACATTTAAGCTAAGCCTAGCGGCGTTCGGCGCTTTGGCGGCGGCGGCAGGCCTTTGCCTCGGGGGTTGCAATACGGATTCGCTGGGTACCAGCAGCGCGCTAGGGCTATCATCCCAGTCGGCTACGGCGGCACCGGCGAAACCGCCGGTGAAAATGGCGGGCCGCTGGCGGCTGGTATCGGCCGGCGGCCAGGCCTGCAACATGACGTTCACCGCCGCTAGCGGGGACCTCCAGGGCGCGGTGGCGCCGGAAGGCGGCTGCCCCGGAAAATTCTTCACCACGCGGCATTGGAATTTCGACCACGACACGCTGCGCTTGCTCGATCACAAGAACGAACCGCTCGTCGAACTGAAAAGGAATTCGGCCGGTCGCTTCGAAGGCGAGGCCGCAAACAACGGATTGGTCTGGCTGGAGCAGTAGCGCGCCACGGCGCAGGTCAACTCAATTCAGCCGGCTTGGCCGATCGCTCGCCGAAAGGTCCGGCCTCTCGCCGGCAACCGGCGGCGACGATGCTTCCATGGACGGGGTTGCGGCAGGCGAAGCCGCCGCCATTTCCGCTGCGGCCTTGCGCTCGTAGGCGCGATAGGACAGCCAGCCGAACGGCAGCGACCCGAGATAAAGCAAGGTGCCCACGCTAAGGAATTGCCACGGATAGCTTATTAGCAGCGCCAGCAGGATGATCGTCACCATAAAGACCGGCAGCACCATTTCCGCGGGCACCCGCTGGCCGATTTTCTTGCCGGAAAAGACCGGAAGGCGCGAGACCATGAAGAACGCAATCGCCAGGGTGTAGATGAAGACGAGCCAGGTTTCGAAAATTCCACCGTCCACACCAAGAAAATACAGATAGATCGGCAGCAGCACCGTGATCGCGCCGGCCGGCGCCGGCATCCCGGTAAAGAAATTCCCCGCCCAGGCCGGACGGTTGGGATCATCGATCATGACGTTGAAGCGCGCGAGTCGCAGGCCCGCGCAGATGGCGAAGATCAAAGCGGAGATCCAGCCGACCGATTTTAGTTCGTGCAGGCCCCAGAAGTAGAGGATGAGCGCCGGTGCGACGCCGAAATTGACGAAATCGGCGAGGCTGTCGAGCTCGGCCCCAAAACGCGACGTGCCCTTGAGCAGCCGCGCGATGCGGCCATCGACCCCGTCGAGCATGGCGGCAAAGACGATGGCCGCCAGCGCCAGTTCGAGCCTGCCTTCCACCGACATTCTGATCGCCGTCAAACCCGCGCACAGCGCCAGTAGCGTGATCAGATTGGGCAAGAGCGTGCGAAGCGGGATCGCGCCGAAGCGGCGGCGTCGGATGCCGGGGCGGTCGGGTTCAAAGGGCGGAAACACCATTGTTCACATATAGCCTTTTCCGGAAGCACTCGCCACGGTGGCCCCGGCCTTCGGTTAAAACCTTTAGTCGACGCGGAAACTACGGCCGCTTTCGGCGAGCCGCAGATCGGCTATCACGGTTTCTCCGGCCACGGTCCGCTGCCCTTCCGCGACGAGGAACTTGCCGCCTGCCGGAAGATAGACATCCACGCGCGAGCCGAAGCGGATCATCCCCAGCCTCGCCCCGGCCGGCACCGATTCACCCTCGCGCACGAAGGCCACGATGCGGCGGGCGACCAGGCCGGCAATCTGCACCACCGCGATGCGAATGCCGGGCGCGATGATGATGAAAGAATTGCGCTCGTTGTCCTCGCTCGCCTTGTTGAGATCGGCGTTGAAGAATGCGCCGGCGCGGTAGACCATGCGATCGATGCGTCCCGCGACCGGGCTGCGGTTGATGTGGCAATCGAAGACGCTCATGAAGATGGACAGCCGCGGCAGGGCAACCGCGCCCATCTCCAATTCCGCAGGAGGAACAGCGGCGGTGATCTGGCTGATACGCCCGTCCGCCGGGGCCACCAGGATGCCGTCGCGCGCCGGGGTTACGCGCGGCGGGTCGCGGAAAAACAATACGCACCAGACGGTGAGCAAGGTTCCGATCCAGCCGAGCGGCGCCCAGATCCAGAACAGGATCAGACTCGCGAGGGCAAAGCCTCCGATGAACGGATAGCCCTCGCGGTGGATGGGCACGAGCTGCGCGCGGATGGAGGCTGCAATCGACATCGGCTGCCGGACCGCCTATTCCGCCGCGTCTGCGGGCTCGAAATCCGCGAGCGGCGGCGGATCGCGGTTCGTCCCACCTTCCTCGTCGGCGACACGGGCCAGTTTCTCGCGCGCCTCTTCGGCTTCGCGCTGGCGATTCCACATGCTCGCATAAAGGCCGTCGCGCTCGAGCAATGCGTGATGCGTGCCGCGCTCGACGATGGCGCCCTTGTCCATGACGAGGATTTCGTCGGCACCGACGATGGTGGAGAGCCGGTGCGCGATCACCAATGTCGTGCGATTGCGCGATACGCGGTCGAGCGCGTCCTGAATTTCCTTCTCGGTATGGCTATCGAGCGCGGAGGTCGCCTCGTCCAGCAGCAGAATGGGCGGCGCTTTGAGGATCGTGCGTGCGATGGCGACACGTTGTTTTTCACCGCCCGAGAGCTTAAGGCCGCGTTCGCCAACCTCGGTCTCGTAGCCTTGCGGGGCTTGCCTAATGAAACCATCGATCTGCGCCAGCCGCGCCGCCTCCTCTACCTCGGCGTCGCTTGCATCCCAACGGCCGTAACGTATGTTGTAGCGGATGGTGTCGTTGAACAGCACGGTATCCTGTGGAACCATGCCGATGGCCTTGCGCAGCGAGACCTGGGTCACGTCGCGGATATCCTGTCCGTCGATGGTGATGCGGCCGCTGTTGATTTCATAGAAGCGGAACAGCAGCCGCGAGATCGTCGACTTGCCGGCCCCTGACGGCCCGACGATGGCAACGGTGCGGCCCGCCGGCACCTCGAAGCTCAAGCCTTTGAGGATGACGCGCTCGGGATCGTAAGCGAAGACGACGTCCTCGAAGCGGATTACGCCCTCGGTCACCACCAACGGCTTGGCCCCGGGCTTGTCCTTGATCTCCGGCTCGCGGCTGAGGATGTCGAACATGGTCGAGATATCGATTACCGCCTGTTTGATCTCGCGGTAGACCATGCCCATGAAGTTCAGCGGCTGATAGAGCTGGATCATCATGGCATTGATCATCACGTAGTCGCCGACGGTCTTGGTCCCGTTACGAATGCCGTAGACGGTCAGCAGCATCGTCGCGGTCAGGCCCATGGTGAAGATGGCGGCCTGCCCCGCATTCAGGGTGGCCAGCGAGACATAAGAATGCGTGCCGAGCGCTTCGTAGCGCTCCATGGACTTGTCGTAACGTTGTGCCTCGCGCTGCTCCGCGCTGAAATATTTCACTGTCTCGTAATTGAGCAGCGAGTCCACCGCCTTGGTGCTGGCGTCGTTGTCGCTCTGATTCATCTTGCGGCGGATGCCAATGCGCCATTCGGTGGCGAACAATGTGTAGCCCATGTAAAGTGCCACGGTGGCGAGCACCACGACCACATAGCGCCAGTCGAACTGATAGAGCAGCACGCCGATGATCATCGTGAATTCGATGATGGTCGGCACCGCCTGCAGGATCACCATGCGGACGATCGTCTCGATGCCGTTGCGGCCGCGATCGAGCACGCGCGTGAGGCCGCCGGTCTTGCGCTCAAGATGAAAACGAAGCGAGAGCAGGTGCAGGTGCTTGAACGTCAACAGCGCCAGGCGGCGCACCGCATTCAAGGTGACCTTGGCAAAGATACCGTCGCGGGCCTGGGTGAGCAGCGCCATGAGGATGCGCATGCCGCCATAGGCGAAAGTGAGCATAAGCGGTGCAGCCAAGATCCAGCCCCACCACGCCGACGACGTCAGCGCGGTGCCTTGCCCGCTCAGGGCATCGGTGGCCCATTTGAAGGTGAATGGCACCGCAATGGTGGCGAGCTTTGCCAGAAGCAGGAAGCTGAGCGCCAGCATGACGCGCAGGCGCAAATCGGGCCGGTCGGCCGGCCAGATGTAGGGCCAGAGCTTGGGCAGCAAGGCGAAGAGCGACGGCGCGGGCTCGCCGGAAATCTCGCGCTTCAGCGCCCGGACCGATCGAAGTTGAACGTCACTCATGCCTTGTCCCGTAGGCACCGGCCCGCGCCGCCGGATGCAAATCTTTCATCATGTTGGCCATCATATAGGAGATTCTTTGCCCGGATCACGATCTGGAAGGGCCGCATGGCGCATCTTGTCGGAGGCAGGAACCGTCGCCCGCGGCACGGCGTTGCCCAAGCTCCGGCTTGACGCTCCCCAAATCGCAATGCACACCCCCTTTATGAGCAAACTCAACACCATCTGCGTCTATTGCGGCTCGGGACCGGGTAAGAATCCCGCCTTTGTGCAGGCCGCCAGGGACTTTGGCAAGATTCTCGCCGACAATGGCATCGGCCTTGTCTACGGTGGCGGCTCAATCGGACTGATGGGGGAGCTTGCGCGCGCGGTGCTGCAAAACGGCGGCAACGTCACCGGGATCATCCCCGATTTTCTCACCGAGCGCGAGCACACGCTGCTTGACGCTCAGAACATCATCGTCACCAAGGACATGCACGATCGCAAGCGGCTGATGTTCGAGCGCTCCGACGCCTTTGTCGCGCTGCCAGGCGGCATCGGCACGCTGGAGGAGCTGGTCGAGCAACTTACCTGGGCACAACTCGGACAGCATCAGAAGCCGATCCTCGCCGCCAATATCGAGAATTTCTGGGAGCCGTTATGCGGTCTGCTTGACCACATGGAAGCGCTCGATTTCATCCGCCCCGGGCTCACGGTGCAGTTGCTCGTGGTGGACAGGGTGGCGGATATTCTGCCGCGCCTCAGGAGCGCGCTACAGCCGGTGACCGAGCCGGAAAAGACCATGAAAGGCGTCGCCGCAGAACGGATGTGATGGCGAAAGGCTATGCCGCCGCTCCGCTCTTGATCAGCTTGTAAACGATCGAGTCCATCAAGGCCTGGAACGAGGCATCGATGATGTTGGCGGAAACGCCAACGGTGCTCCAATGTTCGCCGTTCTCGTCCTCGCTCTCGATCAACACGCGCGTGACCGCTTCGGTGCCGGCGTTGAGGATACGCACCCGGAAATCCGTGAGCCGCAGTCCGTCGATATAGCGCTGATATTTACCGAGGTCTTTGCGCAACGCCACGTCGAGCGCGTTGACGGGACCGTTGCCTTCGCCCGCCGATATCAACGTCTCGCTGCCGATCTTCACTTTGACCACCGCCATGGACACCGCCACGTGGTCGCCGAGGGCATTGATGCGATGCTCGACGTTCACGTCGAACTGCTCCACGGTGAAGAATTCGGGAACGTGGCCGAGAATGCGCCGCGCCAGCAGCTCGAAGGAGGCTTCCGCCGCTTCATAGGCATAGCCGATCGCCTCGCGCGCTTTCACTTCGTCGAGCAGCCGGCCGATGCGCGGATCGTCCTTGTCCGCCTTGATGCCGATGCGTTCCAGCTCAGCAAGGATGTTCGAGCGGCCCGCCTGTTCCGAGACCATCATCCGCCGCCGGTTGCCCACGCTCTCCGGCGCCACGTGCTCATAGGTGGCGGGGTCCTTGAGAATAGCGGAGGCATGGATGCCCGCCTTGGTGGCAAAGGCGCTTTCGCCGACATAAGGAGCGTGACGATTGGGCGACCGGTTGAGAATTTCGTCGAGCGTCCGCGAGGCCCGGGTCAGCCCCTTCAGCTTTTCATCCGACACGCCGATATCGAAGAGCTCGTTGTAAGGCTTCTTCAGCTTCAGCGTCGGGATGAGCGAAACCAGATTGGCGTTGCCACAGCGCTCGCCGAGACCGTTTAGCGTCCCCTGGATCTGCCGCGCGCCGGCATGCACCGCAGCCAGAGAATTGGCCACCGCCTGTTCGGTATCGTTGTGAGCATGGATGCCCACGTGGTCGCCGGGTATGTGCTTGACGACCTCGCGAACGATAGATTCGACCTCATGCGGCAAAGCCCCGCCATTGGTATCGCAAAGCACGACCCACCGCGCGCCCTCGTCGTAAGCGGTCTTGGCGCAGGCGAGCGCGTATTTCGGATTGGCCTTGAAGCCGTCGAAGAAATGCTCGCAGTCGAGCAGCACCTCGCGGCCTTTGGCTTTCGCCGCACGCACGCTGTCGCGGATCGAGGCGAGGTTTTCCTCTTCCGTCGTCTCCAGCGCCACGCGCACATGGTAGTCCCAGGACTTGGCGACGAAGCAGATCGCGTCGGCCTTGGCCTCGAGCAGCGCGGCAAGCCCCGGATCGTTGGAGGTGGAGCGGCCGGGCCGCCGGGTCATGCCGAAGGCCGTGAACGTCGCGGCGAGATCATGGTCCTCCGCAAAGAATTGCGTGTCGGTCGGATTGGCGCCGGGATAGCCGCCCTCCACATAGTCGATGCCGAGGCCATCGAGCATCGCCGCGATGGCGAGCTTGTCGTGCAGCGTGAAATCGACGCCGTTGGTCTGCGCGCCGTCGCGCAGCGTTGTATCGAAGAGATAAAGACGCTCGCGCGGCATCACACAAACCTCGTGTAGACGTAAAAGGCCAGCAACAGCCCCGCGGCGATGACCGCGAGCTTGAGCGCAATGTAATAGAGCCAATGCCGTGGGAACGGCGTATCCGGACGCTTCATGACGCGCTCTCCTTGCCGGCCAGCTTCTTTTCCATTGTGGTATTGGCGAGCCACTCGTCGCCGCACATGACGGTGTTGCGGCGCTGCGCGATGAAACCGCGCTGTTGGAAGAAGTTGCTCGCGGTGTCGCTGGCATCCACCGTCAGGCGCGTGGCGCCGCGCGCGGCGGCGAGCTTTTCCAGCGCATCGTAAAGCATTCCGCCGATGCCGCGCCCCGCCGCGGCCGGATGCACATAAAGCATGTCGATCCGCTCCGGCTCGGCCAGGGAAATGAAAGCCACCGGCGATCCTTCCAGGGTGCCGACCAGCGTCAATTGCTTGCCCAGCCGCGCGGCAAAGGCTTGCTCATCGTCGGCGGTGGCCGCCCAAACCTCCTGCTGTGCCTCGTTGTAATCGTCGGCCGTCATCTCCTCGATGCTGGCGCGGAAGATTTCGGCGAGCACCGGCACATCGGCCGGCAGGAAGGGCCGCAGGCCCACTTTCGGATGCGCCATGGCCATCATGGCGTGGCCTCCTCAATTTCTTTACCTCTCCCCGCGGGCGGGGAGAGGTCGGCGTCCAAGCGCAAGCGAGGAAGCCGGGTGAGGCGGCGGCTCCGTCGCGCAAGACAGCGAGGCCCCCTCACCCGGCTCGCGACCTGCGGTCGCTCACCACCCTCTCCCCGCCCGCGGGGAGAGGCAAAAGTCGCGCGCGCCGCGGCGATCATCGCGCGATCTCCCAGGTGGTGCCGTCCTTGGAGTCCTTGAGCACGACGCCCATCTTCGCCAGTTCGTCGCGAATGCGGTCGGCTTCCTTGAAATTTTTAGTCTTGCGTGCGACTTCCCGGTCGGCAACAAGCTTTTCAACATCTGATGCGCGAAGCGGCGTGACTGACAAAGCAGAGTTAGTCTCGACACCCATGTGTACGGTTACGAATGCCGTGCGCTTTAGTCTTTCTCTCTGACCAGAAAAGCCCAGAAGCTTGAGCGTATTAAATAGCGATTGATATTCCTTCTTCTTACGAAGCTTGTGCAGCTCCGCAATCAGACCAGGAGTATTAAGATCATCACATAGCGATCCTAATGCGTCGGCGGAAACTCGATCGTCGGATCGCAATCCTTTAAATGCATCGTACCAGTCACAGAGGACTTGGTGAGATTCATTTAGTGCGTCAAAGGTCCAATCAATTGGCTGACGATAGTGCGTGCGCAACATATTGAAGCGCAGAGTTTCGCCTGGCCACGAATAACCACGCCAATTTTCTAGCAACTCCCGAATCGTCACGAAGTTACCTTCGGACTTCGCCATCTTCTTACCTTCGACTTCCAGGAAGCCGTTGTGCATCCAATAATTCGCCATCACCTGGGTATGAAAGGCGCAGCGCGATTGCGCGATCTCGTTCTCGTGATGC
>DASREA010000070.1:0-30179 GCA_035652315.1 Xanthobacteraceae bacterium | reverse complement strand
TGTATGTGCAGGCCGGCGCCGGTATCGTCGCGGATTCAAATCCCGATTCCGAGCAGCAGGAATGCATCAACAAGGCACAGGCGCTGTTTCGCGCCGCCGAGGAAGCGCGGCGCTTCGCCAGCGGCGCCAAACGCGGACAATAACCTCGCCGCGGCGCTCTGCTTGACCCTCCTAGGGGCGGCGTCTAAGACCTTGAGCGGGCACGAGAAGAGCCGCGATGATCGTCCTGATCGATAATTACGACAGCTTTACCTTCAACCTGTTCCATTACCTGGGCGGGCTCGGGGCCGATGTTGCCGTGCATCGCAATGACAAGATCACGGCGAGCGAGGTCGTCGCCGCGGAGCCGGAAGCGATCGTGCTGTCGCCCGGCCCTTGCACCCCTGATGATGCCGGCATCTGTCTCGAGCTGGTGACGAAGGCGTCGGCAAGCATCCCCATTCTCGGTGTCTGTCTCGGCCACCAGGCGATCGGACAGGCCTTCGGCGGCAAAATCGTGCGCGCGCCGGTCCCCGTGCACGGCAAGCTTTCGGAAATTAAGCATCAAGGCACCGGCGTGTTCCGCGGCATCAATGCGCCGTTCTTCGCGACGCGCTATCATTCGCTGGTCGTCGATCGCGAGACGATGCCCTCCGCGCTCTCGGTCAACGCGGAGACCGGCGATCGCCTGGTGATGGGTCTGGCGCACAAGGAATTGCCGCTGCATGGCGTGCAATTCCATCCGGAGAGCATCGCGTCGCAGCACGGCCATCTGATCCTGCGCAATTTTCTCGATATTGCCGCGAATTGGAACGCGGCGCGCGGCCGGCGCATCAAGAAAAGTCCCGCGCTGCAGCACTGAGGGGGCAAGCCGTGGCAGACGATTTCAAGGCGCTCATTGGCAAGGTCGCGACGGGTGCCACGCTCGGCCGCGAGGAATCCGCGCGCGCCTTCGAGCTCATGATGTCGGGCGAAGCCACGCCGTCGCAGATGGGCGGATTGCTCATGGCGCTGCGCGTGCGCGGCGAGACCATTGACGAGATCACCGGCGCGGTGGCGACGATGCGCGCCAAAATGATCCGCGTGGAGGCGCCCGCCGATGCGGTGGACGTCGTCGGCACCGGCGGTGACGCCTCCGGTTCCCAGAACATTTCCACCTGTGCCGCCTTTATCGTCGCCGGCGCCGGCGTGCCCGTCGCCAAGCATGGCAACCGCGCCTTGTCGTCGAAGTCGGGCGCCGCCGACGTGCTGATGGCGCTGGGGGTAAAGATCGAGCTCACGCCCGCGCAAGTCTCGCGCTGCATCAGCGAGGCCGGCATCGGATTCATGTTTGCGCCCGCGCATCATCCGGCAATGAAAAACGTCGGCGCGACGCGCGTGGAGCTGGGCACGCGCACGATTTTCAATCTGCTCGGGCCGCTGTCCAATCCGGCGGGCGTGAAGCGGCAAATGGTCGGCGTCTTTTCGCGGCAATGGGTCGAGCCGCTCGCCGAAGTCTTGCGCAACCTCGGTTCGGAAAGCGCCTGGGTCGTGCATGGTTCGGATGGGCTCGACGAGATCACCATCTGCGGCCCGACCGCGGTCGCCGCCCTGGAGGACGGCAAGGTGCGGCAATTCGAAATCACCCCTGAGCAATTCGGCTTCAAGAGAGCCGCGCCGGACAGCCTGCGCGGGGGCGATGCCAATGCCAACGCCACGGCGCTCCTCGACGTGCTTAAAGGCAGGCGCGGACCCTATCGCGACGTTGCGACGTTCAATGCCGCGGCGGCGCTGGTTGTCGCCGGACGGGCGGACAGCCTGAAGGAAGGCATCAGGATCGCCGCCAAATCCATCGATTCCGGGGAAGCGGAGGGCCGCCTCGATCGCCTCATCGCCATATCGAATGCGTAGGACATGGCCGACATTCTCGCCGAAATCGAAAGTTACAAGCGGCAGGAGATCGCCGCCGCCAAGCGGCTGCGCCCGCTCGGCGCGATCGAAGCGGAAGCGCGCGCCGTCGCCGCGCCGCGCGGCTTTCTGCATGCGATCGAGCGCAAGATTGCCAGCGGCGACTACGCGCTGATCGCTGAAATCAAGAAGGCGAGCCCGTCGAAGGGGCTGATCCGCGCCGATTTCGATGTGCCGGCACTGGCGCGCGCCTATGAGGCGGGTGGCGCCGCCTGTCTTTCGGTGCTAACCGATGCGCCGTCGTTCCAAGGCAAGCCCGAATATCTCACGGCAGCGCGCGCGGCGACGCATCTGCCGATCTTGCGCAAGGATTTTATGTATGACCCTTATCAGGTCGTCGAAGCCCGGGTGCTGGGCGCCGACTGCATCCTGATCATCATGGCCGCCGTCGATGACGCCATTGCCGCCGAACTGGAGGCGGTCGCCTTCGAGCACGGCATGGACGTGCTCGTCGAAGTGCATGACGAGCGCGAATTGGAGCGCGCGCTGCGGCTGCGGTCACGGCTTATCGGCATCAATAATCGCGACCTGAAAACCTTTGCCACCACGCTCGCGGTGAGCGAGCGGCTGGCGCCGCAATTGCCGCGCAATCGGATCGGCATCGGCGAGAGCGGGCTGTTCACGCCGGCCGACCTGGCGCGGCTGGCGCGCACGGGCATTTCCGCCTTCCTGATCGGCGAGAGCCTGATGCGGCAGCCCGACGTTGAGGCGGCGACGCGGGCGTTGCTGCGCCGCGACGCGCAGCAAGCGGCGGGCTGACGATGGCAGGCAAGCTTACCCATCTCGGCAGGCGCGGCGAAGCGCGCATGGTCGACGTGTCGGCCAAGGACGTGACGGAACGCGTAGCGGTGGCCGAAGGCCGCATCATCATGCAGGCATCGACGCTTGACCTCGTGCTGGCGGGCGACGCCAAAAAGGGCGACGTGCTCGGCGCCGCGCGCATCGCGGGCATCATGGCGGCCAAACATACGCACAAGCTCATCCCGCTTTGTCATCCGCTGCCCATCACCAAGGTCGAGATCGAGATCGAGCCGCATCACAAACTACCCGGCTTCGTCGTGCGCGCGACCGTCAAGGTCACCGGCAAGACCGGCGTGGAGATGGAGGCGCTGACGGCGGTGTCGGTGGCCTGCCTCACCATTTACGATATGGTCAAAGCCGTGGAACGGGGCATGCAAATCGAAGGCATCCGGCTGATCGAAAAGAGCGGCGGCGCCTCGGGGCATTTTCGCGCGAAGGAGTAAGCCTTGTCCTTGATGGCGGTCGACGAGGCGCTGGCCAAGGTGCTGGCCAATGCAAAACCGCTGCCGGTGGAACATGTGACGCTGTCGCAGGCCGCCGGCCGCGTGCTCGCCGACAATGTGGGTGCCAAGGTCACCCAACCGCCGGCCGACGTCTCGGCGATGGACGGCTATGCCGTGCGCGCTGCGGACATTGCCGCCGCCCCGGCACGGCTGAAAATCGTCGGCGAAGTCGGGGCCGGTCATCCTTTCAGCGGCACGGTGGGCGAAGGAGAAGCCGCGCGGATTTTCACCGGCGCAGTGGTGCCGGCCGGGGCCGATACGGTGGTCGTTCAGGAAAATGCCACGCGCGACGGTGACTTTGTCGTCATCAACGTTTCCGCTTCTGCGGGAAAAAATATCCGTCGCGCGGGTCTCGATTTCCGCCGCGGCGAAATATTGCTGCACCGAGGCCGTCCGCTGAGCGCGCGCGACCTTATGCTGGCGGCAGCGATGAATCATGCTGCCTTGCCGGTGCATCGTGCGGCGCGCGTCGCGATCCTCGGCACCGGAGACGAGCTCATCCTGCCGGGCACCGTTCAGAAATTTGGTCAGGTTTTCTATTCCAACGGCTTCGCCCTCATCGCGTTGGCTCAAGGGGAAGGCGCGACAGCGATTGATCTCGGTATCGTGCCCGATAGCGTGGAAGAGACTACCGACGCAGTGCGTCGCGCGCGTGAAGCGGGCGCCGATATTCTCGTCACCTGCGGTGGCGCGTCTGTCGGCGAACATGACGTCGTGCAGAAAAGCCTGGCCGCCGAAGGGTTGGAGCTGTCGTTTTGGAAAGTGGCGATGCGGCCGGGACGCCCGGTGATGCACGGGCGCTTAGGCGGGATGCAGGTGCTTGGCCTGCCCGGCAATCCCGTTTCCTCCTATGTCTGCGCCCTGCTCTTCTTGGTGCCGCTGATCCGAAGGCTGCAAGGCCGCCGCGATCTTTCGCTGGCCACCGGTTTCGCACGGGTGAGCCAGGATCTTCAGGCCAACGATGAGCGTATGGATTTCCTGCGCGCCACGCTCGACGGCGCACCGGGCGACCCTGTCGCGACGCCGCTTCCGGTGCAGGACAGCTCGATGATGGCGGCCCTCGCCAAGGCCGATTGCCTGTTGATTCGCGAGCCCCATGCCGCGCCGCTGAAGGCCGGCGCCGTCTGCCCCATCGTTAAGCTCACGTTTTAGGGCATCCCCGAGTTCTTCACCTCGAATTAAAGACTTGCGGAACACAACTGGAACAGATAGTGTCCGTTCATGCTTTGTTTCGTGCCGTTGCCTAATCATCCGAGCCGGGAGAGAGCCACTCTATGTTGACCCGCAAACAGTTCGAGCTGCTGCGCTTCATCCACGAACGTCTCAAGGAGGCCGGCGTGCCGCCGTCCTTCGACGAAATGAAGGACGCACTGGACTTGCGCTCGAAATCGGG
Organism: Xanthobacteraceae bacterium; assembly: GCA_035652315.1. Classification (GTDB taxonomy): domain Bacteria; phylum Pseudomonadota; class Alphaproteobacteria; order Rhizobiales; family Xanthobacteraceae; genus CANKHA01. Next base: position 25,556 of record DASREA010000070.1, on the reverse strand, counting down.
AATCCACCGGCTGATCACCGCACTCGAAGAGCGCGGCTTCATCCGCCGGTTGCCGAACCGCGCCCGCGCCATCGAGGTGATCAAGCTGCCCGACTCGGTCGCCCATGGGGTCGGATCGGCACGGGCGCGCGGCTTCACGCCGAGCGTGATTGAAGGGAATCTGGGCCGGGTGCGCGCGGTCTCCGATGACGATGGCTCCGCACGTCCGGTGGCCGTGCCGGTCATGGGTCGCATCGCCGCCGGCACGCCGATTGAGGCAATTCAAACACGCAGCCACGTCGTCAATATGCCGCCTGATCTGCTGTCCGCGGGCGAGCATTTTGCGCTGGAAGTGCGCGGGGATTCGATGATCGAAGCCGGCATTCTCGACGGCGATCTGGCCTTGATCCGCCGCAGCGACGCCGCCGATACCGGCGATATCGTGGTGGCATTGATTGACGACGAGGAAGCCACGCTGAAGCGATTCCGCCGCCGCGGCGCCTCGATCGCCCTCGAGCCGGCCAACCCATCCTACGAGGTCCGCATCCTGCCGCCCAACCGCGTGCGCATTCAGGGCAAGCTAGTCGGACTGTTTCGCAAATATTGAGCGGCGCGCACAGCGCCAAGCCTTCAATCGCCGACTTGCAGATCCTGCGGCCGCGGCGTTGCGTCGCTTGGCTGCGGCGCGTCGATTTGCGCGCCGGCATCGGTCGTGTCGGCGACCGGCGCCCACGGCCGGTCGTAGCCGCGAGACCGCGCCGGGATCAACTCGAAATCCTTGCCCCGCCGGATCAGGGCGACCGCGCCTGTACGCCGCTGCCGGTCGCGGTCGATCAGCAGCGCCGCGCAATCGTGCGGACCCTGCCGCGGCGTTACCACGACGGCATCGCCGCGGCAGTCCTCCTCAAAAGCCTGCGGCGATAACGACAGCGCGATGCGCCGTCCGTCGGCAAGCCGAGCAATGCAGCCGGCCGAATCGCAGGCGACATCCTTGCGCACCGACGGATCGTCCGCGGGGCGGCCGTCGCCGTCGGCGGCAAGCCAGTCGTTGGCGGCAAAGTCCGTTCCCCCGCCCTTGGCGACCGACAACAAGCCACTTGCGCCGCGGACGGCGATGCTGCGGCCATCGGGCGCGACAAGGACATCGGGTAATGGCGCAGCGAGCGCCCACAGGCTCGCCGCGGCTGCGGCGGCCAATCCGCTCCAGCGCAGCGGGCTGCGCAGAAGGCAGATTAGGATCAATCCGGCGGTACCCAAGAGCAGCGGGCCGACGCCGAAAGCAGCGATCCGTCCCACAGCGCCCGGCAGACCGGCAACCCACAAAGCCACGGCGTCCATCCAGACGATGCCTTGCCCCATGAGGCGCCAGAAGATGCCGTCGAACCCAAAGGGCAAGGCGACCACCCCAAGGATTCCGGCGGGCATCACCCAGAAGGAAACGATCGGCATCGCCAGCAAATTCGCCAATACGCCGTATGGCGCAAGACGATGGAAATGGTAGGCGGCGTAAGGCGTCGTCGCGAGACCGGCCACCAGCGACGCGAGCGCGAGGGCGGCGAGTTCCCGGCCGCCCCAAAAGGCGGCGCGCATCCCGAACGAACTGTCCGCGTTCGGTCTGAGCCATTGCGGCTGCTGATAGACGGCAACCAGCGCCAAGGTTGCTGCGAAGGACATCTGGAAGCTCGGCTGAACAATCGATTCCGGCGACAGCAACATCACGGCAAAAGCGGCGACGGCAAGCGTGCGGAAGGTCAGCGCCGGACGATCGAGCATGACTCCGACGAGCACGAGGGCGAGCATTACAAAGGAGCGCTGCGTCGCCACCTCGGCGCCCGAGAGCAACAGATAAAAGCTGGCAACGGCCAGCGCTACCGCGGCGGCAAGCTTCTTGATCGGATAGCGGCTCGCCAGCGTCGGGACCAGCGCCAAACCCGCGCGCAAGAAGAAGAACACGACGCCGGCGACGACCGCCATGTGGTAGCCCGAGATCGAGAGCACATGCGCCAGGCTCGAAACATACATGGCATCATTCACCGGCTTGGAGATGGCGTCGCGCTTGCCCGTGATCAGCGCCGAGGCAATAGAGCCCTCATCGCCGGCCACCGCGGTGCGGATGCGCTGGTCGATGGCGTCGCGCATTCCGGCAAGCGCGGCGGCAATACGCAACGAAATGCGCGGTGGCGAAGGCGGCGCCTGCGGCGTGATATGGCCCATGACAAACCCGGAGGCGCCGATTTTCTGGAAATAGAGATCACGGGCGAAATCGTATCCGCCCGGGCGAAGCGGCTCGATCGGCGGGGTGAGGCGCGCGTGGAACGCGACGAAGCTGCCGACCGGGGGCGCCATGCCCTTCCGCACCGCCACCCGGACGCGCTCGGGCAGCGGCCGCCCGGAAACGGTCACGCCGGCAACCGACGGTATATGCACGACGATGCGGTCGCTGCGTTCGCGTTCTTCGCGCACCTCGATCCAACCGCGCAGGCCGAGATAGGCCGGCCGGCTGAGCACCGGGTGCGCCGCGGCGGCCGCGCGCAGCGAGGCGACGGTGAAGCCTGCGCTAGCGGCAGCGAGACCAAGCATGATGGGAAAGGCGGCGGGCCGCGCACGAACCGTGATAGTCAGGGCCGCGGCGACGACGGTCAGCCCCACCGCCGCCCAAGGCGACGGTTCATGATCCGCGGCGAAATAAACGGCGATGCCCGCGCCGAAGGCGAGCGGCAGCCATGGGAGCAATCGCCCCGGCGCGAAATCGGCTTCCGCCCACGCCGCCAGCGCATCGCCGAAGCCTCGGAGTGAATGGCTCCAGAGGCCCGGCACGGCCCGAGCCGGTCGCCGCCCGGCGGCGGCGCCGAGCGGCCAGGACGTCGCACGTTCTTTCTTGGATTCGCTCATGCGCGGCCCCCGACCCGCGCTGCGGCTTCCCGGCTATGCTACACGAGATGGCGATCGAGGCCAGAGACTAGGCGCCTTCGGAGCTCACTTTCGCCCAGGTGTCGCGCAGGCCGACGGTACGGTTGAAAACCAAATGGCCCGGCGCGGAATCGGCATCGCGCACAAAATAGCCCTGGCGCTCGAATTGCATCGGCGCGTCGGCATGGTCCGTGGCCAAGGCGCGCTCCAGCTTGGCATCGCGGAGGATTTCCAGCGAGTTGGGATTGAGATCGGCGGCGAAGTTGCCGGCATCGGGATTTGCCGCGATGAAAAGCGGGTTATAGAGCCGCACCTCCGCGCTCACGGCGTCCATCGCAGAAACCCAATGCAAGGTGGCTTTGACCTTGCGCCCGTCCGGGGCATCGCCGCCGCGCGTCGCCGGATCGTAGGTGCAGCGCAATTCGACCACCTCGCCGGCGGCATTTTTCACCGCCTCGCGGCAGGTGATGAAATAGCCGTAGCGCAGCCGCACCTCGCGTCCGGGCGCCAGGCGAAAGAATTTCTTCGGCGGGTTTTCCATGAAATCGTCACGCTCGATGTAGAGTTCCCGCGAAAATCGGACCATACGCTTTCCGGCGTCGGGGGCGTCGGGATGGTTCGCCGCCTCGACCTCCTCGCTTTTCCCTTCGGGATAGTTCTCGATCACCACCTTCAACGGCCGCAGCACCGCCATGCGCCGCGGCGCGCTCTTGTTCAGTGCCTCGCGAACCGAATGGTCGAACATTGCCATGTCGACCACGCTATTGGCTTTGGCGACACCGATGCGGGCGATAAAATCGCGAATGGCGGCGGGCGGCACGCCGCGGCGGCGCAGACCCGCCAGCGTCGGCATGCGCGGATCGTCCCAGCCCCTCACATGGCCGTCGCGCACGAGCAACGTGAGCACGCGCTTGGACAGCACAGTGTAGCTCAGATTGAGCCGCGCAAACTCGATCTGCCGTGGACGCGAGGGCACCGGCAGATTGTCGAGAAACCAATCGTAAAGCGGCCGGTGATCCTCGAATTCGAGCGTGCATAGCGAATGGGTGACGTGCTCGATCGCATCGGATTGGCCATGGGCGAAATCGTAGCTCGGATAAATGCACCACGCCGTGCCCGTGCGTGGGTGTTCCGCGTGCAGAATGCGATAGAGCACGGGGTCCCGAAGGTTGATATTGCCCGAGGCCATGTCGATCTTGGCGCGCAGCACGCGCGCGCCGTTGGGAAATTCGCCGCTGCGCATGCGGCGAAAGAGATCGAGATTTTCCTCGACGCTGCGTTCGCGAAACGGGCTGTTCTTGCCAGGTTCGGTCAGCGTGCCGCGGTTGGCGCGCATTTGTTCCTGCGACTGATCGTCGACATAGGCCTTGCCGGCGCGGATCAGGTGCAGCGCCCATTCATAGAGCTGTTCGAAATAATCAGACGCGTGATAGAGGTGATTTCCCCAATCGAAGCCGAGCCAGCGCACGTCTTCCTTGATCGCGTCGATATATTCCTGCTCTTCCTTGGCCGGATTGGTATCGTCGAAGCGCAAATGGCAGCGCCCGCCGAATTCCTGCGCCACGCCGAAATTCAGGCAGATCGACTTGGCATGGCCGATATGCAGGTAGCCGTTGGGCTCGGGCGGAAAGCGGGTAACGATTTCCCTATGCCGCTTGGCGGCAAGATCGCCGGCGACGATGTCGCGGACAAAATCCCTCCCGGCCTCGGCTGCGTCGCGGGTGTCGGGACTGGAATTTGCCATTCGCGATGCTCCTAGACAGGCCGTCCGTCAAAAGAAGCCCGCTATGTGCCAAAAGCCTGACGGCGCGCCAAGGGCGATTTGACCTGGACATATCCGCCCGCAGCTATGCTAGACGGGCCGCGGCCACCATAGATCATTCACGGCATGACCGAACCCGTCGTCACCCGTTTCGCGCCCTCGCCTACCGGCTTCCTCCATATCGGTGGAGCGCGCACCGCGCTGTTCAATTGGCTCTACGCGCGCGGGCGCGGCGGCAAAATGCTGTTGCGGATTGAGGATACCGACCGCGAGCGATCGACCCAAGCTGCCGTCGATGCCATTTTCGAGGGTCTGCGCTGGCTCGGCATCGAATGGGATGGCGAGGCGATATACCAATTTTCCCGTTCCGCGCGGCACCGCGAAATTGCCGAACAATTGCTCGCCTCGGGCAAGGGCTATCGCTGTTACGCCAGCGCCGAGGAATTGGCCGAAATGCGCGAAGCGGCGCGCCGCGAGGGCCGCGCCAAGCTCTATGACGGGCGATGGCGCGATCGTGACCCCTCCGAGGCGCCACCCGGCGTGAAGCCGGTGATCCGCTTCAAGGCGCCGCTGTCCGGCGAGACGGTTATCGAGGACCAGGTCCAGGGCCGCGTGGTCTGGCAGAACGAAAACCTCGACGACCTGGTGTTGCTGCGTTCCGACGGAACGCCGACCTATATGCTGGCCGTCGTCGTGGACGACCACGATATGGGCGTAACCCATATCATCCGCGGCGACGATCATCTCACCAATGCCGCGCGGCAGAAGCAAATCTACGACGCGCTTGGCTGGAATGTGCCGATCATGGCGCATATCCCGCTGATTCACGGCCCCGACGGCTCGAAACTTTCGAAGCGCCATGGCGCGCTCGGCGTCGATGCTTACCGTGCCATGGGCTATCTGCCGGCGGCCATGCGCAACTATCTGGTGCGCCTCGGTTGGAGCCACGGCGATCAGGAAATCTTCTCGAGCGACGAGATGATCGCTGCTTTCGATCTGCCGCAGATCGGCCGTTCGCCGGCACGCTTCGATTTCGCGAAACTCGAAAGCCTCAATGGCTATTACATCCGGCAAAGCGACGACGCGGGGCTGCTGGCCGAGATCGAGCGGCTCTTGCCGCACATCGCCGGCGGGCCGGAACTCGCCGCACGGCTGACGCCCGACCTGCGGCAGAGATTACTTGTCGCCATGCCAAGTCTTAAAGAACGGGCGAAGACCCTTATAGAACTAATTGATAATGCGGGCTTTCTACTGGCGCCCCGGCCGCTGCGCCTCGACGAGAAGGCGCAGGCCTTGATCACGCCGGAAGCGCGGCAATTGCTCGCCGGTCTGGCCGCCAAGCTCGATGCCCTCGAGCCTTGGAGCGCCGAGGCGGCGGAACAGGCTGTCCGCGCTTTCGCCGAAAGCCGCGGCCTGAAGCTCGGCGCCGTCGCCCAGCCGCTGCGTGCGGCGCTCACCGGCCGCGCGACCTCGCCAGGCATCTTCGACGTGCTGATGGCGCTCGGCAAGAGCGAGAGCTTGGCGCGGCTCCGCGATCAGGCGGCCGAAACTTAAATTTCCGCACCCCCACATTGGGGACGAGGCCCGGACCGCCTATATGAAAGGCACGTCACCGGCGCTGCATCTTGCAGCGCACACGGGGATGGGCTACGCAACCGCAGCGGATCTCTCCTCCCGTGGGCGCCGGCCGGCACGGACGCTCATCTCGCCCTCGACCAGAGATCTCCTCTCACCTTTCGAGGTCCTGACCATGGATGCGAAGACGGCCGCAAACACCAAGACCGCGAAGCTGACCGTCGGCCAGAAAAACTGGGATTTTCCGGTTTATGACGGCACGATCGGGCCGTCCGTCGTCGATATCGCCAAGCTTTACAGCGAAGCCGGGATGTTCACCTACGATCCGGGCTTCACCTCGACGGCGAGCTGCGAATCCAAGATCACCTATATCGACGGCGACGAAGGCGTGCTGCTTTATCGCGGCTATCCCATCGAGCAACTGGCCGAGCACGGCGACTTCCTCGAAACCTGCTATCTGCTCCTCTACGGGGAATTGCCGACCGCCGCGCAAAAAGCGGACTTTGACAATCGCGTCACGCACCACACCATGGTGCATGAGCAGATGAGCCGTTTTTTCCAGGGATTCAGGCGCGATGCGCACCCGATGGCGGTGCTGGTGGGGAGCGTCGGCGCGCTGTCCGCCTTTTACCACGATTCTACGGACATTTCCGATCCGCACCAGCGCATGATCGCCTCGATCCGCATGATCGCGAAGATTCCCACCTTGTCGGCGATGGCCTTCAAATATTCCGTCGGCCAGCCTTTCGTCTATCCGAAGAACGATCTGGATTACGCATCGAATTTCCTGCGCATGTGCTTCGCTGTGCCGTGCGAGGACTACAAGGTCAATCCGGTTCTGTCGCGCGCCATGGATCGCATCTTCATCCTGCACGCCGATCACGAGCAGAATGCCTCGACCTCCACGGTGCGGCTTGCCGGATCGTCCGGCGCCAATCCTTTTGCCTGCATCGCCGCCGGTTGCGCCTGTCTTTGGGGTCCGGCGCACGGCGGCGCCAACGAAGCCGCGCTGAAGATGCTTGCGGAGATCGGCACGGTCGAGCGCATTCCCGAATACATCAAGCGCGCCAAGGACAAGAACGATCCGTTCCGCCTCATGGGCTTCGGCCACCGCGTCTATAAAAATTACGATCCGCGGGCCAAGATCATGCAGCAGACCTGCCACGAAGTGCTGAAGGAACTCGGGATCAAGGACGATCCGCTGCTCGACGTGGCCATGGAGCTTGAGCGCATCGCCCTGCACGACGATTACTTCATCGAAAAGAAACTCTATCCGAACATCGATTTTTATTCGGGCCTGACGCTCAAGGCCATGGGTTTCCCGACCACCATGTTCACCGTGCTGTTCGCGCTGGCGCGCACGGTGGGCTGGATCGGTCAATGGAAAGAAATGATCGAGGACCCGAGCCAGAAGATCGGCCGTCCGCGCCAGCTCTATACCGGCGCCACGCGCCGCGATTACATCCCGATGTCCCGGCGCCGCTGAGCGGCCTCGGCCGCCTGCAACACAATATCGGCGGCCCGTGCGCTCGGATTGGCGCGGCCGATCTCCAATAGCTCATCGAGCCGCGCGAAGGCCTGCAACTGCCGGCGCCGCTCCGGCGAATCCGCCATCAGCGGGATAAGCGCGGCCGCGAGTTTTTCGGCTGTGCAGTCTTCCTGCAGAAACTCGGGAATGACGTTTTCGCCAAGCACGAGATTGGCGAGGATGACCGAAGGTACTTGAACGATGCGGCGCGCGATCATCGCTTCGATCGCCGATACCTTATAGGCCGCCACGGTCGGCACACCGGCTAGCGCCAATTCCAGCGTGACCGTGCCGGATTTCGCCAAAGCGGCGCGCGCCGACCGAAATGCCGCGAGCTTGGCGTCCTCATCGACGATCACGCGTGCCGAAAGAGGCCAGGCGGCGGCCGCTTCCCGCACTTCATCGACGACATGCGGCACCGTCGGGATCGCTATGTCGACGGCGCCGGCACGGCGCACCATTGCCAGCGCCTGCGCGAAAATGCCCAGAAGGCGCCTGATCTCGCCGCGGCGGCTTCCCGGAAATACCAAAAGCAGCGGCGGGTTGGCGAGCCGCCTCGCGGCTTCCCCTTCGTTGGGGCGATAGAGCTTTGTCCTCTCGATCAGCGGATGTCCGACATAGCTGCAGGGCGGGCCGCCAAGCCGCGCAAGCTCGGCCGGCTCGAAAGGCAAGATCGCCAGCACATGATCGATGTAACGGCGCATCGCACGCGCGCGCCAAGGCCGCCATGCCCAAACGGACGGAGAAACATAATCGACGATGGGGATCCGCGGCGCCGCAGTCCGCACGCGCCGCGCGACGCGATGCGTGAAATCCGGGGTGTCGATGATCACCAATACGTCCGGTTCCGTCGCAACGACCGCGGATACCGTTTGCGCGATCCGGCGGAAGATCGCCGGCAGATTACGCAAGACGGAGCCGAAACCCATCAGCGCCACGTCGCCGAGTGGGAACAGGCTATCAAGTCCTTCCCGCGTCATTTCATGACCGCCGACACCAGAGAAGGCGATTTCACCAGGATGGCGCGCCCGCAGCGCGCGCATCAGCGGCGCGCCAAGACGGTCACCGGATTCCTCCCCCGCAACGAGAAAGACGCGCAGCGGCCGGGCGACAGGCGGCGCCGTCATTCCGCAGGTCCGGGCTTGCGCAGACCGACGACGAAGAGGTTCCGCTCGTCAGCCAGGGCCGCCACGCGCTGCGGTTCAGCCATGATCGTGCCGCCGGCCAAGACAGCAATGCCATTGAGGCCCGCATGCGCTGCGCCTTCGACGGTTTGCGGCCCGATCGACGGCAAATCGAAACGCCAATCCTGTCCCGGCTTCGGCGCCTTGATGAGCACACCGCCAGAACGGCCGCGATTGGGCAGTTCGGCAACCCGAGCCAGCAAGCGGTCGGTGCCCTCCGCCGCCTCCACCGCGAGCACATGATTGCCTGCCACGACGACGCCTTGGCCGACGTCGTAGGGTCCCATCGCCTTAATGAGGCCAAGGCCCCGTTCGATATCCGCGCGATCGATCTCTCCTGGCGCTCTCCGGCCGAAGATGCCTTCCGGCACCAGAATTTCGGGAGCGACCTCGTGCGGCCCGATCAGGTGGAATCCTTGCGCCTCAAAAGCCGCGGCAATTCCCGACAGCAAATGGTTGTCGCCGCCGCGATAGGCGGCAATGATCCTGGGCAACGCGCGCAGGGTGCCCAGATCGAAGCGCAGCCGCGATAACCGCGGCCGGGACAAGGTGCCGATGAAGACCATGTCGCGGCAGCCTTCACTGCGGGCATGGCGGCAGGCGGCGCCGAATTGGCCGAGCCCGATCCAGTGATGGGTATAGGCCTGGACCCGTTTCGGATCGGTCCAACCGTGGATCGGAATCAGCACCGCGCGGCGGCCGCGTTTTTGCACCGCATCGGCCACGGCGAATGGCAAGCTGCCGCCGCCGCAAACGATCGCCAGCGGCGCCTCATCGCTGGTCATGAGTCTTCGCGCCCGGCGAGGGCGCTGTTGCGCAGCGGCGGATGCGCGAGCTGGCGTTCGCCGCCCTCATTGATGAAGGCGATGAGCTTGCCGACCAGCGGATCGCCATCGAATTCCTTGGCCACCGAAACGACCCGGTCGCGAAAGTTACCGGTCCCGGCAAACAGCTCCTTATAGGCCCTGCGCAGCCGATGCATATCCTGCTTGCTGTAACCGCGGCGCTTCATGCCGACGACGTTGATACCGACCAACTTCGCGTGCTGCCCAACCGCATAGCCGAAAGGAATGACATCGTCCCTGACGCCGCTCACGCCGCCGATCATAGCGCCTTCGCCGATGCGAACGAACTGATGCACACCGCCAAACGCACCCAAAAAAACGTAGTCCCCGACCGTCACGTGGCCGGCCACGGAAGCGTTATTGGCGAAGGTGATATTGTTGCCGAGCCGGCAATCGTGCGCCACGTGCGAGCCGACCATGAAAAGGCAGCCGCTGCCGACCTCGGTCGTTCCGCCGGCATCCTCGGTACCGGTATTCATGGTGACATGCTCGCGAATCTCGCAATTCGCGCCGACGATGAGCTTGGTTGGCCCGCCGCGATATTTCACGGACTGCGGCGGCGTGCCGAGCGAAGCGAAAGGATAGATCACGGTATTGGCGCCGATGCTGGTATGCCCCGCGAGATGCACATGTGCCAGCAGACGACAGCCGTCCCCGAGCACGACATTCGGGCCAATGATGCAGTAGGGCCCGATCGACACGTCCTTGCCGAGAGTCGCGCCCGGAGCGACGCGCGCGCTGGGGTCGATCGTCGTCACTGCCGCCTCACTTTTCCGCAATCATGGCGCCAACTTCCGCCTCAGCAACGAGTTCACCTCTCACCTGCGCCTCGCCGCGGAACCACCACATGGTCTTGCGTCGGGCAATCTTGCGGATGTGATATTCTATGGTGTCGCCGGGCACCACGGGCTTGCGGAACTTCGCCTTGTCGACCGTGAGAAAATAGACGGATTTCGCGCGGCCGCCGGAGGCATGTATGCACAAGACCCCGCCGGTCTGGGCCATGCCCTCGATGATCAGTACCCCGGGAAAGATCGGCTGATCGGGAAAATGACCGAGGAACTGCGGCTCGTTGATGGTGACATTCTTGATGCCGATGGCGCGCTCGTCCCCGACCATTTCGATGACGCGGTCGATCATCAGAAACGGATAGCGGTGCGGCAGCAATTTGAGTATCTCGGCGATACCGGCCGCCTCGAGCGTCGTGCCAACGTTATTCATAAGATTTCCTCGTCATTCCTCGGCCGCAGCGGAGCCCTTCGCACCTGCGCTTTCCTGCCGGGCGATACGCTCGAGAATTTTCATTTCCCTGAACCATTGCTTGACGGGCTTCGCGGGAACGCCGCCCCAACGCGCTCCCGGTGGGACATCGCCGTGAACGATGCTGGTCGCCGCGATCTGCGCGCCCTCGCCGATTCTGACGTGATTGTTGACGCCCACTCGGGCGCCAAGCACCACGAAATCCCCGAGGGTCACGCTGCCGGAAATCCCAGTTTGCGCCACAAGAACGCAATGGCGACCGATTTCAACATTGTGTCCGATCTGCACCAGGTTGTCGATCTTTGTTCCCTCCCCGATAACGGTGTCGCGGATCGCGCCGCGGTCGATGGCGGTGCCGGCGCCGATTTCGACATCGTCCTGGATAATCACCCGTCCGATCTGCGGCACCTTGATATGGACCGCACCCCCCATGACGTAGCCGAATCCGTCCTGGCCGATGCGGCAGCCGGTGTGAACGATGACGCGGTCGCCGATGAGCGCGTATTGGATGGATGCCCCGGCGCCGATCGAGCAGTCGCGCCCGATCCGCACGCCTGGGCCGATGACGGCATTGGCCGCGATCACCGTTCCTGCCCCGATCTCCACCTGCGGTCCGATGACCGCGCCCGGATCGACCACGACTCCGTTTTCCAGCCGCGCCGAGGGATGAACCAGGCTGCTCGGGCTGACGCCCTTGGCGTCGAATAAAGACGAGGGCCGCAGCGCTTCAGGGAAGAGCTCGCGCAGCACTGTGACAAAGCTCCGGTAGGGATCGTCGGCGCAGAGGGCCACGGTGTGCGGCGGAGCCTGCGCCGCAAAACGCCGCGCGGTCAGGCAGACGCCGGCATGGGTCGCCGTGAATTGCGCCAGATAGGTTGCGTTGTCGAAGAAAGTCAGATCGTCCGGCCCGGCGCGATCCAGCGCGGCGACATTAGAAATGGCACGATCGAGCGAAGCGCCCTTCGGCGGCTCGGCTCCCGTAAGCTGTGCGATCTCGCCAATAGTGAGGCGACGTTGGGCCTTAAAGGACAAGGGCGTGCTCATCCTCCGCAACCGGCAACGAGCGCCGCGCCGCAATCAGAATTTGGTGCCGCCGCCGAAGCTGAATTCCTGGACCTTGTCGAATTCGGTCTTGCTCAGCGGGAAGGCATAGTCGATCCGCAGCGGTCCAAATGGCGAGGCCCAGACAATGCCCGCGCCCACAGACGCGCGCACCTTGTCGCTATCCTCCACCTGCATCGTTTCTCCCGTCTCCGGGAAGAAAGTCGGCCCGGAGTAGTGCCACAAGGAGCCGGCATCGGCGAATACCGAGGCTTTAACGCCGATCTCCTTCGGCATGAAGAAGAGCGGATACTGCATCTCCATGCTGGCGCCCCAGTAATAGGTGCCGCCAAGCGCCGTGCTGGTGTCCGGGTCCCGCGGGCCGATACCGCCCGGCGCAAAGCCGCGAACCAGCCCCGGCCCCGCCTGGAACTGGTCAAGCATGCGCAGCTCCTTCCCGCCCCAGCCGCTGAGGACACCGCCCTGCAGATGCAGCACCGCGACAAGGTCCGATAGCACTTCGTGGTACTTGCGAATCTCTGCCGATGTCCTGAGGAAGTTCACATCGCCGCCCAGACCGGCGACATCCTGCGTGACGCTGGCGAGAAGTCCTTTGGTCGGGTTCTTGTTGTCATCGACGGTGTTGTAGGTCGTCGTATATCCGACAAGAGACGTAAGGACCGGACCGCCCGCCAGCTCAATTCGGATTGGCAGCGCGGCTTCGCCATTGTCATGGCACTTGTTCTGATTGTTCGCGGTGCAATCGTCGAGGTTAGACGGCAGCGTAATATCCTGCTGGTAAATCGAGTAGTGCAAGCCAAGGCTTACTTCCTCGGTGAGCGCAAAGCCAAGCCGGAGCTTCGTACCGACCGTGCTCGTTTCATAGTCCGAATATCGGGTGGCGTCGTTTTGCCTGGCGAAAAGATCGATGCCCCCGAGCATGCGATAGCCGAGCAGATAGGGCTCCGCATAGGACAGGTCGATACCTTTGGTCTTTTCACCATACGTGACGGCAACCTTGGCGTATTTGCCTTGTCCCATCAGGTTTCGTTCGCCGATGCTTACCGTGGCGAGAAATCCGACGGCGGAGGAATAACCGCCCTGAATGGAGAATTCGCCGGTTGCGTCCTCTTCGACGTTGACGTTCAAGATCACGCGGTCGGGCGCCGAGCCGCGTTCGTTGGTGATCTTGACCGTCTTGAAATAGCCGAGGTTCTTCAGCCGCCGTTCGGCGCGATCTACCAGTGCGCGATTGTAGGGGTCGCCTTCGCCGATATCGAATTCGCGGCGGATCACATAGTCCCGCGTGCGATTATTGCCGTGAATATTGATGCGCTCGATATAGGCGCGCGGGCCTTCCTGAATGAGATACGTAAGATTAACCGTTCGTGCCTGGACATTGCGGTCGCCGCGCGGCTGAACCGTGGCGAAGGCGTAACCGCGCTTCGACACTTCGAGCGCCAGATCGTCGACGGTCTTTTGCACCGCTTCGGCATCGTAGACATCGCCCGAGCCAGTGCGCAGCACCGATCTCAGCGATGCCGCGTTGATGTCGCGGACATTCGACTGAATGTCGACCTTGCCGATGTGATAGAGCGGCCCCTCATCGATGGTGAAAGTGACGATGAACCCCTGCTGCGCAGGATCGTATTGCGCGTTCGCCGAAACGATGCGCACGTCGGCGTAACCGTGGGAAAGATAAAAACGGCGAAGCAGGTCGCGGTCCGCTTCGATGCGGTCCGGATCGTAGACGTCCGTGGTCTGCAGAAAGCTCAGCCAGTTGCTCACGCTCGTCTTGATGACGTTTTTCAGCCGGTACGAGGAATAGGCGTGATTGCCGACGAAATTGATCTGCCGGACGCCCGTCTTTGGCCCTTCGTTGATTTCAAAGACCAGGTCGACGCGATTGTTGGGCAGATCGATGACCTTTGGCACGACGCGGACATCGAACCGGCCGCCGCGCTGATAGATTTCGACGATGCGCTGCGTGTCGGCCTGGACCGTCGGACGCGAAAAGGTTCCGCGCGGCTTCGATTGGACTTCGTTGCTAAGGATTTCGTCTTTGACCTTTTTGTTGCCTTCGAACGCGACGCGGTTGATGACCGGGTTCTCCACCACGGTCACGATCAGGCGACCGCCAGCCTGTCGGATGTGCACGTCCTGGAAGAGATTGGTGGCGTAAAGCGCCTTCAGTCCGGCGTCGATCTTGCCGGCATCCAGGGGCTCACCGGGGCCGGCATGGAAATAGCTGCGGATGGTATCGGCCTCGACGCGGCGATTTCCTTCCACCACGATCGAGCTTGCGGATTGGGCGAAGACCGGGGTCGCGGCCAGAAACCCGGTACCGACAGAACTCGTAATCAACCCCCCGAGGAGACAGCCCATCAAGCCGAGCCCCCGGAACAACCCCACCCACCGTCTCATGCGCAATGCGCCCTTAATTTTTCGCTACCGCGCCCAGGAACACAGGCAAGCCTTGAAGAATCCTAGCTTGTACAGCCTTTTCCCGGCAGTGCAACCAGCTTTCCCCTCCGGCTTGGCTTTACCCGCAAAAAGTTGCCCTAACGCAACGGTTTATGACGTTGCCAAGTGTATGATGTCATTAAAAGTTGCAAAGATCATCAACATCAACACGATCGCGAGCCCGATGCGGAATCCGACCTCCTGGGCCCGTTCGGAAAGCGGCCTGCCGCGGGCCGCTTCGATCCCATAGAACAAAAGGTGACCCCCATCGAGGAGGGGAATCGGAAACAGGTTGAGGAGTCCAATCGAAACCGACAGCACCGCGGTCAAATGCAGGAGCGCCGCAAGGCCGATCGTTGCGACCTGGCCGGAAACCTGCGCAATCCGAATCGGACCGCCGAGCTGATCCGCCGCTTCGCGGCCCGTCACCACGCCGCCGATGTAGGACAGCGTCCGCACGACGATGAACCAGGTTTCCTCGGCACCCATTTTCACCGCCGCCAGCGGCGAAGCCTTCTCCAGTTTGACGTCGGCGGGCGACATCGAACGCGTGATGCCGAGCAGCCCGATCCGTTCCTTGTTGCCAAAAGCGTCGGTGATTTCCTTAAGCTTCGGCGTAGCCGTGAGCGTGAGCAGTTTGTTGCCCCGCTCAATCTCAATCCTGAGCGCTTGATCGGCGCTGGCGCTGACGATGCGCTGCATATCGGCAAAGGATTTGATGGCTTCGCCGTTGATGCTCAGGACCAGATCGCCGGGCTGGAATCCTGCGGCTTCGGCGGCGCTGCCGGCCTGCACGGCGTCGACCCGAGGGGCAGTAAATGGCCTACCGTAAAACGTGAAGATCCCGGCGAAAATAGCAATAGACAATATGAAATTTGCCAACGGGCCGGCAACGACTACCGCCGCCCGCCGGCTGACCGGCTTGTGCACAAAGCTCAGCTCGCGTTCGGCTTGGCTCATTGCCGCCGCGCGATCGCGATCCGGTGTGCTCGCGGCGTTTTCGTCGCCGAAAAACTTCACATAGCCGCCGAGCGGAATCGCGGAAATCTTCCAGCGCGTGGCGTGACGATCGTTGAAACCGACAAGCTCGGGTCCGAATCCGATGGAGAAGACCATGACCTTGATGCCGACCCAGCGGGCGACAAGGAAATGGCCGAACTCGTGGAAGAACACTACGATCGACAGGACAAAAAAGAATGGAAGTAGATAGCCGAGGGCGCCGGAGCCAACGGAATAGATACTCGATACAAAGTTGGAGAACATGAGTTCCTCGCCTACCCCGTTAGCAATCGGCCCTTACTTTTCCCTTTAGGAGGCCTTTGCGGCAATTTCGGGCAGAAGTGCCGCAGCCATCGCCCGGGCGCTTTGGTCTATGGCGATGGCGTCTTCCACGCTGGCCGGCTCAGCCCGCAGCCCGGCGCGCTCGGCGGCCTCGAGGGTGGCCTCGACCAGCGCGGCAATCCCCGCGAATCCGAGCCGCCGGCCGATAAATTCGTGGACTGCAACTTCGTTGGCGGCGTTTAGAACGGTAGGCGCGGCACCACCGCTTTCCAGCGCGCGCCGCGCCACGCCCAGCGCCGGAAAACGTTCCAAATCCGGAAGCTCAAAAGTCAGCGTCGCGATCTTGGCCAGGTCGAGCCAGGGGGCCGCCTGCTCGATACGTTCCGGCCAAGCCAAGCAATGGCCGATGGGTATGCGCATGTCGGTCGCGCCGATCTGAGCGATGGTGGAGCCGTCGCGAAATTCAACGAGGCCGTGCACCACCGATTGCGGGTGCACGAGCACGGCGATCTCCGATGATGTCAATGCAAACAAATGATGTGCCTCGATCAATTCGAGGCCTTTGTTCATCAGTGTCGCGGAATCGATCGTGATCTTCACTCCCATGGACCAGTTGGGATGGCGCGAGGCCTGCTCCGGCGTGGCCTTCCTGATCGCTTCCGCCGGCCACATACGGAAAGGACCGCCGGAAGCCGTGAGCATCACCCGCCGGACATCCTGTCGGCGGCCCGCCGCCAAGGCCTGAAAGATCGCGTTGTGCTCGGAGTCGACGGGCAGGATGGCGGCGCCGGCCGCGGCGGCGCGTCGCATGAAAAGCGAGCCGGCGCAGACCAAACATTCCTTATTGGCGAGCGCCACGGTCGCCCCGCGTTCCGCCGCTGCCAGCGTCGGCCGCAGGCCGGTCGCGCCGCTGATCGCCGCCATCACCCATTCGGCCGGGCGTTGGGCAGCTTCCATGACGCCACTCTCGCCGCCGCCTGATTCGATGCCCGATCCCGCGAGGGCCTCCTTCAGAGCGGGATAGGCCTGCGGATCGGCGACCGCCGCAAAGCGCGCGCCAAGCTCCCGGGCGAGACGCGCGAGCGCAGCGGCATTGCGATGCGCAGTCACCGCCTCGATCCGGAAGCGGCGGCGATCGCGCGTGAGCAAATCAATGGTGCTGGCGCCGATCGAGCCGGTGGCGCCCAGCAGGGTCACGCTGCGGGGGGCGGGTTCGGCGGACGTTCGTGCGCGGGCCAGCGGTGCCACCATCACTTCACCATTGCAGAAGGCCCTGCCCCGCGGCATCCAAGCCGTCGCGCAGACTGCCGAAGATTGCGGCCACGGTAGCCGCCGCAGCGTAGCCGTCGAGCCGGTCCATGAATCCGCCGTGGCCGGGGATCAGATGACTTGCATCTTTGACGCCGAAACGGCGCTTGATCGCGGATTCGAACAAATCACCCAGTTGCGCGGAAATCGAAAGCGCGAGCGCGATGACACCGATCGCCGCAAGATTTTCCAGGCCCGCGAACTTGGCCACCGCCACGCCGGCGATGACCGCGCCGGCGGCGCCACCGACCGCCCCCGCCCATGTCTTGTGCGGGCTGATCGCCGGCGCGAGTTTCGGACCGCCGATTGCCTTGCCGCTGAAATACGCAAGGATATCGGTCGTCCAGACGACGGCGAACAAAAAGATCATGGCCTCGAAACCCAATTCCGGGTCGCGGCGTAAAGCGAGCGAACTCAGCAGCACGGCGCCCGCGTAGAGCAGACCACCAGCCGCCCATACATGTCTCGCAGAGGGAGCAAAGACGCCCGTACCCAAGGCACTCAGCGCGACGATGAGCATGGGCGTTCGCGTCCTGCCGATATAGGCGAGTGACATCGCCAATATGAGGCCGCCGGTTCCTAGAGCGAGCAAAATCTGGTGACCGGGCCCGGAGACAAGCCCATTCCATTCCCACCAAATCCCGATCGCCGCGATCAGCCAAAACGCCGCAAAAAAAATTCCATCCAGGTACACGGCGGCGACGGCGATCGGCGCCAGCAACGCGGCGGAAAGGACGCGGGAAACCAGTTCGCCGGACAAAGCGTTCATCGGACCTTTGTTGCCCGCGACCGGGGCGGGTTCCGCTCCGGGCACGTTAGGATCCAGTCCGTGCGGCGAGGCCGCCAAAGCGCCGCTCTCGCCGGCTGTATTCGGCGATGGCGCCTTCCAGCGTATCGCGATCGAAATCGGGCCAATAGGTGGGAACGAAGACAAGCTCGCTATAAGCCGCCTGCCAGAGCAAAAAATTGGAAAGGCGTTGTTCGCCGCTGGTCCGGATAATCAAATCCGGGTCCGGCAAGTCGCCGGCGTCGAGATATTCGCCGAGGGCTTCGGCAGTTACGCTGTCGATGGCCCGTCGGCCCGCTGCCACCTCTTCCGCCAGGCGGCGCGCCGCGCGCGCGATTTCCTGACGGCCCCCGTAGTTGAAGGCAACCACAACCACGAGACCGCGGTTGTGGCGCGTCAGTTCCTCGGCCTCTTCAAGCAGCCGGCGAATATCGGAGGCAAGGCCATTGCGCTCGCCGATGACGCGAACGCGCATATTGTTGCGGTGAAGATCCGCGAGGTCATGACGGATGAAGCGGCGCAGCAGACCCATCAGGTCGCGGACTTCGGCAGGAGGCCGCGACCAATTCTCCGAGCTGAAGGAAAAGATCGTCAGCACGCGGATGCCTAATTCGTTCGCCGCGCGCACAGTGCGCCGCAAGGCTTCCACGCCACGGCGATGTCCCTCCGTGCGCGGCAACCCGCGCGCCGCCGCCCAGCGACCATTACCGTCCATGATGATGGCGACATGCCGCGGCACAGCAACCGGATCCCCGGAAGCCACGGCGGATAGCTCTGCCTTGGGTAGCGACGTCATGGGCTTCACGTCCTGTTCCTAGACAGTCAGAATTTCCTTTTCCTTGCCAGCCAAGATCTGGTCGACTTCGGTGATCGCGTGATCGGTCGCCTTCTGTACCTGATCGGCGTCGCGGTCGTGATCGTCCTTGCTGATCTTGTGATCCTTTTCCAGCTTCTTCAGCACATCGAGCCCGTCGCGCCGGATATGACGAATGGCGACACGCGCCGTCTCGGCATATTTATGCGCGACTTTAACCAATTCCTTGCGTCGTTCCTCGTTGAGCTCGGGAATGCGCAGCCGCAGCACCTGGCCTTCGGTCGCGGGACTGAGCCCGAGATTGGCATTGACGATCGCTTTCTCCACCGCGTGCACCATGGACTTGTCCCAGACCTGGACACTGATCAGGCGCGGCTCCGGCACGCTGACGGTAGCCAGCTGATTGAGAGGCATATGCGTGCCATAGGCCTCGACCTGCACCGGATCGAGCATGGCCGCCGAGGCGCGCCCGGTGCGTAGCCCGGCCAGCTCATGTTTGAACGCCTGCAATGCGGCTTGCATGCGGCGCTTGAGTTCGTTCAAATCGTGAGTCGTCGCGGTCGTCATGACACCCCTCAAAACGGACCCGCCGCCCGGAATGCCGCCGGTCCGGCTACGCGGCGCCAACCAGGGTCGCCCGCCCTTCCCCCCGCAATATAGCCGTTATCGCGTCCGGCTCGCGAATGGAGAAGACGATGATAGGCATACGGTTTTCCCGGGCAAGCGTGAATGCCGTGGGATCCATGACCCGAAGATCGCGATCGATGGCCTCCTGATGGGTTAAGCGGTCATAACGCTTGGCTTTCGGGTCTTTTTTTGGATCGGCCGTATAAACCCCATCAACATTGGTCGCTTTCAGTACCGCTTCGCCGGCCAGTTCCGCTGCGCGCAGCACGGCCGTGGTGTCGGTGGTGAAAAATGGATTCCCGGTCCCCGCCGCCAGCAAAATGACCTGCTTTCTGGCAAGCGCGGCAAGCGCGCGGGCGCGGGTATAGGTGCCGCAGACTTCGGGCATGGCCAATGCGGAGAGCGTGCGCGCTGACTTGCCTTGCCGCTCGATCGCGGCTTCGAGCGCCAGGCAATTCATCACCGTTGCCAGCATGCCCATGGTGTCGCCGGTCGGACGCGACACGCCGCGCGCGGAAACCTCGATGCCGCGGAAGATGTTTCCTCCACCCACAACGACGCCGAGCTCGACGCCGAGCGCCGCCGCCGCGGCGAGATCGGCGGCAATGCGATCGACGGTCGGCTGGTGGATGCCGAAGCCATCGGGTCCCGCCAAAGCCTCTCCCGAGAGCTTGGCGATCACGCGACGGAAGACCGGCTCACTCATTGCTGCGATCGCTTTCTATCGCCGCGGCGCAAAGGCGCCTCGAGATGGCCTCAGCCCTGTCCGGCGGCCGCCGCCACCTCGGCGGCGAAATCCGATTCCTGCTTTTCTATACCTTCGCCGAGCGCGTAACGCACGAAGCCGGTGATCTTGACGGGCCCGCCAACGCGCCCCTCCGCTTCCTTCAGCGCTTGGGCAACGCTCTTGTTCGGATCATGGATATAGGGTTGCTCGAGCAGGCAGACTTCCTTGTAGAAAGTCTTCAGTCCGGATTCGACGATCTTTTCGACCACATTATCCGGCTTGCCCTGCTGCCTGGCCTTGTCGCCGAGGATGTCTTTTTCTCGCGCCACAACGTCGGGAGCGAGCCCCGCCGGATCGACCGCTTGCGGATTGGCCGCCGCAACATGCATGGCGACCATCCGGCCGAGCGTCGTCAGTTCGTCGGTCTTGCCGGCGGATTCCAGACCGACGAGCACCCCGATCTTGCCAAGGCCGTCGGTGACGGAGTTGTGGACATAGCTGCCGACGACGCCTTTGCTCACCGATAGCGAAGCGGCGCGCCGCAGCGTCATGTTCTCGCCGATCTTGGCAATGGTATCCGCAATCGCGTCGGCGACGCTCACGCCGCCGACCTTGTGTGCCTTGATCGCGTCGACGTCGGCGCCGGCATCGAGCGCGACCTGGGCGATCATCTTCACAAGGCCTTGGAAGAGATCGTTGCGGGCGACGAAATCCGTCTCTGAATTGACCTCGACCACCACGCCCTTGGTCCCGGCGAGCGCGACGCCGATCAGGCCTTCGGCGGCAACGCGGCCCGCCTTCTTCGCCGCCTTGGCGAGGCCCTTCTTGCGCAGCCAGTCGACCGCCGCCTCCATGTCGCCGCTCGTTTCGGTGAGCGCCGTCTTGCAGTCCATCATCCCGGCGCCGGTCTTTTCGCGCAGTTCCTTGACGCTTTGAGCGGAGATATTCGCCATTATTCGTTCCAATCTGTCGGCGGCAGCATGGGGGCGGCCTATTCGGCGGTTTCGGCGGTGAAGGCCTTGGCCTGCGTGATCCAGGCCTCGACGCGGCCGGGAAGACCGACTTCCTCGCCGACGTTATGCGCCGCCGTGGGGCTTAGCTCCGCAATCTGCCAGTAGTGGAAGATGCCGAGATCGTTGAGCTGCTTTTCAATCGCCGGCGAAATGCCCGGGAGCTTCTTGAGATCGTCGGCCACGCCGCGCGGGCCTGGAAGCGGCTCGAAGCCGAGACCGGGCGATGCCGCAGACGGCAGTTCTTCGGCGATCGGCTGCGCCGCCGCTCCAATGTCAACGCCCATTTCGCCCTGCGCCCGCGAAATGCCGTCGATCGAAGCCTTGGCGACGAGATCGCAATAAAGCGCTATGGCGCGGCTGGCGTCGTCATTGCCGGGGATCACGTAAGTGATGCCTTCCGGATCGCAGTTGGTGTCGACCACCGCCGCCACCGGAATATTGAGCCGCTGCGCTTCTTTGATCGAAATCGCTTCCTTGTTGGTATCGAGCACGAAAAGCAGATCGGGCAGGCCGCCCATGTCGCGGATGCCGCCCAGCGCACGGTCGAGCTTGTCGCGCTCGCGCTGCAAATCGAGGCGTTCCTTCTTGGTATAGCCGGCCGCAGTTCCGGAGCTCAGCATCTCGTCGAGCTTCTTCAAGCGCGCGATGGATTGCGAGATTGTCTTCCAGTTGGTCAGCGTGCCGCCGAGCCAGCGCGAATTAACGTAATACTGCGCCGACTTCTTCGCCGCTTCGGCGATGGCATCTTGCGCCTGGCGCTTGGTGCCGACGAAAAGGACGCGCCCGCCATTGGCGACGGTGTCGCTGACCGCTTGCAGCGCCCGATGGAGCATCGGCACGGTCTGCGTCAGGTCGATGATGTGGATGTTGTTGCGCGTGCCGAAGATGTATTCCTGCATCTTCGGATTCCAGCGGTGGGATTGATGACCAAAATGGACGCCAGCTTCCAAGAGCTGGCGCATGCCGAATTCGGGGAGCGCCATTACCTTTTTCTCCGGTTGATCCGCCGCGGATGCGTGTGAGCCCAAGGGCCACCGGATGGCCTCTATGGCCCATTGTCGGGGCCTAAAGCCGTATCATCCGCGTGAGTGATGCTGGGCCTTATATAGGTGCAGTCTCGGGGATGCAAGGCGGCATCCTGGAGCCACATGGGCGCCGCAGCGGTGGGGCTGCTCAGCCGATAGGCCACGCGCGCGGCGATGAACCGCATGGCGCTTCGGGCGTTATCAAACCGTCACACAAAATTTGACTCGGGGCGGCGGCGTGAAGGAGCGCACCATGACAAGCCATCCCATTCGACACAATCGGCCGACCAATGACGAGCTGCATCCGTTCGTCTACCAGTCCCTCATCGCCCTGACCCTGTGGCTCGTACTGTCCGTCTGGGTTTTCTTCGACCGCGGGGGCTATGTGGGCCTTGCGCTTGCCGTGGTCACGTTGTTCTTCCTGATCGCCGTCGGCATCCCGGTCGTTCTCTGGCTTGCTTGGCGACGCAGTTGTGCACCTAGCGATCGGACGCAAACCAGTGAACGATTCGACGAATGGGTCTCGCATTCGTTCGACACATGGACCGGCAGCATCAGCGGCAAGGAAGCGGCGCTGCAAATCCTGCTGCCGATCGCCGCGGTCGCCTTTGGCATGAGCATCTTTGGATTGGTGTTCCTGCTCTCGGCGCCCGCTTCCTCCTAGAGCGCCTCGACCTGCACCACACCAGGGAGCGTCTTGATGGCGCCGGCGACCTGCGGCGAGACATTGAAGCGGCCGGGTAGCTTGACCTCGACCTCAGTGCCCTCGCTGAGCATCAGCACCATGCTGACCTCACCGTCGCCCTTGCCGTCGAGCCGCTTGGTCAGCGTCTCGAAGGACACGCCGTCGCGCAGGAAGACGCGCAGTCCTTTTTGCAGCTTGGCTGCCGCTTCGTCGAGCGGCTCGACCGATTGAATACGCGCGCGCACGTCGTCGCCCTGCAACTCGGCCGAAAGATAGAGAAGAACCGCCGTCCCCGGCTCCAGCAGGTCGCGGTATTGCGCAAGGCCTTCGGCAAACAGTACCGCCTCGTAATGACCGGACGGGTCGGAAAGACCGATAATGCCCATCTTGCTTCCGGAACGGATGCGCCGCTCGGTCCGCGACACCACGGTGGCGGCCAGCCGGGCGGCGCTGGCGCCGGCCTTCACGGCGCGGGAAAATTCCGCCCAGGACTGGACGCGCATGCGCTTGAGCGTCGCCGCGTAATCGTCGAGCGGATGGCCACTGAGGAAAAAACCGATGGCGTCGTATTCCTTTTGCAATTGATCGGCCGGCAGCCATGGCTCGGTTGGCGGCAACGGCAATGATTGACGTGCGGCGGTGCCGCCGAACAGTTCGCTTTGCCCACGTGAGACAGCGTCGTGTGCATGCTGACTTGCGGCCAAGACGATGTCCGCCGCCGCATAGCTACGCGCGCGATTCCGCTCCAAGGCATCGAAGGCACCGGCGGCCGCGAGGCTTTCCAGCACGCGTTTGTTCACGGCGCGCGGATTGATGCGAGAGGCAAAATCGGCGAGATCAGCAAAGGGCCGTTCGCCGCGCGCGGCGACAATCGCCTCCACCGCCTGCGTGCCCACGCCCTTCAGCGCGCCAAGCGCGTAGAGGATCGTGCCATTTTCCACCTCGAAGGCGCGGCCCGAGCGATTTACCGATGGAGCCTCGACCTTGATTCCGAGTCGCAGCGCTTCGGCGTGAAATTCCGCGAGCTTATCGGTGTTGCCCATATCGAGGGTCATGGAAGCGGCGAGAAACTCGACCGGATAATTGGCCTTCATATAGGCGGTTTGGTAGGTCAGCAGCGCATACGGCGCGGAATGGGATTTGTTGAACCCGTATTCAGCGAATTTCGCGCAGGCCTCGAAGATCAACTCCGCTTCCGGCTGCGCGATGCCGCGCTCCATCGCGCCGGAAATGAAGCTGCCGCGCTGCGCCGCCATCTCCTTTCTATCTTTCTTGCCCATGGCACGGCGCAGGATATCGGCGGCACCCAGACTGTAGCCCGCGAGATCGCGCGCGATCTGCTGCACCTGTTCCTGATAGGTGATGATGCCGTAGGTGGGCGCGAGAATGGGTTCGAGCTTCGGATGCAGGTATTCGATCTTCTCGCGGCCGAGCTTGCGCGCGCAATAGGTTGGGATATTGGCCATCGGGCCGGGGCGATAAAGCGCCACCAGCACGATCAGATCTTCGAAACGGTCCGGACGCATGTCGACCAGCGCGCGGCGCATGCCCTGGCTTTCCACCTGGAACACGCCCACCGTTTCGCCGCTTGCCAGCATGTCGTAGGTGCGCGCGTTATCGAGCGGAATGCGCGAAAGATCGATATCGATCCCGCGCCGGCGCACGAGCTTCACCGCGGTGTCGAGCACCGTGAGCGTCTTCAGGCCGAGAAAATCGAATTTCACCAGCCCCGCCTGCTCCACCCATTTCATGTTGAACTGGGTCACCGGCATGTCGGACTTGGGATCACGGTAGAGTGGCGTCAGCTCGCTCAGCGGCCGGTCGCCGATGACGATGCCGGCGGCATGAGTGGAGGCATGCCGGGTAAGGCCTTCGAGCTTCGTGGCGATATCGAAGGCGCGCTTGACCACGGGATCGCTGTCGGCGGCGGCCTGCAATCGCGGCTCGTCGTCGATGGCGCGCGCCAGCGTGACCGGATTGGCGGGGTTCTGCGGGACCAGCTTGCAAAGCTTGTCGACCTGGGCATAAGGCATCTGCAGAACGCGGCCGACGTCGCGCAGCACGCCGCGCGCCTGCAAGGTGCCGAAGGTGATGATTTGCGCCACCTGGTCGCGGCCATAGCGCTGCTGCACGTAGCGGATCACTTCATCGCGGCGGTCCTGGCAAAAGTCGATGTCGAAGTCGGGCATCGAGACGCGCTCGGGATTGAGAAAGCGCTCGAACAGCAGTCCGAAACGAATGGGATCGAGATCGGTGATCGTCAGCGCGTAAGCGACAAGCGAGCCGGCGCCCGAGCCGCGGCCAGGGCCTACGGGAATGCCCTGCGCTTTCGCCCATTGGATGAAGTCGGCGACGATCAGGAAGTACCCGGCAAAGCCCATCTGGATGATGACGCCGAGCTCGAACTCCAGCCGCTCGCGATAGGGCTTCTCGCCCTCGGCATCGAGCTTCAGGACGGCGAGGCGCTTCTCCAGTCCGGCCCGCGCCTGCTCGCACAGGATCTCCAGCTCGTCGCCGCGGTCGGAGAACGGCGGCAGGATCGGTTTGCGCGACGGCGGCATGAAGGCGCAGCGCCGCGCGATCACCAGCGTGTTGTCGATCGCCTCCGGCAGATCGGCGAACAGGCGCCGCATCTCACCCGCCGACTTGAAGCGGTGCTCGCGGGTGACGCGGCGGCGATTGCCCTCGCCGACATAGGTGCCCTCGGCGATGCAGAGCAGCGCGTCATGGGCCTGGTACATG
>DASREA010000069.1:0-10907 GCA_035652315.1 Xanthobacteraceae bacterium | reverse complement strand
TGGCGCGCCCGAAGAGATTCGAACTCCTGACCCCCAGATTCGTAGTCTGGTGCTCTATCCAGCTGAGCTACGGGCGCTGAAGCCGCAGCGGGAACGAAGATCCCGCAGGCTGCGCGATAGCTATAGGCTCCGCGTTTCCTTGGCAAGGGTTTGGGCCGCGGCGGTGCCGCTCGAAGCCCAAGCCAGGGCGGCATTTTCCACGCCGATGCGGCGATAAAGCAAAAGCGCATTCAGGGCCGTGAAGACCGCGGCGAAGACCGGCAAGCCGAGCGCCAGCGGCACCACCGCAATCTCCAAGGCAACGACCAGGTAATTCGGATGGCGCAGCCAGCGGTAGGGTCCGCGCGCGACAAGGCGCTGGCCGGGAAGAACGATGACGCGCGTGGTCCAACGCCGCCCCAGGCTGAGGATGACCCAGACACGCGCGGCCTGCAGCAGCGCGAAGACGCCGAGCAGAAGCGAATCGACCGGACGGTCACGCCCGAGCAGCCACAGCCCCACGAGCCAAGCCGCGTGCAGCGCCACCATGAAGCGATAATGCGCGCGGCCGAATTCCACGCCGCCGCCAGCCAACAGGCGCGTGCTGTTGCGATGCGCGAGCCAAAGTTCCGCGAGCCGCTGCGCGGCGATGAAGACGACGAGAGCGCCGCCTTCACCCACGAACCGCCTCGAGGGAAAGAAAACTCGCGGTAAAGCCGGGGCCGAGCGCGGAAAGAACCGCCGGTCCCGAAAGCCCGTGCGCCAGCGCGCGCTCGAGCACGAAGAGAACCGTCGGCGCCGACATGTTGCCATAGTCGCGCAGCACGGCGCGTTCGTCGCTCAAGGTGCCGCTTTGCAGCTGCAAGGCTGCTTCCACGGCCAGCAGCACCTTCGTTCCGCCGGGATGACAGATAAAGCGCGTGCCGCCGTTCAAACCCTCGCGCTTGAGAAAGCGCTGGGCCGGCTTGGCCAGGCGTTGCTCCACGAAGCGCGGCAGCGAGCGCTTCAGCACGACGCCGAAGCCGATGGGATCCACCGACCAGCCCATGACGTCGAGGGTGCCCGGCCAGAGATGTTCGTGTGCCGCGCCGATCTGCACGGCGCCTTTGCTATCGGCGCGCAGAATGACGGCGGCGGCGCCGTCGCCGAACAGCGCCGAGGCGATCACATCCGCCTTGGTGCCGCGGTCGCGGCGGAAGGCAAGCGTGCACAATTCGATGACGACCACCAGCACGGTTGCGCCCGGCTTGGCGCGGGCGAGCCGGCTGCCGATGCCGAGACCCGATACGCCGCCGGCGCAGCCGAGGCCGAACACGGGAATCCGCGTCACGTCGGCACGGAAGCCGAGCCGGCGCGCGACGCGCGCCTCGATGCTCGGCGTCGCGATGCCCGTCGACGAAACGGTGACGATGGCGTCGATTTCGCTCGCCGCAAGTTTGGCGCGTGCGAGCGCCTTCTCCGTCGTCTCGATGAACAGCGCGTCGGCCCCTTCCAGATAAGCCTTGGTGCGCTCGCTCCAATCGAGCGGCGCATCGAACCAATCCAGCGGACGCACCGAATAGCGCCGCTCGATGCCGGTATTGGTGAAGACCTCGCGCAAGCCCGGATAGCGCAAGAAGATGCGGCCGAACAGCTTCTGCATCCGCTCGGCGACTTTCTTTTGCTCGAGCACGTGCGGCGGCACCGCCGTGGTATGCGCCAGGATCGAGACCGGCTCGATCATGACCGAACCGCCGCGCCGCGGAAGCAAGGCATCTTAGCGGCGCAAAGGCCGGAAAGCGCGCAGGCGCCGAAGCCCGATCCGCAGCAGGCTCGGCGGCAGAAAATTTGCCACGGCTCGTTTTCCGATTTCGCCGTAGGCCGGATGCGGAAAAGCCAGGTCGGCAAGAGCATCGACGTGCATCCCTCTGTTGACCGCCAGCGCCCAAGCGCCAATGACTTCCCCCGCCTGATCACCAACAACCGTGGCCCCGAGAATCTTCCCGCGCTCGCTTGCGATCACCTTGATGTGTCCCGTGGTCCGCCGTTCCGCCCTGGCCTTGTCGTTTTCGCGATAGGGCCAGCGGAACACGTGAAAACGGCCGCCAGCCTGCCGGACTTCCGTCTCGGTCAGGCCGACATGGGCCAATTCGGGATCGGTACAGGTCACGCGTGGAATGGAGTTCGCGTCGCTCGAACTGCCGCGCCGGAAAAGGGCGTGACGCACGGCGATCCGCGCGTGCGCTTCGGCAAAGCTGGCGCTGCGCGCGCCGGCAACGGCGGCGCCAATCGCATAAATCCGCTTGTTGCTGGTCCGCAGATGCCCGTCGACGGCGAGGCCGTCGGGCGTGGCTTTAATTCCTGCGGCGGCGAGATCGAGATCGTCGATATTCGGCCTCCGACCGCAAGCCAGCAGCAAATGGCTCGCCTCGAGCTTTTGCCCCTCATCCGACCCGCCAAGAAGAATCTGTGTTCGCGTGCGCGCGGTCTTGATCCGCTCGATGGTGACGCCACCGCGCACGGTGACACCCTCGCGCGCAAGCTGATCCAGCACCACCGCCGCGCACTCGGGATCTTCATCGGCCAGCGGCTGGCCGGCATCGAGCACCGTCGCTTCCGCGCCGAGCCGGCGATAGGCCTGGGCCAGCGCGAGTCCCTCCGGCGTGGCGCCGACGACAACGAGCTGCTTGGGGCAGATGAGCAGTTCAAAAATCGTGTCCTCGGTCAGATAGGACGCCTCCTTGAGACCGGGAATCGCCGGCACAACCGGCACCGAGCCGGTCGCCACGATGAAGCGGCGGGCAGTGATCGCGACAGTCCCTGCCGCCAGCGTCCTGCCATCCTTAAAGCGGGCGGCCCGCTCGACGATGCGGACGCCGAGCGCGGCAAGCCGCGCCCGCGATTCGTCGGGCGCCGCCGCCGCGAGTACGGCGTCGATGTGATCGTGGACCTGATAGAAGTCGATCTTCGGGCGCGGAACGTTGATGCCGAGGGGCTTGGCTGCGCGCAGTGCTTCGGCGCGGCGGGCGCTGGCAATCAAGGCGGCCGACGCGAGCCCGCCGCCCTTGCTCTCGCGGCCGATCGGGCCGGGCCCGACCAAGGTCACGGCAGCGCCAGACATGGCGCCGTAAACCGCCGCGGCGACGGCGTCGCTGCCGGTTCCGATGACGCAAAGGCCGGTCGCCAAGGGGCTGCTCATGCGCGGTTCCAAAGCCTCCTTGGCCCAAGATTGACGGGCTGCCATCGCCCCCTTATAAGCCGCGTGGCCGCCGCTGCTGGTCCATTGAAACCGGGTTTCGGCGGCTTTATCTAGGCCTTAGCCCGCCTGAACCCACCCAGCGGAGAAGACTTGTGAAGCGGACCTACCAACCGAGCAAGCTTGTGCGCAAGCGTCGTCATGGTTTCCGCGCCAGAATGGCCACCAAAGGTGGCCGCCGGGTCGTCGCCGCACGGCGCGCACGCGGGCGCAAGCGTCTGAGCGCGTAGGCCCGCGGCGCCGGATGGCGCATGTTTCATGGAACGCTTGAAGCAAAGAGCGGACTTCCTGGCCGCAGCAGCCGCGGCCAGAGTTTCGACCCGAAGCTTTGTCGTTCTGATGCGAGACCGCCACGAACGCGGGCCGGCGCGGATCGGCTTCACGGTTTCGAAGAAGGTTGGCAGCGCCGTGGAGCGAAACCGGGTCCGGCGCCGTCTTCGTGAAGTCGTGCGGGCCGCCGCCGACTTGACGCGCCCCGGTCATGATTATGTGCTGATTGGGCGCCGCGCCGGGCTCGGTGCGCCGTTCGCCGGGATGGTGGAGGATTTCAAGGGCGCCTTGATCCGCCTTGGCGGGCAAGAGCCGAGCAAACGCGGCGCCGCCGCGAAGCGCCGTCCCCAGGAGTAAGCGAAAGAACCGCGATGGACAATCAGAAGAACACCATTATCGCCATCGCCTTGTCGGCGCTGATTCTGATTGCCTGGCAGTATTATTTTGGCGCGCCGCAGTGGGGCACGCCGCCGACCCAGCTGCAACCGGCCGCGCAGCAAGCGCCGCAACAGAGCGGGTCCGCGCCGCAGGCGCAGCCCACTCCGAATGTGCCTGGGCAGCAGCCCGCCAGCGCACCGCCGCAACCGGCGCAGTCCGCCGCAGCGCCGGCCGCGGGCACCGCCGCACAACCGCGTCCGCGCAGTGCCGTGCTGGCCGAAACGCCGCGCGTACCGATCGCGACGCCTTCCCTGCACGGTTCGATTTCGCTGAAGGGGGGCCGCATCGACGACGTCTCGCTGGTTCAATATCACGAGACCGTCGATCCAAGTTCGCCGCCGATCATCTTGTTTTCTCCGTCGGGAACGCACGAGCCTTATTATGCGGAATTCGGCTGGGTCGCCGGCAACAGCCAGATCAAAGTGCCGGGCTCCGATACGATGTGGCGGCAGGAAAACAGCGGCGCGCTGGACGTCGGGCATCCGGTCAATCTGGTCTACGACAACGGCGCCGGCCTGCAATTCCATCGCACCATCGCCATCGACGACCGGTTTCTCTTCACGGTTACCGACAAGGTGGTGAATACCGGTGCGGCGCCGGTCACGCTGTATCCCTATGGACTGATTTCGCGCCACGGCACACCGCAAACCGCGGGCTATTACATCCTGCATGAGGGCCTGATCGGAGTCATGGGCGACGACGGCCTCCAGGAGATCAAATACAGCGACATCGAGAAGAAAAAAGAAATTGCCTTCGATGTCACCAATGCCTGGCTCGGCATTACCGATAAATATTGGGCGGCGACCCTGCTGCCGAATACGACGGCGCATCTGCATGCGCGCTTTTCTTCTGGCGCCATCGGCGACGTGAAGACCTACCAGACCGATTATCTGCTCGATCCGGTGACTGTCGCGCCCGGCGGCAATGGCTCGACGGCGGTGCGGCTTTTCGCCGGTGCCAAGCAAGTCGCTGTCATCAACCGATACAATGAGGAACTGCATCTCAATCGCTTCGATCTGATGATCGACTGGGGATGGTTCTATTTCATCACCAAACCGGTGTTCTGGACGCTCGACTGGCTCTACAAACTCATCGGCAATTTCGGCATCGCCATTCTCATCGTCACGGTGGTCGTCAAGGCGCTGTTCTTTCCGCTCGCCAACAAATCCTATGCCTCGATGGCGAAGATGAAGGCGGTGCAGCCGGAATTGGCCGCCATCCGCGAGCGCTATGCCGACGACAAGATGAAGCAGCAACAAGCGATGATGGAGCTGTACAAGAAGGAGAAGATCAATCCGGTCGCCGGCTGCCTGCCGATCGCGATCCAGATTCCGGTTTTCTTCTCGCTCTACAAGGTGCTGTTCATCACCATCGAGATGCGGCACGCGCCGTTCTTCGGCTGGATTCACGATCTTTCGGCGCCGGACCCGACCAACGTGTTCAATCTGTTCGGGCTGATCCCCTTCGATCCGACGGTGCTTCCCGTCGTCGGTGCCTTCCTGCATCTCGGCGCCTGGCCGCTGATCATGGGCATCAGCATGTGGCTGCAGATGAAGCTCAATCCGACGCCGCCCGATCCGACGCAAAAGGCGATCTTTGCGTGGATGCCGTTGATCTTCACCTTCATGCTGGCGAAGTTCCCCGCCGGGCTGGTGATCTACTGGGCCTGGAACAACACGCTGTCGGTCATTCAGCAGACGCTGATCATGCGCAAGCACGGCGCCAAGATCGAATTGCTCGCCAATCTGAAGGAGGACCTGCAAGGAATCGGGCGATTTTTCCGGTCCCTCTTCGGAAAAAAAAAGACCACTGACGCCTGACGGCATGGCATAGCCCGGCCATGAGCAGCGAATTCACGGCGGGCGAGATCGAAGCCGGGCGGCGGCTCTTCGCCGCGCCTTGGGACTTCGTGCATGCCGCGAATGCTGCGGCTGCCTTGCCGGCCATGAAAGGCGTCGAGGTCGCCTTCGCCGGCCGCTCCAATGTCGGCAAATCGAGCCTCATCAATGCGCTCGCCGGCCGCAAGGCGCTGGCGCGCACCTCGCATACCCCCGGCCGCACCCAGGAGCTTATTTTCTTCCGCGCCGACGGCCGGCTCGCGGTCGTGGACATGCCCGGTTACGGCTATGCCGAGGCGCCGAAGGCCAAGGTCGACGCCTGGACCGGTTTGATCCACGCTTATCTGCGCGGCCGCGCCAATCTGGCCCGCGTCTATGTGCTGATCGATGCCCGCCATGGGCTGAAACCCGCGGATGACGAAATCTTGAGGGCTCTCGGCGACGCGGCGGTCAGCCACCAAATCGTTCTGACCAAGGCGGACCAAGTGAAGGCGGCAGAGCTTTCGGCGCAAATTGCCGAGATCGAGCGCGCCTTGGCCAAGCGCGCCGCGGCCTTTCCGCAGGTGCTCGCGACGTCCGCGCATACCGGCGCGGGGATACCGGAGCTTCGCGCCGCCATCGCGCGGCTTGTTGCCGAGAGAAGCTAGCGGGGCGGGCCCCGCCTCTTTCGCTCGCGCCCGCCGCCCGCTAAGAAGGCGGCGATTCAGGGATTGTCCCATGACTTTGAGCCCGCACGACCAGGCCCATATTCTGTCCGAGGCGCTGCCGCACATGCAGCGCTACGACGAGCAGATCGTCGTCATCAAATACGGCGGCCACGCCATGGGCCAGGAGCAGACCGCCCGCGACTTCGCCCGCGACGTCGTGCTGCTCGAGCAGACCGGCATTAATCCGGTGGTCGTGCATGGCGGCGGGCCGCAAATCGAGACGATGCTGAAGCGGCTCGGCATCAAGTCGGAATTCGCCGGCGGCCTGCGCGTGACCGATACCGCGACGATGGAAATCGTGGAGATGGTGCTGGCCGGCTCGATCAACAAACAGATCGTCGGCTTCATCAATGAGGCCGGCGGCAAGGCCGTGGGCTTGAGCGGCAAGGACGGCAACATGGTGACGGCGCGCAAGGCGAGCCGCCACGTCATCGACCCGAAAACGAAGCGCGAGCTGCCGGTCGATCTCGGTTTCGTCGGCGAGCCCGAAAAGGTCGACGTCACCGTCCTCGATCAGATCCTCGGCCGCGAACTGATTCCGGTCTTGGCGCCGGTCGCCACTTCGGCCAGCGGGCAAAGCTACAACATCAATGCCGATACTTTCGCCGGCTGCATCGCCGGCGCGCTCAAAGCCAAGCGCCTGCTCATGCTCACAGACGTGCCCGGCGTCCTCGACAAATCGAAGTCGCTGATCGGCCAGCTTTCGGCCGACCAAGCCCGGCGCCTGATTGCCGACGGCACCATATCCGGCGGCATGATTCCCAAGGTCGAGACCTGCATCGAGGCGCTGGACCAGGGCGTGGAAGGCGTGGTCATTCTCGATGGCCAGGTGCCGCACGCTGTGCTGCTCGAGCTCTTCACCGACCATGGCGCCGGTACGCTGATTAAGAGATAGCGTCCCCGCCACTGCCGCAACACCCAGCTTTGTTCGGCGTTCTCCTTGTGACGTAACGGCGCGGTAAGATATGAACGGCCGGTTGCGTTTTCTTGAGTCCCCGATAGTTGGCGTCGGATCTCGGGTTGCCCGAAGGGAGACTCTTTTGATGGAATCCGCCCACCCGGACCGAACGGGCGCCGCTGATGGCTCGGCGGTCCGCAAGCCGCATCGGCTTGCTTTCGGTCTCGAGCGCATCGGCCTGATTTCGCTGCGCTTCCCCCTCGCGGCAGCCGTGCTCGTAGTGCTTTTGTCGATGGCCGCCGCGGTCGGCGTCACCCGCCTCAAGGTCGACGATTCGCTGAGCCAGCTCTTCCGCTCCGACACCCCCCAGTTTCGGCAATACGAGGAAGTGACGCATCGTTTTCCATCGAGCGAATTCGACGTGCTGATCGTCGTCGAAGGCAAGAATTTGCTGGCGCGGTCGTCGCTGGCCCAGCTGCGTGATCTGGTCACCGACGTTCAGCTCGTCGATGGGGCCCGCGGCGTGATCTCGCTGTTCTCCGCGCGGCAGCCGCCGGAGGGAGGCCATTTGCCGGCCTCCCTCTTCCCGCCGGATTTGCCGCAGGGCGCTGCCTATGACCAGCTCATCGACAGGGTGAAGAGCAACGAAATCATCCGCGGCAAGCTGCTGTCGCCGGATGGCGAACTCACCCTTGCCGTATTGGCCCTCGATCCCGCGGTCGTCGAAGGCAAAGGACTGAGCACGGTCATTGGCGAAATCCGCAAGACCGTAAGCCAGGACCTCGCGGGCGCCGGGCTCAAAGCCGAGCTCTCGGGCGTTCCGGTAATGCAGCTCGAAATCCGCAATGCCGTCGAGCGCGACCGGCTCATCTACAACGCCGCCGGTTTTTTCGCCGGCTGCCTGATCGCAATTTTGTTTTTCCGCCGGGTCTCTTTCATGGTCATGGCCGCGGGGCCGCCGTTGATCGCCATCCTGCTCTCGCTCGGCGCGCTCGGCTGGCTCGACTTCCGGCTGAATATGTTCCTCAACGTGATGACGCCGTTGATCATGGTGATCAGCTTTTCCGACAGCATGCAGTTGACCTTTGCCGCGCGCGACCGGCTGCTCGCCGGCAAAAGCAAGATGGGTGCGCTGCGCACCGCGATTCTTGTGGTCGGCCCGGCCTGTGTTCTGACTCATGGCACGGCAGGCCTGTCCTTCGCCGCTCTGCTGTTTTCGGATTCTCACCTGATCCGCACATTCGGCGAGGCGGGACTGCTCGCCACCCTGATCGCCTTTGTCGCCGTGCTCACGCTGATGCCGCTGCTCGGCATTCTGCTGCTGCGGCGGACGGAAAAATTCGCCGCCAAGGTGAGAGGTTCGGACATCGCTGTGGATGCCTTGCGGCGTGGCTGCCATTGGATTGCCACCCATATGGTGCTGCATCCGATCCTCTACAGCGTCCTCAGTCTTCTGCTGGTCGGCGGCTTGGCGCTTGTCTATGCCAATCTCGAGCCGCGCTACCGCCTCGCCGATCAGGTCCCCGACAAACAACAGGCGGTGGCGGCCAGCGGCCGCTTGGACGCCAAGCTGACCGGCGCCAACCCCATCGACGTGCTTGTCGAATTTCCGCCCGGCGCGACGCTCTATGCGCCGGAAACGCTCAACGTCATCGCCGCCGTTCATGGCGCCATTGAGAAGCAAGCGGGCATCGGCAACGTATGGTCGCTGGAAACGCTGCGGCGCTGGCTGGCCGAGAAAGCTGGCAAATCGGACACCGTGACGCTCAAACAATATGTCGATCTGCTGCCCCCGCACCTGAAGCGGCGCTTCATCTCGGCCAAGGAGGATGCGGTCGTCGTTTCCGGGCGCATTCCGGACATCGATGCAAGCCATCTGCTGCCGGTTATCAATAACCTGGATGGCGCGCTCGACGCCGTGCGCGAGAAATATCCCGGATTCAAAATCGCGGTAACCGGCCTCTCCGCCATAGCGGCGCGCAACAGCGCCAGCATGATTCAAAAGCTGAACCGCGGGCTGACCCTTGAGATCGTCTTTGTCGCGGCGTTCATCGCCATCTGCTTCCGTTCGTTATTCGTAATGGCGGTCAGCATTCTTCCCGGCATCTTCCCGATCGTGATTTCCGGCGCGGTGCTGTGGGCGATGGGAGAGGGCCTGCAATTCGCCAGCGTCGTCGCGCTCACGGTGTCCTTCGGGCTCGGGCTCAGCGCGACGATCCATTATCTCAACCGCTTGCGGCTCGAATACCGCCACGGCGAGGACCCGGCCCTCGGCATCATTCGCCCGACCGTCCTGGTCGGACCGGCCTTGATCCTGACCTCCGTGGTGCTGGCTTGCGGCCTGGCGGTAACGGTCTTTTCCGATCTGCCGTCGCTGCGCCTGTTCGGCTGGCTCAGCGCCTTTGCGATGCTCGCGGCCTTGGTCGGCGATCTTTTGATCCTTCCGGCAACCGTCATGGCCTTGCGCGAAGGCATCCGCTGGGCGCGCAAACACGCGCCGGCGCTTTAGCTTCGGTCCCGATCAACCGCCGCGGCTGAGGGAGATCGACGCCCGCCTCATTTCGGCCCCGGGCGGCCCCTCGATCGTGATGGTTTGGCTGCCGCCGTTGGTGACAAGCGACAGCAGCGCGGCAAAGCTCTGGCTGTCCACCCGCAGGTTGAAGTGATTGCCGTTGACGCTGCCTTCAACGCGGCCGGCCACCGAACGGGTTGTCTCGTTCCAATCGCCCTGCACGCTGCCGTCCCGGTAAATCACATTGCTGCGCAATTCGAAATTGTAGCTGTCGCTGGCGCAGCGCAATTGCAGCTGCATGGACGACCCTTCGGACTGCACATTGTAGCTAGCCCGGCACCGGATTCGTTCGTCGGTGCCGCCACCTAGGGTGAGCTTGCCGGCGCCCGACCAGTTGCCGGATAGCATGGAAAAGGGGCCGACGGGCGCGCCGTGCGCGGCTGCGATGAAGACGAATGCGGCAGCAAAGGCGGCAGCAAAGGCGGCAGCGCCCCAGCAAAGGGCGGAAGTTTTGCACCGTGTCGGCATCGATAAGTCCTGATTTCGGGCCGCAGGCATTGCGGCTGGAATTTAGCGTCCTGTCGGCATTTTGTAACGAGCGGGCGGGAAATGGCGCACAAGAAAAGCGACGGGAATAGCCGCTTTCCCCCGGCGTTTAACTCATGCGCGATGCAACATTTTTGTAGCCTTTCCGGTTCCCTCCTGCTGCAATGCAGCCGCTCTCGCCATAAGGGCAACAGGGCGGTACGGCCGGAAGCGCGGAAACTGGATCGGCGGCGATGCGGCAGCTTTGGTCGAAATGCTTAGCGGCAGCCGGTTCCCTGTCGGTCGTTGGCCTCCTAAGCCTGGCAGCGCTTTTGCCGACCCGAGCGGCGGCGCAGACGGAGGTCGATCTCCAGCTCGTGCTCGCGGTTGACTGTTCGGGCAGCGTCAACGACGTGCGTTTCGATCTGCAGAAACAGGGCTATGTCGCGGCGTTTCGCAATCCGCAGGTGATGAAGGCGATTGCTTCCGGATCGCTGCAATCCAT
>DASREA010000068.1:0-6214 GCA_035652315.1 Xanthobacteraceae bacterium | reverse complement strand
GCAAACCGGCGAGTTGCGACTGCGCGCTAACTTGTCTGCCGCCCCTTCAGCATTCCTGCGATGCTCAAATCCTCGTCGATGTCGGGCCAATGAATGCCCATCGGCATAATTTCATAATGCGCACGCTCGCGAGCTGAGGCTTTTTGCAGGCGCGGATACCAGGAAAGCGGCGTCGCAATACGCCGCCCGTCGGCCAGCGTCACCACCAGCTCGGTTTGAGTGAACTCGATCGTGCGCGCGCGCAGATCGCCAACATCAATTTCCAAAGTGCTCATGCCAAGCGCTCAACAGTTTTTCGCGATTCACTTTCAGATGACGAATAATATCGCCGATTTCATGTGGCGGAAACCCAGCGTTGACTGCCACTGTCAAGTCATGGAGCCAGAATTTCGCTTCCCTGTCGCCACTGTGGACGTGAATATGCGCAGGCTCGCCGCCTTCGTTTGAATAGAAGAAGGCGCGATAGGAGCCCCAGCGCAGAACCGTCGGCATGGCCTATCCTGTCATTGGACTGCTTCAAGCGGCAATCCCGTACAGACGTAGGGCCGCTTTATTTCCCCCTTCCCCCATCCTATAACCCCGCCGCGAAATCCCTCCATTACTGGCGAGACCATGGCTGGACATTCACAGTTCAAGAATATCATGCACCGCAAGGGCAAGCAGGATAAGGCGCGCGCCCAGCTCTTTTCCAAACTCGCCCGCGAAATTACCGTCGCCGCCAAGCTCGGCTTGCCGGACCCCGCCTTCAACCCGCGCCTGCGCGCCGCCATCATCGCCGCCAAGGCGCAGAGCATGCCGAAGGACAATATCGAGCGCGCGATCAAGAAGGCCTCGGGCGGCGATGCCGAGAACTATGAGGAAGTCCGCTACGAGGGCTACGGGCCGGGCGGCGTCGCCATCATCGTCGAGGCGCTGACCGACAACCGCAACCGCGCCGCTTCCGATATCCGTTCCACCTTCACCAAGCGTGGCGGCAACCTGGCCGAGACCGGCGCGGTGTCCTTCATGTTCGACCGGGTCGGCGTGATCGAATACGAAGCCGGCGTTGCGACGGCGGAGCAAATGCTGGAAGCCGCCATCGAGGCGGGCGCCGAAGACGTCAATTCCAGCCCCGGCGGGCACGAGATTTACACCACGGCGGATTCGCTGCGCGATGTGGCCAAGGCGCTGGAGGCGAAATTCGGCGAGCCGCGCAAGGCGGCGCTGACCTGGAAGCCCCAGAATACCGTCCCCGTCGACGACGAAAAAGGCGAGCAGCTCCTCGGCCTGATCGAGGCGCTGGAGGAATTGGACGACGTGCAGAACGTCTATGCCAATTTTGAAGCCTCGGAAGCGCTGATCACCAAGATGAGCGCGTAGCGGCGCGGCCGGCTGCCCCATTCGGGCACCTAGGCGGCCCCTGCGGGGCGGGCTATCAAAGACGCATGCTGCGCCGCCCGATTCGCATCCTGGGCATCGATCCGGGGCTCCGCCGCACCGGCTGGGGCGTCGTCGAGATCGAGGGCAACCGGCTGAGCTTCATCGGCTGCGGCTCGGTGGGGACGCAGGACAAGGCGGCGCTCGCGGTGCGGCTTTTGACCATCCATGACGGGCTTTGCCGCGTGGTCGAGGAATTCGCGCCGGATGAGGCGGCGGTGGAGGCGACCTTCGTCAACAAGGATGCCGCGGCCACGCTGAAGCTCGGCCAGGCGCGCGGCATCGCCATGCTGGTGCCGGCGCGGGCGAGCGTGCCGGTTTCCGAATACGCCCCCAATCTGGTGAAGAAGACCATCGTCGGCGCGGGGCATTGCGAGAAGTCGCAAATCCGCATGATGATCGGCGTGCTGTTGCCGAAAGCCGATCCGCAGAGCGACGACGCCGCTGACGCGCTGGCCATCGCGGTGACGCATGCGCATCATCGCACGAGCATGGTCCTGAAGGCGGCAGCACAATGATCGGCAAGCTCAAGGGCGTCATCGACAGCTACGGCGAGGACTTCGTCATCGTCGATGTCGGCGGCGTCGGCTATCTGGTGCATTGCTCGGCGCGCACCTTGCAGGCGCTGCCGGCGCAGGGCGAAGCGGTGACGCTCGCCATCGAGACCCATGTGCGCGAAGACCAGATCAAGCTGTTCGGCTTTGTCACCGACGTCGAGCGCGAATGGTTCAAGCTGCTGCAAACCGTGCAGGGCGTGGGCACCAAGGTGGCGCTCGCGGTGCTTTCCACGCTGAAGCCAAGCGATCTCGCCTCCGCCATCGCCCTGCGCGACAAGGCGGCGGTCAGCCGTACACCCGGCGTCGGCGCCAAGGTCGCCGAGCGCATCGTCACCGAGTTGAAGGACAAGGCGCCGGCCTATACCGCGGTCGATCCGGCGGTGATCCGGCTTTCCGGCGCGGTGGACGAGAAGCGCGCGCCGCAGCCGATCGCCGACGCGGTCTCCGCCCTGGTCAATCTCGGCTACGGCCAGCCGCAGGCCGCCGCCGCCATTGCCGCCGCCGCGCGCGCTGCGGGAGATGGCGCGGAGACCAAGCAATTGATCCGGCTCGGGCTGAAGGAGCTGGGGAAGTGATGAGGCAGCACTACATAGTTCTCCTCTCCCCGCGTGCGGGGAGAGGTGAAGTCTCCTGCAGGTTTAAGCAATGACACCCACGCCCCGCCTTGTCGCCGCCGAACGCCGCGAGGACGATCTCGCGGAAGCCTCATTGCGTCCGCAGCGATTGTCCGAATTCGTCGGGCAGGAGCAGGCGCGCGCCAATCTCGAGGTCTTCATCAAGGCCGCCAAGGCGCGCGGCGAGGCGCTGGACCATGTGCTCTTCGTCGGGCCGCCGGGCTTGGGCAAGACCACGCTGGCGCAGATCGTGGCGCGCGAACTCGGCGTGAATTTCCGCGCCACCTCCGGCCCGGTGATCGCCAAGGCCGGCGATCTCGCAGCATTGCTCACCAATCTGGAAGAGCGCGACGTGCTCTTCATCGACGAAATTCACCGGCTCAATCCGCAGGTGGAGGAAATCCTCTATCCGGCGATGGAGGATTTCCAGCTCGATCTCATCATCGGCGAAGGCCCGGCGGCGCGCTCGGTAAAGATCGACCTGTCGAAATTCACCCTGATCGGCGCGACCACGCGCGCGGGGCTGCTCACCAATCCGCTGCGCGACCGTTTCGGCATTCCGGTGCGATTGAATTTTTATTCCGAGGCGGAGCTGGAACAGATCGTCAACCGCGGCGCCCGCGTGCTCGGCATCGCCATGACGGCGGACGGCGCCAACGAGATCGCCCGCCGCGCGCGCGGCACCCCGCGCATCGCCGGGCGGCTTCTCCGCCGCGTGCGCGATTTTGCGCATGTCGCCGGCAGCGATCAGATCGACCGCGCGGCGGCGGACCGCGCCTTGCGCGAACTGGAAGTGGACGCCGCCGGCTGCGACGCCATGGACCGGCGTTACCTCACCGCCATCGCGCTCAATTACGGCGGCGGGCCGGTCGGCGTGGAGACTTTGGCCGCGGCGCTATCGGAGCCGCGCGACGCCATCGAGGACATCATCGAGCCGTTCCTGATCCAGAAGGGGCTCGTGCAACGCACCCCGC
This sequence comes from Xanthobacteraceae bacterium, assembly GCA_035652315.1. Classification (GTDB taxonomy): domain Bacteria; phylum Pseudomonadota; class Alphaproteobacteria; order Rhizobiales; family Xanthobacteraceae; genus CANKHA01. The sequence goes on along the minus strand of DASREA010000068.1, from coordinate 2,653 downwards.
GCGGCCGGCTGCTCACCGGCCATGCTTTCAAGCATCTCGGCTTGCCCGAGCCCGCGCGCGACCCGAGCCAATTCGGATTATTTGGACAGGGCGACGAGTCCTGATGTCGTCCGATCTGCTGGAGCGCATGCGCAACAACCCGGCGATTGATTGGCGCATCCAGGACGTCGAAGCGTTATGCCGCGAATATGGCTGCTGTTTCGCGCCGGCAGGGCACATCGCATTGTCACGCCAAGCATCCTGCTGCACGCGAAATTCTGACCATCCCCGCACGCCGACCGATAAAGCCTGTCTAAATCCGCAAGCTCGTGCGTTATATTGAAACCTACGGAGAAGCCTTATGAAGCTCGAATACGCGGTGCGCATTGAGCGGCTGGCCGAGGAGAACGGCGGCGGATATCTGGCCGTGGTGCCTGATCTGCCGGGTTGCATGTCCGATGGTGCGACGCCGGAAGAAGCTTTGAAGAATGTGCAGGAGGCCATCGTCTCCTGGATCGAGGACGCTAAAGAATGGAAGCAGCCCATTCCCAAGCCTTCGCCGCCGCTTGCGCGCGCCGGTGAGGCGGGCTCGCGTTCAATCCAAAAATGAACCGAATTGACAACCTCGCCGGCACTATCCGCGACGGCCGCCACATGCTGCCGGTGCGGGTCTATTATGAGGACACCGATTTCACCGGCGTGGTCTACCACGCCAGCTACCTGCGCTTCATGGAGCGCGGCCGCACCGACTATTTGCGGTTGCTCGGCGCCGATCACCGCGCGCTGTTCGAGCAGACAGAGCAGGAAGCGCCGGGCTTCGCCTTCGTGGTGCGCTCGATGACCATCGATTTTCTCAAGCCTGCGCGCATGGACGACGTGCTCACCATCGTCACGCGCCCCGACGAAGTGAAAGGCGCTTCGATCACGCTGCATCAGCAGGCGATGCGCGGCAACGAAATGCTGGTCGAAGCCCGCGTGCGCGTTGCTTTCGTTTCTGGCGGCCGCGCCCGCCCGATCCCGAAGCCGCTCCGGCTCGCGATGCGGGCGGATCAGAGGACGGCTCAGCCGCCGGCTTAGCCGCCGGCGTCCGCCCATGGCGGGGGAGGACCGCCGTTCCGCGAAGGGCCCCGTTTTCCATCGCATCAATTTGATCGACCGCCGGTAAGACTTTTTTAACCGCAAAGACCCCTGTTAGGGCATAAGGCAAACGCTGTAACGCCCTCGTTTTGACACCTTTTCTCGTGATTTCGTGGCCTGCCGGTGGGTGGACGTTCTGGCTCTCGCGACATGACGGTTGGTGCGGCGGCAAGGCGCTTCGGCGCCAGCGATCCGGCCGATTGCGGATCGAGCTGCAACCTGCCGCCCCGCGCGCGATGTTTTGGGGTGCAAGCCGAAAGGACCCGTTCATGAATCCTGCCGACATCGTGCAGTCGGCCCTGCCGGACACCGCGCATATTTCCCTGTTCACGCTGTTCTTGCAGGCCCATTGGGTGGTCAAGACGGTGATGATCGGGCTGCTCCTGTGCTCGATCTGGGTCTGGGCGATCGCCATCGACAAGCTGATCATCTTCTCGCGCGCCAAGCGCGCGGCGGATCGTTTCGAACAGGCTTTCTGGTCCGGCCAGTCGCTGGAAGAGCTCTATCGTTCCTTGGTCGCCAAGCCGACGGATTCGATGGCCGCCTTGTTCGTCGCCGCCATGCGCGAATGGAAGCGCAGCTTCGAAAGCCAGGTGCAAAGCTTCGCCGGGCTGCAGATGCGGATCGAAAAGGTCATGGACGTGACCATTGCCCGCGAGATCGAGCGTTACGAACGCCATCTGCTCGTGCTGGCCACGGTCGGGTCGGCGGGCCCCTTCGTCGGCCTTTTCGGGACTGTCTGGGGCATCATGACCAGCTTCCAATCCATTGCCGCGTCGAAGAATACCTCGCTCGCGGTGGTTGCCCCGGGCATCGCCGAGGCCCTGTTCGCCACCGCAATCGGCCTTGTTGCTGCCATTCCGGCGACCATTTTCTATAACAAATTCTCGTCCGAGGTGAATAAACAGGCCCAGCGCCTGGAGGGCTTCGCCGACGAATTCGCCGCCATCCTGTCGCGGCAGATCGACTCGCGCGCTTAAGGAGCGCAAGGGGGAGGGAGTTGGGGATCAACGGCATTGCCAGCAGCGGTCACCGCCAGCGGCGCCGCCATGGCGTGATGAGTGAGATCAACGTCACGCCCATGGTGGACGTGATGCTGGTGCTCCTCATCATCTTCATGGTGTCGGCGCCGCTGCTCACGGTCGGCGTGCCCATCGACCTGCCGCAGACCAAAGCCAACAACATCGACCAGGATCAGAAGCCGCTGACGGTTTCGGTCAACGAGCAAGGCGAGGTCTTTCTCCAGGAATCGAAGATCGGCGTGGACGAGCTGGTGCCGAAGCTGCAGGCGATTGCGCAAAGCCGCGGCGGCGGCGCCGAAGAGCGCATTTTCGTGCGCGGCGACCGCAAGGTCGATTACGGCACGGTGATGAAAGTGATGGGCCGGCTCTCCGCTGCGGGCTTTCACCGCGTTGCGCTGGTCACCGAAGTGGAACAGGGTTCCTGAACGGCTGGAATGGCAATGAGGCGTAGCGTCACGATATCGGCTGTGGGGCACGTCGCCGTGCTGGCCTGGGCGCTTGTGTCGCTGCCGAGC
>DASREA010000067.1:0-15630 GCA_035652315.1 Xanthobacteraceae bacterium | reverse complement strand
GAGAAATCCGGTCTTTGCTGGTGCGGTGCCCGCGGACAGGCTCTCGCAAAGCCTGCACTCGGGCGGCGCCGAACCCCGACCCCCGGGTACTAAGGCCCGGGCACTAGGAGCTAGTAGCCGCAGGGTCGCCGCACTTCGGGCCTGCTCGATTTGCGGAAGGAAAAAAGACCCGTACGCGGCGAGCGCGGGCCGGACGCCGTGACGGACACCGCAGCGGAGCGCCGAAGGGCGCGCGTCTCTTCCAAAAGAAGAGGCGCGCCATGGCCGCAAGGCCATGGCTCAAAGAAGTCGAAGCGCCTTCTCGGCGCTCCGCTCCCCTCATGTTTGAGGGGAAGAAGAAAGGAATACGGCGTGGCCCGCGCCGCCAAGAACAGGGCCGGCGGAGCGTTGGCTAAACCATCCGCTCGTCCCCGCGAAAGCGGGGATTCCCGCTTGCGCGGGAATGAGCGGAAGAAGGTGGGCTGTCTGACAATTGAATCCGACTATTGCGTCTCGCTCAGGCGCGCGGCGTAGCGCGCCATCAGGTCGATTTCGAGATTGACCTCGTCGCCCGCGCGCAACCCGCCGAGTGTCGTGACCTTCAGCGTGTGCGGAATGATCAGAACCGAGAAGGTATCGCTCTCGGCGGCATTGACCGTCAACGAAACGCCGTCGATGGTGATCGAGCCCTTGGGCGCGATAAAGCGCATCAGCGGTTTTGGCGCTTCCAGCGCGATGCGCGCGGATTCTGCGCCGTCTTCGCGACTGACGACGCGGCCGAGACCGTCGACATGGCCGGCGACGACATGGCCGCCAAGCTCGTCGCCCATTTTCAGCGGCCGCTCCAAGTTGACGCGCGTCCCTTTTTGCCAACGGCCCGCGGTGGTGACGTTCAATGTTTCGGCCGCCGCCTCGACGGCGAACCAGGTGTGACCGTTTTCCTCCCCGCTCGCGATCACGGTGAGGCAAATGCCCGAGCAGGCGATGGAAGCGCCGTTGACGATCGTGCCGCGCTCGTAATGGCAGCTTATCTTTAGTTGGCGTAGGCCCTCGCCGCGCGCACGCACCTGGAGGATTTCGCCGACGTCGGTGACGATTCCGGTGAACATACTAGGCTCGTTCGAAAAATTCGGCGCGGTCGGCGCCGAGCATCTCCTCGCCCAACGCGCGCAGCTTGCGCGATTTGGTCAGCGACTGCAGTGCCATGCCCTCCAGCGCGTCGATACCGCCGGGACCTATTGCCTTCGGCGAATGGAAAACGACCGCTTCGTCGACGAGACCGGCGGAAACAAAGGACGCGGCGACGCGGGCGCCGCCTTCTACCATCAGACGCGTGATCCCGCGCTCAGCCAATGCACCGAGTACTTCGTTGATGTTCAAGATTCCGTCCTTCGCTCCGACACGCACGACCTCGACGCCTTTGTCGCGTAAAACCTGCTCTGCCATCGGCGATGCCTGCGGGCCGGCGAAAATCCAGGTCGGCGTCTCCCGCGCGGTCGCGACGACATCCATCGCCAGCGGCACGCGCAATCTCGCATCGAGCACGACGCGCACCGGCGAGCGGGACAGCATTCCCGGAAGGCGGCAGGTCAGCGACGGATTATCGGCCATGACCGTCCCCATGCCCACCAGAATGGCGTCGCTTTGCGCGCGCAACAGGAACGTCCGCGCCCGTGCCGGCTCCTCGGTGAGCACCACCGGCTTACGCCCCGCCGCCGCGATTTTGCCGTCGGCGGACACCGCCAGCTTGAGCAACACATGCGGACGCTTGTCCCGTATGCGGCGGATATGGCCAGCATGGGCGCGCGCCGCCTCCTCTGCGCCGGTGCCGATGTCGACGGCTATGCCGCGCGCCTGCAATCGTTTATGCCCTTCGCCCGCGACTTCCGGGTTGGGATCCTGCATCGCCGACACCACGCGCGAAATGCCGGCGCGAATGACGGCATCGGCACAGGGCGGCGTCTTGCCCTGGTGCGAGCACGGCTCCAAGGTGACGTAAAGGGTGGCGCCGCGCGCCGCTTTGCCGGCATGGCGCAGCGCGATGGTTTCCGCGTGCGGCCGGCCGCCCGGTTGCGTCCAGCCGCGGCCGAGCATGGTCCCGTCCTTGACCACCACGGCGCCGACCGCCGGATTAGGCCAGGTATTGCCGAGCCCGCGGCGGCCGAGCGTCAGCGCCACGGCCATGAATCGAGCGTCTTCGGCTTGAGCCATCTTACTTCCGCGTGACGCCGTCGAGGCGCGGCTCCTCCTCGCCCGACAACTCGCCGAGCAGCGTCTCGAAATCCTTGGCTTCGCGGAAATTACGGTAGACCGAGGCGAAGCGCACGTAAGCGACGTCGTCGAGCTCGCGCAGATGCTCCATGACGATTTCGCCGATCGTTTCCGAGGAAACCTCGGTCTCGCCCAGGCTCTCCAGCTCGCGCACGATCTTCGAGACCGTCTGCTCGATACGCTCCGGATCGACCGGACGCTTGCGCAAGGCGATCTGTACGGAGCGCAGCAGCTTGTCGCGGTCGAACGGCACACGCCGCCCATTGCGCTTGATCACCAAAAGCTCGCGCAACTGCACGCGCTCGAAGGTGGTGAAGCGGAAATTGCAGGATAGGCAGACGCGACGGCGCCGGATCACCGAGGAATCCTCGGTGGGCCGAGAATCCTTCACCTGGGTATCGAGGCTAGAGCAATTCGGACAGCGCATCCTCTTCCCTTCGCCGCCGCTATTCCTGGTAAATCGGAAAGCGGGAAATGAGGGCCTGCACCTTACCGCGGACGGCGCTCTCCACGAGCGAATCCTGTTCGACGCCTTTTTGCGACAAGACGTCGAGGACTTCGCCAATGAGATCGCCGACCTGACGGAATTCGCCGACGCCGAAGCCGCGCGTCGTGCCGGCCGGCGTGCCGAGACGGATGCCCGAGGTAACGGTCGGCTTTTCCGGATCGAAGGGAATGCCGTTCTTGTTGCAGGTGATGTGGGAGCGGCCGAGCGCCGCTTCCGCGACCTTTCCCGTCAGCCGCTTCGGCCGCAGATCCACCAGCATGAGATGCGTGTCGGTGCCGCCGGAAACGATATCGAAGCCGCGCGATTTCAGGGTCTCCGCCAGCGCCTTGGCATTTTCGACGACGTTTTTGGCGTAGAGCCGGAAGCTCGGGCGCAAAGCTTCGCCGAAGGCCACGGCTTTGGCGGCGATCACGTGCATCAGTGGGCCGCCCTGCAATCCGGGGAACACGGCAGAATTTATCTTCTTCGCCAGAGCCTCGTCGTCGCTGAGGATGACGCCGCCGCGCGGGCCGCGCAGAGTCTTGTGCGTCGTCGTCGTCACCACATGCGCGTGCGGGAACGGGCTCGGATGCGCGCCGCCCGCCACCAGCCCGGCGAAATGCGCCATATCGACCATGAGATAGGCACCGACGCTGTCCGCGATTTCGCGGAAGCGGCGGAAGTCAATGATGCGCGGATAGGCGGAGCCGCCGGCGACGATCAACTTCGGCTTGTGCTCCCGGGCGAGCCTCGCAACCTCATCCATATCGATGCGGTGATCGTCACGGCGCACACCGTAGGGCACCGGCTTGAACCATTTCCCCGACATGTTGACCGGCGAGCCGTGCGTGAGATGGCCGCCCGCAGCGAGGTTCAGGCCCATGAAGGTATCGCCCGGCTGCATCAACGCCATAAACGCCGCGGCATTCGCCGAGGCCCCCGAGTGCGGCTGTACGTTGGCGAAGCCGCAGCCAAACAGCTTGGTCACGCGGTCGATCGCCAATTGTTCGGCAATATCGACAAACTGACAGCCGCCGTAATAGCGTTTGCCCGGCAGGCCTTCGGCGTATTTGTTGGTGAGGATCGAGCCCTGCGCCTCGAGCACCGCGCGGCTGACGATGTTTTCCGAAGCGATGAGTTCGATTTCGTCGCGCTGGCGCCCAAGCTCGAGCCGGATCGCCTCGGCAACCTCCGGATCGCTGTGGGCGAGGTCGGCCGAAAACATGGTTTCGGCGCCGGATTGACGCGCGGCCGCATCGCTCATCGACATAATCTTCTCCCTGTTATGCTTCAGGTTTTCGCTGGCGTCGGAACCCGGAGCGGCAGACGCAAGGGGCATTCCTAGCTGCTGCTCTGCCGATAGCATATCGGCCCGGAAGCGCCAAGTTGTGGCGTCAGGCCGCAGCTAAAACGCAATATCTAGCGATCTTACCGCGCGGCCTGTGGTCAGCCCTTGGCGCTGGCCGCGTGCTGACCCATGTCGTCGCGCCCATAAATATCGGGCCGGAACTGGACGATGCCATCGGCTGAAGCCCAGGCCGTGAGATAAACCCAATAAAGGGGCACCGGCTTGAGCAGCCGCGCGTTCTTTTGTTCGCCGGAGCGAAGCGCGTCATCGATATCGGCATCCGACCAGCCGGGGGTGCCCCGCAGCAGCCAATTCACCAGCTCGCGCACATTCTGCACCCGCACGCATCCGGAGGAGAGAAAGCGGAAGTCCTCGCCGAACAGATTCTTCGACGGCGTATCGTGCATATAGACTTCGTGTGTGTTCGGAAAATTGATGCGGATTTGCCCGAGCGAATTGAAGTCGCCCGGGTCCTGCTTGAACAGGTAATTGACGGCTTCTTCCGAATACCAATTGATATCGGAGGGCTGCAATTCCTTGCCATGTTGGTCGAAAATGCGGATGTGGTAGCGCGTCAGATAATCCGGCTCCTCCTGCATTTTCGGAATGAGATCGCGGCGGACGATGGAAACAGGCACCGTCCAGTATGGATTGAAATTCACTTCCACGATCCGGCTCTGGATTTCCGGGGAAGGCCGATCAGGCTTACCGACGATCGCCGTGTGCCGCGATACCGCGATACCGTTCTCGACAGCTTCGAGTTGAGCGGCCGGAATGTTGCAAAGCACGAAACGCTCGGCGAATTTTACATTCAACGCACGCAGGCGCGCGACGTTGGTATGCAGTTGCGCCAGCCGTACCGCCACCGGAACGTTCAGCGCCTTGTAGGTGTCCTCGCGCACGATGCCATCGACGTCGAGCCCGTGACGGCTCTGAAAGCGCTGCACCGCAGCCGCTACGTAAGAATCGAAGACATCGGGAACGCCGGCATTGGTTCGCAGATCGCCGACCGCCTCCAGCCGCTTGCGCAGAGCCGCAACGTTCGGATTGCGGCTACCTAATCTGAGCTGTCCGGCCGCCGGCAATGGCTGCCAGCCGCCCTGGGCCTGAATCGTCTCGTATTGCTGGATCGCTTGTTCGGTCTTGGCGATGGTTTCAGGCCCCAACGTCGGTACCGAGGGCTGCGGCATCTGGATATCGCGCGACGCCGAATCAAATTCCTGTCCGAATCCGATTTGCTGATTCTGCTCGATGAGCGATTGAAGCGTGGGGTCTTCCGCGGCGTCGGCCCTTGCCAGCGGCGCAAATGCCGCCGCGGATACCGCGGTGCCGAGCACCCGCTTGAGAAAACGGCGACGGTCCAATCCGCGAGGTCCGGAGCTATCGATAATTTCTGCCATAAGCCTTTAAGCCCAATACCTTGCGCCGCGCGCCTTGCGTGCCACTTTAAAATGACCCGATGAACCAGGAGGATGAACGCGCCAAGCCGGAAAGGCCAGCCGTTTTTCTCGGCAGAGACTGGGATATTACCGGGGCGGGGCGATTTTGTGGCCCGCCGGCAAAGAAAAAGCCCCGGCGCGAGCCGGGGCTGAAGCCTTGCAATATCGCACTCGCTTAGAGGCGATAGAGAATCTGGTCGGTCCAGAACCGCTCGAGCCGATGCAGCGATTTGTTGAGGGTGGAAAACTCGTCGCAACTGATGCCACCCACCTGTTCCACCGTACGCACGTGCTTGCGGTAGAGCGCCTCGACAATGTTGCGCACGTCTTGGCCTTTTTCCGTGAGCTTGATGCGGACAGAGCGGCGATCGACGCGGGAGCGCTGGTGATCGAGGAACCCCATCTCCACGAGCTTCTTGAGATTGTAGGAGACGTTCGAGCCGAGATAATAGCCGCGCGTGCGCAACTCGCCGGCCGTCAGCTCTTTGTCGCCGATGTTATACAGCAATAGCGCCTGGACCGAATTAATGTCGGCCCGGCCGCGGCGGTCGAACTCGTCCTTGATGACGTCCAGCAGCCGCCGATGCAGCCGTTCGACCAAGGTCAAAGCTTCGAGATAGAGCGATTGGATGTTGTCGGCGCGCGGCTCGCGCTCGACCGGCTCCACCGTTTTCACAACGGCTTTCATGTGACGCCTTCCTGTTTTTTATCGCCTGCGGGCCCTGTTTTCCCGCGGCACAGGCGGCGAAATTACATGCCGTGATCTAAGATCAGCTTAAATAACACAATAAAAAGAAGGTTTATTTGCAGCGTGAATACATGATTGACGCTTACAATTCGGTTCTTCTGCGCAATCTTTCGTTCACCTCCGTGGCCGCCAGAAGGCTTATAAAGCCTGCTCGCGGGCAGCCTGCAGCGCGAGCCACAGATAAATTCCAAGCAAAACCAATTCAGCCGGCGCCAGGTACATTCCGGCGCTGAAAACCTGTGGGAACAGCACGACCACGGCGACCATCGAAATCGAGGCGGTGAGCCAGACGACGGCGCCCCAGGCCGCCGCGAGCCAAAGACCGATCGCGGCCACGAGGTCTATGACGGCAAAAAAGGCGGTCGCCGATTGCCACGACATCGGCCCGTTTTCGAAGCTGCCATCGGGCCCTTCGCCGATGCCGCAAATGACCGACCAATGGTAGAGGCCTTTGCCGAGCGACAGCACCGCCATAATCCGCAAAAATAGCGCCAGGCGGGTGGACCAGCGGACCGCAACGCTTTCGTCCTCGCCGGCATGGACCGGTTCAAGCGTCTGGCCCTGGTCGCTAATCACCGGATCAGTCATCGGCGATGGCTCTATCGGTCCTGCGCGGTTTTGTCACGGCGCCGGCCTTTGTTGCCGCTCCGGCCCGGAATGGCTAAAACACGCGTCTCGGGAGAATAGCTTATGGCGGTTAAATTTGGCCGTCCCGTCGAGACGAGCCGCCTCTCCGCCTTGCCGGGCCGGAGCGAACGCGCCGCGCAGCTCGATCTGCCCGTCCGCCTGCGCCGCAACCGCAAGGCCGAATGGGCGCGCCAACTCGTGCGCGAGAACGAGTTGACGGCCGCTGATTTCATCTGGCCGTTGTTCGTGACGGAAGGAAACAACCGGCGGATTCCGATCCCCTCGATGCCCGGCGTCGACCGCTTGTCGGTCGATCAGCTCATACGCGAAGCGGAACGCGCGGCCAAGCTTGCCATTCCTTGCATCGCCTTGTTCCCCTATACCGACTCCGCACTTCGCGATGCCGAAGGCTCCGAGGCGCTCAATCCCGACAATCTGGTTTGCCGCGCGGTCCGCGCCGTCAAGCGCGAAGTGCCCGATATCGGCGTGATGTGCGACGTGGCGCTCGACCCGTTCACCAGTCACGGCCACGACGGGCTCCTGCGCGATGGGGTGATCGTCAACGACGAGACGGTTGCCGTCCTAACCCGGCAGGCGCTCGTTCAAGCGGAGGCCGGCTGCGACATTATCGCGCCATCCGACATGATGGACGGGCGCGTCGGGGCGATCCGCACGGCGCTCGACGCGGCCGGATTCGTCGATGTGCAGATCATGGCCTATTCGGCGAAATATGCCTCAGCCTTCTACGGACCGTTCCGCGATGCCGTCGGCTCCAGCGCCGCCCTGACTGGCGACAAGCGAACCTATCAGATGGACCCCGGCAATTCCGAGGAGGCGTTGCGCGAAGCCGAACTGGATATCGCCGAAGGCGCGGACATGATCATGGTGAAACCGGGCCTGCCCTATCTCGATATTGTTCGCCGCCTGAAGGACGCTTTCGGCATGCCGACCTTCGTTTACCAAGTGTCCGGCGAATATGCGATGATTATGGCCGCGGCGGCGAATGGCTGGATCGACGGCGACAAGGCTATGATGGAAAGCCTTATCGCCTGTAAGCGCGCGGGAGCCGACGGCGTGCTGAGTTATTTCGCGCCGAAAGCTGTCGAAAAGCTTCAGGGCTGACGGCTTGCGGCAAGGCAGTATGGCTAACATACTATCTTGTCTGGCGGCTGCGAGCGGCTTAATTTAGCCGCCGAAACGAAAAACAACCGGGAGGAAACTGCCGATGAAATTCCCGATAATTGCGATAGCAGCGGCCGCAGCGATATCCGTCACGCTGGTAGGTCCGGCGTCCGCGGACGAGACCGTTTCCTTCGCGGGCAAAACCATCAAGATGATTGTGCCGACTACGACCGGCGGCAGCACCGATCTGGCGGCGCGGCTAATCGGCGCGTACCTCACTAAATACCTGCCGGGAAGCCCGACGATGGTGATCGAAAACATGCCGGGCGGCCACGGCGTGCCGCCGTTGAACTTCATCGCCAACCAGGCGAAGCCCGACGGCTTGACCATAACGCTGACTTCGAACTCACAGGTCGATCCGATCACTTTTCGCACACCGCAGTCCCATTACGATCCCGCCAAGTTTCAGGTCGTCGGCGGCATCGGCATCGGCGACAACATCGTGATCATTCGAGCCGATGCTCTGCCGCGGCTCCTGGATAAGAGCAAAAGCCCGGTGAATATGGGTTCGGTCACAGGAGCGCCGCGGTCCGGAATGCGTATGGCGATCTTTGGCGCCAAATTCCTGGGCTGGAACGTCAAATGGGTGACTGGCTATCCGGGCAGTCCCGATCTCGTACTGGCACTCGATCGCGGTGAAATCGACATGACCTCGTTTCCGCGATTCTATGTGACCGATAAACTGACCGATACCAACAAATTCAAAATCATTTATCTCGATGGGTTGAATCCCAAAGCCCGGCCTTCCGGCCGCAAGGACGCCGACACCGCGCCGCTTTTCACGAAGGCCATGGAGGGCAAGATCGCCGATCCGAAAATCAAGGCCGCATATGACTACTGGCGTGCGAGCCGGATCTTTAAGTGGTTGGCCCTGCCGCCCGCTACGCCGCCGGCCGTTGTCGGGGCCTATCGCACGGCTTTTGAGAAAATGACGGCCGATGCCGAATTCCAGAATAAGGCTCAGACCACCATCGAGGGCTATTCAGCGTTCTCGGCGGAAGAGACCGCTGCCTTGATTCACGATCTCGCCTCGACCTCGAATGAAGCGCTCACGACCACGGACGACCTCATGCGCGAACAGGGCATCGATCTGGCAAAGGCAAAACTCAAAGGTGGCAGCAAGGAAGAGTAGAGATCACCGCTGTGGGTGAGGCGCTACACATGACGCCTCCCCGAACTTCGGCGGGATTTCATCAAGTTGACTTGCGTCCCACCGCTGCAACCATCCCGGCAAATGGCTTGACGCCTGGCCGGCGGCGAAACTAAGGGTCCCTGGCAGGCACCGCGTCGCCGCGAGCCTGCCTTTTTCATGCGAGGTGCCGAATGGGTGAATTTGCGATCGGCCAGCCGGTTCCGCGGTTCGAGGATCCCCGCTTGATCCGCGGCGGTGGGCGTTATGCAGCGGATTTAACGCTGCCGCGGATGCTATACAGCTATGTTCTGCGTTCTCCTCATGCCCATGCCAAAATTCGCTCCATCGATGTGACGGCGGCCAAAGCGGCGCCCGGCGTCGTCGCGGTTCTCACCGGAGCCGACTGGAAGGCTTCCGGATTCGGCGATCTGCCCCGCGCCAATCAGCGCAAACGCGCGGACGGCTCGCCAATGTTTCGCCCGCCTTACCCGGCGCTGGCCACCGACCGCGTCCGTTGGGTCGGCGACTATGTCGCCTTCGTCGTGGCCGAATCCTATTATCAGGCGGTAGACGCGGCGGAGATGATCGAAGTCGATTATGAACCGTTGCCGGCGATCGTGAGTACTGCGGAAGCGCCATTGCCGGGCGCGCCCCGCGTCTGGGACGATTGCGAGAACAATATCTGCTTCGTCTTTCGGGTCGGCGACAAGGCGGCAACCGACGCCGCTTTCGCGAAGGCCGACCACGTCGTCAAGCATCACTTCGTCATCAATCGCGTCACCGCCGCGACGATGGAGCCGCGCGCCTGCGTCGGCGACTACAACTCCACGGAGGATCATTACACTTCGTATACGACCCTGCAGCGCGCCCACAGTTATCGATCCGAACTTGCCGAAGTATTGAAGGTTCCGGAAAGCAAGGTACGCATCATTGCCGGGGACATCGGCGGCAGCTTCGGCATGAAGTCGGCGATATTCCCCGAAGTCGCGCTGACACTGCTCGCCTCCAAGCTGACCGGCCGCCCGGTGAAATGGGTGAGCACGCGCTCCGAAGCCTTCCTCAGCGATGCGCAGGGACGCGACAACGTCACCGACGCCGAACTTGCGCTCGACAAGAACGGCATGTTCCTCGGCTTGCGGGCGAAGACCATCGCCCCCGTCGGCGCCTATCTGCAGACGTCGGCGGACGCATTTCCCGGCAACCTCGGAACGCTGGCCGGCGTATACAAGACGCCGGCGCTATACGTCGACGTGACCGCGGTCTTCACCAACACCAATCCGATGCGGCCCTATCGCGGCAATGGCCGCCCGGAAGCGGCTTATGTACTGGAGCGGCTGATCGACATCGCGGCCGATGAGCTCGACATCGATCCGGTGGCGCTACGCCGCCGCAATACCATTCCGCCGGAAGCGATGCCCTTCAAGACCGGCCTCACCTTCACCTATGACAGCGGCGAGTTCGAAAAGAACATGGATATGGCCCTGCAGCTCGCCGACGCCGCCGGCTTTGGCAAGCGCCGCGCCGAATCGCAAAAGCGCGGCAAGCTGCGCGGCCTCGGCATTTCCAATTCCATCGAGCGCGCCGCCGGCGCCGGGCTGGAGGGCGCGGAAATTCGTTTCGACCGCAGCGGCACGGCTACGCTCTTTGCCGGTTCGGTCACTCAAGGCCAGGGCCACGAGACCATTTTCAAACAGCTCGTCTGCGACAAGCTGGGGCTGAAACCGGACGAGGTCTATTACGTGCAAGGCGATACCGAGAAGGTATTCTTCGGCGTCGGCACCGGCGGATCGCGGTCAGCCACCATTTGCGGCTCGGCTTTCAATCTTGCGGCCGATCGTATTCTGGAAAAAGCCACCAGGGTCGCCGCTCACCTCTTCAAGGTCGACGTTGCCGACGTCAAATTCGCCGACGGCATTTTCTCCAATATCAAGACCAATCAGACCATCACGATTAAGGAACTGGCGGCGGAAGCCGCGGATCCCAAGACCCTTCCCAAGGATTTGGAAGCGGGCTTGACGGCGACTGCGGTTTTTCGCGTAGACGTCGCGAACTACCCCAACGGCTGCCACGTCTGCGAAGTCGAGGTGGACCCGGAGACCGGCGAAGTCGAAATTCTGCGGTATAGCGTTGTCGACGACGTCGGCACGGTCATGAATCCGCTGCTGCTGAAGGGCCAAATCGCGGGCGGCGTGGTGCAAGGCATCGGCCAGATGCTCATGGAAGACATCCATTTCGACCGCGAGGGCCAGCTCCTCACCGGATCGTTCATGGACTACGCCATGCCGCGGGCAAGCGATCTCAGCGCCATCGATATCAAAAGCAATCCGGTACCGACCAAAACCAATCCGCTCGGCGTCAAGGGCGCGGGTGAAGCCGGAAGCGTCGGCGCCCTCCCCGCGGTCGGCAATGCCGTCGCCGACGCGCTATCGGGTTTTGGCATCCGTCACGTGGAAATGCCGATCACGCCGGAGCGGGTCTGGCGGGCAATCAGGGCCGCCGCGGCACGCTAACCGTCCTTACTCCATGGCTTCGCTGGTCTCGATGCGCAGCGGCTGATAGCCCTCGTCCGCCAGGCTTTTGAACATTTCCTCTGCATGCGCGCGACCGCGCGCCTCGACCGTGACGTCGAGCCTGGCTCCTTTGGCGGGGACGTCGAGAAACAGCCGCTTATGATCGACCTCGAGAATATTGGCGCCAAGTTCGCCGAGCCTAGTGGCGATCTGCCCGAGCACACCCGGGCGATCGGGAATCGTGAGACGGAAGGACACGATGAGCTGGTCGCGCTCCAATTCGCGGACCATGATCGAGGCCAGAATGCGCGGATCGATGTTGCCGCCGCAAAGGATCAGTCCGACCCTCTTGCCTTGGAAGCGCTCCGGCTTCGCCAGCATTGCCGCCAATCCGGCCGCGCCGGCGCCTTCGGCCATGGTCTTCTGCAAAGTCAGATAAGCATTCACCGCGCGTTCGAGATGCGCCTCGTCGACAAGAATGATATCCGCAACGAGCTCGCGGATGATCGGCAAGGTCAGCGCGCCCGTTGTTTCCACCGCGATGCCTTCGGCCAGGGTCGGACCGCCGATCGGCCGGTGTTGACCGTACAGCGCATTCCAAACCGAGGGATACAAGGCGGCTTCCGCGCCGACGATTTCGATTGTCGGCTTTAACCCGCGCGCGGCGATAGCATTCCCGGCGATCAATCCGCCGCCGCCTATGGGAATCACCAGCATGTCGAGTTCGGGTTCGTCTTCGAGCATCTCCAGTGCAACGGTCCCCTGCCCCGCGATCACGAAAGGATCGTCGAAAGGATGAATCCAGGTGAGATTGCATTTCTTGGCGATATCGGAGGCGCGCTCAAACGCGCCGGAGATGTCCTCACCTTCAAGCACTACCTCGGCGCCGTGCGATTTGGTCGCGGCGATCTTCACCGCCGGCGTCGTCACCGGCATCACAATCGTCGCGGCGATGCAAAGACGCGCCGCATGATAGGCAACCGCTTGCGCATGATTGCCGGCCGACACCGCGATAACTCCACGCTCCCGTTCGGCACCTGACATCGAGGACAGCTTGGTGAGCGCACCCCGTTCCTTGAACGAGTTCGTGACTTGCATGTTTTCGTATTTGACGAAGACTGAGGCGCCGGTCAGCTGCGAGAGCTTTGGCGCCGCCAGCATGGGCGTGCGCAAGACCTGATCGCCGATCACCCGCCGCGCGGCCCGCACGTCGGAAAGGGTCACCGCCACGCCGGCCTCCCCGTTAAAGCTGGGCACCCGATCCGGGCCCCTTGCGCGCCGGACCTTTGGATTCCATCTTTGACAAGTCAATGGGGAGATTCATGGCCAACAGCAATCCCGGTTTTGGCGGCTCTTCGAGCATAAAGCCCCATGCCTACGATCCCGTGACCAGCCCCGAGTTGTTCGAAGGCGTCCTCGCCCGGCGCATGGTCGCTTTTGTAATCGACGTGATCATCATCGCCGTCCCCGTGGCACTGGCGGCGCTGTTCATCGTGATTTTCGGATTTATCACGTTCGGTTTGGGCTGGCTGCTGTTCTGGCTCTGGTGGCCCGCGGCGGTGATCTGGGCCATCGCCTACTACGGCGCCACGCTCGGCAGCGCCTATTCAGCCACCATCGGCATGCGCGTCATGGATCTGCAGATGCGCACCTGGTACGGCACGCCCTGTTATTTCCTGCTCGGGGCCGTCCATGCCATTGTTTTCTGGCTCACTGTATCCCTGCTGACGCCCTTCATCTTGCTCGTGGGCTTTTTCAACGAGCGCCGCCGGCTATTACATGACATCCTTGTCGGGACCGTCGTCATCAATCGCGCCGCCGCGCAAGTCCCGCCGGAGTAAGGGTTTTTCCCCGCCTTTGACGGAACCCTGCCGCTGCGCGATGCTTAAAGGAGTCGGGGATTCCCTGAGACGGTTCGCCTGTGACCAGACATTCGCGCGACACGCCGCAATTTTATCTTACCGCGCCGTCCCCTTGCCCCTATCTGCCGGGCAAGGAGGAACGTAAGGTTTTCACGCATCTCGTTGGCGAACGGGCGGGGGAGCTGAACGACCTTCTGACTCACGGCGGCTTCCGGCGGAGCCAATCGATCGCCTACCGTCCCGCTTGCGATACCTGCCGTGCCTGCGTGTCGGTGCGCGTCGTGGCCGCCGAATTCCGCCCGACACAAAGCATGCGCCGCGTTATACGTCACAATGCAGACATCGTCAGCGATATGCGCGCCGCGCTGCCCACATCGGAGCAGTATTCTGTTTTCCGCGGCTATCTCGATTCCCGGCATCGCAACGGCGGCATGGCCGATATGACGTTGCTCGACTATGCGATGATGATCGAGGACAGTCATGTGCAGACCCGGCTCGTGGAATACCGCCGGCGCGGCCCCGTCACGTCGATCAATGGCCGCGGCGGCCAACTGCTGGCCGCGACACTCGTCGATGTTCTAAGCGATGGGCTGTCGATGGTCTATTCGTTTTTCGAGCCCGACGAGGCGGCGCGCTCGCTCGGCACCTTCATGATTCTCGATCACATCGCGCGGGCGCGCAGCATGGGCCTGGATTTCGTCTATCTCGGTTATTGGGTGCAGGACTCAAAGAAGATGGATTACAAGGGACGCTTCCTGCCCCAGGAACGGCTGATGCCGGAAGGCTGGCGCCGGGTGGAACGCTGAGGCCGTTGCGGCGTCGCGCTCAAAATCCCGGAACGGAAATCCCAAGAGTCAGCAGGATCAAAACAAGATTGAGCGTAAGAACGATCGCCGTCGCCGCCGTAGCGATCGCGGTGGTGGATGCCTTGTTGACGAAGACACCCATGATGTCGGGGCGCCGCGTGAAGATGAGCAAAGCGATCATCGGCAGGGGCAAGGCGATGCTGAGAACAACCTGACTGACGACCAGCGCGGTCGTGGCATTCACGCCGAGCGCCACGACGACGAAGGCCGGGATCATCGTCAACAGCCGCCGCAGCCAAAGCGGAATGCGGAAACCGACGAAACCCTGCATGATCATCTGGCCGGCCATGGTTCCCACGACCGAGCTCGAGATGCCCGATGCAATCAGCGACAACAGGAAGATTCCGGCGGCGCCGATGCCCAGCAACGGGGCCAGTGTATGATAGGCGGATTCGATTTGACTGACATCGCTGTGCCCGGCGTGAAAGGCGCTCGCGGCCATCATCACCATGGCCATATTCACCATGCCGGCCGCCGCCAAGGCGATAAGGACTTCCCAATTGGAAAGGCGCACGACCGCGCGCTTTTCGCTGTCGGTGTCCGCCGGAATGCGCCCCTGCGTCAGGCCCGAATGCAGATAAACGGCATGGGGCATGACCGTGGCACCGATAATTCCCACCGCCAGCAGCAAAGCCCCCTCATCGGCGATTTGCGGCGTCACCAGATGCAGGGCGGCGCTGCCCCAGTCGATCGGCGCGATGAACATTTCGAGCAGGTAACATAAAGCGATGATGGCGACGAAGCTGCTGATAATAAGTTCGACCGGACGAAAGCCGCGGCTCTCGACCAAAAGGATGCCGTACGTCACCACGGCGGTAATCACCATGCCGGCCAGGAGCGGCATGTTGAAGAGCAATGCCAGGCCGATGGCGCCCCCGAGAAATTCGGCGAGATCGGTCGCCATCGCCGCGATTTCGCTGATGATCCACATGGCCCAGACGATCGGCTGCGGAAACTGATCACGGCACATCTCCGCCAGATTGCGGCCGGTGACGATGCCGAGCTTCGCCGACAGCGCCTGAAACAACATCGCGATCAGGTTGGCCAGCAGCACGACCCACAGCAGCGTATAGCCGTATTTCGCTCCGCCCTGGATGTTGGTGGCGAAATTCCCCGGATCCATGTAGGCGATCGACGCGATTACCGCCGGCCCGACGAACGCGAAATAATTGCTCAGGC
>DASREA010000066.1:0-6159 GCA_035652315.1 Xanthobacteraceae bacterium | reverse complement strand
GAGCGTGGAACTCGACAGCGCCAGCGGCAGTCCGGACACGAAGCCGAGAAACAGCACGATCAGGACGCGCCGCCTGAAATAGACGGCGACCGCGTCCACAATGGAACGGCGCGCGGCTGGCGAGGGGGCGGGCGTCGGCGTCATTCCTGTCTCGCGGCGTCATCGCCCGCGGACTCGGACGATCCGGTCGTGCAGGCCTGATGACCTGGATGCCCCGGCTATGCGGGGCGTGACAAGAGGGAAATTACTCCGCCGCGATTTTCCGCGCCATCGGCGCTTCGATCACTGTGGCGTCTGGCGACTCTCCGTCGAATTCCAGCTCTTCGATCTTGGCGGCGCGCTTCTCGATCTTCCCGGCCGAGGTGAGGATGTCTTCAATGTCCTTATTGGCTTGGCCGAAATGTCCCTGCAGCTTGCGAACGCGGTCGCCGAGCAAAGTGACATCCTTCACGATATGCCCGACCTCGGTGCGGATACGGTCGGCCGCCTCGCGCATCTGCGCGTCCTTGCGCACCTGCTTAATGACCTGGATGGCCATGACCATCAGCGTCGGCGACACGATCATCACCCGCGCGCGGTGCGCGCGCTGCACGATGTCGTCGAAGCGCTCGTGCAGGTCGGCATAGACCGACTCCGAGGGAATGAACATCAGGGCGATGTCCTGGGTCTCGCCCGGGATCATGTATTTCGCCGCGATATCGGCGATATGCTTGCCGATATCCTGGCGCACGCGCTGCGCCGCCTGCTTGCGCTCTTCGTCGCTTTCGGCATTGCGCAGCGCGGTCATCGCTTCCAGCGGAAATTTCGCGTCGATGATCAGCGGCCCGGATTCCGGCATGAAGATGACGCAGTCGGGCCGGCACTTGTTCGACAGCGTGAACTGGAATTCATAGGCGCCCTTCGGCAGCACATCGGCGATGATCGCCTCAAGCTGTCCCTGGCCGAAAGCGCCGCGCGATTGCTTGTTGGCGAGCACGCTGTTGAGCGAGCTGACCTGGGTGGCCAGCTCGGTGATGTTCTTCTGCGCACTGTCGATGACCGCGAGCCGCGCGTGCAACTGCTGGAGATGCTCGGTCGTGTGCTTCGCCGACGTCTTCATCGACTCGCCGAGATTTTGCGCAACCGTGTCAAGCCGCTGGTTGACGGTCTGTTGGAGCTGCGCTTGGGCCGTCGCCAGCATCTTGCCCATGGTCTGCAGATTGGCGTTCAGCTCGGCCAGCCGCTGCTCGGCGGCGGGATCGGCCAGTGGCGGGCGCGGCCGCAGCAGCAGCGCGATAACCGCCGCGATTCCGGCGGCCATGATCAGTCCGACGATGAGAACGAGCGTCTCGGGCACGGGCTGGTTTCCTCCCCCGACTCCGGTTATGGATGTTCCTTTATGCGCGAACGAAGAGAGAACAGCAAGGGCGTGATCTTGCGCAACCGCGCGCCATTTGACCCGGCACAGCCAACCGCCTACATCGCCGCCATGGGCTTGCGCAGCATTCTTATCCTTCCCGATCAGCGGCTTCGGCTCGTTTCCGATCCGGTGCAAACCCTGGATGCGGAGACGAAAAAGCTGATCGATGACATGTTTGAGACGATGTATGACGCGCCCGGCATCGGGCTTGCCGCCATTCAGGTCGGCGTGGCCAAGCGCATCGTCACCCTCGATCTCGCCAAGAAAGACGAGAAGCCCGATCCACAGGTCTTCATCAATCCGGAATTGATCTGGACCTCGTCGGAAAAGGCCAAATACGAGGAAGGCTGCCTTTCCATCCCCGAATATTACGAAGAGGTGGAACGCCCCGCGCGGGTGAAGGTGAAATACCTCGATATCGATCTGAAGCCGCGCGAAGTCGAGGCGTCGGGGTTGCTCGCCACCTGCCTGCAGCATGAGATCGATCACACCAATGGCGTGCTTTTCATCGACCATATTTCCAAGCTCAAGCGCGACCGGGTGATCAAGAAATTCATCAAGGCGGCCAAGCAGGCCGGCGGGGCAAAGCCCGGCCATCCGCATCCCGCGGCCAAGGCCCGCTCGCATGTGGTCTAGCGTTGACCCTCTCCCTCAAGTGGAGAGGACGCAGAAAAAGCCATGTCCCTTCGCCTGATCTTCATGGGCACGCCGGAATTCGCGGTGCCTGCATTGCTCGAGCTGGCCGGGCGCGGCTACGATATCGCCGCCGTCTATACCCGCGCGCCTAAGCCGGCCGGACGCGGCATGGCCTTGCAGCCGAGCCCGGTTGAGCGCGAGGCGCGCCGCTTCGGCCTGCCGGTGCTCACGCCCGCCACTTTGAAGACGGCGGATGCGCAGGAAGCCTTCCGCGCGCACAAGGCCGACGCCGCGGTCGTTGTCGCTTATGGCCTGATCCTGCCTAAACCCATTCTCGACGGCGTGCCGCTCGGCTGTTTCAATATCCATGCCTCGCTGTTGCCGCGCTGGCGCGGCGCCGCGCCGATCAACCGCGCCATCATGGCCGGCGACACGGAAACCGGCGTCACCATCATGAAGATGGATGAGGGGCTCGACACCGGCGCCGTGGCCATGGTCGAGCGCGCGCCGGTCGGGGCGGATGTCACCGCCGGCGAATTGCACGATGTGCTGGCGCGGCTCGGCGCCGAGACCATCGTGAAGGCGCTCGCGGCGCTGGAACGCGGCTCGCTGGAGCTTAAACCGCAGCCGGAAGCCGGCATCTCCTATGCCGCCAAGATCAGCAAAGACGAGACGCGGATCGATTGGAGCAGACCGTGGCAGGAGGTGCACAATCACATTCGCGGCCTGTCGCCGTTTCCCGGCGCCTGGTTCGAGCTGGCGGGCGAAAACGGGCCGGTGCGCGTGAAGGTGCTGCGCTCCACGCACGGCGAGGGATCGGGCGCCGCGGGAACGGTGCTCGACGACAAGCTTACGGTCGCTTGTGGCGAGGGCGCGGTGCGGCTTGTGGAGTTGCAGCGCGCCGGCAAGCAGCCGATGGCGGCGGAAGAATTTTTGCGCGGCACAGCGATCCCGGCGGGCACGAGGTTGTGCTGATGCCCCGCTACAAGCTCCTTATCGAATACGACGGCGCGCCCTTTGCCGGCTGGCAGATTCAGGCCGGCGCGACCACGGTGCAGGGCGTGCTGACGGCGGCGGTTGAAGCCTTCACCGGCGAAAAGGTCTCGGTGCAAGGCGCCGGACGCACCGACGCCGGGGTGCACGCCATCGGCCAGGTGGCGCATGTCGATCTTGGTAAGGAATGGGACACCGACACCGTGCGCGATGCGCTCACCGCGCAATTGCGCCCTTATCCGGTGGCGGTGCTGGCGGCGAAAGTGGTGCCCGACACCTTCGACGCGCGCTTTTCCGCCAAGGCGCGGCACTATGTCTATCGCCTCATCAATCGCCGCGCCGATCTGACGCTCGACCGCGGCCGCGCCTGGCGGCTGCCGCGCCCGCTCGACGCCAAGGCGATGCACGAAGCGGCGCAACGGCTCATCGGCAAGCACGACTTCACCACCTTCCGCGCCAGCGAATGTCAGGCCAAGTCGCCGGTGAAGACGCTCGACCGGCTCGATGTCGCGCGCGAAGGCGAGGAAATCCGCATCTTCGCCAAGGCGCGTTCCTTCCTGCATCATCAGGTGCGCTCGATGGTGGGATCGCTGGCGCTGGTGGGGGAGGGCAAGTGGAGCGCCGACGATCTTGCCCGCGCGCTCGCCGCCCGCGACCGCACCGCCTGCGGTCCCTTGGCGCCGCCGGATGGCCTTTATCTGGTGAAGGTGGAGTATTGAGTGCACTTCTTTACCTCTCCCCGCGGGCGGGGAGAGGTCGGACGCGAAGCGTCCGGGTGAGGGGGCCTTTCAGGATACGGGAACGCCCCCTCACCCCGACCCTCTCCCCGCAAGCGGGGAGAGGGAGATTATACGAAATACTTCTCCAGCACCTGGCGATATACCGCCGTCAGCGCAATTAAGTCCGCCACCGGAACGCGCTCGTCGGTCTGATGCATGGTCTGACCGACGAGGCCGAATTCCACCACCGGGCAGTAATTCTTGATGAAGCGCGCGTCCGAGGTGCCGCCGCTGGTGGACAGCGCGGGCTTGCGTCCGGTCACTAGGGTAATGGCGCCGGAGACGAGATCGGTGAAAGCTCCCGGCTCAATGACGAAAACGTCGGCATTCGACGGCTCCCAATGAAAGGAGAAGCGGACGCGGCCGGCGGCGGCCGCGGCCGCGCGTGTCTCCAGCAGGTTTTTCAGGGATTCGCGGCTATGGCGGTCGTTGAAGCGCACGTTGAAGCGGGCGCGCGCTTCGCCGGGGATGAGATTGACCGTTTCATTGCCGACGTCGACCGAGGTGAATTCCAGGTTGGACGGCGGAAAATGCGCGCTGCCCGTGTCGAGCGGCTCCTTCATCAGCGCATTCATCAGCGTGACGATGCCGCGCACCGGGTTTTCGGCCCGCTCGGGATAGGCGACATGGCCCTGCCGCCCGTGCACCACGAGGGTGCCGTTGAGCGAGCCGCGGCGGCCGATCTTGATGGTGTCGCCGAGCGCCTGCACATTGCTGGGCTCGCCAAGCAGGCAGTGATCGAACTTTTCCCCGCGCGCCGCGGCCCAGGCGAGGAGCTTCACCGTGCCGTTGACCGCCACGCCTTCCTCATCGCCGGTGATGAGAAAGGAGATCGAGCCCTTCGGCTTGCCACTATGGGCGGCGAGATAGTCGAGCACGGCGGCCACCGCGCAGGCGATGCCGCCTTTCATGTCGACCGCGCCGCGGCCGAACAACACGCCGTCCGCCACCTCGCCGGCAAACGGGTCGTGGCTCCAGGCGGCTTCCGCCCCTGTCGCCACGACGTCGGTATGCCCGGCAAAGACGAGGTTCGGCGCCGCCGTGCCGATCCGGGCGTAGAGGTTCTCGACATCGGGCGTGCCGGGTTCGCCGAAGCTCATGCGATGCACCGTGAAGCCCGCGCCTTTCAGCACGCCTTCGAGATACCGCAAGGCGCCGCCTTCCGCCGGCGTCACCGATGGGCAGCGCAGCAGATCGCGGGCAATCGCGACGGGATCGGTGGACATCTATTCGGGCTCAATCCCTCAGTAACTCATTGATACTCGTCTTCGAGCGTGTGCGCTCGTCCACGCGCTTGACGATCACCGCGCAGTAAAGTCCCGGTCCGCCGTCCTTGCCCGGCAGCGTGCCCGGAACGACCACGGAATAGGCGGGCACTTCGCCCTGAAAAATCTTGCCGCTGTCGCGGTCGACGATTTTGGTCGAAGCTCCGAGAAAGACGCCCATGGCGAGCACCGAACCGGTGCGCACAACGACGCCTTCGGCGACTTCCGAGCGCGCGCCGACGAAGCAATCGTCCTCGATGATCACCGGGCCTGCCTGCAACGGCTCCAGCACGCCGCCGATGCCGGCGCCGCCGGAGATATGACAATTCTTGCCGATCTGCGCGCAGGAGCCGACGGTCGCCCAGGTGTCGATCATGGTGCCGCTATCGACATAGGCGCCGAGATTAACGAAAGACGGCATCAGCACCACCCCCGGCGCGATATAGGCGGAGCGCCGCACGATGGAGCCGGGCACGGCGCGGAATCCGGCCTTGCGGAAGCGCGCGGCCGTCCAGCCCTTGAATTTGGAATCGACCTTGTCCCACCACACCGCCTTGCCGGGGCCGCCCGAGATCACCGCCATGTCGTTGAGCCGGAACGACAGCAGCACCGCCTTCTTCAGCCATTGATTGACGCGCCAGTTGCCGTCCGGCTGCTTGTCCGCCACCCGCGCCTCGCCGCGATCGAGCAGGTCGAGCGCCTTCTCGACCGCCTTGCGCACCGGACCCCTGGTCTTGGGGTCGATGCCCTCCCGCTTGTCGAAGGCGTCATCGATGATTTTGGCAAGATCGGTCTGCGGCATGAAATCCCCCGACGTGATGGCGCGCGGGTTGTCGGGTGAAGGGGCCAGGACTGTCAAGACTTGCACCGGCCCCGGGTAATGGGGCTAGCATCGGCGCGGAAGACGCGAAGACGGGCATGGGGCCAGGGATGAGCAAGACGAAGGCAGGCGCGCTGCGTCCAAAGGGTGCGGTTTGCGCATCCATCCTAACCCTCGCGGGATTTGTGCTTTCCGCCAGCCCCGCCGCGGCGCACCACGTCATGGGAGGCCGCCTGCCGGTGACATTCATCGAGGGTCTGCTGTCCG
>DASREA010000065.1:0-66296 GCA_035652315.1 Xanthobacteraceae bacterium | reverse complement strand
GGCGTCATATCGAAGTTCGATCTCGCCGTTTTCCAGCGCTTCTCCATAAGGCCCACCGAGAATCGGCACCAATACGCCGTTCCTGCGCCGCTCTGGCAGCATGCTCCACTCGATATCGAAAGATGCGGCATGTGGCGAGTTGGGGCCCCATTCCAGCACGTCGAGCCACCAGGCATTGTCGGCGTAATGGACGCCCATGTGATTGGGGACGAAATCGAGAATGAGTCCCATCTGCGCCGCGGCCAGTGCGTCACTGAGCCGGAGGAAACCGTCCTCGCCGCCGATCTCGGGATTGATGGCGTTGTGGTCGATGATGTCGTAGCCATGCGTGCTGCCCGACCGCGCCTTGAGAAATGGCGAGGCATAGACATGGCTGATGCCGAGCTCCCTGAGGTATGGAACGATCGCGACCGCCTCGTCGAAGCCGAATTGCGGGGTGAACTGCAAACGATAGGTGGCGGTGGGAATCGCGGCGGCCATGGACGCTAGCCAATGCTCCAATACACAGACCAGGGCGGCAATTCTGGCGGCGCGGTGGCGCCCCAAATGAGGCGGCCGGGCAAAGCACCGGAGCGGGGCGCAGAGCCTTGGGAAAGATTGGCCAGGAGGAAAAGTGATTCTTCGGCGCCGAAATGCCAGCGGGCTTGCAAGATATCGCCCTCAAAGTGAGCATCGCCAAACGCAGCAACGGAAAGCCGCGGCACAATTTCAATTTTTCGCGTGATCAAGAGATGGCGGACCAAGGCCAACCTTTGCTCGCCGGCCGGCGTAGCGCGCGCTTGCCAGTCCAGGATGGCGGAGCGGAAGGTCGCCTCCAGCAATGGATCGGGAATGTCACCGTCCATTTCGGCGTAGGCCGACTTGAATTCCTCGCGCCGGCCTTTGCGCACGGCTTCCGCCAGATCGCCAGCGAAGTCACAGAAGAAAGGAAAAGGCGCCGTCGCGCCCCATTCCTCGCCCATGAACAGCATGGGCGGCATCGGCGCCAGCAAGGTGACCGCGAGCGCCGCCTCTATGGCGGGCGGTTGGACAACCGCCGCCAGCCGATCGCCCCGCGGGCGGTTGCCGATCTGGTCGTGGTTTTGCAGAAAATCGATGAATGCGGATGGTGTCAGAACATCGGTGGCTTCGCCGCGCCGGCGTCCGCCGCGGTGCGCGGACCTTTCTCCCTGATAGGCAAAACCAGAGGACAAGGTCCGCGCCAGATGGCGGCGCGGATTGTCGGCGTAATCCCGATAATAGCCGTGTGTCTCTCCCGTGAGCAGCACGTGCCAAGCATGGTGATAATCGTCGTTCCACTGCGCCCGGTAGCCACCATGCGATGCAGGCGAGTGCGGGTCGAGCAGGCTTGCGCGATTGTCGTCGTTCTCGAGGATGAGGTGAATTTCGCGCCCCGCCGCCAAGGCAAATTGGCCCACGGCGCGGCTCAGGTCGTGAAGTATATGCGGCTCGCCCGGCTCGGTGATGGCGTGGACGGCGTCGAGGCGCAGCCCATCGAACCGATAATACTTCAACCAGTGCAGCGCATTCTGGATGGCGAAGGCCCGCACCTCGGGCACGCGGTAATCGATCGCAGCGCCCCACGGCGTATGCCGGTGTTCCGTGAAAAAAGCGGGCGCATAGCGAGGCAGATAATTTCCTTCCGGGCCGAAGTGGTTATAGACGACATCGAGGAAAACCATCAGGCCGCGGATATGTGCCGCATCGATCAATGCCTTGAGGTCTTCGGGACGCCCGTAGCTATTGTCGGGGGCAAAAAGCAGGACGCCATCGTAGCCCCAGTTTCGGCGTCCGGCGAAATCGGCAACGGGCATCAATTCGATGGCGGTCAACCCGCAGTCCGTCACCTCGTCGAGCTTGTCGATGGCTGAGTGAAAACTGCCGCCAGGCGTGAATGCGCCGACATGCAGCTCGAGAATGGCGGCGTCACGCCAGGGCCGGCCGCGCCATCCCTGCGCGCGCCAGACGAATTGCTCGTGGTCGATAATCTCGCTCGGGCCGGTGAAGTCCTGCGGCTGAAAGTGCGAGGCCGGATCGGGGACCTCGAGCTCACCGTCAATGCGGTATTTATACCGCGTACCGGCGGGGAGGCACGGCATGGCGCGGCTGAACCAGCCATCAGGACCGGCCTCCATGGCATAGGCGCAGTCGGCAAGCAGCTCGACATTATTGGCGGCCGGCGCCCAGAGGCGAAACGTCACGCCATCGCGGGAAAAGTGAGGGCCGAACGGGGAGTCGGCATTCATGTGCCGCCCGAATAGACCAAAACCGAGTGAGGGGGCGCCTGGGACGTGGTCCCGGCGGCCATGCTGTGACCTGTTTGTCCGAGCGCGGTGTTCAGCACCAAGGTCCAGCTGTCGTAGGGCTGCAAGTTCGGCAGCACAAATTCGATCGCTTCCGCTGCTGCATTGAGAATGATGAAAAGCGCCGCCTTGCCCGGCTCGGCCGGGCCAAGCACATAAGAGAGAAAGCGGCCTTCCGGAAATTGCCAGTCCGCTTCGGTCATGGGCTTGCCCTGGGGCGTCAGCCACATCACGCCGGAGACTCCGCTATCCTGCCATCCGTTCACCCAATGGCGGGACCGTAGCTGCGGAAAGCGCCGCCGCAGCTCGACAAGCTGTGCGATCAGTTGCCTCATGTCTTCGCCTGCATGCGCCAGACCTGACCAATTCACCCAGCCGATCTCGTTATCCTGGCAATACGCATTATTGTTGCCTTGTTGGGAATTTCCGGCTTCGTCGCCCGCCAGCAGCAACGGTACGCCTTGAGCCAACAGCAACGAGGCCAGCAAGTTCCGTCGCAGCCGTCGGCGCAGCTCGACAATATCTTTATCGTCGGTCGGGCCTTCGATTCCGCAATTTGTGCTGTCGTTGTCGTCGGAGCCGTCGCGGTTATCCTCGCCATTCGCCTCGTTATGCTTGTGGCTGTAGCTGACGAGGTCGGCGAGCGTGAAGCCGTCATGCACGGTGACGTGGTTGATGGAGGAGCGTGGGCCGCGCTGATCGTGGTTGAACAAATCGGCCGAGGCCGTCATGCGGCTGCTGACCTCGCCGATAAGATTGCCTTCGCCCTTCCAGTAGCGGCGGAGTGTGCGCCGGAAGCGGTCATTCCATTCCGACCAGCCCGGCGGGAAGGCACCGACCTGGTAGCCTCCGGGGCCCACGTCCCACGGCTCGGCGACGAGTTTGACAGCCGACAAAATGGGGTCCTGCCGGATCGCGGCGAAGAATGGCGCGTTGCGGTCGAAGCCGCTGGGCAGCCGGCCCAATGTCGTCGCCAGATCGAAGCGAAAGCCGTCCACATGACCGACCTCGACCCAGTAGCGCAGCGAATCCATCACCATCTGCAGCACGCGCGGATGGGTAAGATTGAGGGAATTGCCGGTGCCGGTGAAGTCGTCGTAATAGCGCGGCTGGTCCGGTAGCAGACAGTAGTAGGAGAGGTTGTCGATACCGCGGAAACTGAGGGTCGGCCCGAGATGGTTGCCTTCGGCGGTGTGATTGTAGACGACGTCGAGCAACACCTCGATGCCGGCGTCATGCAGTCTAGAAACGGTCGACCGGAAGGCATCGAGGGGATTGCCGTCACCGGCGTAGCGCGGCTCCGGCGCGAAGAAGCCAATTGTATTGTAGCCCCAATAATTTGTCAGTCCTCGCTCGACCAGGTGCCGGTCGTCGAGAAAGGCATGGATCGGCAGCAGCTCGACGGTGGTCACGCCCAGCCGCTTGAGATGCTCGATCACGACCGGCGCCGCGAGTCCACGGAAGGTGCCGCGCCAGCCGCGCGGGACGTCGTCGCGCAATTGGGTCAGCCCCTTTACATGCGCCTCGTACATGATGGTGTCTTCCCAGGGGATCAGCGGCGGCTTGTCTTCGCCCCAGGTGAAGGCTTCGTCGATCACGACGCCCTTGAGCATTCCGCGGCCGTTGTCCCGGCGGTCGAAGGAAAGATCGCCGCGATGTCCGCCTGTGCGATAGGCAAAATGCGCGTCGCTCCAGACGAGCCGTCCGGCCAGCCGCTTGGCATAGGGGTCGAGCAGCAGCTTGTTTGGGTTGAAGCGCAGGCCTTTTTCCGGATCGTAGGGTCCATGGACGCGGTAACCATAAAGCTGACCGGGCGCTACGTCGTTGAGGTAGCCGTGCCAGACGTCTTCAGTGCGTTCCGGCAAGGCAATGCGCTCGAGCTCCCGCCGCCCCTGATTGTCGAACAGGCAAAGCTCCACCTTTTCGGCGTGCGCGGAGAACAGGGCGAAATTTGTGCCGCGCCCATCCCAGGTCGCACCCAGCGGATGCGGCGCGCCGGATGAAAGCCGAGCGTTACCGTTCTGGGACGAGAAAAATTGCAGCAAGCGGCGGAATGGCAAGACTAACCTCGGGAATAAAGCGATCTTCCAGCGTGCTCACAGCGCCTGCATTGCCGACATTGCTGCCGCCGTAGATCGCGGAATCGGTGTTGAGAACTTCCCGCCAGACACCGCGAAAGGGCACTTGAATACGATAGTCGTGATGGACTTGCGGCGTGAAGTTAACGACAACGAGGCAGCGGTCGTGTGGTTCCTGTCCTTTGCGTAGCCAGGCAAAGATGCCGCGGTCGGCGTCGTTCATGACCAGCCATTCGAAACCCGCCGCTTCGCAGTCGAGCTGATGCAGGGCCGGCAACGAGCGATAAAGCCGGTTGAGATCGCGCACGAGCGCCTGCACGCCGGCATGTTTCGGATTTTGCAGCAAATGCCAGTCGAGCGAATGATCGTGGTTCCATTCGCGCTCCTGACCGAATTCGCTGCCCATGAACATCAGCTTTTTGCCGGGGTGTCCGAACATGAAGGCATAATAGGCGCGTAGGTTGGCGAAGCGCTGCCAGTCGTCGCCCGGCATGCGGCCGAGGATCGAGCGCTTGCCGTGCACAACCTCGTCGTGTGACAGCGGCAGAATGAAATTTTCCGAAAAAGCGTAGTGCAGACCGAAAAGGATTTGCCCGTGGTGATAGCGGCGGTAAATGGGATCTTTGCTGATGTAATCCAGGGTGTCGTGCATCCACCCCATATTCCACTTGTATCCGAAGCCAAGACCGCCCCAGTCCACCGGGCGGGAAACCATCGGCCAGGCGGTCGATTCCTCGGCGGCCGTGGTCGCTTGCGGGTGACGCGAGAAGACTTCGGTGTTGAATCGCCGCAGGAATTCGATGGCGTCGAGATTTTCCCGACCGCCATATTTGTTCGGAATCCATTCGCCGGCCGGGCGGCTGTAATCGAGATAAAGCATCGAAGCCACGGCATCGACGCGCAATCCGTCGGCACCGTAGCGATCGAGCCAAAACAACGCATTCGCCAATAAAAAATTGGTGACTTCGGTCCGGCCGTAATTGTAAATGAGCGTTCCCCAGTCGAGATGCCGTCCCTGCATCGGGTTGGCGTGCTCATACAGCGCGGTGCCGTCGAATTGCGCGATTCCGTGGGGATCATCGGGAAAATGACCCGGCACCCAATCGAGCAGAACAGCGAGGCCGGTGCGGTGACACGCATCCACCAGCGCAGCGAAGTCCGCGGGCGTCCCGAAGCGGCTTGTCGGCGCATAAAGTCCTGTCGGCTGATAGCCCCATGACCCGTCGAAAGGATGCTCGGCGACCGGCAGGAATTCGACATGGGTGAAGCCGAGATCGCCAACATAAGCGGGAAGTTGGTCCGCCAATTCGCGGTAGGTCAGCCAGCGCCCGCCTTCCTCCGGGCGGCGGCGCCACGATCCAAGATGAACTTCGTAGATCGAGATTGGCGCGGCCAAAGCGTTGGCATTGGCTGGCGCCGGCTGCGGGCGGATTATCCGGTCGATGTCAACGACGATGGACGCGGTCTTCGGCCGTTGCTCGCTTTCAAAAGCCACCGGATCTGATTTCAACGGGAGCAAATTTCCGCCTGGGGCGACGATCTCGTATTTGTATTTGTCGCCTTCACGCGCGCCGGGAATGAAAATTTCCCAAAAACCGTTGCCGCGGACTCGCATAGCATGGCGTCGGCCGTCCCAGAAGTTGAAATCGCCGACGACGCTGACTCGCTTCGCATTCGGCGCGAAGACGGCGAAGGCAACGCCTTCGACACCGTCCTGAACCATCAGGTGGGCGCCAAGCTTCTCGTAGAGGTGCATATGCGTGCCCTCGCCGAGCAGATAGAGATCGAGGTCACTGAGCACCGGCAGGAAGCGATACGGATCTTCGAGCTGGACGACGTTATCGCCAAAGCGCGCGCGCAAGCGATAGCGCCGCGATCCGTTCGGTAGCCGTCCGGCAAAAAGGCCGGCGTCATGGATGCGGCGAAGTTCGCTCTCCTGTCCGCTGTCCTCCACAACAGCGACCTCGGCTGCCTCCGGCAAGAAGGCGCGGACCACGGGCACGCCGTCTTCCACGTGCCAGCCGAGATAGTGGAAAGGATCGGAATGCCGCCCCTCGATAATGGCATAAGCTTCGGGCGGCAGCTTGGTCATGAGGCATTGTCCTGAGGCGCGGCAAGAATCCGCAAAGTTCCGGCAAGCGGAACGTGCAGCCATTCCGGGCGGAAACTCAGTTCATATTCGATCTCGTAAAAAGCCTTCTCCAGCATGAAAAAATTCAAAAGTCGTCGTGCCGCCTCCGGGTCCGCCGGCCAAAGCCGTGCGTCGCTCATCGATTCGCGATAAGCCGTTACCACCGCGGTAACTGATCGCGCGCGCCAATCCGCCAAGGCCCGTGCGATCTTGCCTTGATCGTCGGGCGTGACACGGATCGCGCGGTCGAGAGCCGCCGTCGCTGAATAATCCAGCGACCGCAACAGGCCGGCGACGTCGCGGGCGGCAGGCACCTTGCGCCGCCGCTCATCGGAGCCACGCTTCGGTTCGCCTTCGAAATCGATGATTTGAATATCGTCTTTCACCATGAGGATCTGGCCGAGATGGAGATCGCCATGCTGACGGATTTTCATGAAATCAGTATTTCCCTCAATCAGCGCCCGTACCCGCTCGGGAAGCGAGCTGCGGTAAGCAAGCAATGCTTCCACAAGAACAAAGTCGCGCTCACTTAGTTGCGAAGCGCGGCGCTTCAACTCGTCGAATGCCTGCTGGGCGCGCCGAGAAAGAATTTCGGACCAGATTTCCGCATCCTGCGCCGTCATCGGCTCAGGCGCAAATTCGCGAATGTCATCACGGCTGGCGAGCGCCACCTGTAGCTCGGCAACGCGTTGGCCGATGCGATTGAGCCGCTGCACGTAAGAGCCGTGCTCGTCGCTTTCGACGGCCGTCTCGGTGGCAAGGAGCCGCTGCTCGTCGACGAAGCGATCGAGATAGGCGCTGGTCACCGACCAGGCGTCACCCTGATTTTCGATGTAACGGTGGATGACTGCTACGGCGTGGGGCACGCCGTTTTCGATCAGCTCGACGGTGCCGGTCAGCGCAGGCGTGTTGACAAAGCTGGTATGTTCGGTCAGGAAACGGCCCATTTCGATTTCGAGGTTTGGGCCGGGCATCAGGCGCCGAAACAGTTTGACGACGTATTCGCTGCCGACAATTACCGTCGTGTTTGATTGTTCACGATTTGCGGCACGCGTGTTCTCAAGTGCTTCCGCCGTCGGGGCTGCAAACTCGCCGATCGGCCTGAATTTCAACAAGTGCCCGTCTTCTTCGATCGTTCTCCCGCTGCGCACGTGCTCGAGCAACGGCGCGACGAACGATTTGTCGGCGGTGACGTCGAGCAGTATACCCTCGCGAGACCCGCGCCGCACGCGCGCCAGAGCATCGGCGTTTTTTTCGTTGCGGTCGTAACGTTGCCACCGGATCGAAAGCGGCAGCAGATAGGACGACGTGTCGTTCCGTCCTTGCGCCTCAACCAGCACTAACTCGACGCCGTCTTCCCCTTTTTGCAAGGGCATACTGAGAATGATCCTGCTGTGCGCAGGCTTGACGCCGCGTTCCTCGTACCAGCGATGGGAAGCGAGAAATTCCGGCAACACGTCGCGCTCGAGAATTTCTTTGCTGCGGCCTTGCAACAAAGCTTCCCAGGGGCCCGTCACCACTAACGTCTCCGGTTCCGGTGCGAAGCTTAATGAAGCGGCGGGCCGTTCGACCTTCTCGACGAGTTGGAACCAGAAAAAGCCGTAGGGGGCGAGCGTCAGCAAATACGGCAGTTCCCCGATAGGCGGAAAATCCTTGCGCCCCAGCATTTCCACCGGGGTGCGGCCGCGCCAGTGCGAAAGATCTATCTCGGCGGCCTGAGCGGAGCGGGAGAGATTGGCGACGCAGAGGATCGCTTCATTCTGAAATTCACGCACGTAGACCAGTACCGCCCGGTTCTTCGGCCGGATGAAGGACAGCGAGCCGCGGCCGAAAACCTTGCTCGATTTACGCACCGAGATGAGACGCTTGGTCCAGCTCAGAAGCGACGACAGGCTCCGCGACTGCGCCTCGACATTGACCGCTTCATAGCCATAGACCGGATCCATGATCATCGGCGCGTAGAGCCGGGCCGGATCGCAGCGTGAAAAGCCACCATTGCGGTCTGGCGTCCATTGCATCGGCGTGCGCACGCCGTTGCGGTCGCCCAGGTAGATGTTGTCGCCCATGCCGATCTCGTCGCCGTAATAGATGATCGGTGTCCCGGGAAATGACATCAGCAGCGAATTCATGAGCTCGATCTTTCGCCGATCGTTTTCCATCAGCGGCGCCAGCCGCCGGCGGATGCCGAGGTTGAGCCGGGCGCGCGGATCGGTGGCGTAGGTCGACCACAGATAGTCGCGCTCGGCGTCAGTAACCATTTCCAACGTGAGCTCATCATGATTGCGGAGAAACAGCGCCCATTGGCAATTCGCCGGGATGTCGGGCGTTTGCCGCAGAATATCGGTGATCGGGAATCGGTCTTCTTGCGCAATCGCCATGTAAATGCGCGGCATGAGGGGAAAGTGATACGCCATCTGGCATTCATCGCCCTCGCCGAAATACTGCATCACGTCTTCCGGCCATTGATTGGCTTCGGCGAGAAGCAGCTTGCCGGGAGCGTAGGCGTCGAGCTCGGCGCGAATCTTTTTGATGATCGCGTGCGTCTCCGGCAGATTCTCGTTGCTGGTGCCTTCGCGCTCGCAGAGATAAGGAATCGCATCGAGACGGAATCCGTCCACGCCCATATCGAGCCAGCGGCGCATGACCTGGACGATGGCCATCAGCACCCGTGGATTGTCGTAATTCAGGTCGGGCTGGTGCGAAAAAAAGCGATGCCAGTAGTAGGCCTTTGCCTCCGGATCCCAGGCCCAGTTGGATTTTTCCGTGTCGCTGAAAATAACGCGCGTGCCGGCAAATCGCTGGTCGGTGTCGCTCCAGACATACCAGTTGCGCGCGTCGGAATACGGCTTGCTGCGCCGCGCGCGGCGGAACCATGGATGCTGGTCGGAGGTATGATTGATCACAAGCTCAGTGATCACGCGTAAGTTGCGGCGCTTGGCTTCGAGCATGAAGCGGCGGAAATCCGCCCGCGTGCCGAAATCGGGATTGATGCGGCGATAGTCGGCGATGTCGTACCCATCATCGCGCCCGGGCGATGGATAAAAGGGCAGGAGCCACAGCGCGGTCACGCCGAGGTCTTGCAGATAGCCGAGTTTTTCGGTCAGGCCGGCAAAGTCGCCGATGCCGTCATTGTTGCTGTCGGCAAACGCCTTGACATGGAGCTGATAGACGATCGCGTCCTTATACCAGAGCTGATCTCCGGCGAGACTTTGTTCGGCGACGATTTCGGGAGCGACGTTCATGTCTAGCATCAGGAAATACAGCGGAAGAATAATGCAGGATCGCGGTTTGGGTCGATGCGGAGCCGGACACCTCCCCATTGCACGGCATGATATTCGCCAGTGACGAGGTCCTCGATCGCCTTGACCGCACCGCGGGCGCCCGGACGGCCTATTTCCATGTCGCCGAAGTGAAACCAGAATTCCCGCGGCGTGGTATGGCTTAGCGCAATGGCGACCGCTACGGCGTTTCCTTGCGCCGGCGACTCCTTGACGAGGCCGATCACCTCGCCGTCGTCCACCTGAGCGAATCGCAGGTCGCTCGTTTGCTGTAGTGCCGGATTTTCCTTCCGCATCCGGTTGAGCTGGCCGATATAGGCCTTGATGTTGCCCGGCTTGTTCCAGTCGCGCGTTTTTATCTCGTATTTTTCCGAATTCAGATATTCTTCCTTTCCAGGGATGGGCTCGTGCTCGATCAATTCATAGCCGTTGTGAATGCCGTAATTTCCCGACAAGGTTGCCGCCAGCGCCGCGCGCGTCTTGAACATGCGCGGGTCTCCCGATTGCAGGTGGAACGGCAGAATATCGGGCGTGTTGACGAATAGATTCGGGCGAAGATATTCCCGTTCCGGGTAGCGGGTGAGCTCCGAAAAATAGCTCTGCAGTTCGTCCTTGCCGGTGCGCCAGGTAAAGTAGGTATAGGACTGGGTAAAGCCGAGCTTGGCCAGCGCCTTCATGAGTTTCGGACGGGTGAAAGCTTCCGAGAGGAAGATGACCCCCGGGTCGATCGATTGCACTTCGCGGATCAGCCATTCCCAGAAAGGAAACGGCTTGGTGTGCGGGTTGTCGACGCGGAACACGCGCACGCCTTGTTCGCGCCAGAACAGAACGACGTCGCGCAACGCTTCCCATAGCTGTTCGCGATCGGCGCAGTAGAAGTCGGGATTGACTATATCTTCGTATTTCTTGGGTGGATTTTCGGCATATTTGATGGAGCCGTCAGGACGGCGCTGAAACCATTCCGGATGCTGCTTGACCCAGGGATGGTCCGGCGAACATTGAATGGCGAAGTCGAGCGCCACTTCCATCTTGTGCTTGGCGCATTCGGCGACCAGCCGCCGGAAATCTTCGATCGTGCCGAGCTCGGGATGGATGGTGTCATGCCCGCCCGCCTCCGAGCCAATGGCATAGGGACTTCCCGGATCGCCGGGCTCCGCGCGCAGCGAGTTGTTACGCCCCTTGCGGTTGGTGTGGCCGATGGGGTGGATCGGTGTGAGATAGAGGACATCGAAGCCGAGCGCTGCGATTTCCGGCAGGCGAGCGATGCAATCGGCAAAGGTGCCGTGTTTTCCAGGCAGCCGGCTCTGGCTGCGCGGCATCATCTCGTACCAGGCGCCGGCGCGCGCCAAGGGGCGGTCGGCGTAAAGCGGAAATACGTTGCTGCGCGTTACATCCGAATGCTGCACCTTCGAGGCGGCCGCCTTCACATCTTCGGCGAGCAGCGGCTCAGCGTCTTTGCTTTCCTCGCTTTGGCGCCAGGCCTCACGCAGCCGCTCGGAATCCGTGCGGTTACGCGGCGTCAGCGTGCCAATCAGCAGCCGCCCCTCCTGCGCTTCCAGCGAGACGTCAAGGCCGGCCGCGCGCTTCGCAAGAAAATCGTGCCGCCAAGTAGCAAAGACGTCGGTCCAGGCCTCGATGGCGTAGAGATAGCGCCCGGGCTGCGGCGGCGTGAAACTTGCCGTCCAGCGGTCGTTGCCGTCGAGGCGCATCGGCTGCCGGGACCACTTTTCCTCCGTTTCCCGCCGCCACAACAGATCGGCCGCGAGGATCACATGCCCGTCCCGGAAAATGTCGGCCCAGACATCGACCGCTTCGCCGGCGATACGTTTCACCGCAAAACGGCCGCCGTCCACGGCGGGATAGACGTCCTCGATGTAAATGCGCTGACCGGCCAGGGTGCTGACCGAGGAGAGAGGCACGTTTGCCGTCACGTTGGCGACCATGCTTTGGCGACCCCCAACCGCGGAGGGCGCAATTATAAAAAATAACCACAGCCCTCGTTTGGTTCCACGTCATTATATCGCTGCGATTCCGAGCATTTTGCGCTCCTGCCAAGGGCCTGGAAATGCGGTGAACAACCCATCACCCCGGCCTTGGGATGCAACGGCGTCGCTGTGACGTTAATAATCCATCTGCCCAGTCTGGAAATTGGCATCCATGAATCGCATCGAGTCCCGCGCTGCTCAATGGGGTATTCAGACGCAATATCGGGATGCTTTTGGGCAGACCCGTGCCGTCAAAGAGACGACGCTGCGGCGCCTGACGGCGGTGCTGGCAGGCGGGCGAGAGCCGGATGATCGCATCCTGCCGAAGACCATCGTTGTGCGGCGCGGCCGTCCCCCTTCGGTTCACGTGGCAGTGCCGGGCGAGGCGAAGATGCGCTGGCGCATTCTCGGCGGTGACCGGGCTGCCGAAGGCGAATCTTGCGGCTCCGAGCTGTGCCTTCCGGACGATCTGGCGTCCGGTACATACCGCCTCGAACTGAAGGTGACGTGGCCGGCGGGTCGCTCCGAGGAGACGGCGACCCTGTTGGTCGCGCCGGCTTGCGCCTACCAGGGCCCTCCGGCGGCGCCACGGCGTATGTGGGGCGTTGCGGCGCAGCTTTACGGCATCCGCTCGCGGCGCAATTGGGGGCATGGCGACTTCGGCGACCTGGCCCAGTTGATCGATCTTGCCGCCGCCCACGGAGCGGCAGCGGTCGGTCTCAATCCTCTCCATGCGCATTTTGACGACAGCCCGGAGAATGCCAGCCCTTATTCGCCGAACAGCCGCCTCTTTCTCAACGCTCTTTATATAGATGTCGAAGCCATTCCCGAATTTCCGGGCCGGGAAGCGGCGGGATTGCGCGATGCCGTCGAAAACCTGCGGCAAGGCGAGTTGATCGACTATCCTGGCGTCGCGGCCGTGAAGATGCGCGGGCTACGCCTTGCCTACGAAAGATTTTGCCAGAGTGGGAACGCACAGCGGCGTTCGGCCTTCGAGCATTTCCGAAGGCAGAGCTCTTCCGTAACCCGCTTCGCCTGTTTCGAGGTGCTGCGGCGCCGACATGGCAAGCCGTGGTGGGACTGGCCGCCCGAATGGCAGAATCCCGGCGAGGATGCGTTGGCCCGTTTGGCAAGCGAGGAAAGCGAAGAGGTGGGCTTTCGAGAATTCGTGCAATGGAACGCGCACGAGCAATTGGATGCCTGCCGCGCCCGCGCAAAAGCTCTCGGCATGGCCATCGGTCTCTATCTCGACATCGCAGTCGGCGTGCGGCCTGAAGGTTTCGATGCGTGGAGCGGACAAGGCTCGATTGTCGCCGATGCCTATATCGGCGCGCCGCCTGACGCACTCAATACCGAAGGGCAGAATTGGGGGCTGGCCGGAATCAATCCGGTGGCGCTGGAACAGGCGGAATTCGAGCCATACCGCCGCATGCTCGAGGCCTCCATGCGTTACGCGGGCGCCATCCGGCTCGATCACGTCTTGGCGCTAAAGCGGCTTTTCCTTATTCCCAAAGGCCTGCAGGCGACGGAGGGAACCTATGTCAATTTTCCTTTTGCCGCCTTGCTTGCAGTCACCGCCCA
This sequence comes from Xanthobacteraceae bacterium, assembly GCA_035652315.1. Lineage (GTDB taxonomy): Bacteria > Pseudomonadota > Alphaproteobacteria > Rhizobiales > Xanthobacteraceae > CANKHA01. Next base: position 52,940 of record DASREA010000065.1, on the reverse strand, counting down.
GGAGAGCACGCGCCACGGTTGCATTGTCATCGGTGAGGATCTGGGCACGGTGCCGGACAATTTCCGCGAGACGCTGGCTGAATGGGGCCTCTGGTCCTATCAGGTGATGATGTTCGCCCGCGATCGCCACGGTGCCTTCGCCGCGCCGGAGCAGTATCCCGAGAACGCAATCGCGACCTTCACCACCCACGATCTGCCGACATTGGCCGGCTGGTTGCGTCACCACGACCTGGCAGTAAAGCGGCACCTGGGCCTCAACCCGAGCGAAAATGACGAACAGCGGGATCGAGCGCACGCAGCTTTGGCCGCCGCGGTCGGTCCGGCCCCAGACGCTGCCCCCGGCTTACCCGAGGTCGCGCGCTATCTTGCCCGCACGCCATCGCGGCTCGTTATCGTATCTCTTGAAGATGTGCTGAATGTGGCCGACCAACCGAACGTTCCCGGGACTACGATCGAACATCCCAACTGGCGGCGCCGGCTGCCCGACGCGTTGGAAGATCTGAATCGGGACCGGCGACTTGTCGCGCTCGGCGACATCATGGCTGCCGCCGGCAGGTCGACGCGGCGCCTTCAGGAAGCATGACTTAGTTGACGCTCTTGGTTTCGGCACGCACGCCGTAATGGGCGAATTCTTCCGCGATGCTCGGCTTCAGCGCCTTGGCGGCGGCGATATTCGCGCTGCTGCCGGCGGCATCGCCGTTCATCAGCTTGGCCACGCCGCGGCCGAACAGAGCGCCCGGCATCTTGGGATCGAGCTTGAGCGCCGCATCATAATCGAAGATCGCGTCCTTAAGCTGACCCATCTTCAGGTAAATCAGGCCGCGCCGCTCCAGCGCCTTCGGCTCCTTAGAATTGAGGCGCAGCGCCTCATTGCAGTCCTGCAGCGCCGTTTTCAAATCGCCGCTCTGCAGGCGCGCCCCGCAGCGGTTGCTCCAGGCTTCGGCGTTGGCGGGGTGCAGCTTGATCGCCCGATCGAAATCACTGACCGCGCGGTCGATCTGCCCGGCGCCGAGCCGCATCTTGCCAGCATTGAGGACGGCGACGGCTTCGGTGTGGTCGATCTTGATGGCCGGAATGACGTCCTGGATCGGCCGGCCGCCGTCGCGCTTATTCTCAAATACGTCGCCGGGCGCGCTCAGCGCCACGAGGTAGGTCGGCCCAATTTCAATCGCCTGATCGTAATCGGGAAGTGCAACGTCATAGTCGCGCTTGTCGTAGTACTTGACGCCGCGATCGTGGAAGGCCTGCCCGTAATTCGGATTGAGCTTGATCGCCTGGTTCAGGTCGCTCGTCGCGCGCTCGTAATCGCGTCCATCGTAGTAGGCGATGCCCCGGTTGTAATAAGCCAGCGCGTATCCGGGATTGAGCTTGATCGCCCGGTCGAAGTCCTCGATTGCGTGGTTGCGATCGCCTTTGTTGCGGTAGGCGAAGCCGCGGTTGTTATAGGCGACGGCGTAATCGGGTCGAATCTTGATGGCCTGATCGAAATTGGGAATGGCATTATCCGCGTCGCGCTTATCGTCATAGGCAAGACCGCGATTGTTGAATGCGACGGGATTGTTCGGATTGATCTCGATCGAGCGGTCGTAATCCTTGATGGCGCGGTCGTAATCGCGCTTGTCGTAATAGACGTTGCCGCGGTTGAAATAGGCGACGTCGTAATTGGGATTGAGCTGCACTGCCTGATTGAAATCGGCAATGGCGCGGTCGGGATCATCCTTGGTGCGCCAGGCGAAGCCTCGGTTGTTGAAGGCGAAAGCATTTTTCGGGTCGAGCTTGATCGCCTGGTCGAAATCGGCAATGGCGCGGTCGACGTCGCCCCGCAGGCCTTGCGCCAGGCCGCGCTGATAATAGGCGAGGGCGAATTTCGGATTCATCTTGATCGCCTGGTCGAAGTCGGCCAGCGCGCGCGTCATGTCGCCTTTAGCGCGGTACGACAAGCCGCGGTTGATCAGCGCGAATACGTCTTTTCCGTCGAGGCGCAAGACCTGACTGAAATCGGCGATGGCGCGGTCGTAATCGGCCTTGTTGCGATAGGCGAGGCCGCGGTTGTAGTAGGCGATGAGATAATCGCCGTCGATCTTGGTCGCCTGCGTGAAGTCCTGAATCGCGCGGTCGTAGTCGTGCTTCACGTAATAGGCATTGCCACGGTTGTAGAGCGCCAAGGCGTAACGCGGGTCAAGTTTGATCGCCCGGTCATAGTCCTCGATCGCACGGTCGACGTCACCTTTGTTGCGATAGGCAAAACCGCGGTTGTTGAAGACCAGCGGGCTTTTCGAATCGAATTTCGCGGCTTGGTCGAAATCGGCGATGGCGTGCTCGGCATCGCCCTTGGCGCCGTAAGAGACACCGCGGTCATAATAGGCCTGCGCGTAGTTGGCCCTCGTTCGGATCGCCTGATCGAAGTCGCGGATCGCACGGTCAAAGTCGCGTTTGAATTCGTAGGCGTTGCCCCTCATGTAATAGGCGACGGCGTAATTGCCATCGATGCCGATGGCTTGGTCGAAATCGGCGATGGCATGCGCCAGGTCGCCCTTGGCGCGATAGGACAGGCCGCGGTTGTAGAAGGCGCGCGCATTCTTGCCGTCGAGGCGGACGGCCTGATCGAAATCGGCGATGGCGCGGTCGTGTTGATTCTTCGCCGCATAGGCGATGCCGCGGTCATTGAAGGCCATGGCGAAGGAGGGAACAAGCTTGATCGCTTGGTTGTAATCCGCAATCGCGCGGTCGTAGTCGTGCTTGTTCTCGTAGGCGTTGCCGCGGCTGTGGAAGAACGCCGCATCGCCGGCATCGAGCTTGATCGCCTGATCATAGTCGGCGATGGCCTGGGTGAAATCGCCCTTGTCATAATAAGCATTGGCGCGGTCGTAGAAGGCAACGGCATAGCCGGCGTCGAGCTTGATCGCCTGATCGTAGTCCTGGATGCCGCGATCGATCTGGCCGCTCACGGTATAAGCCAGGCCGCGGTTCACGAAAGCATGCGCGTTCTTCGGGTCGAGCTTGATCGCCTGATCGAATTCCTTGATGGCGCGCTCGGTGTCGCCCTTCGCGGCATAGGCAAAGCCGCGGTCGGCGAATGCCGAAGAGCTCTTGCCATCGAGTTGGATGGCCTGATCGAGATTGCTGATGGCGCGGTCGTAATCATGCTTCGCCGAATAGGCATTCCCGCGCGCGTGGAAGACCAGCGCGATCTTCGGGTCGATTTGCGCCGCCTGATCCAGGTCGGCCACAGCCTTGTTGTAGTCGCGCTTTCCGAGATAGGCGACGCCCCTGTTATAGAAGGCGGTCGCATCCTTGGCGTCGAGCGCGATTGCCTGATCGAAGTCCTGGATCGCGCGCGCGTAGTCCTGCATTTTATAATAGGCGATGCCGCGGTTCTTAAGGGCAACCGGATCCTTCGCGTCAAAGCGAATCGCCTGCTCGTAATTCTGAATGGCGCGGCCATAATCGCCTTTGGCGAAATAGGCGTCGCCGCGGTTGTTGAAGGCGACGGCATAACCCGGATTGATCGCGATGGCCTGGTTGAAGTCGGCAATCGCGTGATCGAGGTCGCCCTTCGCCGCGTAAGAGATGCCGCGATCATTGAAAGCCTGCGCGAAAACCGGATTGATCTTGACCGTTTCCGCCAGTCCCTGCACCGACCTGTCAAATCCGCGCTGGTTGCCGACGCCGGCTCGGCTTGCAGGCGTGTAGTCGGCCAATTTCGTCATATACTCGAAATCGGACAGCGCGCGCTCAAAGTCGAATTTTTTGTAATAGGCAACGCCGCGGTCATGATAGGCGAATGGGTCTTTTGGATTTAACTTGATCGCTTGGTTCAAATCCTCGATGGCCTGGCCGTATTCGCGGCGGTCGTAATAGGCGTCGCCGCGGTTGTAGAAGGCGAGCGCATAGTTCGGGTCGAGCTTGATGGCCTGATTGAAGTCACCGATGGCGTGGTCGGTATCGCCCTTGGCGCGGTAGGCATAGCCCCGGTTGTTGAAGGCCCCGGCATTCGTCGGATCCAGGGCGATGACCTGTTCGAAATCCTTGACCGCGAGATCGAGCTCGCCCTTGAGACCATGGGCTATGCCGCGGTCGTTGAAAGCCTTCACATTCTGAGGATTCAGGCTGACAGCCTGGCCGAAATCCGAGATCGCGTGATCGTAGTCGCGCCGGTCGAAATAAGCGTTGCCGCGGCTGGCATAAGCCAGCGCAAATTTCGGATTGATCTTGATCGCCTGGTCGTAGTCGGCGATGGCAGGATTGATCTCGCCCTTGCCGCGATAGGCGTTCCCGCGGGCATAGAAGGCAATGTCGTAATCGGGTTTGAGCTTGATGGCCTGAGTCAGGTCGCGAATGGCCGCGTCAAAATCGCCCTTGTCGTAGAAGGCATCGCCGCGGTTGTTGAAGGCGACCGCATCGGTGGCATTGAGCTTGATGGCCTGACTATAGTCGGCGATCGCTAGATCGAAGTCGCGCTTTTTGTAATAGGCGTTGCCGCGATTGAAGAAGGCGCGGTCGAAGCCGGCATTCAGCTTGATCGCCTCGTCGAAATCGTGGATCGCGCGCTCGGTCTCGCCTTTGCCGGCATAAGCCAGGCCGCGGTTGTAGAACGCGATGTCGAAGGCCGGATTGGCCTTCACGGCACGGTCGTAATCCTGGATCGCGTGGTCGAGATCGTTCTTGCTGGCATAGGCCATGCCGCGGTTGTTCAGCGCCGCATCATTGTTGGCATTGATCTTGATGGCTTGATCGAAGTCAGCGATGGCGCGGTCCAGATCACCTTTGGCGACATAAGCCATGCCGCGATCGTTGAAGGCTCCGTCGAAGTCCGCGCGGATACGCACGGCCTGATCGTAATCCTCAATGGCGCGATCGTACCGTGCCTTGGCCGCATAAGCCTTGCCGCGATCGTCATAGGCAACCGCGAACTTCGGATCCATGCGCAGCGCCTGGTCGAAATCGGACACAGCGCGATCGTAATCGCCCTTGGCGTGATAGGCGCGGCCGCGGCTATCATAGGCGACGGAGAACTTCGGGTCGGCGAGGATAGCCAGGTCGAAATCGTGGATGGCGCGGGGGTAATCGCGCTTCGCATAATAGGCGAGCCCGCGATCGTGGAGGATCACCGTGTCCTTCGGGCTGAGCTTGATCGCCTGATTGAAATCGGCGATCGCAGTATCGTAGTTCTGCTTCTGCGCGAAACTTCGGCCGCGATAATAGTAGGCGAGTGCATAGTTGGCATCAAGCTTCAGCGATTCGTTGAAGTCGGCAATGGAGCGGTCGACGTCGCCGGTATTTTGATAGGCCAAGCCGCGGTTGTAGAACGCGACCGGATTTTTCGGATTGAGGCGGATGACCTCGGCAAAATCGGCGATGGCGCGGTTGAAATCGCGTTTGGCGCGATGGGCCAGGCCGCGATTGAGGTAAGCCGACTCATAGTTTGGATTGATCTTGATCGCCTGATCGAAGTCGTAGATGGCGCGGTCGAAATCGTCCTTGCTCTGATAGCATTTGCCGCGGTTGAAGAAAGCGATGGCGAAGCGCGGGTCGAGACGGATCGCCTGATCGAAGTCTTGGATAGCGCGGTCGATGTCGCCTTTGCCGACATAGGCGAGGCCGCGCACATTAAACACGACGGTGTAATTTGGCTTGATATTGAGCGCCTGATTGAGATCCAAAATGGCGCGGTCGTAATCCTGCCGTTCATAATAGATGTCGCCGCGGTTGAAATAGGCGGCCGGGTAATTCGGATTGAGCTTGATGGCCTGATCGTAGTCGGCAAGAGCGAGGTCGTAAGCGCCGCGCTCGCCATAGGCCACGGCGCGATTGAAGAAAGCGAAGGAATTTTTCGCGTCGAGCTTAATCGACTGGCTGAAGTCGGCGATGGCGCGTTCGTCCTGGCCTTTGTCCTTGTAGGACAGGCCCCGATTGTAATAGGCGAGGGCGAGCTTGGGATCGAGCTTCACTGCTTGATCGAAATCGACAATGGCGCGATCGACCTCGCCTTTGACGCGGAATGTGATGCCGCGGTTGTAATAGGAAAGCGCGTCCTTGGGATCGAGCTTGATCGCCTGAGTCAGGTCCTGCACGGCGCGGTCGTAATCGCGCTTGTCGTAATAGGCGACGCCACGGTCGTAATACGCTGTGGTGTAATGCGGATCGATCTTGATCGCCTGGTCGTAGTTCTCGATGGCATGGTTGTGATCGCGCTTGTCATAATAGGCATTACCGCGGTTGTAATAGGCCACGGCGTAGGACGGCCGCAGTTGAATCGCCTGATCGTAGTCGGCGATGGCGCGGTCGGGATTGCCCTTGTTGCGATAGGCCAGGCCGCGGTTGTTATAGGACTCCGGGTCCTTGGGATTGGTCTGGATCGCCTGATCGAAGTCGTCGATGGCGTGATCGAAATCACCCTTGTTGAAATAGATCATGCCGCGCTGATTGAGCGCGGCGCTGTAACTGCCGTTGATTCTGATCGCCTGCGTCAAATCCTGAATCGCGTGGTCGTAGTCGCGCAGATCCTTATAGGCGACACCGCGGTTAAAAAAGGCCGCCGCATCACGCGGATTGTTCTTGATGACTTGATCGAAGTCGGGGACCGCCCGGTCGGCTTCGCCCTTCGCGGTATATGACATGCCGCGATGGAGCAGCGCCTGATAATACGGCGGGCTCAATTTCATCGCCTGATTGAAATCCTGGATGGCCTTGGCGTAGTCGTGTTTTTCGTGAAGCACGAGGCCGCGATTATAGTAGGCGACCGCGCTTTTCGGATCGAAAGCGATTACCTGATCGAAGTCGTGCAGCGCGTGCTCGTAATCGTGCTTGTCCACGTAGGACAGCGCGCGGTTGTAGTAAGCGGCGGAATTTTTGGAATCTAGCTCGATCGCCTTGTCGAGATCGCGCAGCGCACTATCCTGATCGCCTTTTTCGCCATAGGCGGCGCCGCGGCTGCTGTAGGCAATCGAAAGATTCTCCGGCGACTCGGTCGCGGCGTCGATCACCGCCGTGCAACTGGAAATCCGCGCCGTCGCTGAAGTGTTTTTGCCGATGCAGGAATTCCACTGCGCCTGCTGGGCATGCGCGAACACGGGGAGGAATGACACTGTTGCGGCAAAGACAAAACGCGTTACCGGCCGAAGTCCCCAGGTCATGCCGTCCCTCGATTACGCAACTGGCAGACGGCTCTCGTTCTGCCGAGAGTCCATATTGAATAACTAATCCGAAGTGAAAACCAGATGCGAAGGATTTGGCCGGGTAAGATTAATGGCTATCGCGAGCATATCCGCGCGTCGTCATTCTCTCTGCCCGGTGCTGTCCCCCCCTTGGTCGCGCTGGCCTATCGCGTAACGCGCACCGTGACATTCACCCCACCTCCGCAACTCTACTATGAGCCGTCGCCATTACAAGACTGAGACGCTTTGCCGGCGCCATGGAACTTTCGCAATTGGCGTTAATTATTAAGGCGGTTGGGGCTCGGTGCGATGTCATTAGCCCGCGTGTCGAAATCCGTTTAGAACTGCGGTCCCGGGCTCGCGGCCAAGGGCACAATGCGTTTGGCCATAGGTCGGAATGCTTCGCGGAAACGCTGCCGGTGGCACTATGAACCTGGTCCTCGTTAAGATGTTCGCCACCGCCCTGGCCCTGGCCCAGGTCACGACCCGGCCCGATGCCGTCAAGACGCATTTTGATCCGGTCTACGACCGCCAGGAGGTCGTCGACCTGCTGCGCGACGGCTGCGCCCATATGCGCCGGGCTTTCGACCTCGAAGACATCAATCTCGACGATCTCATCGATACCGCCTTGAAGGACCCCGCCGTGACCAGCGGCGAAATCAAGACTTTTCGCGGCATCAATTTCAACGACCTGCAGCTCGCCTATCGCGAATTCTGCAAGGGCGAGCAGGCCGACAAATCTCCCTTCGACATGGGCGAGGTGATCCAATTCTATAACAAGACGGTCACCGACCTGCCCGACCCCCTCAAGCTCAAGGGACTCAAGCTGCCGGGCACGACCGAGATTCTGGACAACAAGGGAAATCATTTCGCCGAGCTATTCGAATCCGACCATCGCCGTATCTGGGTATCGCTGAACGAGATACCCGATTACGTGCAGAAGGCCTTCATCGCCGCCGAAGACAAGCGCTTCTTCCAGCACCACGGGATCGACGAGCGCGGTCTCATTCGCGCCTTCGTCTCCAACATGGCTGATCCGGGACGACCGCAGGGCGGCTCCACGATCACCCAGCAAGTCGCCAAGAATCTGTTGGTCGGCGACGAGGTGAGTTACGAGCGCAAGATCCGCGAGATGATCGTGGCAGTGCGCCTCGACAGGTCGCTCAGCAAGAACGAAATCCTGGAAATCTACATCAACTCCATTTATCTCGGCCGCGGGGCCTGGGGTATCGACATGGCGGCGCAGGCCTATTTCAACAAGCCCGTTTCCGCGCTCAGCGTCGCCGAGGGCGCCTTCCTCGCCGGCCTCGCCAAGGGTCCAGCCTCGTTCAATCCGGACCGGTTTCCCGCACGGGCGCGGGCGCGGCTCGCCTACGTCCTTAAGCGGATGAAAGAGGACAATCTGCTCAACGACGCGCAATTCACCAAGGCCATGAGCTCGCCGCCGCGGGTAGTGCTTTATCAGAAGCCGAACCGCCGCAGCGGATTTTACTTCGTCGATCATCTCGTGCACGAGGCACGGACACTGGTGGGGATGCAGTCATTGACCGTCAATTCCTACTCCGTCCACTCGACCATCAATCAGAAACTGCAATGGGCGGTTGAGTCGGCGTTGCAGGAAGGGCTGGCGCGTTACGAGATCGAGGCCGGACGGACTCACTTCGAGGGTCCGGAAATGAATCTCATGCAATCGATTTTACACATCGACGCAGAGCAAAAGACGCGGGCGCTGCGGCGCGATCGGATCGAGCGGCCGCTCTGGCAGATCGCGCTGCAGGACGCGAAGCTGCCGCTTTATGACGTGCATTGGACCCCGGCCGTGGTGATCGACAAAACCGGCGAGGGACGCGGTCGGTTGCATGTTGGCCTGCCCGATGGCCGCATCTTGCCGCTGGTCAGCCCCAAAGACAGCGACCGGGCGAAACTCCAGCAGTATGACGTCGTGTACGTGAAAGAGATCGAAGGCCGCCGCGGAGAGGATGCCTCCGCGGAATTGCGCGTGCGACCGACGGTGCAGGGCGGGGCGATCGTTCTCGAAAACAAGACGGGCCGCGTGCTGGCGATGGCCGGCGGTTTCTCTTATCCGATGAGTCAGCTCAACCGCACGACGCAGGCGGAACGGCAGCCGGGATCGGCGATCAAGCCGGTGACCTATGTCACCGCGCTGCATAAGGGTTTGCAGCCGAACACGCTGGTCTTGGATGCCCCGGTTACCTTGCCGCCGATCGGCGACACCGGCACCTCGGTTTCGCGAAAATATTGGAGCCCGCACAATTACGGCGGCGGTTACCGCGGCGTGATGACCTTGCGGCACGCGCTGGAACAATCGCGCAATCTGGTGACGGCGCGCCTTTTGAAAGGCGGCATCGACCAGGATCCACGACAGAGCTTGTTCGATGTCTGCGACATGGCCGAGGCCGCGCATCTCTATCCGGAGTGCTTACGGCTTTATCCCTTCGTCCTTGGCGCGCAGCCGATCCGGATGATCAATCTCGCCGCCTTTTATGCTGCCATCGCCAGCGAGGGCGCCTGGCACGAGCCTTATGTCATCGATTCCATCGAACAGAAGGATCATGTCGTTTATCGGCATCCTGCCACCGAGCCGACCTGGCTCGCCGACGGCGACCGCGTCGCCTTCTTTCAGCTCAGGACGATGCTCGAGGGCGTCGTCGCCCGCGGTACCGCGCAGTCACTGAGCCGCTTCACCGGTTATGTCGGTGGGAAAACCGGCACCAGCGAAGACGAGAACGACGCGTGGTTTGCGGCCTTCACCAGCGACATCACCGTCGTGGTATGGGTTGGCTACGACAACCTCAATGGCCGCCGTACGCTCGGCGCTGGCAATACCGGCGGCCACGTGGCGGCCCCTATCGCCGGCGATATCATCGAGGCGAGCTGGCAATATCAGGCACCGAAGGAGTTGCTGCCGCCACCGTCGCCCGAGGCACAAAACAATCTCAAGACGGTGGAAGTCGACGGCATTACCGATTATCTGCGCACCAACGACACCGGGCAGGTCGCCGACGCGCGCTACGCGGTCATCGGCAGGAACAGAGCCTCAGATTATGAAAGCCGCGGCTCCGGAGAACGCTCTTCGCGGGCGGAGGACAGCCAGCCATCGGCGGGTCCGGGGTTTTTCTTTTTTCAGCCGCAGGGAGCCTGGCGCGGGTATAACGGCTATCGGTACGGCTCCGGCGGATATTACAATCCGAACAGCATGCTTCACAAAGAAGACTGATTTAAGCTCGGCACCTGAATTGCCTTGGCCGGTTCGAGCGGGGATTTCCAGGAGATGACCAGGATGTGGATGCGATGGGCCGCGGTGCTGCTCGGCGCCCTCCTTTGGGCCCGCACAGCCGAGGCGCAGGAATTTACCGTGACCACGGTTCCCGCCGCGCTCAAGGTCCCGCTCGATCAATTGAAGCCGAATACGATCATCTTCAGCGATCACCGCGACGACGAAGGCTCGGAGAACATCGGCGGCTTCATTACCTTCGACGACTGGAGCCGGTTAAGGCCGCTACAGAAGCATTTCTTGAGTCTGTATCCGGAGTTTACTGAGGGAATGACGACGAGAACCTCTGAAGGCATGACCGCGACTACCAAGGAGAAACTCGATCTTTACACCGCCGAGGCCCGGTTCATCGTCTCGAAGCCTGCCTCTTCCATCGATTTGAAGCGATACGCGACGCTCGCCTTCCTCGAGAAAATGGACCCGCAGGTCAAACATCAGATCATCGCGCCGAACGAGATCAAGATCCTCAACGACGAGCGCAATGCCAACAATCGCAACCCGAAGCGGGAATGGTGTCAGGGCGAATACATCCTGCTCTGCCTTCGCTCACGCTATCGATTTGAAGGTAAAATCCCCATGGGCATCGCGCTTGCCAACAAGCTTCGCGACGCTGACCGCAAATTGGATGATTTCATCGAATTCGAAAATGAACTTCGCGTGCTGCCGCCGGAAGCCCTCGACGAAGCCGCGGTGCGCAACCTCACGGGAATCGACAGCCCCGTCACAGCGATGCTCGAGCAAAGCATCTTCGCAATCAACGAGGTGATGCATTTCGGCAAATTCATCGCCGTCATTCAAGCGCACCCGAAAGACCCGGAGAAAACCGTGGCGACGGGCATGCTCGTGCTTGCCGTCAGCGCGCGGACCCTCGACATGAAGCGGAAATACGAGGATGTGCCGGTGCTGCGAAATCTTGTGCCCGCGCAGGTGCTGTTGGGCAACAGCTCGTTTAATACCGGCAATTCGATCAGCGCCGGCCTTCCGGTCTACGCGCACAACCGCATCAAGGGAATAGCCGAGGTCTTGAGCCGCGACTGAATGTGCGGAGTGCCGGCCGCCGCGGCGCGGACGGTGACCGCTCGGCTATGGCTTGGCGTCCGGCTCGGATTTGGCCGTGGCCGCCGGCAGCTCCCGCGGCACGACATAGGCCAATACCCGCGATTTGGGATAAACCGCTTCGGCGACCCGATCGGCATAATTTCCGGAAATCACAATCGGATTGCCATTGCCGTCGGTGCCGCGGACGATTCCGACATGACCGCCGTCGCGTCCACGCGAGAAGATGGCGATGGCGCCGACGCGCGGCTCGTCGATCTTCTGGCCGTATTTCAGGAACGAACGAGCGGCGCGGGAGCCGGTCGCGTTCAGGCCGACGTGTTTCAAGACGTAGTTCATAAAGTCGGCGCACCAGAGGCTGGGCGGCAAGCCCAGCGCCTTGGCGTGCGCGCCCATGTGCCGCAAGGCTTCGAGCAGGGCATCGGGGGACCCGCGGCCGGAATAATTGCTTTCATCCACGTACTGACGCTTGCCAATGCTCTTGGGCCGCTCCATTGGCGGCGGCGCGTCATATGCCACGCGCATTTTTTCCGGTGGCACATACGCCGCATCGAACTTGGCGTCGGAACTGCTCGGCCCCAAGCTGGCATGACGCTCCAGCGCTGCCGGGAATTCCTTCGGCGCGGGAAATTCCTTGGCCCCTTCACTGCGCGAAAAGGCAGGCTCCGGCCTGGACATTTCGTCTCGCGCGATGGGCAATGCCGCGGGCGCTGCGGCGCTGATGCCGCCGCCGAGGCTCGCTTCGACGCGTTCGGCTTTACCCGGTGACGGTGTGGGCGCGATCACGGCCGCGGCCGGCTCGATCGGCCGCTCAACCGCTGTGGGCGCATTCATGACGGGCGCCGCGGGCGCTCTGGCGAGCACCGGCGCCGAGTCGGATGTGCTGAGGCTGGCGTAGACTGTCTTCGTGTCATCCCTTTTTGCCGATGCCGGTGCCGAATGAGAGATTTCCAGCATTGCCGGCTTCTCCGGCGGCAAGGGCACGCGTTCGGAAGCGGATTGGCTTGCGCTCGAAAAGGGGGGCCTTACCGGCGGCAGGGGAATGGTTTCGGATTCGGATCGGGTCGGGCCCGGCAGAGCTGGCTTCGCTGGCGGCAAGGGGATGGTGTGGGGATTCAAGCTGGCGAGGGTTATAGCGCTGGCGTTCTCCGAAGCCGGTTTCGGCTTGGGGAGCGGCGCTGGATTGGAAAAATTGCTTGGGCGAGCCGCATGGGCCGCAGCGCCACGCTGGGTGAGCGCCACGAGGACCAGGTTGTCAGTCTCAGCAGGGGCGATTGGCGGCGCGAGCGACGCTTCGTCCACGACATAAGTCGGGCCTTCGCCGTTGGATGAGGCCCCGCCGGAAAAAAGCGACCTGCTCCAGGCGGAAATCTTTGTCAGCGCAGGCGATAGATTGCTCGCCCACCAGGCACTGGCACTTGTCGATTCGACGGGTGAAACAAAACTGGTTGCAAGGACGCAGACGCAAGACGCGAGCAGCACTCGCGACCCAACGAGGCGACTCATTTTACCCCCCAACGCCACAGTACTGCTCCGCGTCCCCTATCGCCGAGCCAGTGTTTTTATTTCCCTCGCTTCGCCGGCGTTTTCTCAGCACAGCTTGAACGCGAGGCATGGACTTGCGCCCATCTTTCGGCCAGTTCTGGCAACCGGCAATAGGGTAACGCGCCCGTGAAGGGCGATATTAATTTATGGTTAACGATGTAAGCGGCTGGAATTTAATAGTTAATTCTACCAACCGCGCTTTGACCGCGCGGGGTCTTGCGCAGGCGCCAGGAAGCGCCGCGCAAATTCTCACGGCCGATCAAGCGCGAAGCCGGCGGGACGGCCGATCCCGTGGCGCTCTAGACCGCCTTCGCCGCCGGTATATCGCTACGGTATTTGGCGCAGAGCTGGTGCCAGCGCTCCACCCGCTTCTTTTGCCGGTCGACGACGGCTTGCGGAATATCGAGGAAGGGCGGCCGCAACGGTCCGGGATCGACATAGCCGGAGAGCTTCACTGCGATCTTCGCCGCCGTCTCGCGCCACGATAGGTCCACGGGCACGCCCGGCGCCGGCATCAAGTCGAGGGTGATCGCTTCGGCAAGCTCGCGGTCGCCGCGCGCCACGGCATCGCGCAGCGCAACCTGTGGCCAAGGTCCCATCCAGGCGTCGATCGACCAGAATCCGGCGGCGCCGAGATCGGCATAATCGAAATACTGCGTCTGCATCACGAAGACGCTCATCTTCCCCTTCACCACCTTTTGCAACTTGAGGAATTCCGGCGCGTCGCGGTGGCTGTCCTTCATGCCGATCACCGCGGGATTCTTTGTGATCTCGACAAAGGCCTCCACAGGGATCTTGATATTGTGCAGAGTCGGGTTGTGATAAATCATAATATTGAGGCGCGGGAACATTTCGCCGATCTCGCGGAAGAAGCGCACCGCGTTATCGACGGTGGAGGGGAAATAAAAGGGTACGCCGACCAGCACGCCGTCGGCGCCCGATTGCTCCACAAGCTTCATCTTCTGCACGACTTCGCGGCTGTTGAGCGAGGTCACGCCGACAAAGACCGGCACGCGCTTCTTGGCGGCGGCGACGGTCTCGTGCGCCAGGACATTGAGCTCCTCAGGCAGCAGCGTGTGGAATTCGCCGAAGCTGCCGGCCGCGGCGATCACGTTGCCGCCGTCGCGGATCATGCGATCGACGCCTTTGTGCAGCTTGGCCACGTCCACCGTATTCGCGGCGCGGATATCGGCCGCATTGTCGGTGGCAAAGGCCGGCATCATCGCCATCAGCCCGCCAATATCCTTTGCGCTCAGCATGATTCCTCTCCTTACTTCGTTTGCCGACCTGCGGCGGTACTAGGTGCCGTCCAGGAACTTCAATTTACCTTGCCATTTGCGCTTTACCGCCTCGGCATAGTCCTTGTCGATCGCGTTCACCTTTGGGAACTCGTCCTTCCAGTGAAAGGGGCGCACAGCATAGATGATGATGCGGCTATTCGTCATCTCATGCGCTTCGCGCCGCTCCGGCGGCAGCATGGGATCAATATGGCCGGTCCACATGCCGTCAATGATGTCGGTCGCGGTTTTTGGGTCCCAGCGCGTGGAGATGGCCCAGATGACCTCCGCCGGATCGGTGATGTCGATATCGTCGTCGACGATGATGATGACGCGACCGAGATAGGCATTGGAACCACAGCCGGCGGCGACAAGCCCCGCCATCTTGGCGTGGCCGGGATGCATCTGCCTGATCGAAATGATGTTCATGAAACGCGCGCCGCTGCCGGGCATTTTCCAAACACCCGTCACTCCCGGCACGCCGGCCGCTTCCAGTTCGTCCCAGAGATTGGCCGCTCGCAGTAAAGAGGTGGAAGCGATGCCGTAATAGGCGCCCGGATAGGTCGGCTTCATCGGCGGCGAGCCGGTCACGATCGGCGCGTTGCGATGATAGATCGCCTTCACGTCCAGCACCGGAGCCGGACCGGTGGAGGTGTAATAGCCCGGCCATTCGCCGAAAGGGCCCTCGGTGACGCTGCGCTCTTCCGGCGGCGCCATGAAGCCCTCGAACACCAGCTCGGCATCGGCCGGAAACGGAATTCCGGTCACCTTGCCCTTCACCAGCTCGAGGGGGCGGCCGAGCCGCGCGCCGGCGGCGGCGAACTCGGACACATTCTCCGGCGGCGTTGAAGCGGCTGCGGCGCCCAGCACCGGCGCCTGGCCGACGCTGACCGCGAAGGGGCAGGCGACACCTTTCGCCCAATATTTGCGGCGGATGACATCGCCGTGTTTGCCCGGTTCGATAAAGATGCTGACGGTTTTGGCGTCGTGCACCTGCACACGATAGGTGCCGGCATTCACCCAGTCGCTGTCGGGGTCCTGGGTGACGACCATGCATTCGGTGCCGATGTATTTGCCGCCATCTCCCTCGTTCCATTTCGGCGCCGGAAATTTCAGCACATCGACCGCATCGCCCGTGAGAACATGCTCCATGACCGGACCGGTCTCGACCATCACCGGCGGGATCGGCTGCACGTTCTTGCGCCGCTGCTTGCGCAGCGCCTGCACGCGGTCGAGGCCATGGCCATCGACAAAAAGCCGCGACGAGCGGACATTGACCGCGATGCGATGATCGTCGGGATAGCCCTTGATCTTGCGGAACAGCAGGATCGGCGGAATTTTCTTTTGCAGGCTGAAATGATAAAGCGCGCCGATTTCGAGGTTTGGGTCGGCGCCCTCGATCACTTCAAGCTCGCCCATCTCCTCGGCAAGTTCGAGCGCCTTGCGCAGGTCACCGAGTGCGGCGAGCCGCCGTGCCTGCTCGTTCGACTCCTGCATACAGGCGCCCTCCCGCCGTAATGTCCTTGTTATTGGCCTTCCTTGAAATCCGGCGACGTTTCCTTCTGCTGCAGATCGGAGGCCAAGTGCTCCTGCACCGGCACGTTGATAAAGGCCGCCCAAACCGAAGGCTTGGTGTCGAGATTGAAATGCTGATGCTCGACGCCGCCGGGTTTCAGCGGCAGCAGCACGAGATCGCCCTTTTCCCAATCCCAGCGCTCGCCGTCGACGATGGAATAGCCCTTGCCTTCAAGCACGAAGATGAGCAGGCCGCCCTGATGCACGTGCTTGCCCGACTTGGTGGCGATCGTGTGCGTGAAGACGCGCCATTGCTGCAACGGCCGGTCCTTGAAGGGGGGAAACACCGGGTCCATGAAGAATTTCAGCTTGCCCTGGCGCGACTGGAACACTTCCATTTCGTCTGCGCGAATGACCACCGGCCCCTTCAGGTTGCGTTCCTTCAATGCGGCACGCTGGCGCAGCACTGCTTCATAGGGATTGTCCTTGATCGGCGGGCGTTCGCGTTCCCTTGTGCGCTCGACTTCGGCCATTTTATTTTCCTTCCGTCTTGTTTCTCTTGTCCGCCTCGAGCGCGGCCAGCGCGTCGGCAATGGCGGGAACTGCGACTTCGGTGAATCCGGTACGCTTCATGGCATTGCGCTTTGCTTCGTCGCAAAGCTGACGCAGCCGTGCACCGGAGAAGCCCTTGGTCAGCGGCACGAGCTTCTTCACAATCGCGTCGACTGCCTTAACCGCGGGACGGCCCGGCAAGCGCAGGCCAAGGCGCAGGATTTCCGCGCGGGCTTTGGCATCGGGCAAGCCGACCGCAATATGCACGCCGAAGCGGCCGGGCCGTAGCACCGAGGGATCGATCAGGTCGATGCGGTTGGTGGCGCCCAAAACGATGACGCGCGACAACTGCTCGACACCGTCGAGTTCAGCGAGAAGCTGGCCGACGACGCGGTCGGTGGTCATCGAGCCAACGTTGACGCCGCGGATCGGCGCAATCGCATCAAGTTGATCGAAGAAGATCACTGCCGGCGCGACCTGCCGCGCGATGCGGAAAATCTGGCGCAATCCTTCTTCTGTTTCGCCGAGCCATTTGGTGAAAATCTCCGGCCCGTCGATGGAGATGAAGTTGACGCCGCATTCGTTGGCCAGCGCCTTGGCCAGCAAGGTCTTGCCGGTGCCGGATGGCCCATGGAGAAGAGCGCCGACATGCGGCGGCAAGCCACTGGCGGTGAGAAGCTGCGGATTGCGCAGCGGCAGCTCGACGGTGTCCTGCAAGCGCCGCTTGACCTCGGTAAGACCGCCAATGTCGCTCCAGGAAACATTCGGCACGGAGATGAGCGTCTCGCGCAAGGCCGAGGGCCGGATTTGCGACAGCGCCGTCTCGAAGTCCTCCTGCTCGACGCGAAGGTCCTGCAATGGGATGCGGAAAGCGGCGCGAGGATCGGCAAGATTGCCAGCGCTACGCCGCATCGCGCTCAAGCCGGCGTCCCGGCAAAGCTCCATCAGATCCGCGCCAAGAAAACCGTGGGTGCGCTTGGCGATCTCATCGAGAAAAGCCTGGGCGGCATCGCTCAGCGGCATCTCGCGGGTATGCACTTCGAGGATTTCGCGCCGCCCCGCGACGTCGGGCGGGCCGATGAATATCTCGCGGTCGAAACGGCCGGGCCGGCGGAAAGCGGCATCCACCGCATCAATGCGGTTGGTGGTGGCGATGACGATGACCGAGTCAACCCGCTTCAACCCGTCCATCAAAGATAGAAGCTGGGTCACCGCGCGTGTGTCGGCATGGGCGCCGGTTTCGCCCCGCTTCGGCGCCATGGCGTCCAGTTCATCGATGAAGATGATGGATGGCGCGTGGTGGCTCGCCTCGCTGAACATGCGGCGCAGGTTGGCTTCGGTCTCCCCGGTATAGGTGCCGATGACGTCGGGGCCGTTGATGTAATAGAAGCGCGCATCCACTTCGTTGGCGACCGCGCGCGCAAGGTGCGTTTTGCCGGCTCCGGGCGGTCCATAAAGGATGATGCCGCGCGGCGGATTGATGCCGAGATGCCGGTAGACATTGGGAAATTTGAGCGGCAGCTGCACCAGTTCGCGAATGAGCTTGATCTGCTTGCCGAGACCGCCGACGTCCTCGAAGGTGATGTCGAAGGCACCGTCCGGCAGATGCGAGTCGTGATAGTTCAGGATGACTTCTGTCGTCTCGTCGACATAACCGGGGCCGTCGCTGACCTTGCTGATTTCATAGGTCGTGCCGGCGTGCGAATGGGGGAAAGGCACGTAGACGACAGCGCCGTTGCTTGCGGGCGTCCTGTTCTGCGCCATCACCGATTTAAGATGCGGCGAAAGGTCGTGGGCGAGCGAAACGTCGATCGCCGGACGGAGCTCGATGCGCTTTACCGGCCCGAGTTCGGTTTTTTCGATTTCGACGTCTTCGTTGAGATGAGCTTTCAGCGCTTGCCGCACGAAACGGTCGAGGCGAATCGAGCCGGACCCTTTGTCGCTCTCCATCGGCGGGTCGAGGCGCACGATGATGCTGCGCCCGCGATCGGTCGCGACGCGGACGAAGTTTTCGGGCTCCAGCCCCAACTTCTGCATCAGAGCCGCGTCGAGGCGGACGGCAAGGCGGGAGCTGTTGCTGAATTCGTTCGCGAGATGATCGACGGTCGCATGGACATGCGGAATGCCGCTCTGCGTGTGGGCGCCATGCGAATGAATCGCCTCATCCATTCTTTCTCGCCCTGTATTCGGGAGCTTCTTCCATCAACTCGAAGCCGCAGCCGCGGTCCACGGTCGTGGCCTCGAACCAATTGGGTTCCACGGCAAGAAATTTGGCGGTCACGCTGCTGTCGGTATTGAAGTGCTGCACGATGATGCCCTCGTCGCGCAGCGGCAGATTGAGCACGTCGCCTTTTTTCCAGCTGTGCTTCACCCCGTCGATGGAAGTATAGCCCTGACCTTCCAGGATCATGATGATCTGTCCGCCCTGGAACTTCAGCCGACCGGAGCGGCTGCCTGGTGGAATTTCCTGCTGATAGACGAGCATCGGATTGACGACGACGTCCTTGAGATTGGGGTGCAGATACCACTTCATCTGCCCCATGGCGTTGGTCTCGAGCGGCAGGTCCTTCTCTTTCACCACCTGCAAGGCGCCTTTGGTTTCCGCCCGCTGCCGGTCGCGCAACGCGATGAACTCGTCCCACATATTGCGGCCGGCGAGCGTTTCTTTTCTTCCCATAAGCCAAATCTCCCAGGCGGGGCCGGCACAGCCCCGCCATATTCCGATTGCTGGCGGCCAAAACCGCGGCGGGTTTATAGCCGATTAAAGAGCTTGCGCGAATTGCCGCTGAGGATCGCCTTTTGCATGTCATCGTCGATGCAGTCGGTATTCTCAACGACCCAGTTGGCCGGGTCCAGCGTCTGGTGCGGCCAGTCGGAGGAGAAGCAGAACAAATCCTTGGCGTGGCACATCTCGAGCAGCCAAGCGAAATGCTTGCGATTCTTCGGGATGGTGATGGGCTGCGTCGAGAAGCGCACGTGGTCGAGAATATACTGGCTCGGCATCTTGTGCAGCTTCCTCTCGCCCTTGGCGAGCTTTCGCTCCACCAGGGCGATGTCGCCGCCCGAGCCCATGTAGAAGTCGTCGAGCCGCAGCATGAGGTCGGGAATCCACCAATAGCCGCCTTCCTGAAAGATCACTTTCTGCTTCGGATACTTGTCGAACATGCCCTGCACAATCATGGCGGCGAGATGCGCCATGCAATTGCCGGCCGGTGCGTTGCCGAACAGCTCAATCCAGGTGCGCGCGCCGTTCCACAGCGGCGTGAAATGCGGGAAAAAGCCTTCGCTGTGGCAGGTCAGCGTCAGATCGTATTCCTGCATGGCGTCCAGAATGGGGTCGAACTTAGCGTTGCCCAGCGGCTCGTAGAGCGAGCTGAACGAGTTATAGACGCTGACGAACTGCTTGTGATGGCCGACGCGGCGGATTTCCGCGGCGCCCATCTGCGGATCGCGATGGCAGATCATCAGCGTGGCCTTGATGCGGTCGCTGACCGGGAAGACTTCCTCGATCAGATAGTCGTTATGCGCGGCCGCAACCGCGGCGATCACCGGCTCGTTGAAGATGCTCTGCGGCCGGTTGTAGCCCGGATTGAGGATGGCGATGTCGGTGCCGAACTGGTCCATGACCCGCAGAACGTCGGCCGCGGTGGCGGCGACGCCGTGGGTATCCTGGCCGACGCCGGGTTTTTCATTGGCCGGCTCCGGGTTGTATTCGAGGCTGCCGACAGGGTAGTGGAACAGGAGGCTCTTGAACGGCTCTTTCAGATATTTTCGCAAAGTCGCCCAGGGCGGCGAAAAGTGGAAGTCGGTATCGATGACTTCCATGGTGCGGATTTTCGGGTTGATCGGATCCGGCTGAACCGCTTCTGCTCTTTCGAATCCGGAATGGGATGCTTCGTTCATGGCGTTCTTCCTTTGAACCGCGCGGCGCTCATGCGCACAAAAATATCTGATCGCCGTCGATTTTCACTTCGTAGGTGCGGATTTTTTCGTTCTCGTCGTAGCAATGCTGGCCGGTGGCGAGATCGAAAGCCCAATTGTGCCAAGGACAGCGGATCACCTTGCCGCCGTCGGTGATCTCGCCTTCGCACATCGACGCACCTTTGTGCGTGCAGCGGTTGTTCATGGCAAAGACTTTGCCGTTGGCACGAAAGACGGCGACGGTGGCACGTCCGGCCTTAAAGGCGCGGCCTTTGCCTTCCGGTATGTCTTCAAGCTTGCCGATCAGATATTCCTTCATCGCTTTCGTCTTCCTTATTCAGCGGCGGTAAGTTTGGCGGCCTGCGCCGGCGGCTGCGCTTCCGCACTGTCTTCGGTTTCCTCGCGCAGGAAGCCAAGCGTCGAAAGAATCGGCGAGTCGCTTAGCGTGAACAGGATCGCGGGCGCCTTTTTCGAAGCATTGACGTGGCGGTGCCAGCTCCAGTTGGGGATCGCCACCGCGTCGTGCTGGCCCCAGTCGATTTCCTTGTCACTGAAGACGGTGCGCCCTTCGCCCTGCACGATAAAGGCAATGGAGCTTGAGGTGGTGCGGTGCGGCCGGCCGGCGAATCCCGGCGGCAGCACTTGGATCTGACATTTGATGGTCGGCAAGGCGGGCCCGCCGGTCAGCGGATTCACATATTCAAGCAATTGTCCGTGATAGGGATCGGCCGGCGCGCCCTCTTGCGCCTTCAAAGCGCGTAACGTGTCCTGCCAAGGGTAGCGGAACGGCCGCGCATTCGCTGTGGCGCCGGCGGGCCGATAGAGGAGCGACGGCAACGAATCCTGCCGGTTCTGCTCCTGGGCGATATCGCCGGGCTCTTCATAAAAATTGAGGTTCATGCCCACGGTGAAGGGCACATCGAGCGCATCGACCCAAATGGCATCACGGTCGCTTTCGTTATGGTGGTCGTGCCATGACCAGCCCGGCGTGAGGATCAGGTCGTAGCTCTCCATCGGCAGCGGGCGGCCGTCTACCACGGTGAAGACCTTTTCGCCGCCTTGCACCGCGAAGCGCAGGGCATTGATGGTATGGCGATGCGCCCAGGCGATTTCGCCTGCCTTTACCGCCTGCATCCCGGCGACAAGGTTCTGCACCGTGCCCCGCTGCAGCTTAGGATTGGTGAACATCAGCGCGCGGCGGGCGGTATTGCTCTCGGTCATCGCCTGGCAGGCCATCTGCAGCATCTGCTGCATGTCCTTCCAGCGCCAGACGTGGGGGATGCCGGCCGGCATCGGCTCAATGAAGACCTGGCCATTGGCGCCGCGACGCACATTTTGTGGGCGGTTGGCATCGATCTGCCATTGGCCGCGCAGATTGGCGCCGGCCATCCGTTGTTCGAGCTCCTGCAGGCGCGGGTCGGCGTCAGCCATGGGGCCTCTCCCTTTGTAAATGCCGATCTATTAAAGACCGTTGCCGCCGTGGCGGAGAGAAGATAGTATGGCTACCATACTAAATTGTCAACGGCATGCATTACCCTCGGGATCCAGCGAATCTAGCGCAAGCAGCCGCTTGCGGCCACCAAAGGAAGGGTCGTTATGGCCAAGCGGGCAAATCCACCGGCGAAGAAGCATCCGGCGCCTTCGGTGCCGGCTACCGCCGGCCTCGGCTTCTACCTGCGCGAGGCCTATCGGGCGTTCAGCCGTGAATTTCACGTGCGTCTGGCGCAGCACGGCATCACGCATTCGCAATGGGTCATGCTGTGGTTTCTCTCGCAGGCCGGAAGCCTGACGCCGCTGGAACTGTCGCGGCGTGCTGGTATCCAAAAGGCATCGGCGACCTCGGTCATCGACGCGCTTAAGAAGCGCCGCCTCATCCGCGGCGACCAGGACAGCGTTGACCGGCGCAAGATCAACCTGCATCTGACGGCGGCCGGTGCCGAACTGATGAAGGCGCTTATTGCCTGCGCGGCGGAAACCAACGCCGAGGCACGCGAGGGATTTTCCGAAAAGGAATTCGAAGCGCTGATGCGCTTGCTGCGCGCGGTCACCGCCAATCTGGGCGGCAACGGCAGTAACGCCTAGCGGCTCTCGTCGAAGTAACCTTCCATCCCGGATTTCACGCCGTTCTTCGCCAGCTCTTCGAGAAACAGCTTGTGAATCCGCGGATCCTGGTCCCGGTATTCGATTTGCGCGCCGCCTTGCTTCACGTCCTGGTCGACGCCAAGAAAG
Source organism: Xanthobacteraceae bacterium (assembly GCA_035652315.1). GTDB lineage: Bacteria > Pseudomonadota > Alphaproteobacteria > Rhizobiales > Xanthobacteraceae > CANKHA01. The sequence goes on along the minus strand of DASREA010000065.1, from coordinate 30,393 downwards.
ATCGCGCGCTTTTGCGCGGTGAATGGATAACGCAGGCTGCCCATCGCCACGGCAAGATAACGCGCAGGATAGGGACTGGTATTGAAGTGCTGATGAAAGATCTGGTCCACCGGCGCGAAAACGACGCCGGGTTTCCAGTCGATACGGATGAAATCCTTATCGCCCTCGTGCCAGAACAATGAATAGCCTTGGCCCTTGAGGATGAGGACGTGGAAGTCCGGGCCGTGACGGTGGCCCTTCTTATAGGTGCCGACCGGCATCTCCGACGTGTGCACGTGCATGATGCCCTCGGCGAGGCAAAAGCGCATGTTGGAGCTTTTGGCGCCGCGGCGGTCCCAGGCCTCCAGTTTGAAATTGGCGACATCGGCGACGAAATTCGTCTCCCACATGAAACGCCCGCGCTGCGTCTCGCACATCTCGCCTTCGCCACGGAAATAATTTTCCTTGCCGATGCGTTTGCGGAACACCGCAGGATTATTGAAAATGAATTCCTCGTCGTAAAATTGATTCATGATCGCGGTCAGGTTATTCGCCGAGACCAGCCGCGCCTTTTCTCCGCCCGATGCATTGAAGTGCTGGTAAGCCGCGTTGAGCGGTAGCGCGAACAAACTATTCGGTCCCCACTCGAAGCTATGGCTACGGCCCCCGATGTCGACCTTGGTGCTGCCATGGCCGGACAGAACATAGATCACTTCCTCATACAGATGACGCTGCGGCGCCGTCTTGCCCCCGGGGGGCAGGTCGACGACGAATAGCGACATGAAATCTCCCCGCCCGCGTAGATGTACGAACGCGCCGGGCGCGCCCATGCGCGGCCATTGGCGGGTTTCGACGGCGTTAAGATCGGCGGCAAAATCCTCGACAATCGGCACGCCTTCGGATTTGGCCCATTCGAGATATGGATCACGCAGAAAATTCGCGGCCAGCACTTGCGAACTGTCGGCAAGCGCCGGCTTTTCCTGCTTGTTCATTTCTGCATTTCCTCGTGGCGGGTGCGTCGCTTTTCCACGCCATCCGTCGTGATGGTTGCCTCGAAAAAACTAGACAGAAGTGGCGAACTTTGCGAGGCTCGCAAAAAGCGAAGCTTATGTCAAAAGCCGGCGTCACCCGGCTCGCCCGCGTTTTCGGAGACATAGGGCGCATGAGCTAACGCCAACGCAGTTTGGGAGCAGCATGGATAAAATCGCCTTTCCCTATCGTTCGTCCAGTCATCTCATCATGCTGCACGTGATCGCCGAGTCCGGATCCTGGGAAAAACACGGCCTCGACGTCGACTACGACCGCAAGATCGGGTCGGAGGACGCGCAGGCCGCGATCGAGGCCTGCGACATCGAGTTCTGCGGCGGCAATCACGTGTCCACTTACGGGCTGCGCGCACGCGGCAGCAATTGGGTTTATCTCGGGCAAACGGTCAACCGTGTGAATCATCATCTTGTGGTGCGGCCGGATTCGGGGATCAATTCTGTGGCCGATCTGCGCGGCAAGAAGCTGGGCGGCGCCGGCTCGCACCCCATTCTCAACAACTGGCTCTTTCTCAAGCAGCGCGGGCTCGATCAGGACCGCGACGATTACGAGCTCGTCTGCCAGGAGGAATTCAAGCCGGGAACGATGGATGAAGTGAAGAGCGACAAGAAAGTGCCGCCGCTGTGGCACTGGGTGCGCGATGGCGTTGTCGACGCCGCCTTCGTCAGCGTGCCGGCGAGTCTGTTCGCCAAGGCCGCCGGACTGAAACTGATCGATGTCGAGCCGCTGCCGATGATCCAGTTCAGCAGCGTGTCCACCAATCTCAAATTCGTCGAAAAGCATCCCGATATCGTCGAGCGTTTTCTCAAGGGCATGCTGGAAGGCATCGCTTTCTTCAAAAACAACCCGGAAAAATCCATCGAAATCATTCAGCGCCGCTACACCAAGAGCGGGCAGATGAATCGCGAACAGGCCGAATTCACCTATCGGATAACGGCGCCGACCCTGGAGGCAAAGCTCTATCCGACCATGCAAGCCATTGCCAACGTCTACGAGGAGGCGCTGCGCGTGGACAAAGATGCCGCGCGCGTCAATCCCATGGAGCTTTGGGATTTGCATCATTTGCGCCGGCTCGACGATTCCGGCTTCATCGACAATCTTTACAAAAATAGCGGCACCACGCGGCACAGCCCAACGCCGGCCGCCGGTGCCAGAGCCGCAGAGGCATTGGCAACAAGCCGCGCCGGATGAGGCGGCCTTGCGCCGCTCCGAACAGACAAGAATTCGATTAGGGAGAGGAACAATGAAACGACTGATGCTTGTCCTTGCCGCGGCACTATTGACGTGCACCGGCGCGGCCGCCCAGGCGCCGGACTTCACCGGCAAAACCATCACCATGATCATCGGCTACGCGCCCGGCGGCGGCACCGACGCAAGCGGCCGGCTGATCGCCAGTCATCTGGTGAAATATCTGCCGGGCAAGCCGAATCTGATCGTGCAAAACATGCCGGGCGCCGACGGCATCACCGCGATGAATCATTTTTTCAGCGAGCAGGTGAAGCCGGACGGTCTCACCATCACTATGGGATCGAGCACACAGGGCGATCCGGTGGTCTATCGTCAACCGCAGGCGCACTACGACCCGACCAAGCTGAATTTCATCGGCGGTGTCGGCCGCGGCGGTTCGACCGTCGTCATCAACAAGGACGCCGAAAAGCGTCTCTATGACAAGAGCAAGCCGCCGGTGATCATGGGATCGGTGGGCGGCATTCCCCGTTCCGGCATGCAAACGACGGCCTGGGGCATCGATCTTCTGAATTGGAACGCAAAGTGGGTCACCGGCTATCCGGGGACCAACGAACTCTTCCTGGCGCTGGAGCGCGGTGAGATCGACATGACCGCCAGCAGCAATCTGTTCCAGGTCAGGAAGCTGCTCGAGACCGGCAAGGTGAAGGTGCTGACCCAGACCGGCACCATGGAAAACGGCAAGATCGTCAGCCGCTCCGAATTCAAGGATGTGCCGGCCTTTCCCGATATGGTGGAAGGTAAGGTCAAGGATCCATTGAAGGAGAAAGCCTATAAATACTGGTTCAGCCTAGTGGTGCTGGACAAGTGGCTGGCGCTGCCGCCCGGTACGCCGCAGCCGATCGTGCAAGCCTATCGCGATGCTTTCGCGAAACTGTCCAAGGACCAGGAATTCCTCGAGCTCGGCAAGAAAATCAGTCAGGATTTCGAGACACAAGACGGGCCCGGCGTCGCCAACCTGATTAAGACTCTGGGTGGGACAACGCCGGAAGCGGTCGCCTATATCAATACAATGCTGAAAGGGCAGGGCCTCGGCAATTAGCCGGCGCTATTCCCGTCAAAAGAAATGGCCGCCCGAAAGGGCGGCCATTTTGTTGAGAACGCTCAGCCCGTGATCGGCCGCGCGCCGAGTTCGGCGCCAACGTGGCGATCCTCGCCGGGCGGTACGTGAAAATCGATCACACAAACCTTGCCGGCGCGCAACGCCGCCAAGCCTTTGTCGATCGCCGCCTTCACGTCGGCCGGGCTCTTCACCGGTCCGATGCCGACCGCACCCTGCGCTTCGGCCACCTTGGCAATGTCGGGAGCGGGGCCGTCGACGCGCTGTCCGATCCAGCGATTCCTCGTTTCGCGGCCGCGCGTGCGCGCGATGCTTTCCTGGTGCAGCTCGTCATTGAAGTACGACAGGTTGTTGTTGATCAGGATGAGCAGCGGGATCTTGTGATGGACCGCGGTCCACAGCGCGTTGCAGCCCATCATGAAGTCGCCATCGCCGGTGACGCAGACGCAGCTCTTGCCGCGCTCCTGGAGCGCCAGCGCCACGCCGATGGCAATGCCGGGCCCCGAGCCGATGCCGCCACCGCCGTCCTTGCCCATATAGGCCCACGGATTCTGATGCGGCCAAATATCGACCGGCCAACCTTTGCAGATGCTGGAAAAGCCAACTTCGTTCGGATCGTTGAAAGCGGCGCGCAGCGTCGAGGCGATGAGATCGAGCGTTATCGCCTGACCGCCCTCCTTGCGCGGGCGGGCGGCCCCACGCTTGCACCAAAGTTCTTTGCGGCCTTCGCCGAGCGTGGCCACGAGATCGGCCACCGCCGCGTCGGGATCGCAGGCCATGCCGACGTCGACCGGCGGAAGGCCCTGATAATCCATGTTGAAGCCGTTATGAAGATGCGGATCGAGGGTGGCGCGGATCACCCGCGCCGAGAATTTCCCGAATGCCTTCGCCTGGTTGATCGCCCCGTATAAGTCGGGCCAGTCGAAAGCGATCAGCAGATCGGCATCGCAGAAAAGTTTCCGCGCATCTTTGCCGAGCACGTTGAATGGCTCCACCACATGCGCAGGATGATCGGTGGGGAACATGGAGCCCGATTTCAGATCGCTGACCGCAACGGCGCCGAGTCGTTCCGCAAGCTTGACCCGGGCCTGCCACGCGGCGTCGCTGCGCTGGCCGCGGCCGAACATCAGAATTGGCCGCTCCGATTTCCTTATCAGCGCGACGGCCTCGTCAATCGCATGTTGTGACGGCCGCGCCGGATCCGGGGCTTTGAAGCGGGTCACGTCGGGCCATTCCGGTTCCTTCTCAAGCCGGGATTCCTGCAAGCCGGCATCAAGGCAAATGTAAACCGGTGCCTTGGGCGCGGTGCGCGTGATCACATTGCCGCGCAGCATGCTCTCTACGAGCGCCTGCCCGGACGACGGAAGATCGTCCCATTTGACGAATGAGCGGACCAGCGCGCCTTGATCTCGCGTCGTGTGAATCCAGTCGATGAACGGCCGTCGCTGATTGCTGTCTAACGGACCAGTCGCCCCGATCACGATCATGGGCGCACGATCGCACCATGCGTTGTACATGCTCATCATACCATGCATGAGACCGACATTACTATGCAATGCGCAGCCCATCGGCTCGCCCGTCACCTTGGCATAGCCGTGCGCGACTGCGACCGCGTGATCCTCGTGCAGGCACAGCAACATGCCGGGGTCCTTATTGCCCAGATGATTGACCAAGCTGTCATGCAGGCCGCGATAACTGGCGCCCGGTGTCAGGCTCACATAGCGTATCCCCATGCGCCGCAGCATCTGCGCGGCGACGTCGCTGCCCCATGTGATCTTTTCGTCGGGCTTTCCTTCAGGCCGGTCCAATTGCATCGCATTCACCTCTTTCCCTCGTTCGTCCTTGGTCCCTTCTCATATTTTTATGCAGAAAAACAGCGGGATTTGCGTAATCATGATGGCTAGTTGTCGTCGTGGCGCCCGTGATATGGAGTCGCGCTTGCGGCGTATTGATGCGGCGCAAAGTAGAGGGGGTCGCATGTTCGACAAATTTCGCCTTTCAGGCGCATGGGCAGCCATATCCATCGCCGCTGCCGCCGCCGGCATTTGCCAACCAGCTTTGGCGCAGCAATCGGTCGCGGATTTCTATAAGGGAAAATCGATCGACCTGATCATAGGCTATTCGCCGGGCGGTGGTTACGACCTCTATGCGCGAACCGTCGCTCAAGTCATGAGCAAGCATATTCCGGGCAATCCGAACATCGTACCCCGCAATATGCCCGGTGCCGGCAGCTTGGTTGCGGCAAAATGGGTCTACAGCGTCGCTCCCAAGGACGGTACCGTGCTGGCCACGGCCGACCAAGCGCTGCCGACGGCGCAGGCTATGGGGGACAAGACCGTCTCGATCGATACGTCGAAGCTGATCTATATCGGCAACCCGAACGCCGACAACAACACAACGGTGACTTGGTACACCTCTGGCGTGAAAACGGTAGAGGATGCTAAGCAGAAAGAGATTGTCATCGGTGCCACCGGCGACAAGAGCACGTCCGCACAATATCCGTGGACCATGAATGCGGTGCTGGGCACCAAGTTCAAGGTGATAGTGGGTTATCCGGGCGGCAACGACGTCAACCTCGCCATGGAACGCGGCGAGGTCGCTGGACGCGGCTCCAACGCCTGGGCTTCGTGGAAGGCAACCAGGCCGGATTGGCTCAAGGATCACAAGATCAACATTCTGGTGCAGATCGGCTTGCGCAAGGCGTCGGATCTTCCCGACGTGCCGCTATTGTTCGATCTGGCAAAGAACGATCAGGACAAGGCGCTGCTCAAATTGATCTCCGCCTCGACCACGATAGGCCGGCCGCTCTTCACCACGCCCGGCGTTCCGAAAGACCGCGTCGATGCCCTGCGCAAGGCCTTTGACGAAACCATGAAGGATCCGGAATTCATCGCCGCGGCCAAGAAGCAGAAGATGGATCTTGATCCCGTCTCCGGCGAGGATCTGCAGAAGATTGTCGAGGAGATCGTCGCCACGCCGAAGCCGGTGGGCGAGCGCCTGCTTGGCATCATCAATAACAAAGGCAAATAACGTGTCGGCCGGCGGTTTACCGCCGGCCGCCTTCATTTGCCAGACGCCGGTCCCTGCAGCCAATCGGCGATGGTCTGCCGGTGCGCGCGCAGATAGTGCAGAAACCAAATCGTATAACGTTGCGGGCAAGCCTCCTGATCGGCGATGAGTTCGGGCAGCGATTGCCATTTCCACGCGCTTGCTTCTGCCGGATCCGGCGCCGGGTCTCGGTCATAGCTGCCGCCAAATACATGGACGACCTCGTTCTCGATCAGGTCGTCGGAGACGGCGCCGCGATAATGCGTCAGGAAAAGGCGCTTCAGCGCGCAATTAAAGCCCATCTCCTCGCGAAGACGCCGCCGCGCGGCGGCAAGGGCGGTTTCTCCGGGACGCGGATGGCTGCAACAGGCGTTGGTCCAGAGCCCGCGTGAATGATATTTGCCGGCGGCCCGCCGTTGCAGCAGCATCAGGCCCTGGCTGTTGCGGATTAGCACAGAAATGGCGCGGTGCCGCAGTCCGCGCCGATGCGTCTCGAGCTTCGGTGCACTGCCGAGCGGTGTATCGCCGGCATCGACCAGGACCACCGGATCGTTCTCGTTTGCAGCGGCGCTCATGGCGCCAGTTCGTTGTCGGCGCCGACGGCTTCGCCGACGGAGCGAAATCCGTCCGCACGCAGGCGCGCCGCGATCTCGCGTTTGATGCGGGCGACCAGGGCGGGCCCTTGGAACACCAGCGCGGTATAAAGTTGCACCAGCGACGCGCCGGCCTTGATCTTGGCGTAAGCATCGGCGCCGCTGGCCACCCCACCGCAGCCGATGAGGGGCATACGTCCGCCGGTGAATCGATACATGGCGGCAAGGCAGGCGGTCGATCGTTCCATCAGCGGCCGGCCAGACAGCCCGCCGCTTTCGCCGCGATAGGGGCTGCGCAGCGTGGCCGGGCGCTCGATGGTCGTATTGCCGATGATCAAGCCGTCGAGGCGCAGTTTCGTCGCGACCTCTGCGATATCGCGCAACTCGCCGTCGCCCAAATCGGGGCCGACTTTAGCGAGAAGCGGCGGCAGCCGGCCTTGCTGCGGAGCGAAGCGGCCGCGCGCTTCCAAGACGCGCAGCAACAGACGCTCCATCTCGTCGCGCGCCTGGAGAGCGCGCAGTCCTGGCGTATTCGGCGAGGAAAGATTGACCACGAGATAGTCGGCAAGCGGACTAAGCGCGGTCACGCCCGCCGCATAATCGGCCGCCGCGTCGACGGTGTCGCGGTTTTTGCCGACATTGGCGCCGACGATCCCGCCGCGGCCGGTGCGCTTACGCTGCGTCAGCCGCGCGGCGAAGGCCGACAATCCCTCGTTATTGAAGCCGAGCCGGTTGACGATCGCTTCGTCCTCTTCGAGCCGAAAGAGCCGCTTGCGCGGATTGCCCGGTTGCGGCCGCGGCGTCACCGTGCCGGCTTCGACGAAGCCGAAGCCGAGCGCCAGCATCGCGTCGGGAACTTCGGCATTCTTGTCAAAGCCGGCAGCAAGGCCGACCGGATTGGGAAAGGAAAGACCGAAGGCGTCGACGGCGAGAATCGGATCGTCGGGTTCGTGCTTCCCGGGCACCAGGCCGAGCTTGAGCGCGCCGATTGTCAGGCGGTGCGCAGTTTCCGGGTCGAGACAGCGCAGCAGCGGCCGCGCGAAAGGGTAAAGATCCATGCCGGGGCTATCTTGCTATGGCTGTCCAACTAGAGCAAATAACCGTGCCCAGCCGCTAAGGGGCGGCATTCGCCGACGGTTCACGCATGACCCAAGCCGCATCCAAAGCGTCGCCGCAAGGCTCGCCGCTGTGGCAATTCTCCCTCGATTTCTACCGCACCCCCGGACTGGCGGAGGCGTGCATCCGCTTGCAGGATGAGGCCGGCATCGACGTCAATCTGCTGCTTTTCCTGTTCTGGAATGCATCGCTGAAGCGCCAGCTTTCCGCCGCCGAGATCGCCGCCATCGACGGCCATGTCGCCGCCTGGCGGCGGAACGCGGTCGTCCCCTTGCGCGGTATACGGCGCGCGTTAAAAGGCGCCGCCGGCCCGCTGCCGGCCGGGGATGCCGAACTTTTCCGGACCAAGGTTAAAGGTCTCGAACTGGAGGCCGAGCGCCTGCAGCAGCAGGCGTTGTACGAATTCTCTCGATCCGCGCCGCTTGGCGCCGTGGCGCAGACGGCGCAGGAGGCGGCTCGCGGCAGCATCGCCGCTTACCAGGTATTTGCCGGCCGCCGTTTCCCTGATACTGCGGTCGATGCGGTGCTCGGCGCCTTCGAAAAATATCAGCAACATTGAGGATCGCTCGGCGGGTTCTCGCGATGAAAAATGGGAACGATGAGTAGCAAGGAGACCAAGCGGCTGATCGTCGGCATCTCCGGTGCATCCGGCGTGATCTATGGCGTGCGCATGCTGCAAGTGTTGCGCGCCGCCGGCATCGAAACGCATCTGGTGATGAGCAAATCCGCCGAGCTGACGTTGGTCTATGAAACCGATTTCAAGTCGAAGGACGTGCGGGCCCTCGCGTCGCATTTTCATGCCGCCTCGGACATCGGTGCCGCGATCTCGTCCGGATCCTTTCCGACGATGGGCATGGTCATCGTGCCTTGTTCCGTCCGCTCGATGAGCGAGATCGCCGCCGGCGTCACCAGTACCTTGATGTCGCGCGCGGCAGACGTGGTGCTCAAGGAGCGCCGCCGCCTGGTGCTCGCCTTCCGGGAAACGCCCGTCCACGCCGGCCATCTCAAGACAATGATGGCGCTGACCGAGATGGGGGCCATCGTCGCGCCCATCGTGCCGGCTTTCTACAACCGTCCCGAAACCCTCGACGACATCATCAATCACACGGTTGGCCGTCTCCTTGACCTTTTCGGCATCGAGACCAAGCTGGTCAAGCGCTGGAAAGGGGGCGAAGAAGAATAAGGGCTTGTTGACGCCTTGTTGACTTGAATGCGCCTTGATCTTGGGCAATTGACGAGGCCCGTGGTTTCCGTCGGAGGGGTTATGATTCTACGCCAGGCCGCCATCGCCGCTACCATTCTGGTTTCGGTGCCGCTTGGCCCGGTCGCGGCACAATATGCCGCCCCGCCCTATGTCGGCCCGTCTGGCTACCCCGCTGCGCCGCCCTACGACGATGAGGAATCCGTCCTGCCGAGCCCGTATCCGGGGCCGCCGTATCCGGCGGCGCCTTATACGGCTCCCGCAGCGCCGGCACCGTCTTACCCGCCCGCGCCTTATCCGCCGGAGTCCAATGCCGCCGTTGCGCCGCCGCCGGCTTTCGTGCCGCCGAATGGCAGCGCTGCGCCCTATGGCCATGTGCCCGGCATTCAGCGCAGCGATGCGGTCCCCGGCCAGGAAGGGCCGCCGCGCCCCCCGGGAACCATTACCCCCGATCAGCAATCGGTCATTTCAGCATTGCCGCCTGAGGATCAGCCCGAGGTTGGCGAGCCAAAGGAACTGCCGCCGCAACTGCGCCGGCAGGAGGTCGAATTCCGCACCAAGGAGCCGGCCGGCACCATCATCATCGATACCGGCCACACCTATCTTTATTTGATCGAAGGCGGTGGCAAGGCGATCCGCTACGGCATCGGGGTTGGCCGCGAAGGCTTTACGTGGTCGGGCACCGAGCGCATTTCGCGCAAGGCGGAATGGCCGGACTGGTATCCGCCGGCGGAAATGATCGACCGTCAGCCTTATCTGCCGCGCTTCATGGCGGGCGGGGAAAGCAATCCCCTCGGGGCGCGCGCGCTCTATCTCGGAAACACGCTTTATCGCATTCACGGCACCAATCAGCCTTCGACGATCGGAAAATTCGTGTCCTCGGGCTGCGTGCGCCTGCTCAATCAGGACATCGAGGATCTTTTCGACCGCGTGAAGGTCGGCACCCGGGTGATCGTGCTTCCGGGCACCGCGCCGCCCGCCGCGCAGGCGCAACAGCCGACAACGGCGCAAGCGCAACCCTTGGCCCCGCCCGCCGTCAGCCCGCGCTAAGTCGCGCCACCGGAACCGGGCTGGCCGCCTGCGGTTTACGTCCTGCGGAAACCGCTTGGGCGCGAGGCCATTCATGTCTGCATCGCCGAAAGCATCCGATCGTGCCGATCCGGGCGATGCGCCGCTTCGCCCTCCTGCGGCTGCCGGCGAACTCCATCGCACGACTGCGGAAAAATTGGCGATCCGGCGCCGCCGCAACGGCCACGACTTCTGCTACGTGGCGGCAAACGGCGTCAAATTGCGCGATCCGGTCATTCTGCGCCGGCTGAAATCGCTGGCGGTGCCGCCTGCCTACGAGGACGTGCGCTATTCCGGCGATCCGCGCGCGCATCTTCAAGCGGTGGGGCGCGATGCGGCGGGGCGGCTGCAGTATCGCTATCACCCGCAATGGGAAAAGGTGCGCGAGCGGCGCAAGGCGCGCCGGCTCTTGGCGCTGGTGCAAGGTCTGCCGCGGGTCCGGCGCGAGGTTACCCGCCGGCTTTCGGCGCGCGAGCCTAGCCGCGACTTCGCGCTCGCCGCCATCATCGAACTGGTTTCGCTCAGCGCCATCAGGCCGGGAAGCGAAAGCTATGCGCGCGCCCATGGGACGCGCGGCGCCGCCACCCTGTTGAAGTCGAACGTATCGGTGAAGGGCGAGGTTATTACCCTGACTTTCCGCGCCAAAGGGGGCCAACGCCTGCGCCGCGAAGTGCGCAGCTCTCGCTTGGCCCGCGCCATCGCAATTTTACGAAAGCTGCCTGGGCGGCGCCTTTTTCAATACCGCGACGACACCGGTGCGGTTCGCGGGGTGCGGCGCCGCGAAGTCAACGAATTTCTCCATGCCATTGCCGGCGTGCGCATATCGTTGAAGGACTTCCGCACGCTGATGGCGTCGCTGTTCGTGTTGCAGATGCTGGCGGGCGTCGCGCCGGCAAAAAGCGAACGCCGGCGCCGGCGGCAGATTATCCAGGCCGTACGCGCCGCGGCGGCGGAGCTTGCCAATACGCCGGCGGTGTGCCGCAAAAGCTATGTGCATGACACCGTATTCGCCGCCTTCGAAAACGGCGCGCTATTTCGCCTGTCGGTCGAGATCAAGTCGTGCCGGTCGGCGGCACGGCGCGAGCGGCTGCTGGCACGAATTGTCAAGACCGCGGTGAATTGACGGCGATCAAGCGGCGCGCAGAAGCTTGGCGCACAGGCGCAAGTCCTCGACGAAAAGCGCATATTGCGCCGCCTTGTCGTCGTCGTCCTTGATGCGCAGCAAATAGGAAGGATGAATCGTTGCCACCAGCCGCGCGCCGTTTTCCAGCGGCACCGGCGCGCCGCGCAGTTTCGAAATCGCCGTCGGCCGGCCGGTGATGCCGCGCACCGCCGTCGTCCCCATGGCGACGATCACCTCCGGCTTCACGATCACGCGCTCTGTCTCCAGCCACCAGCGGCAGCGGTCGATCTCATGGGCGTTGGGCTTTTTGTGCAGGCGGCGCTTGCCGCGCGCCTCGAATTTGAAGTGCTTGACTGCATTGGTGACGAAGATTTTTTTGCGATCGAGGCCGGCCTCGGCGATGGCGCGGTCCAGCACGCGCCCGGCAGGCCCGACGAACGGACGTCCTTCGCGGTCCTCGTAATCGCCCGGCTGCTCGCCCACCATCATCAGCCGCGAATGCTTGGCGCCCTCGCCGGGCACCGCTTGCGTTGCGTGGCGGTAGAGCGGGCAGCGCGTGCAGGCATTCTCCGCGTCGGCCAGCGCCTTCAGCGAACGGATGACAGGAGTCTGGTCCACGAGCGCACCGATCCGGAAAACAAGACTCGGATTCAACAGGTAGGATCTGCCGCGGTTCCGCTATCGCGCCGGAATCACGTTGATCGGCTTGCCGTCGATCCAGGCGCGGATGTCCTCGACCATGCCCTCGTAAAATAGCCTGAAATTGTCGAGGGTCGCATAGCCGAGATGCGGCGTGGTCACCGCGTTCGGCAGCTTGCGCAGCGGATGATCGAGCGGCAGCGGCTCGACGTCATAGACGTCCAGGCCGGCTCCCGCGATTTTCTTCTCCCGCAGGGCCGCGAGCAGCGCGTCTTGATCGACGATCTGCGCGCGCGACGTGTTGATCAGGTAAGCCGTGGGCTTCATTAAAGCGAGATCGGCAGCGCCGATCATGCCCTGCGTGCGCGGGCTGAGCTGCACGTGGATGGTGACGAAATCCGATTGGCGCAAGAGCTCTTCTTTGCTCACCAGCGTCGCACCGACCTCGCGGCAGCGTTCGGCCGTCAGATTCTGGCTCCAGGCGATCACCTTCATGTCGCATGCCTGCGCGATTCTAGCGACGCGCGAACCGATCTTACCCAAACCGATGATGCCGATGGTGCGCCCGAAAATACCGTGTCCTGGAACGGTCTGCCACGGCACGCCGGCCTTGAGCTGCCGATCCTGGAAACCGATCCGGCGCGACAGTTCGAGAATGAGGCCGAAGGTCAGCTCGCCGGTGCTGTAGCCGGCGGATTTCGTGCCGCAGACCATGATGCCGCGCTCGGCGGCGGCCTGGACGTCGATGGCGGCATTACGCATGCCGCCGGTAACGATGAGCTTGAGATCGGGCAACCCCTCGATGACGCGGCGCGGAAACGAAGTGCGCTCGCGCATGACGCAGATGATCCCGGCGCCTTGCAGCGCGGCGATGACCTCGTCCGAGCCACGAAACGGTTGGTTGAAGACCTTGAAGGCGACCTCGGGGACACGCGACCAGTCCGCAAGCTGCAAGGCGACACTATAGTAGTCGTCGAGAATGGCCCCGCTGTAGCGCATCGCGTTTGCCCCGGAATCAGCGACGCGGATTTGCGCAGTAAATCAATGGGCCGTCAATTGCGCGGTCGTCAGTGCGTGGGATTGCATTTCGCTTCGGGTGCTGGGGCCGCGTCGGGGTGCTTTTCCCGCCATTTTGGCCCCGGGCCGCGCATATAGTGAAGTTCCGGCCGGTACGGATCGAAAAAGTTTGCCGTCAGCCGCCGCGCTTGCTGGCTGATCCGGGCTCTCAAGGAGGCTTCTGTCTCGAAGAAGTGCAAACTGAGCGTCTTGACGTCGGCCATCGTCTTCCTGCGTGGCTTGGCTCTTCGGTCCGCCGCCTTGATTGTTCGTTCGAGGCTGTGCTTGCGTCCGCGAGCGCATCATGCGCTGCGGCGGTTAATGCTCGGTTGGCCTCGGCGGGAAAACAGGCATCAGCCTTTCCACATCCTTACTGCCGGCGTCTGTGGGTCGCTGCTTGCTCTTTCTCCGCTGGCTCGCTACATCAGCGTCAAATCCCCACAACGCGTCAGGCCCCGCGCGCCGCGTGACGGCGCCCGAAGGTTCGGCGCAATGCGAGAAAGCGAATGAACGGCCGGCAATTCATCTATCACATGCACGGGCTGTCCAAGACCTATCCGGGCGGCCGCAAGGTGCTGGAAGACATCAATCTGTCCTTCTATCCGGACGCCAAGATCGGTGTGCTCGGCGTCAACGGCGCCGGCAAGTCGACGCTGTTGCGGATCATGGCCGGGCGTGACAGCGAGTTCACCGGCGAGGCTTGGGCGGCGGAAGGCGCGCGCGTCGGCTACCTGGAGCAGGAACCGCAGCTCGATGCCAAGAAGAGCGTGCGCGACAACGTCATGGAAGGCGTCCGCGCCAAGAAGGCCATACTCGACCGTTACAACGAAATTGCGGCCAATTACTCCGACGAGACCGCCGAGGAGATGGCCAAGCTTCAGGACCAGATTGACAGCCAAAATCTTTGGGACCTCGACTCCCAGGTCGATCAGGCCATGGACGCCTTGCGCTGCCCGCCTGATAACGCCGACGTCTCAAAACTTTCCGGCGGCGAGCGCCGCCGTGTGGCGTTGTGCAAGCTGCTGCTCGACCAGCCTGATCTGTTGCTGCTCGACGAGCCCACCAACCATCTCGACGCGGAATCGGTGAACTGGCTGGAAGGACATCTGCGCAACTATCCCGGCGCCATCCTCATCGTCACCCACGACCGCTACTTTCTCGACAACGTCACCGGTTGGATTCTCGAGCTCGATCGCGGCCGCGGCATTCCTTACCAGGGCAATTACACCGCCTGGCTTGGCCAGAAGCAGAAACGGCTCGAGCAGGAGGGCCGCGAGGAGGAAGCGCGCCAGCGGACTTTGGCGCGCGAACAGGAATGGGTCGCCGCCAGCCCGAAGGCGCGACAGGCGAAATCCAAGGCGCGCTATCGCGCCTATGAGGATCTGGTGAAGAAGGCCGCGGAAAAACAAACGCAGACCGCGCAGATCGTCATTCCGGTGGCGGAGCGGCTCGGCCAGAACGTTATCGATTTCGAGGGCCTGACCAAGGGCTACGGCGACAAGCTGCTGATCGACAACCTCACCTTCAGATTGCCGCCCGGCGGCATCGTCGGAGTCATCGGCCCGAACGGTGCCGGCAAGACCACGCTGTTCCGTATGATCACCGGGCAGGAGAAGCCGGACAAAGGCACGATCAAGATCGGCGAGTCGGTGCATCTCGGCTATGTCGACCAGTCGCGCGACTCGCTCGACGGCGGCAAAACCGTGTGGGAGGAAATCTCCAACGGTCAGGACATCATCCTGCTCGGTAAGCGCGAGATGAATTCGCGCGCTTACTGCGCGGCCTTCAACTTCAAGGGTGGCGACCAGCAGAAGAAGGTCGGCTCGCTGTCAGGCGGCGAGCGCAACCGCGTGCATCTCGCCAAGATGCTGAAGTCCGGCGCCAACGTGCTCTTGCTCGACGAGCCGACCAACGACCTCGACGTCGATACCCTGCGTGCGCTGGAAGAGGCGCTGGAGGATTTCGCCGGCTGCGCCGTCATCATCAGCCACGACCGCTGGTTTCTCGACCGCATCGCCACCCACATGCTTTCCTTCGAAGGCGACAGCCACGTCGAATGGTTTGAAGGCAACTTCCACGACTATGAAGAAGACAAGAAGCGGCGGCTGGGCATCGACTCCGTCATTCCGCATAGGCTGAAGTACAAGAAGTTCACGCGGTGATGATTCTGTGTTAAGAATGCAGCATGACTGAAGCTGAAAGCCTCGTTCTGGAACACCTTCGTCATATTCGCTCCGTCGTAGACGGGCTGCGCGACGATATGCGCGATGTGAAGACTCGGCTGGGTACCCTTGAGACCCAGTATGCGATACTTTCAAACCGCCTGGATCGCCTCGATGCGCGTGTCGAGCGGATCGAGCGTCGGCTGGAACTAGCGGACGTGTGAAACCGTTGGCACGCCTTTTCAGCCTCATCGCGGTCGGCTTTCTCTATTTCCTTTTCATCTATCCACTTGGTGCCGCTGATTTCTCGTTTCAGCAATGGCTGCAATCGTTGGGGCCGCAGGCAGAGCAGCTCGGCGTCTCGCGCTCAACCTTCGATGCCGCCGTTCGTGGTCTCGTGCCCGATCTTTCGCTACCCGATCTCGCGCTGCCCGGCCGGCCGGAAAAGCCGCCGCCGGGCCAACCGGAATTCGTGCAGACGCCCGAGCAATATCTCAAGGAGTCAAGCTTGGCCCGGCTCGCCGAGCGCGGCCGCACGCTGGCGGTGCAGCATCGCGACACGCTCGCGCGCATCGAGAAGCAATTCGGCGTGCCCGGAAACGTGCTGCTGGCGATCTGGGGCCGCGAGACCGATTTCGGCGGCGAGCGGCAGGGGCATGACGCGATCCAGGTGCTCGCCACCCAGGCCTATACCGGCCAGCGCAAGGATTTCTTCCGCACCGAATTCCTTTACGCGCTGAAGATGCTGCAGGATGGCGTGCCGCGCGCAAGGCTGCGCTCGTCCTGGGGCGGCGCCATGGGCATGACGCAGTTCCTGCCGACCGAATTTTACAAATTCGGCGCCGACTTCGACGGCGATGGCAAGGTCGACATCTGGCAATCGATTCCCGACGCGCTCGCCTCGGCGGCGAAGCAGCTCGCCGGCAAGGGCTGGCAGCCGCATCATGCCTGGGCCTACGAAGTAAGAACGCCGAAGGGGGTCGACTGCACCGTCGCCGAACCGAGCCGCACCGCGCCTTTGCGGGAATGGATCGCGCGTGGCTACGCGCCGCTCGCCCGCGCCGCTGCGTCGGCCGACCTGGGCGAGCCGGCGTCGCTGCTGATGCCGGAAGGCAGCTACGGGCCCGCTTTCCTGACGCTGAAGAATTATTACGTGATCAAGGAATACAATTATTCCGATCTCTATGTGCTGTTCGTCGGCAATCTCGCCGACCGCATTGCCGGCGGCGGCGGCTTCGTCACGCCCTGGCGCCGGAATTCGCAATTACGCAGCAGCGACGTCGAGCAGATGCAACGCCGGCTCGCCGCGCTGGGGATTTACCGCGACAAGATCGACGGCAAGGCCGGGATGCTGACCCGCGCCGCGATCGGCCGCTATCAGAAGGCGAGCGGTTTGAAACTCGATTGCTGGCCGAGCGCTGCCGTCCTCGACCACATGCACAAGGCAGACGGCCGCAAATGAAAACGGCCGGCTCTCCAGGGAGCCGGCCGTTGATGGTGAAAGAGCTATCCGTTTAAGGGCAGATGAAGCGCGGCTTCGACCAGGCCACGGGGCGGCCCCAACGGTCGAAGGCAACCGGCTTCCGCGCCCAGTAGCCGCCCGGGCAGGCGACCGGATAGGGGGCATAGTAGCCGGAATAGACGACATAGCCCGGTGCCGGCGCATAGGCCGGATAGGCATAGACCGGCCGCGGCGCGACCGCGCTGCCGATAATCGCGCCCGCGGCCAGGCCGCCGACCACGCCCGCCGCGATCGCGCCTTCATTGCGCGCCTGAGCAGGAGCAGGAACGGTAATCGCCGCAGCGGCGACCGCAGCGGCGCCGAACAATACATTGAGAGCTTTCTTCATCGCAGTCTCCTCTCGGGCGGCCAGATGACGGCGGCCGTGCGCCGACTTACTTGAACCTTCATGGCCCCAGATGGGCGAGCCTCGAAAGATAGCACCGATCTTCGTAAACTAGATATGAATACTTGATGAACACCGACAAGGCCTCGCCACAGAACCGGGGTCGGATTTTTTGTGTCCTGACCATTGCCCCGAAAAGTGGCGCCTTGGAGGCTACGAAACTTCCGCTCCCTGCGATGGAATCTTAACAAAGGCGCCGCGCTTTCGCACGGCGCCTTCGCTTCCTCCACAACAAAGTCAGCCTGGATTCCGGATTACCTGCAGACCCGGATATCGCGCCAGCGCGGACCATAGTCGGTCCAGACCCGCTCGCGCACCCAATGGCAATCGCGCGGCGGATAGGCGCCGTAATAAACGGTGGCCGGAGGCTCATAGGCGTAAGCCCCGCTCGCCGCCGAGCCGATAATGGCGCCAGCAGCCAAGCCCCCGATAACGCCCGCGGCCACCGCGCCGCCGTTACCGCGCGCTTCCGCGGGAGCTGGCGCCGCGATCGCAGTCATACCCATCAATCCGGCAGCCGCGAGAACAGTAAGCGTTTTCCTCATGGCATCACCTCTAGCCGTGTGAACAGCAAAGACCCACGTCGTGTGAGCCTTTCCTCCACGTGGCAACGTGTCGCCAGCGAAAAAGTTGCAAATAATTGAAGTGACTTAGGGGCGTTTTCAATGAACGCTGGGTAAATACAGATGCCGCAATCCGGCCACCTTCGACGCGAGCGCGAAAAGGGGGCAACCGGGCGACACTTGACGTAGGTCAACGCGGCATGACCGGGCAAGCATCCATTGTCATAAGCGATACGAAGGAGATGCCGCCATGGTGAGGAAGATACGCGATCTTTCGCTTTTCACTTTCATCGTTCTGCTCGAACCGGTGCAGGCTTTGGCGCAGCAGACACAACCGTCGCCGCCCGGGCCGGGCTATTACGGTCCGGGGCCCTGGCACATGTGGAGCGGCGGCTATGGCTGGAGCATGGGCTGGCTCGGTCCCCTGACCATGTTACTGTTCTTCGTCCTTATTATCGGCGCCGGCATTCTTTTAATGCGGGGTGCCTGTGGTTTTGCGGGGCATCCTCACGGGCCTGGGGTGATAGATCGCTGGCGCGACCCGAGCTATTCGGCGCTGCAAATCCTGAATGAACGATTTGCCAAGGGCGAGATTCAGAAGGACGAATACGCCGACAAGAAAGCCGCCATTCTCTCGCAAATGCCGCGTTGATACGCGGGCGGCAACCCGGGAAAGCGGGTGGCCGCCATTTCCTATCTTCATGGAGAATCCGATGTTCAAAAATATTCTCGTTGCGACCGACGGCTCGAACCACGCCAAACGCGCGGTCAAAGTCGCTGCCGAGCTGGCGAAGGTCCACGGCGCCCGCCTGACCATTCTCAACGCCCAGCCGCTGACGGTGACATTGCAGGATCTCGGATCGATCTCGCAGGCCAGGAAGTTGCCGGGAAAGGTAAAGGCTGAAGTCAAACGTCTGGAGGAAACACTGCTGCTGTCGCCGGAGGCCGACATGCCCTCGCTGAGCTATGTTCCCGCTCCACGTTCGGTTCTCGATATCGTCGGCAAACGAATTGTAGAGGATGCGGCCAAGATCGCCAAGCAAAAACGCGTGAAGAGACTCACCGCAGCGGTGGAAATCGGCGATCCCGTGGAAAAAATTCTAGCCCGCGCCAAGAAATCGAAATGCGATTTGATCGTCCTCGGCTCGCGCGGCTTGGGCCTGGTGAAAGAATTGGTACTCGGCAGCGTCTCGCATGCCGTGATCCAACGCTCGAAATGTCCGACCCTCACCGTGAAGTGAGTAAATGAAGAAGGCGGGCCTGGCAATGCCGAGACCCGCCCAGGCATTCGCCAATTTCTTTGCGCCGATCTCGGTGTGCCGAGCGGCGCTAAACGCCCGGTTCGATCAGGAGCTCCGCTTGCTGCGGCTGCTGGATCTCCTTTTCGCCACGTGGCGCCGCCGGCAGTTGCAGCACATCCGCGTGCTGGCCTTCGCAGAGCTGCGTGACCAGCACCAATTGGCCGTTGGGAAATTCCAGCGCATCGTGATGCACGTTGGGCTTGTTGAGGTCGACCTGCCGGAAAAGAGCGACCCTTTCCTTCAGCTTCCGTTTGGAAAACACGCCCCAGCCGTGCTCGTATTCGACATCCCGCTCGAATGCGATTTCCGTGCCGGGAAGGAGGCAGACGGCCACGTTCGGCTCTCCCGCGGCGGCGAAGCCGCGGGTGATGGAATTGCTGAACCTCGTGGACGCGAGCTTGTCTCCGACGCGTGCGGGCCGGCTTGCAACGCTATGCAGGCTGTAGTCGCACATGGAGGATACTCCTCTGCTAGTAAAGACACTCCCCCCTGCTCCCGGACAACCAGAATGGCTGTCCTTGGTTTCACGACATCAGCGTCGGGTGGCGATCTTATGGCGTCGTCGCTGGCGATGCGGTGCTGCATTGCAGGAATAACGCTGGCCAGCGGCGGTGCCTGCTTTCACACGCGCTAAAGCCGTGTGACGCACTGGTCGCACTCATCTTGAGCATAACTCAGCAGCTGCAACCCAGGTGACTCAGTCTTGTCGAGCAAACAATCAGACGACCTTTGTCTAACATCGTCGCCATTTTGGCCGCCGTATAATCCGTCTGTGCCAAAGTTCTGGGCACATCCAGGGAGGAGTTCACAACATGTCATGGAAGCATGCGTTTCTTGGCATCGTCGCGGCCGGATGTATCGCCGGAATGTCAACCTTGCTGTCCAGTCCGGGCCAGGCTCAGGATGTCGCGGCCAAAGTGAAGCAATCCATGGCTCTGCTGAAAAGCAAGGCGGCTGCGCTTGGCGCGCCAAAGCTCGAGGGCACCGACAAGGTTACCGATAAGACCGTGCCCGCCATTTATTTCGGCAGCGCCAAGATCAACAATAATTTCGACATGGTTGACGCCGTGGTGAAGGAAATGGGCGGCACCGCCACGATCTTCGTCAAGAGCGGCGAGGACTATGTGCGGGTATCCACCAACGTGAAGAAGGATGACGGCTCGCGCGCGATCGGCACCGTTCTGGATCCGAAAGGCAAGGCCATCGTCGCGATTCGCAGCGGCCAAGCCTTCTATGGCGACGTCGACATTCTCGGCAAGCCTTATACCACCGGCTACGAGCCCATCCGCGATGCCGGCAATAACGTCATCGGCATTTATTACGTGGGCTATCTGAAGCAATAAGGCCGCGGGGCGCCGCCGCCGCTCAGGCGGTGTCCTCGACGTCGGTTTCCGGGCGGTCGCGCCCACTCGCGACCTCCGTATGCCATTTGCCGTTCTCGTCCTCGTATTCGATCACCTCGGTCTGGCCGGGTTCGCGCTGCTCGGCCGCGGCTTGGCGCGCCGCCGCCAGCGCCGCCGCATGGCTGGGGAAGGTCTCGGAATAGGCGCCGTTGACCATGTAAGCCCAGCCGTCCTCGTGACGGACCACCTTGTAGGTAACGTGTGTCATGGGTCACCAAGCTTTGCCGCCGCGTGCGCCGGCAATCAGGCGCCGATTGCCGGCGAGGGTCAAGAAAGCCTGCAAGGCTTGACTCAATGTTCCCCATTTGTTCTAATCGCCGCAGCGATCCAACAGAGAGCCGGGGAGGGAAGCATGCGCATTCTTGTTGCCATCGCCGCGCTGGCGCTGAGCGGCGCCGCCGCGCGGGCGGAGACGATCCAGCCGTCGGAGGCGCCCGCCCATGTCGGGAGCCGCGTGACCGTCGAAGGCGTGGTCAGCCGGGTGCACCGCGACGCCCGCTCCGGCGCGACCTTCATCGACCTCGGCTTAAGCGCCGCCGGCAAGGGTTTCACCGCCGTGATCTTCTCCGCCGACGCGGCGAAATTCACCGACGTCGCCGCGCTGAACGGCAAGACCGTGCAGGTCACCGGCGCGGTGCGCCTCTACAAAGGCAAGCCGGAAGTGATCCTCAAGGACGCCGGGCAGATCGCGGCCCGATAGGACGGCAGGCGCGGGCGCGGCGGGCGCGGTATGATGGGCGCGAAGTCCGTCGATTCGCGACGCCGCGTTTTCCCCAAGGAGGACACCATGCGCCCGTCATTTGGAATTCGTGCAGCCTTCGTCGGCCTGGCCGCGCTGCTGGGCGCCGCCTTCGCCTCCGCCGCCTTTGCCGACTCCGGCAGCATCAGCTTCCGCGTCGTCAAGGCCGGCTTCGTCATCGGCGGCTCGGGCGGCGACGGCACGCTGACCTTCCACGGCAAGCGATACCCGCTCGGGATCGGCGGCATCTCCTACGGCTTCACCTTCGGCGCCTCGGAGACGCGCTTTAGCGGCACGGTGAGCAACATCCACCGCGCCTCCGACGTCTCCGGCGTCTATGCCGCCGGCAATGTCGGCGCCGCCGTCGGCCGCGGCGCGCAGGCCATCGTGCTCACCAACGAGAAAGGCGCCGTGCTCACGCTCTCCGGCCGCTCGGTCGGCGCCATCGTCAGCGCGGATTTGAACGGGCTGGTGGTGACGGTGAAGTGAGCGTCCGCGAAGGCGGCGAAGTCTCGCTCCGGATTCGATTTTCAAACAGCCACTTTCCTCTCGCCTCATGGTGAGGAGCGTTGCGAAGCAACGCGTCTCGAACCATCGAGGCCGCTGCCCATCCTTCGAGACGGCGCTTCGCGCCTCCTCAGGATGAGGCGGAGCGTAAGCATAGCTCCGCCGGCCCTGTTGTTTGCGGCGCGGGCGCGCCGTCGCTTCTTTCCTTCCCCCCCGGAAAATTCCCGAGGGAAGCGGAGCGCCGCGAGGCGCACCAACAGTCCACGCCTTTCGGCGTGAGTGCGTCCGGCGAGACGCACACGCCTTGCGGCGCTCCACACGCCGGCAAGCTTGCGCCTGCCTGCGCCATTTGCGGCGATTTCGCTCCCCGGGGCCGTGCTTCCGGCCACTGGGCGGAGGACTCTTCGCCCTCCCTAGCGGGCCGGCTTTCGCCAGCCCTCGCCCGTACCCGTCCAGCCCTGCAAGGGGCGGCCCCACGTAGTTGGGGCGGACGGCGACCCGGGGCGTCCCGGACCTGTGCTTGCGAGGCACAAGCGCGGGCGCCGCATCCTCTCCCACTCGCCACGACGCCTCATGAGAGCGCCCTCGGCGGAAAGGACGCCGGCAGCAAAGCGCGGGACTGTGGCAGGAATATGGTCCTAGGAAAATTATGGCGATTATCCCGAACTTGACTTGTGGAGGTCAAGGTTCTACAGGTGGCTTCGACAGGGCAGCGCGGCGATACTCCTAGGTTCTGCGATTGTAGGAGGGGGTGTTATCGGCAATCCACTCCATGCCGGTGCCCTTGCTGGCCCAGCGCCAACAAAATCCATGGCTATGCGGCTCGCCCATGAAATCGGTGTACAGCAGGGCACAATAAAACCAGCAGTAGTTTCCGAGACAAATTTGGAACCATTGTCCAGCCTCCAAGGGCATTCCCATTGTGAGGATTTTTCTGGGAGTAGTCTTTGGGTCTGGCTCGATAAAAAAATTTATTGGAAACCTCTCGGAATATCGGTAGCTCGGTTCTTTTGGCAATACATCATCTCCAAGATTCCAACCGTAGAGAATTTCGGTAGGAAACGCCCTAGTCGATCCGAGATTGGAAATTATTACGGAGCTAACACTGCATTCTTCAAAGTCATCCCCACAGGTATGCCCTTCCAGGCGCTCCAACTTCTCGGGCTTGATTCTTATGAGGGGCAATTGGAGCGCGATGGCCGCGCGGGCGCTGCTGTCAGCGGCTTCGGCAGCCAAGCGTGCTGTTCGGTCAGCGCGGAGCAAAAAATAGCCTTGCATGAGAGAAACGACAACCAAGGCGCCTGTGAGGCAAGCCAGAGCGAAAGTAAAGAAAGCAACGGGATCTTCCCAAGTTCGAGCCCAGATTATCGCAAGGGATTGCCCGAAGGATTTGGGTGGCTGCTTCTCTTCGGCGCTTGCTGCGGGGGTTTGCTGGGTGGCGGTTTGATGTTGCTCTTTTGGTGGAGATTGCGATGATTGAGCAAACGCAAATCCAGCCAACAAAAGTACTGCCATTAAAGCGCGTATTAGCATCCGGCAATCGCCACGCCAAAAATATCGTCATTGAAGCGATTGTTATATTTGAACTGACATTCTGCGATGTAGAGCGGCAGATATTTCTGACTGACTTTGTGATAGCTACCGACAATCGACCGTTTGAAGATCGACCAGAAACCTTCAATCGTGTTGGTGTGGACCGCGCCGACAACGTACCGCTTGGCGCTATGCATCACCGTTTGATGATTGTATTCGTGCAAGCCCAAGTAGCCGCGATGTTCATCCGTGGCGAGCAAGCTAACATCCGTCTTGACCGTCTCGCGCACGAATTTCTGCAAATCCTCTTTGCTGATGGCTTGAAGGACGCGCGTCACCACGTTGCCCTTGCGCTGCACAGCGCCGATGATCGGGGTCTTAGTGCTAGGGGCATGTTTGCCGCCCTTACCGCGCTTGCTGACGTGTTTGTTTTTGTCTTTTCCGCCGATGAAAGTTTCATCGACCTCGACAATGCCGCCGAGTTTGTCCATGTCGCGCTGGACCAGCGCCGTCCGGATGCGGTGGCACATATACCAACTCGTTTTGTAAGAGCCGAAACCCATCGCTCGCATGATCTGGAGGGCGCTAACGCCCTTTTTGCCGGTCAGCATCATGTGCGTGACTCGGAACCAGTCTTTGAGCGGCTTATTCGTGTTCTCAAAAATTGTGCCAGCAATATGCGAGAAGCGGTAGGAGGTTTCCGGGGCGCAAGCGTAGCACTGCCAGTGCCAGCCGTCCTTAAGCCGGGTCACGTCCGTAGAGCCACAGCGCGGGCAATGGACGCCTTTCGGCCATCTGCGGGCGACCAAATAGGCTTTGCAGGCGGTTTCGTCGGGAAAAGCCGCCTCGAATTGGGCGACGGTCATCTGGTGGACTGCTTTCGGACGCTTAGCCATATCGGCCTCCCTCATCATGGAAGGAATATAGCGTGCCCGATCTGAAAAGTCAAGTGCGGGATAATCGCCAAAATTATCTTGACGCCGCCGCAGCAGCACTGCTAGGAATAAATGCGCATTTATATACTTGACAAAAGTAGCCACATGGCCCATGTTAGGGGCATGAAAAAAGCAACCTTTCAGAACCCCATTTTTCACAACGAGGACAAGGCCCGTGAGGCCCTAGAGGCCGTGCGCTGGCCTGACGGCCCCGTGTGCCCTCATTGCGGTAACTCGCACGAGGACAAGATTGCCAAGCTGGAAGGCAAGTCCGGGCGTCCTGGCCTCTATTGGTGCCACGAGTGCAAGGGCCAGTTCACAGTAACCGTGGGCACCGTCTTTGAACGCTCCAAGGTGCCCCTGACTAAATGGTGGATGGCCGCGCACATGCTCAATTCAGGCAAGAACGGCGTATCAGCGCACGAAATCCACAGGACAATCGGCGTTACCTACAAAACCGCTTGGTTCATGATGCATCGCTTGCGCGAAGCCATGATCGAGGCCAATCCCGGCCCCATGGGCGGCCCCGGCTCGAAGGTGCAGGCCGACGAAAGCTATTACGGCAACACGTCAAAGCGCGCGAAGCACTACCGCAAGGGCCACCGCCATAAGAACAAGATCGTCGCCTTGGTTGAACCCAAGGGCCGCGTGCGCGCCTTCCATGTCGATAAGGCCAATGCGGATAGCGTTCGCGAATTGCTCGTGACCAACGTGCATCGCACGTCAGAACTGCATACGGACGAAAGCAAGCTTTACACGCTGGTCGGCAAAGAGTTCGCCGCTCACAAGACGGTCGAACACGGCTGGAACCAGCGCGGCTACTACGTTGGCAAAGACGGTCAGACCACGAACAACGTTGAAAACTTCTTCGGCGTGTTCAAGCGCGGCATCAAAGGCAGCTACGTGTTTTGCAGCGAGCAACACTTGCACCGCTACTTAGCCGAGTTTGCGTTCCGCTATAACAATCGCTCCGGCCTCGGAGTTTCCGATGGGGAACGGACGGCAATTGCTCTTAAAAGGGTATCGAGGGTAAGCGCCTGACGTACCGGCCGACTAACCAAGCTTGATCCCAAGTTTGTTAGAGCAATGGCTAGGCGTTTCATCGCTTGGCGTGGGCGGAAAGGACGCGACTAACTCGCATTCCCCATTATCCCCACAAACAAACACATCGGCGCCCTCATCGTCGGCGCGCGGCAATAGCTCTGGCGGATAGGTTATGATCATGGGCTCCCCACTGATTCGCGAGGCAAAGGAGGAAAGCAATGGCCCGCGCCCAGTACTTCGTTGTTCAACATGCTGGAGAATGGAAAATAAAGTTTGAAGAAAAGCACTATGGCCCCTACGCGACCCAAAAGGCCGCAATCCGCGCTGCTGTAGACGCCGCGCACGCGTCAGGCAAAAAGGGCATTGATGCGCAGGTGTTCGTGCAAAGCACGAATAACCATCAATTCAGGACAGAGTGGACATATGGGCGCGACCCGTACCCGCCGCCCGGATAAGACCTAACCCCGCTTCGGCGGGGCTTTCTTTTTCTTTTTGCCGTTGGTTCTTCTAATCTTCATTTCCTCGTGCGGCTTGGGCGGCATGCGCACGAGGGCGCGCATGAGGCGCTTAGTGGCTTCAAAATCATCGCGAGACTTGGCCATGACTGCAATTCCAGATGATGCACACATTCTAATCCGAATCGGCGGCCACCCAGAAGCAGCAGGCCAGATTGGCCGCTTCGTTGCTTGCTTCGCTTCATTAGAACTGGCCCTCTGGGAACTCTATGCCAGAGTTTTAGACAAAGACACCGGATCAACCATTCAGCTTCTTGGGGGCATTCAATCATTTGTTCATAAGATGGCAGCCGTCGAACGCTACCTGCCAAGCAGTAAGTTGCCGGGAAAAGAAAAATGCATCACGATCTTTTCGAAAGCCAAACAAATCAACGGATTCAGAAATAACCTGATGCACGGTATTTATGTGCAACATGCTGACGGGTCACTTTGGGTTTATGCCGGCCGCACTGATCCAACTAAGAATAATGGGCAAGAAATCAAACTCACGAGCACTGTCACTCAAGACAAGGCAAATGAAGCGGCCAATCTCGCTAAGGAAATATTCGTCACGTTCTTCGGGATGATTCCGAGTTCCGAGGACTTTCCAGAAGTGACATTGCTGCGAAAATAGCGGCCAGAAGCGCCCGTTGTCTGGCTGGCACCAGCGGCCAATCGCTCTGTTCCATTTCCTCAAAAACCTTCAGCCCAGCATCCACCATTTCAGGGGACACCAATGCCGCGCTGCCCCGTCCCGGAATCATAGAAATTTATCCGCGCTTTTGTCAAGTATATAAATGCGAATAAATGCACAACACCTGGATGCCACTCATGATCCGCTTAAAGTCGAAAATCTCTGTTCCTCCCGATCTTTCGTCCTTACGCGCCGCACATGCGGCGTTAAGGCGCGAATGGGAGACGGTGAAGCGCGAACTTTACGCGCGGAAATTCGATTCCAACCAGCCGCGCGTACCGGCGGGCAGCCCCGAAGGCGGGCAATGGACGAGCGGCGGAACAGGTAATCAGACAAGAGATACAGATAGCATTCCGAGCTCAGCTACGAACGAAGGAATTGTACGCCCATTTACTCGGCTTGCTGCTCGAAGAAGATCCCCTGCTTTGGAAGCCGAATGCGAGTTTCAATACCGCCAAGATACATTCATTTGCAACTCGCTCGGTTCGGCTTCCTGCCATGAACAGGCAACGTTGCGCTATGCTAATTGGCTGGCTGGATTGCCGATCCCCAAACTGATATTTGGAGACCTACGGTGACAATGATAGGCAGCCGGGTCCTGACATTCCGCAGCGCGAGCGGAGACTCAAACGTAGCGATTCGTATCTTTTCGCCCGAGAGGGACAAGAGTGGCGCCTGGTCGTGCAAGTACGAAATCGATTGGCCGGATGGAAAGCACGAAATGGCCGCTTGGGGCACCGACTCAGTTCAAGCAATTTTTGTTGCCTATCAGATGATCGGCAGCGAGCTTTATACGAGCGATTATCACAAAGCAGGACAGCTATTTTTCGAAGCGCCGGGCCAGGGCTACGGCTTTCCCGTGCCGAACAACATCCGCGATCTGCTTGAAGGAGACGATGCGCGGTATCTGTAACGGGGCAATGGATGGCGGCGCTGGATTTCTTCCAGCCGCTCATTCCGACGGCCGCCGAATCCGAAGCAGGCCGTGAAGCTGCGGCTTTGACGAGGGCATGTTCTCGCTTGCCGGCAGTCTTCAGCCGAATTTGGGCGGCGCGATCCTGGCGCACAACACGTCGCTGGCGGACCTGCAAGCCCGCGTGAATGCCGATCCGTTCGCGGTCGAGAAGGTGGTGACGGCGGAGATTCTGGAAATCACTCCGGCGCGGGCGGATGAGAGGCTGAAGTTTTTGGTGGGGTGAATTACGTCCGGTGTTTGTGGAATTCTTGCTGGGATGGGTTTTCGCTGCCATGGGCGAGGGCAAACCGACATTCCGTGTCATCGAAAGTGACCGGCCTTCCCGTATCCGGGAAGAGCGGATCGCAATGTCGTTGGTCGTTTTCGAGCGGAAGCGGCTCGACGTTCCGGTGAGCGCCCTTATGCGAGTCGTACCCTGCGCAACGCAGACATTCGCCGACGAGCGCGGGCGGCCCATCACCTTCGACATTCCGCATGTGGAGATTTGGCTGATGCCGACACTGCAAAAGCGACTGCGCGATTTTACGCACGATCTGGTCGGCGAAGTTATGGAAATTCACATCCGCGACAAATGTATCTCGCGCCCTATCGTGCGCGAGCCCTTGGGCAATGAACCCTCTTTCCAACTCTCCGCCAACGACTTTGCAGAGGCGCAGGCGCTCGCGGCAACATTGCGAACGGGTTGGCGTCCAGTGCGGGTAGTGCCGGATTGAGGGGAGAGTTTGGGCGAAGCGGAGTAGGGCGGGTTAGCCGAAGGCGTAACCCGCCGCGTTGACGGCGACAAATGGCGGATTACGCGGAGTTTACCCTCGGGCCGCGCGCAGCGCGGACCCGAGGGCTCATCCGCCCTACGGGCGGTGTCTAAGGTTCTATGACTTCTTGAGTCCCGTCCAAGCGTGATTCCTGGTCGAGAACGATCCAGTGCGCAGGCAGCTTTGCCGCTGCGATTTGCAGTAGGCGGTGCAGCTTGCATCGCACGCGCTGCCGCCGCGCGGCGTCGTGCAGGCCTGATACGCTTCGCTACAAGAAGTCTGAGCGTTGGCTGACGATGCGATTGAAATTGCGAGAGCGAATGTGGAGAAAAAGAAAAACTTTGTCATTGGTTGCCCCTTGGTGCCCGTCGGCATCGGGCGACCGGCCATTGAGAGTAGGCATGGGGCTTTGGCCTGTCCAGGCCCGAGCCCGTAGGGCGCAATAGCGAAGCGTATTGCGCCGCTCCCCAAAGCGGATTGTCGGAGCAAGAACGGCGGATTGCGCTTTGTTAATCCGCCCTACGAGCTCAATGCGCAATGAATTGCTGTACAGCCTGAAGGGCGGTGGCAATGGCGGCTGCAATCGCAGCGTAACTTGCCCACCGACCCTGCCGCTGAAGATCGGATATAAACAGGTCTTGGTTGTCACGCACCTGGACGGCGGCAGCGCGCACACCGAGGATTGCGGCGATTGCGCTGACCATGATTGCTGCGACAGGGAGATAGTTTGTCATAGCGATCTCCTAGCGAGTAGCGCGGTAGAGCGTAATGCAGTAGGGCGCAATAGCGAAGCGTACGGCGCCAACAAGATGGCGGATTACGTTTCGCTAAACCGCCCTACGGGCTACGAGCTACCTTTCGGGCTGAACTCGCGGCTTCTGCCATCGGGACAGGAGAAGTCTGCTGCTCAACGTATCGGTAGTACCACTTTTGCAGCCAGGAAGCGGCGAAGAACACCACAAGCCAAACCGAAATAACTTCCAGCGCTAAAATATTACGAACTTGTAGATAGAAAATGATAGCTACATCGAGCGCGATGAGGGAGGACATAATATAGTTATGCATAGAGGCAACGCTGAGGAACGCTGTAAGTTTATTCATACCACGATCATGAGTTGCTGTATGTAATTTCGCGATAGTCAAAAGATCGCGTAATTTCTCGTCGTCCATCTGGTCGGCAAGATATTGTAAAATAGCCTCAGCGCGATCATTGTGCCGCTTGAACTCCCCGTTCACTTTTACAATGGCAAAGGCGATGCAGACTCCAATGGCGAGGTTTAATACCAGAAGCAATGTGACAAACAATTCTGACCCGCTGATCCACCTGCCATTATCAAAGAAAGTCGCCAATATTCCGGTGATCATTAAGCCGGTGAAGGTGAAATAGGCCCCCAAAAACCACGAGCGCTGCGTTTCTTCGAACCGCGCATAATTTTTATGGTGATCATAAGCTCTCGTAATTAAGTCAGCCGCAATGCGTTCGTAGTCACTTCCGGCGTCAGCTGTTGGTCGCATGTGAGTGGTCCGCGTACAGGGTAATTACAATCCCCTATTACTCTCCTTCACCTTCTCCGCATCCACATAAATCTGCTCGCCGAGCGCTTTGAATTTTTCGCTCATCTGTTTCATGCCCGCCTCGGCTTCATCCTTCGACAGTCCCCCTCCCTGACCCTCCCCCGCAAGCGGGGGAGGGAAAGCGCCCGCGGCCGGCGCCGCGCTCAATCCCAGCGCCGCCTTCTCGTTGTCGTCCAGCCCCGCCGCATAATCCCTCACATCCTGCGTGATCTTCATCGAGCAGAATTTCGGGCCGCACATGGAGCAGAAATGCGCCACCTTGTGCGCCTCCTTCGGCAGCGTCTCGTCGTGGAATGCGCGCGCGGTGTCGGGATCGAGGCCGAGGTTGAACTGATCCTCCCAGCGGAAGTCGAAGCGCGCGCGGGAGAGCGCGTCGTCGCGCAGTTGCGCCGCCGGGTGGCCCTTGGCGAGGTCGGCGGCATGCGCCGCGATCTTGTAGGCGATGACGCCGGTCTTCACGTCGTCGCGGTCGGGCAGGCCGAGGTGCTCCTTCGGCGTCACGTAGCAGAGCATGGCGCAGCCGAACCAGCCGATCATGGCGGCGCCGATGCCGCTCGTGATGTGGTCGTAGCCCGGCGCGATGTCGGTGGTGAGCGGGCCGAGCGTGTAGAACGGCGCCTCGCCGCATTCCTTGAG
>DASREA010000064.1:0-19401 GCA_035652315.1 Xanthobacteraceae bacterium | reverse complement strand
CAGCATGTTGAGACTCATCAGCAGTCCGAAGGCATTTGTCCGCCGCTCGTCGTCGATGATCGCGTCGTAGACGATCAGTGCGCCGCCGGACGGCAGGGCGTCATAGGCCTTGCGCAGCAGCATCTTTTTTTCTTCCAGGTCCCAATCGTGCAGGATGTGGCCCATGACCAGCACATCCGCGGCGGGCAATGGGTCCTTGAAGAAATCGCCCGCGTAAAAGCGCAAGCGGCCGCTGAGGCCATGCTCGGCAACGAAGGCCTCGAAGTGCGGCTGCACAGCGGGAAGATCGTAGCCGGCGCCGGTCAGGTGCTCGTGCGCCTGCGCCAGCGCCACCGGCACCGCGCCCTCGGCGGTGCCAAGGTCGATAAAACTGCGATAATTCTTCCAGGGAAAGCGCTGCGCCATGGCGCGGCCGGCGCCCGTGCTCAACCCGGTCATCGCCTTGACGAAGCCGCGCAGGCGGTCGGGGTCGGCGTAGAGCGCGGCGAAGAGATTGCCGCCCTGCTTCGCTTCATTTTGCGGCTTTCCGGTTTTCAGGCCTTCGGTCAGCCCGCCCCAGAATCCGTAGAGCCGCGCATTCGACATCTCCATGATACCGCCGACATAGGACGGCTTGGCGCGGTCGAGAAAGAAATCCGTTTCCGGCGTGTTGCCGTATTGCCCGCCATCGCGTGTGAGCATGCCGAGGGCAACGAGGGCATCGAAAAAATCCCGCGCGGAACGCGGGTGTAGCCCCAGACGCTTCGCCAGCGTGGAAGCGTCTGCGCGCCCGCGCGCAAGCTCCGAAAAGAGGCCAAGCTCAATGGCGCTCAGCAACGTCTTGGAGCCCCAATAAGCAAATCCGAGCCCAAGAATGCCTCCCGGCGAAAGACTATTTGCCACGCAGTCCCTCCTGTTTACGCGATCATTGACCAATGCGGATGGCGCGGCAAGCTTCTGCGGTTTCGTGCCGCGGATGCGTCAGTGACTGTCGCGCGGCACGCTCTTTTGCGCGACCCGCTGGTATTTGACGGCGGGCTTGAGCACCATTCCCTCGGCAAGCTGATCGACCATGGAGCCCTGAATCTCCTGCCAGGGTGTCTGGCTTGCGGGATAGGCATAGCCGCTGGCGCGCTCCAGCACCGCGCGCCGCATGGTCAGCTCCGCCTTGGAGACAAGCATGTTCGCCGTTCCTTTGTTGAGGTCGATGCGGACCCGGTCTCCGGTTTCGAGCAAAGCCAGACCGCCGCCTGCGGCGGCTTCCGGCGAGGCGTTGAGGATCGAGGGCGAGCCCGAAGTGCCGGATTGGCGCCCGTCGCCGATGCAAGGCAGCGAGTCGACGCCTTGTTTGATGAGCGAGGCCGGCGGTTGCATGTTCACCACCTCGGCGCTGCCGGGATAACCGACCGGGCCGCAACCGCGAATGAAAAGGATCGTCCGCTCGTCGATCTTCAGCGAAGGATCGTCGATGCGCGCGTGATAGTCCTCAGGCCCGTCGAACACGACAGCACGGCCTTCAAAGGCATTCGGATCCTTCGGATTGGACAAATAGCGCGCGCGGAATTCCTCGGAAATGACGCTGATCTTCATGATTGCGGCGTCGAAGAGATTGCCCTTGAGCACCTTGAACCCGGCCTTTTGCATGAGCGGCTTGGCGTAAGGCCGGATGACGTCGTGGTTTTGCACCGGGAAGCGTTTGACGTTCTCACCGATGGTCTTGCCGTTTACCGTCATCGCGCCGGCATGCAGCCGTCCGGCTTTGATCAATTCATGGAGTACCGCGGGCACGCCGCCGGCGCGGTAAAATTCCTCGCCGAGATATTTTCCCGCCGGCTGCATGTTGACGAGCAGCGGCACCTCATAGCCGATCTTTTCCCAATCCTCGATGGCGAGCTTCACGCCGATATGGCGGGCGATGGCGTTGATGTGGATCGGCGCGTTGCTCGAGCCGCCGAGCGCCGAACAGACGACGATCGCATTCTCGAAAGCTTGGCGGGTCAGGATATCGGAAGGTTTCAAATCCTGCCGGACCATTTCGACGATGCGCGCCCCGGTGTCAAAGGCGATTTGCCCGCGCTCGCGATAAGGTGCCGGGATCGCCGCGCAGCCGGGCAACGACATGCCGAGCGCCTCGGCCAGCGCATTCATGGTCGACGCGGTACCCATGACGTTGCAATGTCCCGCCGACGGCGCCGAAGCGGCGGCGATGTCGAGAAATTCCCTGTAGTCGATGCGGCCGGCGGCGTGGTCCTTGCGTGCCTGCCAGATCACGGTCCCGGCGCCGACGGGTTGGCCCTTGTACCAGCCATTGAGCATCGGCCCGCCGGAGAGGACGATGGCGGGAATATTCACGGTCGCCGCCGCCATCAGCGCCGAAGGCGTGGTCTTGTCGCAGCCGGTGGTGAGCACGACGCCGTCGAGCGGATAGCCGAAGAGGACTTCGACGAGGCTGAGATAGGCCAGGTTGCGGTCGAGCGCCGCCGTCGGCCGCTTGCCGGTCTCCTGCAACGGGTGGGTGGGGAATTCCAGCGGGATGCCGCCGGCTGCGTAAATCCCTTCGCGCACGCGCTCGGCCAATTGCAGATGATGACGATTGCAGGGAACGAGATCGGAACCGCTTTGAGCGATGCCGATGATCGGCTTGCCGCTGGTCAATTCCTCCTTGGTGAGACCGTTGTTCAGGTAGCGCTCGAGGTAAAGCGCGGTCATTCCCGGATTGGCGGGGTTGTTGAACCAGAGCTGCGAGCGCAGCCGCGGGCGTGCCGGCGGTCTGCGGATTGACTTCTTCGCCATTGAAAGCCTCCTCGGACTGGTCCGATCCTCTTCCCTACGTAGGCACAGGATTTGATTTTACCGCGAACATGCGGTGAACTAACGCATCAACCACAACCGGAACCGAGTCATCGATGTTGCGGACGATTGCGGCTTTTGAACGGATCGGCGAGGAAAATGCCTTTGCGGTGCTGGCGCGCGCTACCGCGCTCGCGTCGCAGGGCCGCGACATCGTCAATCTCGGCATCGGCCAGCCGGATTTCCCCACGCCGTCGCATATCGTCGAAGCGGGGGTGAAGGCGCTGCGCGACGGCCATCATGGCTATACGCCTGCCACCGGCATCCTGCCGCTGCGCGAAGCAGTGGCCGCCGATTTGCACAAACGCTTTGGCATCGAGGTGCCGCCGGACCTCGTCATGATCGTGCCCGGCGGCAAGGTCACCATGTTCATGACCATTCTGATGTTCGGCGAGCCCGGAGCGGAAATCCTTTACCCAGATCCCGGTTTTCCCATCTACCGGTCGATGATCGAATTCACCGGGGCTGCGCCGGTGCCGGTGCCGATCCGCGAGGAGAACGGCTTCGCCTTCTCCGCCGAGGAGACGCTGCGTCTGATCACGCCGCGAACCCGGCTTCTCATTCTCAATTCGCCCGCCAATCCCACCGGCGGCGTCACGCCAAAAAGCGAAGTCGACAAGCTCGTCGCCGGCCTCGAGCGATACCCGGACGTCGCGGTGATGTCAGACGAGATCTACGACCAAATGGTCTACGACGGCGAGAGACACGTTTGCCTGTTGTCATATCCGTCGCTGCGTGAGCGTCTGATCCTGCTGAACGGCTGGTCCAAGACCTATGCAATGACCGGTTGGCGGCTCGGCTATTCGGTGTGGCCGCGTAAGCTCTACGATTACGGCCGCAAGCTTGCGGTCAATTCCTATTCCTGCGTCAACGCGCCGACGCAGTTCGCCGGCCTCGCGGCCCTTACCGGACCGCAGGATGACGTTGTGAAGATGGTCAAGGCTTTCGATGTGCGCCGAAAAGTCGTGGTCGAGGGCCTTAACGCACTGCCCGGCGTGTCCTGCGCCACGCCCAAGGGCGCCTTTTATGCATTCCCCAACATCAAGCGCACGGGCTGGAAGGCGAAGCCGCTTGCTTCGGCGCTGCTGGAGGACGCCGGCGTCGCCATCATCGGCGGCCCGGATTTCGGGATTCTCGGCGAAGGCTATGTACGACTGTCCTACGCCAATTCGACGGAAAACATCTTGAGGGCGCTCGATCGGATGGGCGACTTCCTCGCCAGCCGCAAAGTGGCTTAGGAGGTCTCGCCGCCGTGCTGCTTGACCACGACCGGCGCCGAATCGCGCAGCCGCATGTCCTGAACCGGCGAAGGAAAGGCGATGCCTTCGCGCTTGAAGGCGTCCCATAAAGCAAACAACACGGCGCTCTTGATGTTGGTCGAGCCTTCGATGGGATCGTTGATCCAGAACCGCAGCGAGAAATCGAGCGATCGGGCGCTGGCGTCCATGAAATGACAAGCCGGCGGCGGCGATTTCAGCGCGCGGGATACGGTGCTCACGGCCTCCAACGCGACGCGTTGTACCTTGTGCGGATCGTTCATCACGTCGACGCTGAATTTCAGCTCCAGGCGGATGTCGTCTTTCGAATAGGACCAGTTGACCACGCGCTGCGTCACGAGGTCCTCGTTGGGAATGAGGATTTCGCGTCCGTCGCGCGTGGTCACCGAAGTGTAGCGCGCGCCCATGGTGACAACCCAGCCCAGGCTTTCGCCGATACTGATGACGTCGCCCGGCTTGATCGACTTGTCGGCGAGCAGGATGATTCCGCTGACCAGGTTGGAAACGATCTTTTGCAGGCCGAAGCCGATGCCGACGCCCACCGCGCCAGAGAACAGCGCGAGCGCCGAGAGATCGATGCCGACCGAGCTCACCACGATCAGGATCGAGAGCGTGATCAGCGAGAAGCGGATCAGCTTAGCGATCAGCACCTGAATGGAAGGGGTCAAGTCGGCGGCGCTTTGCACGCGCCGGTCGAGGAAGTCGCTGATCGTGACCGCCGCCCAAATTGTGAAGAGCAGCAGAACCGAGGTCTTCAGCGCCAGCAGCGGCGTGAGGCGCATGCCGCCGATGACGAGCGCAACCGAATCGAGCGCCGACGAAACCGGGCCGAGCAGTCCGAGAATACTCAGCGCTGCGATGGTCCAAGCCGAGACCGCGGCCACCCGATAGAGGAATCGATTACGGATCAGGCCGGCCAGTAGCGCGATCAACACCCAGGCCGCGGCGAGCTTGGCCGCGACGGCGAGAAGGCTGCTGCGTTCAGGTGCCATGACGGCCTGCATGACGATGCGCAGGCTGGAGACCAGCGCCAGGAAGATGATGGCTGTGACGTTGTCGGCGACGTTATGCAGGAACTGCTGCAGCAATACCGGCCAGTCGCCGGCGAATTCCCCGACGTCGATTTTTCTTCGCATTATCGCGGCAAGCGCCACGCTCGTGGCGTGGGCGGCCACGATGAGCCCGAGCTGGACCGGCAGCCAGTTGGCGGCGAGCTGCTGGGCGGCGGCATCCGCGAGGCTGCCGATGGAATCCATGAGCTGTTGAAAGTCGTTCAATCGCTCCCCCGCATGCCGGGCCGCGGCCGCCGCCGAATCATCACCAAGTCCGCATCTTTGGCAAGAAATATGGATCTTGGGCGGCGGCGTCTTCGATAATTATGCGATATTAGCCTCGCGGTGGCGGCACCCGACATCGGTAAAATTGGATCGCGTCAACGATGGCCTCTCTCGACAGCATCAGCATCGCCATTCTCTTCGCCGCCCTGCTGGTGCTGGCGGGTATCCTTTCCAGCCTGATCGCGCTGCGTTTCGGCGCTCCCTTGCTGTTGATCTTCCTGCTCATCGGCATGCTGGCCGGCGAAGCGGGGCCAGGCGGCATCCATTTCGACGATGTCGGAACGACTTATATCGTCGGTTCGGTTGCGCTTGCGCTAATCCTTTTCGACGGCGGTTTGCGCACGCCATTGCGGACCTTTCGGGCGGTTCTTGTGCCATCGCTGACGCTCGCGACGGCAGGCGTGCTGATCACCGCCGCGCTTGCGGCTCCGTTTGCCCGGTACACGCTCGGCTTCGGCTGGCTTGAATCCTTCCTGATCGGAGCCGTGGTGGCCTCGACGGACGCCGCGGCTGTGTTCCTCCTGCTGCATACGCGGGGCTTGCGCCTGCGCCCGCGCGTGAGCGGCACGCTTGAAGTGGAATCGGGCACCAACGACCCATTTGCCGTCTTTCTCACGATGATGCTGGTGCAGTTCCTGCTTGCTGGCGACCGGTCCTGGAGCGCGGTGGCGCTGAGCTTTGCGCGCGAAGCGCTTTTGGGCGGCGCTCTCGGTTATGCCGGCGGTTATGCGGCCGTGCTATCCCTCAATCGCCTGAATTTGCCCCAAGGGCTGCATGCGCCTTTCGTCGCGACCACTGCG
The DNA here is from genome assembly GCA_035652315.1 of Xanthobacteraceae bacterium. Taxonomy (GTDB): domain Bacteria; phylum Pseudomonadota; class Alphaproteobacteria; order Rhizobiales; family Xanthobacteraceae; genus CANKHA01. The sequence goes on along the minus strand of DASREA010000064.1, from coordinate 13,158 downwards.
ATGGTGGTCTTCGCCCTTGCTGCGAGCCTGCATGCCTCGGGATTTCTGGCCGTCTATCTTGCCGGCATGGTGATCGGCAATCGCCCGACGCGCGCGCATAACGCCGTCGTCGTGTTTCTCGATGCCATAACCTGGCTGGCGCAGATCGTCATGTTCGTGCTGCTCGGGCTCTTGGTTTCGCCCGAACGTCTGTTGACCACGCTGGAGCCGGCCATCGTGGTGGCGCTCGGCCTCATGCTTGTCGCGCGGCCGGCCGCCGTATTTCTCTGCCTCACACCGTTTCACCATCCATTGCGCGAGCGCATTTTCATCTCCTGGGTGGGCCTGCGTGGCGCCGTTGCCATCTTCCTGGCTTCTATCCCGCTGCTGGTCGGGTTGCCGCATGCGCAGGTCTATTTCGACATCGCATTCGTCGTCGTGCTGGTGTCGCTCGTATTTCAGGGCTGGACCATCGCCATGGCCGCGCGGCGTCTCGGTGTTTCGCTGCCCAGCACCCGCCAACTGCCGCGGCGCATCGAGCTCGACCTGCCCGGCCAACTGGCGCAGGAGCTGGTCGGCTATTCGGTCGCGGCCAACAGTCCTTATCTGCGGCGACGGCTGATCCCGTCATGGGCCAAGCCTACGCTGGTCGTGCGCGACGAACGCGTGCTGACCGCCGCCGAAAGCAATGCCGTGCACGAAGGCGATTACGTCTATCTGCTGGCGCCGCCGGAAAAGGCGGGGGCGCTCGATCGCTTTTTCGCCGACAGGCCGCCGGCGGCGAAACCTGACCCGCGCCTGGTCGCGGATTTCTCCGTCTCGGGCGACGTCACGCTTGGCGCTCTCGCCGAGATTTACGGCCTGCAGATCGCGCCCGAGGACGCAAACTTAAGTCTGGCCGACGATTTCGTCGCGCATCTGAAAGGCCCGGCCAAGGTGGGCGACGTGCTGCCGCTCGGCCTTATCGCGCTCGTGGCGCAGGAGGTGGCCGACGGCCGCGTCAAAACCGTCGGATTGCGGCTGGACGAAGCGGAAGCAGGCGCCGCCGTGCGCACCGCGGCGCAGCGTCTTAAAGCCTGGTTTGGACGATTCTCCGTGCGCTAGATCGGCCGCCGCAGCACGGGAACGACGCCCTCTCCGATATCGACATCGATCGCTTCGACCCCGAATACTTTGGCGATTTGTGCCGGATTGAGTGCATCGGCGGGCAGGCCGTCGGCGACGATGCGTCCGCCATCCATAAGCACGATCCGGTCTGCGAAGCGGGCTGCCAGCGTGATGTCGTGCAAAATCGCGAGTACTGCCGCGCCGGTGCGCGTCGTGCGGCGAAGCATCTCCATTACCAAAAGCTGATGGCGCGGATCGAGCGAAGCGGTCGGCTCATCGGCGAAGAGGATGGGGGCTTCCGTGGCGAGCGCCCGTGCCAGCGCAACCCGCGCCCGCTCTCCGCCGGAAAGCGTCGTGACGCGTCGGTCGGCCAGCGGTTCCAGGCCGGTCGCCTTCAATGCGCGGCTCACCGCCGTGGCATCCTCGGGCGACGGCCGCGAAAAAGCGTCGGCGTGGGGATAGCGGCCGAGCCCGACCACCGAGGCGGCGCTCACCGGCCAATAAAACACATGCCCTTGCGGGAGATAGGCGATGCTCCTGGCCCGTTCCCTCGGTCCGAACGAATCCAGCCGGCGTTCCCTCAGCTCGATCTTTCCGCGTGCCGGTTGTAGCCCGGCGAGCGCGCGCATCAGCGTGGTCTTGCCGGCGCCGTTGGGACCGACGAGAGCGACGAACTCGCCCGCCCGCAATGTGAGATTCGCACTGTCGACGACCAAGGCCTTGCCGAGGCGCACGGTCACGGCCTCGCCGCGAAGCAGGAGCTCGGATCGCGGCGGCTTCATGAGACCGGATTGCCTTCCAGATATCGGCGTTCGGAAAAAATCATGGCGACAAAGAACGGCACGCCGATCAGCGCGGTGACGACGCCAAGTTTGATTTCGATGGCGCCGGGGACGAGCCGCACGCCGATGTCGGCGGCAAGCAGCATGGCCGCACCCGCCAGGGCGGCCGGCAGCATGACGCGCGCCGGATCCGAGCCGACGGCGCGGCGGACGAGATGAGGCGCCACCAGGCCGACGAAGCTGATGGCGCCGGCAATCGACACCGCTGCGCCTACGCCGAAGGCGACGCCGACGACCACCGTGCGGCGCGTCCAGCCCATGTCGACGCCGAGCGAAGCGGCCGCGTCCTCGCCCAAGGTCAATGCGCGGAAGGCGTTGGCGCTCATGCCGAGCGTGACCCAGCTCGCCGCGAGGAAGGGAAGGACGATGATCACATGCTCAAAGCTGCGGTCTTGCAGCGAGCCAAGCAGCCAGAAGGCGATCTCCAGCGCGATATGCGGATTCGGTGCGAGATTGAGGATCAGCGCGATCGCAGCCCCGAAAAAGCTGGCGATCGCCAGCCCGGCCAGCATGGTCACGGTCAGACTGGCGCGACGCCCCGCGATGGCGAGCAGGCCGCCGACCGCCAGCGTCGTTCCGGCGATTCCGGCAAGCGGCACTGCGAAAGAAGTCGCACCCGCGCTGCCGGTTGCGATCAACAGCGCCGCGCCGGCGGCAGCCGCTTGCGGCGCGCCGAATAAAGCCGGCTCGGCCAGAGGATTGCGCAGCAAGCCCTGCAACGCGGCGCCGGCAAGGCCGAAGGTGCCGCCGATCATCGCCGCCAGCAGCGTGCGCGGCAGGCGGATGTCGCGAACGATGATACCAGCGATTCCATCGCCGTTGAGCAAGGCGTCGAACACGGTCTTTGGCGGCAGGTCGGCGGATCCGACCATCAGCGATAAAACCGCGAGCACGACGACCAGCATCGCGAGAACGGTATGGAACTTCTGGCTTGCGGGGCGTCGATCCGGCATGGCGCTCTGGCTCGCTGGCCGTTTGTGCTAAGCAAAGGCAAAGGGAATAGCAATGCGCAAGCTCGCCGCCGTCCCGCTTCTTCTGTTGGCAATCGCCTCGGCCGAGGCGGCGCCGCAACGCGTGGTTTCCTTCAATATCTGCGCCGACCAATTGGTGTTGGGATTGGCGGACAGCAGTCAAATCGCGGCGCTGTCGCCCTATGCCAAGGACCCGCTGATCTCGGTCGTCGCTGAGCAGGCGCGACGGTTTCGCGCGCTGGACTGGAGTGCCGAGGGCACGATCGCGCTGCGGCCCGATCTGGTGATGGTCGGTCCCGATGACCGGCCGGAGACCCGGCACATGCTCACCGCGCACGGCGTGCCGGTTGTCGAGGTCGGGCTCGTGACCGGCATGGATGCGGCGCGAAAGCAAATTCGCGATGTCGCGGCGTTGCTCGGCCATGCGGAGCGCGGCGAAGCCATGGTGCGGGCCCTCGATCAGGCCAGCGCGCGTCTCGCGCGCGTCGCAGGCGGCAATTCGCGTACCGCGCTGGCCGTGGAACGCGGTGGCTATGTGGAGGGCAGTGAAAGTCTGGCGGCGACGTTGCTGGCGCAAGCTGGCTTGCATCCGCCGGTCGGCGCGCCTTCCGGATTCGGCGGCTTTGTTTCGCTGGAGAAGCTTTTGCTGCTGCGTCCGGACATCCTGGTCATCGAGGACCCGCCGGCGCTGGCGCAGGATCAGGGCGCACTGTTCTTCATGAATCCCGCGGTTGCCGCGCTCTATCCCCCGCAGCAACGCCTGTCGCTGCCGAGCAAATACACGCTGTGCGGCGGCCCGGCGCTGATCGAGGCGCTCGATTATCTGGCAAACGTGCTGTCGCCGGAGCCGGCGCCGTTCGAGAACAGGCCCTTGCCCGGCAGCGAAATCTGGGGCCGCCGCGGCTAAAAGCTATCGTGGCTGCCCCGACCATTCGTCGATGATCGAGACGAGCGCGTCGAGGCCATCCGTCAGCGCCGCCGGACCGGGTTGCAGGATCACCGTCGATTTGATTTCGCGCAGCCAGCCATCGCGTACGGCAGGTATGGTGTCGAATCCCGGCCGCGCCTCGACCTTGGCCGGCACGAATTTTTTCCCGCACCAGGAACCGATGATGATGTCGGGCTTAGCTGCGATCACCTCCGCGGTGCTGACGATGCGGCCCGTGGCGTTTTTTCGAGCGGCCAATCCCGGAAAAATATCCTCGCCGCCTGCGGCTTGCACCAGCTCGGAAACCCAGCCGATGCCGGAAATCATCGGGTCGTCCCATTCCTCGAAATAGACGCGCGGCCGGCGGCTGAGGCGCGTGGCCTTTGTCCGCGCCGCGGTGACGCGCCCCGCCAGAGAAGCGGCGAGCGTCTCGGCCTTCGGCCCGGCCCCGACCAAAGCGCCCAGCGTGCGGATCATGTCGAGGATGCCGGTCACGTCGCGCTGATTGAAGGCATGCACCGCGACATTGTTGCGGATCAGTTCAGCAACGATATCGGCCTGCAAATCGGAAAAGGCGAGCACGAGATCCGGTTCGAGCGCGAGTATCTTCGGCACGTCGGCGGATATAAAAGCGGAAACGCGCGGCTTCTCGCGCCGCACCTGCGGTGGCCGCACCGCGTAGCCGGAAACGCCGACAATGCGGCGATCCTCGCCGAGCATATAGAGTGTTTCCACCGTCTCTTCGGTCAGGCAGACGATGCGGTCGGGCGGATACATGGCGGCTCAGCTTCCGATCGCGCGCATGGCGTCGAGAAACTCGACCCCGCGGATCGCCTTGACGCGTCCCTCGTCGAGCCACACCACTGCCGTCGCGATACGCCGGACCTCGGAGGCCTGATGGCTGACATAGACCATCGGCACCTTGGCTTCGTCGCGCAGCCGCTCGAGGTAGGGCAGGATGTCGGCCTTGCGCCGGGCGTCGAGCGACGCCAAGGGTTCGTCGAGCAGAAGCAGGCGCGGGCGTGCCAGCAGCGCGCGGCCGACGGCGACGCGCTGGCGCTCGCCGCCCGACAGTGTCCCCGGCCGGCGTTCCAGCAATCCCCGCAGATTGAGCAGATCGACGATGTGATTGCTTTCGCGCGGCTCGGCGGAGAAGCCGCTCATGCGCCGGCCATAGTCGAGATTGCCGGCCACCGTGAGATGCGGGAACAGGCGGCCCTCTTGGAAGACATAGCCGATGCGGCGGCGGTGCGCCGGCAGATCGACGCGCGCCGCCGAATCGAACAGGACGATGCCCTCGAGCACGATGCGCCCGCGATCGGGCTTGATCAGCCCGGCAATCATGTTGATCAGCGTCGTCTTCCCGGCGCCTGAAGGCCCGAACAATGCCGTGACGCCGCCTCCGGTGTCGAATGTCGCGGAGAGAGAGAAATCGCCAAGGCGCTTTTCGACAGCCACGGAAAGCATTTTCAATCTCCGCGGGCGCGGGTGCCGGCGCGCCGGGTCAGCCATTCCGAGGCGATCAAGGCGCCGAGCGCAATGACAATGGCGATGACGACCAGCCGTCCGGCTGCGGTTTCTCCGCCCGGTACCTGCATGAAAGTGTAGATGGCCGCTGAAATGGTCTGCGTCTCGCCGGGGATGTTGGAGACGAAAGTGATCGTGGCCCCGAACTCGCCGAGCGCGCGGGCAAAACACAGAAGCGCGCCGGCGATGATGCCCGGCAGCGCCAACGGCAGCGTCACCGTCAGGAATACCCGCAACGGATTGGCGCCCAGTGTCGCCGCGGCATCCTCCAGCCGGCGATCGATGGCTTCAAAGGACAACCGCATGGCGCGCACCAGCAATGGAAAGCCCATGATGCCGCAAGCCAGCGCCGCGCCGGTCCAGCGGAAAGCGAAGACGATTCCAAAGGCGCGCGCCAAAAAACCGCCGATCAATCCTTTGCCGCCGAAGGAAACCAGTAGCAGATAGCCGGTGACCACCGGCGGCAGCACCAGCGGCAGATGCACGAGCCCGTCGAGCAGCGCTTTGCCCCAGAATGTCTTGCGCGCCAGCACCCAGGCAACTGCAATCCCGAACGGCAGCGCAACGGCGGTGGCGACGACGGCGATGCGGAGCGATAGCTGGATCGCAACCCATTCGTCGGCGGAGAGATCAAGCATGAGCGCTCACATACGCGCCTTCAGGAGATCGGTGAAGCCGTAATGCTCGAAGATGGAGCGGGCTTCCGCCGACCGCAGGTAGTCGAGAAAAGGCGCCGCCGCCGGTCTTGCGCCAATGGTCAGCGCCGCCGGATAGACGATCGGCGCGTCCGAATCAGCGGGAAACACGCCGACCACGCGGACATTCGGCTCGATCTTGGCGTCGGTCTCGTAGACGATCCCGAGCGCAGCCTCACCGCGCGCCACCAATGCCAGAGCGACTCGGACATTCTCCGTCATCGCCAAGCTCTTCTGCTCGCCGTCCCAGAGCCCGAGTTTTTCCAGCGCCGTCTTGGCATATTTGCCGGCGGGCACCGCGCGCACGTCGCCGACGGCAATACGGCCGCCATGGGCGAGTTGCGCTAAATCGGTACGGCTGTCGAGGGTCACCTGATTCGGCGCCGAGGATTTGGGCGCGATCAGAACCAGCCGGTTGCCGAGGAGGTCGAGGCGGCTGGCATCCCGGATGAGCCTATGCTGCGAGGCGTAATCCATCCAGTCGCGATCGGCGGAAATAAAGAGATCGGCGGGTGCTCCCTGCTCGATCTGTTTGACCAGCGCCGAGCTTGCCGCGTAACTCGTTACGACCTTGACGCCCGTCCGGCGGGTGAAGGCCGCATCCACGTCATCGAGCGCATTTTTAATCGAGGCGGCGGCGAACACGACGATGCGCTGTTCCTCGGCGGCCTTTGCACCGGAATTCACACACGGCAGCAAAAGACAGAGTACAACGAGCAGGATTCGGATCATGGCGCGCTCCGGCGGCAAAGCCGCAATTCTGAATGGACTTTTGTCGGAAGACGACCGTCCGCGAACCGCCGTTCGGGAATGCTGGCGCGCGCTCGGCGCGCCGCATGTCGCAGAGCTATCCTAGCAAGGGGACCGTGCGCCGCCTAGGGAGCGCCAAAGCAGCCGAAATCCTTCATTGTGCCGGCGGTACCTGTTTCTGCTGCGCAGTCTGAACCTGCGGCGCCTGCAGGACCTGGCGGCAGGCGGCCGGCAGATCGGCCAGCCTTACCGGTGGCGCGGGCTTCTCCGGCTTCGGCGAAGGCTTCGGATGCAGCACGGCATCGGAGAACCACCATGCCAGCTCCTTGCCGCAACCGTCCCCGGCCGGCGGGGCATCCTGGCCCTTGCAGCTCGCTTCGCCGTTCGGACAGTGGAGCCGCATATGGAAATGGAAATCATGTCCCCACCACGGCCGCAGCTTTGCGAGCCAGGCGCGGTCGCTTCCGGCTTCCCGGCATAGCTGCTTCTTGATCGCGGCGTTGACGAAGATGCGCTCGACCTCCGGCTGCTTGGCGGCGATCTTGAGGATCGCGGTTTGTTTGCTGGTCCAGACTTTGGGATTCACGTCCGTGCGGCTGTCGGCGACCATGTTCACCGCCGACATTTCCTCGCGCTCCGCGCGGCTCAGGACGTGGTCGGGCATCGGCGTGAGCCAGATATCGGCATCGAGGCCGATCTGGTGACTGGCATGGCCGGTCAGCATCGGGCCGCCGCGGGGCTGCGACATGTCGCCGATCAGCAGCCCCGGCCAGCCGGCCTTTTTGCCAAGGGCGGCGATGCGTTCGATGACTTTAATCAGGGTCGGGTAGCCCCAATTGCGATTGCGCGACAAACGCATGACCTGCCAATCGGCACCGGTGATGGGCAGGGCTTCGGCGCCGGCGAGACATCCCTTGGCATAAAAGCCGAAGACATGGGGCGTGGTCGTCGTCGGCATCGAGGCCCGGCCGAAAAGTTCCTTGGCCGGCAGCTTGGGATCGTTAGGATTGGCGAGCGGCGGCAGCGGCTTCGGATCGAGCGTGCCGATCGTCTGCGCCCAGCTGCAAACCGGCGCGCAAGATATCAGGAGCAAAAGTAAACGCAGCGCCGCACGCATCGTCTTGTCTCCCCGCCGGTCGCCCCGCGCTTTGCCGAAAGCCGTTAACGCGGCCATGACAATTCCGTTCCGGCATCAGGTCTCTTTGTCGCGACGGCCCTAGATTGCAAAGACAAATCTTTACAAGCAAGCGGCAAAGCGCAATCCTAACGGACGGGACTTGGTTAATTCGGCCGGATTGTCCGGGGGCGCCTCATGCATCGTCTCGTTTATGCGACGGGTTGCGCCGCCATGGGCGTTTGCCTGGCGGCCGCGCAACCCGCCGCCGCGGACATTCTGGTTACCGTGAGCAAATCCTCGCAGCGCGTCGCCGTCTTCGTCGACGGCACCGCGCGCTACCTGTGGCCGATCTCCTCGGGCCGCGAACGTTACGCCACGCCGAACGGCGTCTTCCAACCGGAATGGTTGGCGCGCAAGTGGCGCTCGCGCGAATATCACAACGCGCCGATGCCGTTCTCCATTTTCTTCCACGACGGTTATGCCCTGCATGGCACTGACGAGCTTTCGCGGCTCGGCCGTCCCGCTTCCCATGGTTGCGTGCGGCTCGATCCGAAAAACGCGGCGATCCTGTTCGATCTGGTGAAGGATCAGATGACGCATACGCGCATCGTCGTCTCCGAAGATGCCCTGAAACAACCGGGCGTGCCGCTGCCGTTGCGGAAGCCGCGCACGCCGCCGAAGGACAGCACCGTGGTCAGCGAGATCGAAAGCGGCGTCTACACGGTCGCGGCGGAGGATGGAAATTCCGAATCGCTGGTTGCGACGTGGGTGGCGCCGCTCACGCAGAATGCCGTCGCACCGGTAGCGGCTGCGGTGCAGCCAATTCCGGCCAGTCCCGCGGAGGCGAGCCGCGCCCCCGAGGTGTTTGCAGCGGTGCCGGCTGCGGCAGAACCGGTCGCAGCCGAGAGGCCGACAACGGCCGCCAAGCCGGAAACCACAGCCGCCGCCTCCATCGAGGCGAAGCCGCAGGTGGTGGCGCTGGCGGTCGAGGCTTCCGTTCCGGCAACCCCGGAAAGCGTGAGCGAGCCGGTGCTCGCGCATCCGCTGCCGGCGCGCGTGAAGCCACGCAGCCGCGCCGGCGACGCGCCGGGCTTTCACTGGTAGACGACGCCCGAGGCAGCGCGTTCCGCTCTAGGCAGGATGCCAGCCGGCGACGGCGAGCATCACGGCGAACCCAACGACATAAGCAAGCGCCACATGCCAACCCCGCCGCAGCCAGAGCGCGGCGGACTTCGCTTCAGGATACATGTTTGATAGCGCCACGCCGGCCGAAGAACCGAACCAAATCATCGAGCCGCCGAAACCCACCGCATAGGCGAGATAGTCCCAGTCGTAGCCGCCTTGCTTGAGAGCGAGCGCGGTGAGCGGGATATTGTCGAAAGCGGCGGAGACCACGCCCAAGCCAAAAGCGGTTTGCCAACTGGCGGCGGGCAATCTCTCGACAGGCATCATTGAGGCTGCGGTGACCAGGGCGAGAAGAAAAATCGTTCCTTTCAGCGTCTGCGGCATGACCTTCCAGTCAGGCTTTCGCAGGGGCGCGGTGAGGAGAATGACCGCCCATACTGCGATCCCAAGCAGCGGGACGACATCGAGCAGTTCCGGCGACCTCACATTGGCGGCCACGTTGACCAGCAACGCGACCAGAAGGATGGCGGCGACAACGGCAACGCGCACCCAATCGATCCGCAGTCCGGTCGGTGGTCTCTTGATGATCGGGGAAAAGCGCTGCTGCTGAGCGGCAGCAGGCAGGGCAAAGATCAGAAGCGCAACGCCGGCGGCAATATAGGCCTTGAAGACCGCTAAAGGACTGACACCGGCGATCCACATCATGGTCGTTGTCGTATCGCCGACGACGCTTCCCGATCCGCCGGCGTTGGACGCCGCGACGATCGCCGCGAGATAGCCGATATGCACCTTCCCCTGGAAAACATGGCGCGCCATCGTGCCGCCGATAAGCGCCGCGGCGATATTGTCGAGGAAGCTCGATAGAACGAAGATAATTACCAGCAGCAGAAGACCGCCTTTCCAATCGTTCGGAAGCAAAGCCGGCATTTCATCGGGAAGCCGGCTTTCCTCGAAATGTCTGGATAGCAGCGCAAAACCGGTCAGCAGCAGAAATAGGTTCGTCAAAATCACCCGCTCGTGCAGCATGTGGCTGCCCAAGCCGCTGAGCCCGGGTCCAAATTTGAAGCCGGTAAAAGTAAGCTTATAGGCGATGATCGTGCAAAGGCCGCCCAATGCGATCGGGAGCGTGTGCCGGTGAAATACCGCGATGCCCAGGAGCGTCATCGCGAACAATATGAAATCGACCGGTATCCCCAGGACTAAGACAGGCTCCATCGCGACCCCTCATGCTTTCAAGGCGATGCCTATCCTAAAGTCAGCAACGGTGCCATTGGCAGGAGGGTGAGAAGTACAAAAAGCGGAACCAGGATCAGGGTCGCCCACGCCACATAGCCGAAGAAATTCGGCATCGCGATTCCGTTGTCCTTGGCGATGGCATAGACCATCAGATTTGGCGCGTTGCCGAGATACGTCAGCGCGCCCATGTAAACCGCCCCCATGGAAATGGATGCCAGCGTTCCCGCGTGCGGACCCATCAATTGCCCCGCATCCCCGCCGGCCAACTCGAAGAAGACCAGGTAGGTGGGCGCGTTATCGAGGAAGGCCGACAGTCCCCCGGTAAGCCAGAAATAGGCGGCGTCGTTTGGCCGCCCGCCCGGCGTGGTGACCGCGCGCAAAATGTAGGCGAACGCCCCGTCATGGCCGGCTTCGAGCATTGCGATGACGGGAATGATCGCAATGAAGATCGCTGCGAAGAGGATGGCGACTTCCTTCATCGGTCCCCAGTCGAATCCGTTGGCGGCGCGGTGTTCGTCCGCCGTCAGCCACAGCGACGCCAGTGCGGTGAGAATCATCGCGCCGTCGCGCAGCAAATTCTGCAGCTCGAACCGCGTGCCGTTGAACTCAAATCCGATGCCGGGTTTCCACACCGCCGAAAGCAGGATTGCAGCGATGATGACCGCGATCAGCAGGAGATTGATCAGGCCACGTATACGGATCGGCGCGGCGACGGCGGGTTCGCATGCCGCCGGCTCGTGCCTCGCGCGCCAAAGATCGACGGCGAAAAAGACGCCGAGAACCAGAGCGGCGACGATCAAGGTTTGCCGCCACAAATGTTGCGCGGTCCAGAAAAAATCCACGCCACGCAGAAATCCGATGAATAACGGCGGATCGCCGAGCGGGGTCAGCGCGCCGCCCACGTTGGCGACGAGAATGATGAAGAAGATGACGACGTGAGTCTTGTGTGGGCGGAAACTATTGGCGCGGATCAGCGGCCGGATCAGAACCATGGCCGCACCCGTGGTGCCGATGACGCTCGCCATCGCCGTGCCGAGCGCGAGCATGGCCGTATTCGCCCATGGCGTGGCGCGGATGCCGCCTTCCAGCAAAATCCCGCCCGCCACCGTGTAAAGCGCGAACAGCAACAGAATAAAGCTGAGATAATCGGCGAACACGGCGTGCACAAAGGCCGCCCGCGTCGCCGCCGCGCCAAAGTATATCCACAGCGCGGCCAGCGTCAGCACGGCCCAGCCGCCGGCGATCTTTCCGTAGTGCCGATGCCAGATGGTCGGGAATAGCAGCGGCCCGGCCGCGATCGAGAGCAGGACGCCGAAAAACGGCACCGCCCAGGGCCAACTCATGGTGGCGCCTGGCAGCGTGGTCGCCGCCATGGCCGGCTGCGAAAGCGCCAGCACGGCCGCCGCCGGCGCGCAAAGAGATATGCAAAGAGAAAGACGCCGCTTCATCGCCGCTCCAGGGCCGCGGCGGTGCTTATCAGGGAATTCCGGCGCACACCAATGCGGCCGCTGGCCGCGCGCCCCACTCCGGCGCCGCCGCTATTTGCCGGACGCTGCGGGATCCAGATAGGAGCGGTCCGGCGGGTGCGTCATGCAGGCCTGCTCGACCTTGGCCTTGAACATTTCGCGCTTGCGATTCACCACCGCCGCGAGGCCGAGCGATCCGCCCGGCAGGATGGCGGCGAAAACGTAGCTCTCCGGGCTTTGGTTGAAGACGGTCTCGTTATAGTTCTGCGCCTTCGCGCGCAGGCTGCGGCAGGCCGCCGTGTTGTATTTGGCATCCTTGGGCGGCAGCTTGAGCTCGGGCAGAAGGTTTTCCGCGCGGGCGGCAGACACGCTGATCCCCGTCAGAAAAATGCCCGCCAACAACAAATTTGCTGTGCCGCGCATCGGCGCCTCCAAGAATCGCCCAATCATCCGCCAGGCGGGAAGAGAGGGCAAGCGCGATCGCGCTATCTATGCCAGCGCGATCCCGTAGCGCGCCGCGAGGTCTCGCATCATGGCGGAATAAATCCGCCGCGCGGTGCGATCGAAGCCAAGCCACGCGGCGAGAGCGCTCGGCAAGATATAGCGGGCGTAAAGCCGCGCCAGTTCGTCCGACGGCGCCGCCGATCTGGCGATGCGGGCGACGATCTCCGGCGCATGACGGTAATAAAGCGCGATGTCGTCCGCCCCGCCGGGCATCTGTGCCAAGACGTTATCGCGGAAGCGCCGTAAAACCGACAATTCGAAACAGTCGTCGGCCAGGCCGATGCGGCCGGCACAGGCACTCGTCAGGAAACAGCCGCTTTCCTCGCATTTGCGGGTGCTTACGTTGTAATACCAATCGTACGGCAAGCCGTCTTTGTCATAGGCCGGATTGATCCGCTTGCATTCTTCGTCCCACTGCGGCGTCTCGCACCAGTATTTGTTGACTTCATTGTTCCACACAGGATTGCCGCCGAGATCGATGCAAGCGCTCTGTGTGTTGACGAAGCCGCCGGCCTTCGCCGCCCTTGGCGCCGCCGCTTGCAAAGCCAAGACCGCAACCCCCGCGCTCAACACCGCAATGCGCCGCCAGATGACGCTCATGGTCCGCCCCCCGATCATGGCCGCGCCATAGTACCGGCGGTTTGCGCGTCCTTCAATCAGGCGCGGTCGCGACCTTGGCGGCCTTCACGCCGCCGAAGGTCGTGCCGATTCGATTGTCAAACAACCAACGCTCCGCCGGCCCTGTTCTTGGCGGCGCGGGCCACGCCGTATCCCTTTTTTCCTTCCCCTCAAACATGAGGGGAGCGGAGCGCCGGGAAGGCGCTTCGGCTTCTTTGAGCCATGGCCTTGCGGCCATGGCGCGCCTCTTCATTTGGAAGAGGCGCGCGCCTTTCGGCGCTCCGCGGCGGTGT
>DASREA010000063.1:0-43465 GCA_035652315.1 Xanthobacteraceae bacterium | reverse complement strand
GATACCGGCGCCGGCCTGCACATACATCTTGCCGTCCTTCACCAGCGCGGTGCGCAGCACGATGCAGGTGTCCATCTCGCCGGCGGCGGAGAAATAGCCGACCGCGCCGGCATAGAGCCCGCGTTTTTCCTTCTCCAGTTCATCGATGATTTCCATCGCCCGCACTTTCGGCGCGCCGGACACCGTGCCCGCGGGAAAGCCGCCCGCCAGCGCATCGATGGCGTCGTATTTTTCGTCGAGCCTTCCCTCGACATTGGAGACGATGTGCATGACGTGACTGTAGCGCTCAATGAAGAATTGATCGGTGACGGTGACGCTTCCGATCTCGGCGACGCGGCCAACGTCGTTGCGGCCAAGATCGAGCAGCATCAGATGTTCGGCGCGCTCCTTGGGATCGGCGAGCAGGCTTTCTTCCAGCGCCTTGTCTTCATGCGGCGTCGCGCCGCGCGGCCGTGTGCCCGCGATCGGACGGATGGTGACAGTGCCGGCTTGCACTTTGACCAGGATTTCGGGGCTTGAGCCGGCAACGGCAAATTCGCCGAAGTCCAGGAAATAGAGATACGGCGACGGATTGATCCGTCGCAACGCGCGGTAGAGCGAAAACGGCGGCAGCGGGAAGGGCGCTTCGAAGCGTTGCGCCAGCACGACCTGGAAGACATCGCCGGCGGCGATGTAGTCCTTGGCCTTGAGCACCATCGCCTTGTATTCGGCGGGCGTGGTGTTTGACTTCGCCGGCTCCGCGGCTTTGCCGGTCTCGAAATCGGTTGCTTCCTGGGGAAGCGGCCGGTCGAGGGCGTCGATCACCATGGAAAGCCGCTCGCCGGCCCGCGCCAGCGCCGCCTTTGCGTTGACGCCGGCCTCCGGCCGTACCGGCGTCACCACCGTGAGCTTGTCGGCCACCGCGTCGAAGATGACCACCAGGGTCGGCCGCATCAGCAATGCATCGGGAATGCCGATGGGATCGGGATTGGAGGAGGGCAATTCCTCCATCAGCCGCACCATGTCATAGCCGAGATAGCCGAATAGGCCGGCGGCCATCGGCGGCAAATTATGTGGCAGATCGATGCGGCTTTCGGCGATGAGCGCGCGCAACGCCTCAAGCGGCGGCTGCGCACAAGGCGCGAATTCGCCAGCATTACTGCGCGCTGCGCGGTTGAGTTCCGCGCGGCCGTCGCGGGCCCGCCAAATCAGATCCGGATCGAGGCCGATGATCGAATAGCGTCCGCGTGTGTCGCCGCCCTCGACCGATTCCAGCAGAAAGCTCATCGGCCGCCCGCCGGCAATTTTGACAAAAGCGGAGACCGGCGTCTCCAGATCGGCGACCAGCGTCGTCCATACCACTTGCGGTTCGCCGCGCGCGTAGCGTTCGGCGAAGGCTTCGGCCGAGGGTTCGATCTGCATGGAGCCGCTCAGTTCGGGTTGGCCTCGCCGCCCGCGATTTGACTGAGCGCCGCCTGGTTGATGCTCACGCCGAGTTCGGATTCGAGTTGTGAGACGTATTGACCGAGCAACTCATTGGTCTTCGACGTGCGCGTCGCGTTCTCGATTCGCTTGGCGTCCGGGGAATTCATATCAAGGGCGGGTGTTTTCACGTCCGTTACTCGGAAGACGATACGCTGCACCGGCTGCTGTCCCTGTGCCGCGCCGGCCTGGTCCTTCGCGGTGCGGAAGATGCTGTCGATCGCCTGCGCAGGGAATGTCTCATTGCCATCGCCGCGCTTGAGACCGCTGGCTTTCAGCGGCGCGAGACCCTCGGCGGCGGCAACGTCCTTTAGCGCCGCCCCCGCCTTGAGCTTGGTCAGCATCGCGTTGGCCTTTTCCTGCAAACGCTTGGCGATCTCATCGTTGGTCCATTGGATCTCGACTTCGGTCTTTACCTCGTCGAGCTTGCGCTCGTGCGCGGACGAGACGCCGAGGACGTCGTACCATAGCGCGCCGCCGTTCGGCAGTTGCAGCGGATCGTTCTCGACGCCGACCTCGGTCGCAAAAGCGGCCGGCACGACGCCGGTCGCGTTGCGCAAGGCATCGACGGGTTTGCCATCGGGTCCCTTGCCGGCGCGGTCGACGGCATCGACCGTCGTGGCTTTCAGCCCGAGCTTCTGCGCCGCCTCGGTGAGCGAGTCGCCGGCGGCGCGGGCGTCTTCAAGCTTGTTGCGCAAGTCCGACAACTGGGTCCGCGCGCGTTCCAGGGCGAGGTCTTGCTTGATCTGACTCGCGACTTGTTCGTAGCTTCG
Source organism: Xanthobacteraceae bacterium (assembly GCA_035652315.1). Classification (GTDB taxonomy): domain Bacteria; phylum Pseudomonadota; class Alphaproteobacteria; order Rhizobiales; family Xanthobacteraceae; genus CANKHA01. Next base: position 41,231 of record DASREA010000063.1, on the reverse strand, counting down.
CGTTTCGCCGGGCTCGATCTTCAGGACGTGGACCAGCGCGGTGCCGAAACGTCCCTTGACCGGTCCGCTGACGCCGCCCTCCTTGAGCGAAAAGGCGGCGTTGGCAATTTCCTGATCGACCATGTCGGATTTGGCCACGGTGCCGAGGTCGACATCCTTGGGCTGCAATTGACGCTGCTTGACGAGAGCGTCGAACGAAAGCCCCTTCGCGATGCTGTCCGCGGCAGCCTGAGCCGCCTGCGCATCCGGAAAGACAATTTGCTCAACATGGCGCCGCTCCGGCGTGCTGTAGCGTTCGGGATGAGCCGCGAAAACCTGCTTGGCGTCGGCATCGGACACCGCGATCTTTTTGGCCACTTCCTCCGGCGTCACCTCGACGATTGTCAGCTTCCGATATTCGGGAGCCTGAAAAAGCGCCTTCCGCTCGTCGAAATATTTGGCCAGCATCTCCGGCGTCGGTTGCGGAATTTGTCCGGCCTGAGCGCGGCCGAGCACGACATATTCCACCGCGCGCTCTTCGCTGGCGTGGCGGTAGGCAAGCTCCACCAGACTCTTGGGCACGACGACGTCACCGCTGACGGTATCGAAAATCTGCGCCCGCACCATCTGCTCGCGCTGCTCGGAGACAAAACGCTGCTCCGTATAGCCCGCCTGACGGATGAGCGATTCAAACAACGCGCGATCAAAAGTTCCGCTGGCTCCCTGGAAACTCGGGTCGGCCATGATGTGGCGCGCCACGTCCTCGTCGGAAATGCCGAGGCCGAGCTGATGCGCGCGTTGGTCGATGGCGGTCTTGGCGATCATCTCGCCCAGAACCTGTTGATCGAAGCCGAGCGCACGCGCCTGATCCATGGTCATGGGCCGGCCGAGCTGGCGGCCGATCTGCTGCACACGGTCCATATAGACTTGGCGAAATTGCTCGACGCCGATTTCGACGCCGCCGACCTTTGCCAGCGCCGAACGGCCGAAGCCGCGAAAAATGTCGCCGATGCCCCAAATTGCAAAGCTCACCACCAGCGTCCCGAGAACGATGGTCATGATGATTTTGCCGAGCCAATTGGCCGTGGCCTTGTGAATTCCTCTGAGCATGAAACCTGCGTTATCGGGATGTTCGGCGCGCCAAAAGCAAGCGCCGCGCCGCTTTTAACACACCAAGCGCCTTCGGCTACAGCAACTTTGCGGCACCGCGGCGTCAGGGTGGCCGCCCTTGGCGTCGGCCGCCCGCGTCTGCTAACCGCAGAGGGCAGATAGGAGGGCGCCATGGCAGACCCGGTGCGGCCGTTGATCGCGGGCAACTGGAAAATGAATGGTCTGCGGCGCTCGGCCGCCGAATTGCGGTCGATCATGGCGGGGGCGGCGGCTTTGGCGGGCAAAGCCGATCTGATGATCTGCCCCCCGGCGACCCTGCTCGCCGAATTTGCGGCATTGGCGGCGAACTCGCCCGTCATCATCGGCGCGCAGGACTGCCATCCGGAACCCAGCGGGGCCTTTACCGGCGATATTTCGGCGGAAATGCTGGCGGATGCCGGCGCCAAAGCGGTGATCGTCGGGCATTCCGAGCGGCGCACGCTTCATGGAGAAAGCGACGATCTGGTTCGGCGCAAGGCCGAGGCGGCCCATCGCACCGGTTTGGCGGCGATTGTCTGTATTGGCGAGACCCGTGCCGAGCGCGAGGCCCGAGAAACGGTTGCCGTCGTGAGGCGGCAGATCGACGGCTCGCTGCCCGCGCGCGCAACCGAAAGCAATTTGATCGTCGCTTATGAGCCGGTCTGGGCCATCGGCAGCGGCCTGACGCCGACGCCGGAGGATGTCGCAGAGATTCATGAATTCCTGCGCCAGCGGCTTACTTCCCGCTACGGCACCGCAGGCGGCAGGATGCGGCTTCTCTACGGCGGATCCGTCAAAGCGGCGAACGCCGGCGCGCTGCTGAAGGTGGCCAATGTGAACGGCGCCCTGGTCGGCGGCGCCAGCCTGGCGGCGAGTGAATTCCTGGGCATTGCCGCCGCTTGCCGCTAGGCCGCTCCCTGCATTCCGGATTGGGTGGCAGGGTGGAATTGTCGCCGCGGATCGTGTAGAGACGCCGCGACCTCCTATATGGCAGATGTGGCCCGGCGGCCCGGGGGCCGCTGCCGTTGTTTTTGATTGGACCGAAGCATGCAATCCGTCGTCATCGTCATTCATCTCTTCGTGGTGCTCGCCATGATCGGCGTCGTACTGCTGCAAAAATCCGAGGGCGGCGGATTGGGCATGGGCGGTGGCGGCGCCGGCGGCTTTCTCTCGAGCCGCGGTTCGGCCAACGTGCTGACGCGGGCCACGGCCATTCTCGCTTTCACCTTCTTCCTGACCAGCCTGATTCTATCGATCCTGGCGGGCGTGGAACGGCGGCCGACATCAATCCTGCAATCGGGGGCGCCGGCACAAGCGCCAGCGAAATCGCCGAATCCGTCAGCGCCAGGCGGTAGTCTGCTTGACCGGTTTCAAAAGACGCCGGCCGCACCTTCCGGCGGTCAGCCGCCGGCTCCTTCGGCCCCGGCGGCCCCCCAGGCTCCGCAGTCGCGCTAGGGCGCCCTCCCGGGTACTTGGGATGGTGTCCGTTCCGCCCGTTTAAGTGCCGCATGAAGTCCTTGAAGTTTTGGATGAGGCCCCGCGCGAAACATGACTTTACGGGAGTTCCACCGGGCGGGCGGCCGCCGCCGTCGCATGTGGGATATGCCCACAAGGCTCTCGTCGAATCGATTGCGGCGGGCTAAGAAATAAGCCCCATGGCGCGGTACATCTTCATCACCGGCGGCGTGGTTTCCTCTCTCGGCAAGGGTCTGGCATCGGCGGCACTGGGCGCGCTGCTGCAAGCGCGCGGCTATAAGGTGCGCCTGCGCAAGCTCGACCCTTATCTGAACGTCGATCCCGGCACGATGTCGCCCTATCAGCACGGCGAGGTCTTCGTCACCGACGATGGCGCCGAAACAGATCTCGATCTCGGCCATTACGAGCGCTTCACCGGCCGCCCGGCCACGCGTCATGACAACATCACGACCGGCCGCATCTATCAGGAAATCCTCGCCAAGGAGCGCCGCGGCGACTATCTCGGCGCCACTATCCAAGTGATCCCGCACGTCACCAATGCCATCAAGGAATTCATCCGCGAAGGCAACGAAGGTTATGACTTCGTCCTCTGCGAGATTGGCGGCACCGTGGGCGACATCGAAAGCCTGCCCTTTCTCGAAGCGATCCGCCAGCTCGGCAACGATCTGCCCCGCAATAATGCGATCTACATCCATCTGACATTGCTGCCCTACATTCCCGCAGCCGGCGAATTGAAGACGAAGCCGACGCAGCATTCGGTCAAGGAACTGCTCTCGATCGGCATTCAGCCCGACATCCTGTTGTGCCGCACCGACCGTCCGATCCCTCATGGTGAGCGCCGCAAACTCGGACTCTTCTGCAACGTGCGCGAAAGCGCCGTGATCGAGGCGCGCGACGTGGACAATGTCTATGCGGTGCCGGAGGCCTATCACGCGGAAGGACTCGACCGCGAAGTGCTGGCCGCCTTCGGCATCACCGACGCGCCGGAGCCCGATCTGGCGACGTGGCGGCTGATCAACGAGCGCATCCGCCATCCGGAAGGCGAGGTGACCATCGCCATCGTCGGCAAATATACCGGGATGAAGGATGCCTATAAGTCGCTGATCGAGGCGCTGGCCCATGGCGGCATTGCCAACACGGTGAAGGTCAATCTCGACTGGATCGAATCCGAGGTCTTCGAAAACGAAGACCCAGCGCCTTTCCTCGAGCACGTTGACGGAATCCTGGTGCCGGGCGGTTTTGGTCAGCGCGGCGCCGAGGGCAAAATCCGCGCGGCGCGGTTCGCGCGCGAGCGTCACGTGCCGTATTTCGGCATTTGCTTCGGCATGCAGATGGCGGTCATCGAAGCGGCGCGCAATCTCTGCGGCATCGCCGAGGCCAACTCAACGGAATTCGCGCCGACCAGCGAACCGGTGGTCGGGCTGATGACGGAATGGCTCAAAGGTAACGAGCTCGAGCAGCGCCGCGCCGGCGGCGAACTCGGCGGCACCATGCGTCTCGGAGCCTTTCCGGCGATCCTGCAGCGTGGCAGCCGTGTGGCCCGCATATACGGCGCCGAGGAGATTTCCGAGCGTCACCGCCACCGGTATGAGGTGAACACGGCCTATCGCGCCCGACTGGAACAGCGGGGAATGCGTTTCTCCGGCATGTCGCCCGACGGCTTGTTGCCGGAGATCGTCGAATACGAGGACCACCCCTGGTTCATCGGCGTGCAGTTCCATCCCGAGCTGAAATCGCGGCCTTTCGCGCCGCATCCGCTCTTTGCCTCCTTTGTCGAAGCCGCCGTCGAGCAGAGCCGGCTGGTCTAGCCGCCCTGGCCTTGCGCTCCCGTCGCTAACCTATTAAGGCGCCGGGAAAAATCGAAACAACGCTCTTAACTTCAAAAAAAGGCTGTTGCGCTAGCCTGCTGCCATAACAGGGGCGGACTTGGCCGATGTTCCCGGTGCCCGACAGTTTCGTCGCCGAGCATGGATCGCTTGTCATGCAGGCGGCCATCATTGCCATATTCGCGATAGCGGCAGCCGCCGGCTTTCTGCTTTGCCGGCGCCAAATGATGCCGCGGAAATCTTTGCTTGAAGCGGCGCTCACCAATCTGGTGCAAGGGGTGCTGATATTCGACCCCGAAGACCGGCTCGCGCTTTTCAATGAGCGCTTTGTGCAGATGTACCGCTTGCCGGCGCTGAAGCCAGGCATGCCGTTCGCGGACCTGATGCGGGCGCGCGATACGGCAGGAACGCTCGGTCGTGATCTCAATGCCTATCTGGCGGAGGTGCTGGACGAGGATGGCAAGTTTCGGGGCGACCCGGCTACCGGCAAGTTCGCCAGCGAAGGTTACGAGTCGAAATTGCGCGAGCTTCCGGACGGCCGCAGCATTTCCGTCACCAACCAGCGCATTCCCGGCGGCGGCTGGATATCGACACATTTGGACGTTACCGAACAGCGCCGCGCCGAAATCGAACGGGACCGCAGCCGTGCCTTTCTGGACACGATCTTGGATAACATTCCCGTCACATTGGTGGTGAAGGACGCTCGCAGCCGCCGCTACGTTCTACTCAACCGTGCCGGCGAAAACTTCTTTGGTGTCTCCCGCGAGGAAATGGTCGGCAAGACCGCGCACGATTTGTTTACCCGCGACCAGGCCGACATCATCGACCAGCGCGACGACGCCTTGCTGCAAGCCGAAAACGAAATTTTCGTCGGCGATCATCCTTTGCGCACGCCGCGCAAAGGCACGCGGCTCATCACCAACCGAAAGGTCGCGATCCGCAATGACAAGCGTGAGGCACTGTATCTCGTCAACGTCATCGAAGACGTCACCGAGCGCAAGCGCACCGAAGCGCGCATGCAATATATGGCCAATCACGATGGCCTGACCGAGCTGCCCAACCGCAAGGCCTTTACCCGGCATCTCGAGATCACGATTGATCAGGCGGCCACTGACGGCGCCAGCTTCGCCGTGCTGTATCTCGATCTCGACCGTTTCCGCGAGGTCAACGATATCTTCGGCCATGCCGGCGGCGACCAACTGCTTTGCGAGATGTCGCGGCGGTTGCAAGCCGCCGCCGGGGGCGCGTTCCTTGCGCGCATTGGCGGGGATGAATTCGCGCTGATCGTCGATGGCGACCAACCAATGACGGCGGAGGCCCTTGCCGACAAACTGGTCGCCGCCGCCGCCGACGAAGTGGAAATCGAAGGCCAGGAATTTCACGTCGGCGCTACCATCGGAGTCGCGATCTATCCGAACGACGGCAGCGATGCGACAACTCTGCTGGCCAACGCCGACGCGGCGCTCGAGCGCGCCAAGGAGCAAGCGCGCGGATCAATCCGCTTCTTCGAGGCGGAAATGGATTATGCGCAACGCGAACGCCGCGAACTGCAGATGGACCTGCGCTCGGCGGCCGCCTGCGGCGAGCTTCAATTGCTCTACCAACCGCAGGCGCGGATCGGCGGCGACGTCACCGGGTTCGAGGCTTTGTTGCGCTGGCGGCATCCGCATCGCGGGCTGGTGCCGCCGAGCATCTTCGTGCCGATCGCGGAGGAAAGCGGCCTGATCGTTCCGATCGGCGAATGGGTGCTGCGGGAAGCCTGCCGTGAAGCGGCGTCCTGGCCGAAGCCCCTGCATGTCGCCGTCAATCTTTCGCCGGTGCAATTCCAGCATGGCGATCTCGCCGGTCTCGTGCACTCGGTGCTGCTGGAAACGGGGTTGAATCCGAACCGTCTGGAACTCGAAATCACCGAGAACGTCCTGATCGGCGATTTCTCGCGCGCATTGTCGATCCTTCGGCGGCTGAAGGCGCTTGGCCTCCGCATCGCCATGGACGATTTCGGCAGCGGTTATTCTTCGCTTTCGTATTTGCAGTCGTTTCCGTTCGACAAGATCAAGATCGACAAGGCCTTCATCGCCAATGTCGACCGCAACCCGCAGTCCGCCGCGATTGTGCGCGCGGTCATCGGCCTCGGCCGTGGCCTCAAGCTGCCCGTCGTTGCCGAAGGCGTCGAGACCAAGGCGCAGCTTGAATTTCTCAGCCGCGAGGATTGCGACGAGATCCAGGGTTATGTTGTCGGCGATCCCTTGCCGATCGACGACTATGGCGCGATGGTGGGCCGCAACGCCATCCCCATCGCTCGCAGAAAAATTACCGCGGTGGAATAGCGGCAACCCGGCCTGAACCGTACGAATACGCAGGCGTTGACCACGGCTCGCGCGCCCGTCATGGTCCCTCCATGGACATTGCGAGACCCGACCTGATCCCTAATGCCAATGTCGAAATCGGCAATGCCCGTTTCGGCAATGCCTTGCCGTTGGCGCTCATCGCCGGACCGTGCGCGCTGGAGAGTCGCGCGCATGCGCTGGAGATGGCTTCGGCGCTCAAGGAAATCGCCGGCCGCCTGCGCATCGGCCTCGTCTACAAAACCTCATTCGACAAGGCCAACCGGACAAGCCGCGACAGCGCGCGCGGCATCGGTTTGCAACAGGCGCTGCCGATCTTTTCCGAAATCCGCGAAAGCCTCGGCCTGCCCGTCCTCACCGACGTGCATGAAGGCGCGCAATGCGCCGAAGTCGCCAAAGCGGTGGACGTGCTGCAAATCCCTGCTTTCCTCTGCCGGCAGACCGACCTTCTGATCGCGGCGGCGCGAACCGGGCGCGTGATCAACGTCAAGAAGGGGCAGTTCCTTGCGCCCTGGGACATGAAGAACGTGGTGGCCAAAATCACCAGCGAAGGAAATCGTAATGTCCTGGTAACCGAGCGCGGCGTCTCTTTCGGCTACAACACGCTTGTTTCCGACATGCGCTCCCTGCCGATCCTGGCGCGCTCGACCGGAGCGCCGGTCGTCTTCGACGCCACCCATTCGGTGCAGCAGCCGGGCGGGCAAGGCACGGCCTCGGGGGGCGAGCGGGAATTCGTCCCGGTCTTGGCCCGCGCGGCTGTGGCCGTCGGCGTGGCCGGCGTCTTCATCGAAACCCACCAGGACCCGGATCAGGCGCCGTCTGACGGCCCGAACATGTTGCCGCTCAAAGCGCTGGAGCCGCTTCTTCGCAAGCTGATGGAACTTGATGGCGTCGCCAAGGCCTGAGCCCCCAAGCGGCCTTGCCCGCGGCGGCAAAAACCTCGATGATGCAGCCAACGGCCTGGGGTGCCGCGCAATTCGCGGCTGAGATCAAACCCATCGAACCTGTCTGGGTCATGCCAGCGTAGGAAGCCGCCGATGAACGCCCGTGTTTCAAGCATTTCGGCCCCCGCCATCGCCGTCATCGGCGGCGGCGTCATTGGGCTTGCCGCCGCCTGGCGCCTGGCCCAGCGCGGCGCCCGGGTCACGGTTTTCGACAAGGCCGCGACGGGATCGGGCGCGTCGCATTCGGCAGCCGGCATGCTGGCGGCTTGTGCCGAAGCCGAGCCCCGCGAGGACGCGCTGACTGCGCTTAACCGGGCGAGCCAGCATCTTTGGCCGTCCTTCGCCGCCGAACTGGAAGACGCCTCCGGCCTGTCGGTCGGCCTTCGCACCGAGGGCACACTGGTTTTGGCGCTGACTGCCGACGATCAGGCGCGGCTCAAGCATATGCTCGCCCGGCAGCAGTCGCTTGGGCTTCCCGTTGAATGGATTTCTCCGGCACAGGCACGCCGCCGCGAGCCGCATCTCGCGCCGGGGATCGCCGGCGCCGTCTGGAGCCCGCGCGATCATCAGGTGGATAACCGCCTGGTGGCGGCGGCGCTGCGTGTGGCCGCGACGAAGGCTGGCGTGGCGGCGCGCGAGCAAACCGCTGTCGATCGGATTCTTGTCGAGCAGGGGCGGGTACGTGGAATTGGCATCGGCGACAAAACGGTGGCGGCCGATGTCGTTGTGCTCGCAGCGGGCGCCTGGTCCGCTTCGATCGAGGGCTTGCCGAAGCCGCACCGGCCGCCCGTGCGTCCGGTGAAGGGGCAAATGGTGGCCTTGCGTATGGATGCCAAAGCGCCACTTCTCAATCATGTGGTTTGGGCACCGGGCGCCTATCTGGTGCCCCGCAGCGACGGGCGGCTCTTGATCGGTGCGACCGTCGAAGAGAAGGGTTTCGACCCCTCTCTCACCGCCGGCGGCCAGCTTGCCTTGCTCGAGGCGGCTTGGCGCGCGCTGCCCGGTATCGAGGATTTGCCGATCGACGAGGCATGGGTCGGCTTCCGCCCCGGTAGCCGCGATGACGCGCCGATCATCGGCATGGGCCCCGCTGAGGGCCTGGTTTATGCGACCGGGCATTACCGCAACGGCATACTGTTGACGCCGGTCACGGCGAAAGCGGTCGCCGATCTCGTTTTCGATGGCGTCGCCGATGCCTCGATGCGGCCATTCGGACTGGAACGTTTTGCCGCGCAGGTCGCCGCAGAATAGATCGGAAACGGCCATGGGTGTATTTCAGGGAATGATCCGGGTGAATGGCGAGGGCGCTCCGCTTACCGCGGTCACTTTGGACGCGCTGCTCGCGCAACATGGCGTCGCGGCGGATGGCAGAGGCGTGGCGGTCGCGGTCAATGGGCAGGTCGTGCGGCGTGACGCCTGGCAGAAAACGAAGCTCGCCGCGGGCGACGATGTGGAAATCGTGCGCGTGCGGCAGGGCGGTTGATAGCGTGAGAAAGAGATGACGAGTGGGAACGACGATGCCTTGGTGATTGCCGGCCGCAGCTTCCGGTCGCGGCTATTCCTCGGCACCGCCGGCTATCCGAACCGGCAGGTGATGCTGGAAGCGGTCGCGGCGAGCGGCACGGAAATGGCCACGGCCTCCGTGCGCCGTATCAGTCTTGCCGGCGAAGAGGAAAGCCTGCTCGATCTGCTTGCCGGGCGCGTGCATTTTCTGCCCAACACGGCGGGCTGCCAGACCGCGAAGGATGCCGTGCTGACCGCCGAGCTCGCCCGCGAGGCGCTCGATACCAATTGGATCAAGCTCGAAGTCATCGGCGACCGCGAGCTGCTTTATCCGAATGTCGAGGAACTCCTGACCGCCACCGAGGAATTGGTCGGCAAGGGTTTCGTCGTGCTGCCCTATTGCAACGACGATCCCGTTACCTGCCGCAAGCTCGCCGACCTCGGCGCCGCGGCAGTGATGCCGCTGGGTTCGCCGATCGGCTCCGGCCTGGGCATTTCCAATCCGCATTTGATCGAACTGATCTGCGCGCGCAGTCCGGTTCCCGTGGTGCTCGACGCCGGAATCGGCACCGCCTCGGATGCGGCGCTCGCCATGGAGCTCGGCTGCGGCGCGGTGCTGCTCAATACTGCGGTTTCCAAGGCCAATGATCCGGTGCGCATGGCGGCGGCCATGCGCGCGGCCGTGGAGGCGGGTCGGCTCGCCTATCTTTCCGGCCGCATACCGAAGCGCCGCAATGCCGAGCCGTCGAGCCCGCAATTCGGTCTCGTCGGGACGTGAGACTGCCGTCGCCGCCGCTTCTTCTCATCAGCGATCGTAGCCAAGCGCGGACCGATCTCGTCGAAATCGTGAGGACTTCCTTTGCCGCGGGCTGCCGATGGACGAGCCTGCGGGAAAAAGATTTGCCGGCGAGCGCGCAGACGAAGCTGTTGAAAGCCCTGCTATTGGCCGCCAAACCGTGCGGCGCGCGGGTCACGTTGCACGGCGATCCGCGATTGGCGCGGGACGCCGGCGCCGACGGTGTCCATTTGCCTGCGGGCAACGACCCCGCCGCGGCGCGCCGTCTGCTCGGCCGAGACGCGTTGATTGGCCTCTCCATCCACCACGCCGGAGAAACCGAGATGCTTGAGCCGGTGGACGTCGATTACGTGCTGGCCGGGCCGGTATTCGTGACGCAAAGCAAACCCGGCTACGGTCCGGCGCTTGGACCGGAGGGTTTGGCGCTCATCGTCAACTTGTCCCCGGTGCCCGTGATTGCTATCGGCGGCATCACGCCGGAAAATGCCGGAGACTGCCTCGTCGCGGGTGCCGCCGGCGTTGCAGTCATGGGTGGCATCATACGTGCGGAAAATCCGGGCGAGGTAACCACGCAACTGGTCGCCGCGCTTGCCGCGTCTCAGCCGCGGCCGCGATAGGGTGCAACGCCCTGATCAGGTAGCCAGATGCCCGAAGGCAGCTTTCCGGTTTGCCAGAACACGTCGATGGGAATGCCGCCGCGCGGATACCAATAGCCGCCGATGCGCAGGAATTTCGGCGACAGCAGCTTCGCCAGCGTCTTGCCGACGGCCACCGTGCAATCTTCGTGAAAGGCGCCGTGATTGCGGAAGCTGGCCAGATAAAGCTTGAGCGATTTCGACTCCAGGAGCCAGCGGTTCGGCACGTAATCGATCACCAGATGCGCGAAGTCCGGCTGGCCGGTGATCGGGCAAAGCGCGGTGAATTCCGGCGCGGCGAAGCGCGCGACATAGTCGGTGTCGGGATGCGGATTGGGAACGCGATCAAGCGCCGCCGCTTCCGGCGAAGCGGGAATACGGCTTTGCTTGCCGAGGTGACGCGTCTGCCGGGCCATGAGCCGTCAATCCCTTCATTTTCGCCGGGTTAGCCCTATTGGATGCCCTGCCTCGCGGGGGCATGACAAGAGCGTTGTTCGCCTGTAGAAGCGCACCGTTACGAAGTCCGGGAATCCCATGACCGCCATCGTCGATATCATCGGCCGCGAAATCCTCGACAGCCGCGGTAATCCCACGATCGAAGTCGAGGTCGTCCTCGACGGTGGCGCGCGCGGCCGAGCTGCGGTTCCGTCCGGGGCCTCCACCGGCGCCCACGAGGCCGTGGAGCTGCGCGACGGCGAGAAGGGCCGCTACTTCGGCAGGGGCGTGCGCAAGGCCGTGGACGGGGTCAACGGCGAAATTTTCGACGCCATCGGCGGCATGGATGCCGAGGCGCAAGTCAAGATCGATGAAACGCTGATTGCGCTCGACGGCACGGCGAACAAGAGCAGGCTCGGCGCCAATGCCATCCTCGGCGTCTCGCTTGCGATCGCCAAAGCCGCCGCTGCCGCCAACGGTCTGCCGCTCTATCGCTACATCGGCGGCGCGGCCGCCAGGCTGTTGCCGTTGCCGATGATGAACATCATCAATGGCGGCGTGCACGCCGACAATCCGATCGATTTTCAGGAATTCATGATCCTGCCCGTCGGTGCGCCGACATTTGCTGAGGCGCTGCGCACCGGCGCGGAAATCTTCCATACCCTGAAGGCGCAGCTGAAGGCCGCGGGCCACAACACCAATGTCGGCGATGAAGGCGGCTTTGCGCCTAATCTGCCGTCGGCCGACGCCGCCCTCGATTTCCTGCTGAAGGCGGTCGACAAGGCCGGCTACAAGCCGGGCCATGACGTGATGCTTGGACTCGATTGCGCCTCGACCGAATTTTTCAAGGATGGCAGATACGATTACGAAGGCGAGGGCAAGTCGCGCACGCGCCAGGAGCAGGCGAAATATCTTGCCGATCTCGCCGCACGCTACCCGATCGTCAGTATCGAAGACGGCATGGCCGAGGACGATATGGAGGGCTGGAAGATCCTGACGGATCTTATCGGCGCCAAATGCCAGCTCGTCGGCGACGATTTGTTTGTCACCAACGTCAAGCGTCTCGCGCAAGGCATCAAGGACGGCCTCGCCAACTCGATCCTGGTCAAGGTCAATCAGATCGGCACGCTCACCGAAACGCTGGCGGCCGTGGAGATGGCGCATAAGGCCGGCTACACCGCGGTGATGTCGCACCGTTCCGGTGAAACCGAGGACGCAACGATCGCCGACCTAGCGGTGGCCACGAACTGCGGGCAGATCAAGACCGGATCGCTGGCGCGTTCGGATCGGACCGCGAAATATAACGAGTTGCTGCGCATCGAAGAGGAGCTGGGCGCACAGGCGCAATATGCCGGCCGCGGCGCTTTGAAGGGACGTTGATCCGCTTTCTATGCTATAGTGGATTGAAGGCCGGAATTAACCATGGACCAATCGCTCGTTCAATCTTCGCCATGGATGCGGCGGGCTAAAACAGCGCAGCTCGCCGAATTTATCGTCGGCTCGATCGAGGCCGCCCGCGCCAGCGAGACGCCTTTCTTTCATCTCGAATTCGATCGCGTGTTCCCGGACGATATCTACGCCTCGATGCTGGCCATGATGCCCGTCGCCTCGGATTATCGGCCGATGCATGGGCGCGCGCGCGGGCTCGATCTCGCCGATGGGACGCATACCCGGGTGAAGATCGATCTCTATCCCGAATACATCCGTCACCTTCCGCCGGAAAAGCGCGAGCTGTGGCAACAAGTCGGCGCGGCGCTTTGCTCGGAGCCGGTGAAACAGGCTTTCATCCGCAGGCTGGCGCCGGCATTGAAACGACGCTTCGGTGAGAAATTCGCCGCCACGGGCATGTATCCGATCCCGGTGCTAACCCGGGACATTCCCGGCTACCGCATCATGCCGCACACCGATACGCGGTGGAAAGGCATCACCGTTCAGCTCTATCTGCCGCGCGATGAATCCAACATCAATATCGGAACGATCTTTCATGAGCGGCTTGCCGACGGCACCTTCGGCAAAAGGACGCCGATGCGATTTGCGCCGAACAGCGGCTACGCTTTTGCGGTCGGAACGGATACCTGGCATTCCGCCGATCCGGTCGGGCCGGAGGTGAAAACCCGCGACTCTATCTTGCTGACCTATTTCGTGGACGCGGGCCTTCTGCGTATCCTCCGCAACCGGGGTAAGCGCCTCGGCAATTTCCTGATCAACGAAGTGCGCCATCATCTTCCGTGAGCCGCGCCGCGCCATCGAATGCCCAGTCGCGATCGGCCCGGAATACGCGGCTTGAAATCATGATTCCCTCGCACCATGTCCCAGCGCCACTGCGGCGCCCACATTTCCACCGCCGGAGCTAGCGATGTCGGCGCAACAGCAGATCAAGCGACTGACCGCGCCCGACATTCGCGGCCGCAAGGGCGGCATGCCGATCGTCTGTCTTACCTCGTATCACGCCCACACCGCGCGCATCCTCGACGAATATTGCGACTTGATCCTCGTCGGGGATTCGCTGGGCATGGTGATGCACGGCTTCGAGACCACCATACCGGTGACGCTGGAGATGATGATCCTACAAGGTCGCGCGGTGATGCGCGGCTCCAGGCGCGCGCTGGTCGTTGTCGACATGCCCTTCGCCTCCTACGAAGCTTCGAAGGAGCAGGCGTTTCTTTCAGCGGCCCGCGTGCTCAAGGAAACCGGTTGCGGCGCGATCAAACTGGAAGGCGGCCGCCGCATGGCGGAAACCATCGCCTTTCTGGTGGAGCGCGGCGTGCCGGTAATGGCGCATATCGGCATGACGCCTCAGGCCGTGAACGTGCTCGGCTCGTTCCGCGCCCGCGGCCGCGACGAAGCCGAATGGGAGGCCTTCGAGGACGATGCCCGCGCGGTCGCGCAGGCCGGCGCCTTTTCCGTCGTCATCGAGGCGGTCGCCGAGCCACTCGCCCGTCGTATCACGCAGGAAGTGCCGATCCCGACCATCGGCATCGGCGCCAGCCCCGCTTGCGACGGCCAGATTCTGGTGCTTGAGGACATGCTGGGGCTGTCGCCTTGGGCGCCAAAATTCGTCAAGCGCTATTCGGACCTCGGCCCTTCGATTGGTGCGGCCGTCGAGGCCTATGCGGCGGAGGTTCGGGAACGGCGCTTCCCTGGGCCCGAGCATGTCTACCCGATGAAACGCAAGGACGGCTGAGGAACATGCCCGGGTGGCGGCAGCATTTACGCTTGCCGGTTAAGGTCTTTGCCTTGCCCGCGCCACATCGCTAGGTTACCCGCCGCCGGGCCCGGGAAAATTGCCGTGGGTGGGAGAAGTTAGTGGCCGACATTTTCAATGAAGTCGACGAGGAAGTCCGCCGCGAGCAGCTGAAAAAGCTGTGGGACAAATATCAGAATTACATCATCGCTGTCGTCATCGTGACCGTCGTCGCCGTCGGCGGCTGGCGCGCCTATCAATGGCGGCAAGCGAAGGAAGCGGCGCGTGCCGGTGCGGCCTTCGATCAGGCAATGACGCTCAGCGCCGCGGGAAAGCACGCTGAGGCGGAAGCGGCCTTTGCCAAGATCGCGCAGGAAGGCTCGCGCGGCTATCGCGAATTGGCGCGGATGCAGGCGGCCGGTGAGATCGCGCAGCGCGATGCCAAGGCCGGCGTGCAGGCTTATGATGCTATCGCATCAGATCAGCGTCTCTCCCAGTCGCTGCGCGATCTCGCGGCGGTCAAGGCGGCGACGTTGCTGGTGGATACCGAGCCCTACGACAACATGCGTCAACGCTTGGAAGCGGCGGCGGCGCCCGACCGCACCTACCGTCACACCGCGCGCGAACTTCTGGCGGTGTCGGCTTGGCGCGCCAATGATGCGGCGGTGGCGCGCAAATGGGCGGAAATGATCAACGGCGATCCCGCGGCGCCGCCCGATATGCAACGGCGCATGCAAATGTTGCTGGCCTTGTTGGTCGAAAACGCAAAAAGCTGAACGCAAAGAGGCGGCAGATGTTTCGCAGATTTGTCATTGTCGCGTCATCGCTTCTGGCGCTTGGATTCTGCCTCGCGGCGTGCAGCAGCACGGCGCAGAACTTCGATCCAACCGATTGGGTGCCGACCGACTGGTTCGATAAAAAGGACAAGCTGCCCGGGGAGCGCAAGCCGGTGTTTCCCAATGGCGTGCCCGGCGTATCGCAAGGCGTTCCGCCCGACTTGGTCAAAGGCCACGACCAGACCGCGACCGAGACTCCCGCTCCGGCGCCCGAGCCGGCGCCCGTCCAACCAAGCAAGCCGAAAGCGAAGACGGCGAGCGCGCGGCCGCAACCCAAGCCCGCGGCGCCGGCGCCGACCCAAAGCCAGCAGCCCTCCACCTCACCCGCGACCGTGCCAAACCAGAATGCCTGGCCGCCGCCCGATCCAAACGCTTTTTCCCGCTGATGGTCTTCGCGCGCTGAGCTAAATCTTCGTCGCGCCACGACGGGTCGCGCCATGAGCTTCACTGTCGCCATCATCGGCCGGCCGAATGTCGGCAAATCGACGCTGTTCAACCGGCTGGTCGGACGCCGGCTGGCCTTGGTAGACGATCAGCCCGGCGTCACCCGCGACCGCCGCGCGGGTCAGGCGCGGCTCGGAGACCTCGAATTCACCGTGATCGATACCGCGGGTCTCGAGGACGCGGCTGCCAAAAGCCTCTCCGGCCGCATGCGCAAGCAGACCGAAACCGCCGTCGCGGAGGCCGATGTCGCGCTTTTTCTCATCGACGCACGGGCCGGCGTGTTGCCGGTCGATCGCGGCTTTGCCGATCTGCTGCGCAAAGCCGGCAAGCGGGTGATCGTCGTCGCCAACAAGAGCGAGGGAAGGGCGGGCGGGCAGGGTGCGCTCGAAGCCTATGAGCTCGGGTTCGGAGAGCCGGTCGCCATTTCGGCCGAACACGGCGAAGGCATGGCCGATCTCTATGCGGCGCTACGCCAGGCATTGCCGCCGCAGACGCCGGCCACCGCGCAAGATGCCGCCGCGGCAGGCGAAAAACCCATAAGGATCGCCGTGGTTGGCCGGCCCAATGTGGGCAAGTCGACGTTGATCAACCGGCTGCTCGGCGAAGAGCGCTTGCTCACCGGCCCCGAAGCGGGGATCACGCGCGATGCGATTTCCGTACCGCTGTATCGGCAAGGCCGCGAATTTCTCATCTACGACACCGCCGGGCTTCGCCGCCGCGCGAAAATAGAGGAGAAGCTGGAAAAGCTTTCCGTCGCCGATGCACTCAACGCCATACGCTTTGCCGATGTCGTGATCGTGCTGATGGATTCCGAGCGCGCTTTCGAGGATCAGGACCTGAGGATCGCCGACCTCGTGGAAAAAGAAGGCCGCGCCATCGTCATCGCCATGGGCAAGGCCGACTTGGCGCCGAAACAAGCCGGCGCCATCAAGAAGCTCCGCGAGGAGACCGATCATTGGCTGCCCCAGGTAAAAGGGGTGCCTGTCGTCCCGGTTTCCGGATTGACCGGCGAGGGGCTGGATCGCCTGCTGCGGGCGGTGATCGAAAGTCACGCGGTCTGGAACAGGCGCGCGCAGACCAGCGCGCTCAATCGCTGGCTCCGTGAAACACTGGCGCAACATCCGCCGCCCGCGGTTTCCGGCCGCCGGCTGAAGCTCAACTACATCACCCAGCCAAAAGCGCGCCCGCCGACCTTCGTCATCGCCTGCACGCGCGCCGCGGCGCTTCCCGATGATTATCGCCGCTATCTGATCAATGCGTTGCGCGACTCGTTCGATCTGCCGGGAACGCCGATCCGGCTGATGCTGCGCGAGAAGAAGAATCCCTATGCCGGGCGAAAGCGGCCGCAGCGATAAATAGAACTCACGCGACGGACGAAGGCGCCGGTGCAAGCTCTTGAGCGATATCGCGTCGGCAATCCTGCAGTGCCGGTTCTCAGCGGAACAGATGGCGGGGTTTGTTAAAGCTGCTTTAAGCTGCGCTGGGCCATGGTGGCCGCATGGTCACCCGCAAACGGCTGCGTTCGTTTTTCACCGCGATGTGTCTCTACGTCGCCGCCGGGCTCTTTATCGGCTATTTCGCGGTCAACGCATTCTCCGGCAACCGCGGCTTGCGCGCGCAGCAGGCGCTGGAAGAGCAAATCGCCTACCTCAACGGACAGCTCGACCGCGCCAAAAGCGAACGCGTGCATTGGGAGAAGCGGGTCGCCTTGCTGCGGTCCGACCGCATAGACCCCGACCTCTTGGACGAACTGGCGCGCAGCGAGCTTGAATATGTTGACCCTCGCGATGTGACGCTGCTGCTGCAGCGCCCATAGCAATCCCGCATCGGATCATTTATTGCGAGCGCACGGCGGCGCGCGATGGAAAATTGCGCCCAGCCGCAGCCGTGCATAACCCGCAAGTCGCCGCGCTGGCTAAGCTTTCGCACCCAAGCGATTTGAGCTATGGGGTGTGCGCCGCTGCAATCCCCGCCTCAGGAGCCCATGGCCGCCTCGACCAGCAAATCCGCTGCGCCTGCCGCTACCCCCCAAACCAATGGGCGAGGCAACGCGGCAACCGTCGCCGAATTCAGCAAGGAACAGGAGCTTTTCGTGTTTCGCGAAATGCTCGCGATCCGCCGCTTCGAAGAGAAGGCGGGCCAAATGTACGGCATGGGATTGATCGGCGGCTTCTGCCATCTCTACATCGGTCAGGAAGCCGTCATCGTCGGTATGCAGATGACGCTCAAGGACGGCGATCAGGTCATCACTGGCTACCGCGACCACGGTCACATGCTGGCCTGCGGCATGGATCCCAAAGGCGTCATGGCCGAGCTCACCGGCCGCCAGCATGGCTATTCGCATGGCAAAGGCGGCTCCATGCACATGTTCTCCGTGGAGAAGAATTTCTACGGCGGCCACGGCATCGTCGGCGCCCAGGTGCCGATCGGCACCGGGCTTGCCTTCGCTAACCGCTATCGCGGCAACGATAACGTCTGCATCACCTATTTCGGCGACGGCGCCGCAAACCAGGGGCAGGTCTTCGAAAGCTTCAACATGGCCGAGCTGTGGAAGCTGCCCGTCGTCTACGTGATCGAAAACAATCGCTATGCCATGGGCACGTCGATCACGCGCGCCTCCGCCAACATCGATCTGTCGAAGCGCGGCTTGTCCTTCGGCATCCCCGGCGAACAGGTCGACGGCATGGATGTGCGCGCGGTGAAGGGCGCCGGCGAGAAAGCCATCAAATGGTGCCGCGACGGCAAAGGCCCCTATATCCTGGAAATGCTGACTTACCGCTACCGCGGCCATTCCATGTCGGATCCCGCGAAATATCGCACCCGCGAGGAGGTCGAGAAGGTCCGCACGGAACATGACCCGATCGAACAGGTGCGGCACCGGCTATTGGAAAAGAAATGGGCGAGCGAAGATCAATTGAAGAAGATCGATGCCGAGGTACGCGCGATCGTCAATGAAGCCGCCGAATTCGCCACCCACGACCCGGAGCCCGAGCCGTCCGAGCTTTATACCGATGTTTTGCGCTGAAGGGCGCGACGATGAGCGACGTTTTCTGATCCAGAGTTTTTGATCCATGCCGATCCAAGTCCTGATGCCCGCGCTTTCGCCCACGATGGAGAAGGGCAATCTCGCCAAATGGCTGAAACGCGAAGGCGAGCCGGTGCGCAGCGGCGACGTGATCGCGGAAATCGAAACCGACAAGGCGACGATGGAGGTGGAGGCCACCGACGAGGGCACCCTGGGGCAGATTCTGGTTCCCGAAGGCACCCAGGACGTGGCGGTGAACACGCCGATCGCCACCATCCTTGCCGAAGGCGAAGAGGGCGCGCCGCAGACCAAGACCGCCGTCGCGCCGAAGGCGGAAAAAGTTTCTTCCGCGCAAAAGGCCGCCGAATCCGCGCCGCCCGCCGCGAAAGCCGAACAACCGAAACCGCCGGCAAAACCGGCGGAGCCTGAGCCGCTGATTGCGGCCGAGCCGGACGTGCCCGCCGGCACCGACATGACGACGATGACGGTGCGCGAGGCGCTGCGCGACGCCATGGCCGAAGAGATGCGGCGCGATGCGGACGTCTTCGTCATGGGCGAGGAGGTCGCCGAATATCAGGGCGCCTATAAAGTCACGCAGGGGCTATTGCAGGAATTCGGCGCCAAGCGCGTCATCGACACGCCGATCACCGAGCACGGCTTTGCCGGGCTCGGCATCGGAGCCGGCTTCGCAGGCTTGAAACCCATTGTCGAATTCATGACCTGGAATTTCGCCATGCAGGCGATGGACCAATTGATCAATTCCGCCGCCAAGACGCATTACATGTCGGGCGGCCAGATGGGCTGCTCCATCGTCTTTCGCGGGCCGAACGGCGCGGCGGCGCGCGTCGCCGCCCAGCACAGCCAGGACTTTTCCGCCTGGTATTCCCACATCCCGGGGCTGATCGTGATCGCGCCCTATACCGCCGCCGACGCCAAAGGCCTGCTCAAAGCCGCCATCCGCAACCCCAACCCCGTCGTCTTCCTCGAAAACGAAATTCTTTACGGTCACTCCTTCCCGGTACCGAAGCTCGACGATTACGTACTCCCCATCGGCAAGGCGAAGATTGCGCGCGAGGGCCGCGACGTGACGCTGATCTCTTGGTCGATGGGAATGACCTATGCGCTGAAGGCTGCCGAGGAGCTGGAAAAGGAGAACATCTCGGCGGAAGTCATCGATCTGCGCACGCTGCGGCCGATGGATACCGAAACCATCGTCGAATCCGTGAAGAAGACCGGCCGCGCGGTCACCGTCGAGGAATGCTGGCAGCAATCCGGCGTCGGCGCCGAAATCGCCGCGCGCATCGTGGAGCACGCCTTCGATTATCTCGATGCGCCGGTGCTGCGCGTCTCGCAGAAAGACGTGCCGATGCCTTATGCCGCCAATCTGGAAAAACTGGCGCTGCCGTCGGTTGCCGAAGTGATCGAGGCGGCGAAAGCGGTCTGCTACCGCTGATCTTCGTTACGAACCGACGAGCGCTTTATGCCCACGAACATCCTCATGCCGGCGCTGTCGCCCACCATGGAAAAGGGCAACCTCGCCAAATGGCTGAAGAAGGAAGGCGATAAAGTCGCCGCTGGCGACATACTCGCCGAGATCGAGACCGACAAGGCGACGATGGAAGTCGAGGCCGTGGACGAGGGCACGCTCGCCAAGATCGTCGTCCCCGAGGGCACGCAGGACGTCGCGGTGAATGCTGTCATCGCCGTGCTCGCCGGCGAGGGAGAAGATGTAAAGGCGGCGGCGGCAGGTGCGAAGCCTGCGCCGGAGAAAAAAGCCGCGGCCGTATCCCCCTCATCCCAACCCTCTTCCCCAAGGGGAGAGGGAGCAGGAAAGAGCGCGCCGCCGCGCCAAATTTCACCTCTCCCCAGTGGGGAGAGGTCGCCGCCGAAGGCGGCGGGTGAGGGGGTGCCACTCCCGCACGGGAACCGTATTTTCTCCTCACCGCTCGCGCGCCGGCTTGCCAAGGAAGCGAATATCGATATCGGCCGCGTGCAGGGCTCGGGCCCCCATGGCCGCATCATCGCGCGCGACGTTGAGACGGCGAAAAGCGGCGGCGCCTCGCGTGCACCCGCGGCGGCGCCTGGTGCCGCACCCATGGTGCAGCCGCCCTCCGATGACAAGATCCGCGCGCTGTTCGAACCCGGCAGCTACGAGATCGTCCCGCACGACAATGTGCGCAAGATCATCGCCCGCCGCCTGGTCGAGGCCAAGCAGACGATCCCGCATTTCTATCTGACGGTCGATTGCCTGATCGACAATCTCCTGGCGGCGCGCGAAGAGATCAACGCCTCGGCACCCAAGGACAAGGACGGCAAACCGGCCTACAAAATGTCGATCAACGACTTCGTGATCAAGGCGCTGGCGCTCGCTTTGCAGCGGGTGCCGGACGCCAACGTCACCTGGACCGAAGGCGGCATGCTCAAACACAAGCATTCCGATGTCGGCGTCGCCGTCTCCGTTCCCGGCGGGCTGATCACGCCGATCGTGCGCCATGCCGAGATGAAATCGCTGGCGGTGATCTCCAGCGAGATGAAGGATTTCGCGGCGCGCGCGCGCGGCCGCAAGCTCAAGCCGGAGGAATATCAGGGTGGCACCACGGCGGTGTCGAACCTTGGCATGTACGGCGTGCGCGAGTTCGCTGCCGTGATCAACCCGCCGCACGCCACGATTCTCGCCGTTGGCGCCGGGGAGCAACGTCCCATCGTGCGCGACGGCAAGATCGTCGCCGCCCATGTGATGACGGCGACGCTCTCGACCGATCACCGGGCGGTCGACGGCGTGCTCGGCGCGCAGCTTCTCGGCGCGTTCAAGACGCTGATCGAGAATCCGGTGATGATGGTGGTTTAGGCCGCCTTACCGGCACGTTTGCCATTCTGATGCCGCTCTTCACCGCCGTTCGGCGGTAACGCAATTCTCCCTCTGTGTCCGTTGCGCGGCTTCGCCATCAGGTAAGCCGCCTGGGCAAATGTCTCGGTAACGTGTGGCGCACTCATAATCAGATGCCCGGCACTGTCGATCTTCGCGGTGATCGTCCGGGCATCCCGTGCCAGTTTGAGGAAAGCCCTAAGTGCATCCTTCACGCTTTCATTGAGCGCTACGAAGGTGCGGACCACATCGAGTACTCCCGTTTCGCGGCTCCAGAAATGGAGCTCGATCATTTGCGCTGGCGCGTCAGATTTCATGATCAATTGGGCAAGTGTCCGCCGAAGCTCGTCTTTCTTGGAGCGAACGGGCGCTGTCTTTGACGGCTTTGAGTGCCTAGTCATGGGTGAAGTTCTCCGCAAGAATTCCCACGCGGGCCGTACTCCGCAGACACGACGGGAACCTTTTCCAGCCGCGCCGCTCACCGCTACTCGCCAAAACGATTCGCTACGCTGCGCTCTTTCGCAACTGGCATTTATCTCGTTACACGAACTCTGCGTTGACAAAAATCAAATGCGGATCGGGCCCTCAAGCGGAGCGATGGCCACGGCTTGGGTCTTATTGACAGCTTGCAATTTGTGAAATGCCGTCCGGATATCCTCGTCGACCGCAGGATGAAAGGCGTAGAACGCCACCTAATGGATCGCAGGCTTGATCCGATTCGCGATGCAGAGTCTCAGCCCGCTTATAGAAACAACAAAGCGGTACGCCCGCGTGGTGCGTGGATGCGTATGACTAAGCCGTCCGCAAAACCAAAATCGCCGCGCAATGCCGCGAGAGCGTGGACGCGTGATTCGCGCTCTCGGTCAGAGGCTACATCGCGCCAGCGAAACGGCCGGCTTGTTCGCCCCAGTCTGCGCGCAAACGGGGCGACGTCGACGTATCGTTCCTGGCAGTAGATTTTCAGCAACTCGTCCGGCCAGCGGCGGGCCAGCAGCCACTTTCCAGCGGCTGAGCAAGTCGGGGCAAAAAGCTGAGACAAAGCCCGCTCATCCCCGGCGGGGCCAGATATGGAAATTGCGCGCCCGCGACCTCGTCGGGACTTGGCAACCTGTCCAGTCTTCGGCGAGGGCGAAAGCGTCTCGACTGTAGTCGAAGGCTTCGCTAGACATCGCTGACCCCTGCGCGTATTCGCCAAAAGGTTGCGCGGCACGTTGCTTCTTGATTAACCCATAGTCGAAATTCGTGCATTAGCACTTTGTTCTATCCGAGGTCGGCAATGCAAAAAGCAAAGCGAAGCCGCGTTGTCTCAAAGCCGCGCTGACTTCTTCTCCGGACCTTGTCCGAAAGTTATCCCCAACGGAATGCTACAACGCCACATGCCCGACACTTCCTTCGACATCCTCATCATCGGCAGCGGTCCTGGCGGCTATGTCACCGCCATCCGCGCGGCGCAGCTCGGTTTCAAGACCGCCATCGTCGAGCGCGATCACCTCGGCGGCATCTGTTTGAACTGGGGCTGTATCCCGACCAAAGCGCTGCTGCGCTCGGCGGAAATCTTCCACTACATGCAGCATGCGAAGGACTACGGCTTGTCGGCGGAAAAAGTCGGCTATGACACCAAAGCCGTGGTGCAGCGCTCACGGGGGGTGGCGAAGCGTCTCAATGACGGCGTCGGCTTTCTGATGAAGAAGAATAAGGTTTCCGTCATCTGGGGCGAGGCGGCGATCGACGCGCCTGGCAAGGTCACGGTGAAGGCCTCCAAGACGGAAGCGCCGAAAGGCGCGCTCGGTCCCGGCTCCTATCAGGCCAAACACATCATCGTCGCCACCGGCGCGCGGCCGCGTGTCCTGCCCGGGCTCGAGCCGGATAAGAAACTGGTCTGGACCTATTTCGAGGCCATGGTGCCGGAGCAATTGCCGAAGTCGCTGCTCGTCGTCGGTTCCGGTGCCATCGGCGTCGAATTCGCCAGCTTCTACCGCACGCTCGGCGCCGAAGTGACGATCGTCGAAGTGCTGCCGCAAATCCTGCCGGTCGAAGACGCCGAAATCGCCGCCTTCGCCCGCAAGGCTTTCGAAAAGCAGGGCATCAAGATTTTGACCGGCGCCAAGGTGACCAAGCTCGACAAGAAGGCGGATTCGGTCACCGCCACCATCGACGACGGCAAGGGCGCCACACAGACCATCACCGTGGAGCGCGTCATTTCCGCGGTCGGCGTCGTCGGCAATATCGAAAATCTCGGCTTGGAAAAGCTAGGCGTGAAGACCGACCGCGGCATCATCGCGGTCGATCAATTCAACCGCACCAATGTGCCCGGCATCTACGCCATCGGCGACGTCTCCGGCCCGCCGATGCTCGCGCACAAGGCCGAGCATGAAGGCGTCGTCTGCGTCGAGGCCATCAAGGGGTTGGAGCCGCATCCGATGAACAAGCTGATGATCCCCGGTTGCACCTATTGCTCGCCGCAGATCGCCTCTGTCGGCCTCACGGAAGCTGCCGCGAAAGAAAAGAAGCTCGATGTCCGCGTGGGCCGCTTTCCCTTCGCCGGCAACGGCAAGGCCATCGCGCTCGGCGAAGACCAGGGCTTCGTCAAGGTCATCTTCGACAAGAAGACCGGACAGTTACGCGGCGCTCATATGGTGGGCGCGGAAGTCACCGAGCTGATCCAGGGCTACGTGGTGGCAATGAATTTGGAGACCACCGAGGAGGAGCTGATGCACACCGTCTTCCCGCACCCGACTCTGTCGGAGATGATGAAGGAGGCGGTGCTCGACGCCTATGGACGGGTGCTGAATATCTAAGGTCATTCCGGAGCGCGAGCGCGGCGAGCGAACCCGGAATCCAGAAGCTGGTACTGATTATGCCTCTGGACTCCGGGTCCGGCCCCGGCCGTCCCGGAATGACTCGTTTCAATTCTCAAATCATCTCCAGCGGCACCGGCCTTCTCGGCGGCGGAAAGGCGCGGTCGAGATCGGTCAAATCTTGCTTGCTCAATTGCAGATCGAGAGCGCCGCGATTTTCCTTCGTATGCTTCGGATTGCCGGTGCGCGGAATGGCGCAAATATCGGGATGCCGCAGGATCCAGGCGAGGGCGATCTGCGCGGGGGTCGCGTGATGGCGTTCCGCGATCCGGCGCAAAGTCGCATCGCGCAACAGCCGCCCTTGCTCGATCGGCGAATAGGCCATGAGCGGCAGGTGGAGTTCTCTCGCCTGCGGCAGCAAATCCCGCTCGATGCCACGCCGGGTGAGATTGTAAAGAACCTGATTGGTCGTCACCTCCTTGCCGCCGGCCAGCTCCAGCAACTCCTCCATATCTTCCACGTCGAAATTGCTGACGCCCCAGTGGCGGATGCTGCCGGCGGCCTTCAGCGCCTCAAAGCCCTCCAGCGTTTCCGACAGAGGCACGTCCTCGCGCCAATGCAGGAGGTAGAGATCGAGATAATCGGTGTGCAGGCGCTTCAGGCTTCCTTCGCAAGCTTTAACCGTGTCGCGCTTGCGCGCATGCTGGGGCAGCACCTTGCTCACCAGGAAGACTTCGTCGCGGCGCCCGGCAATCGCTTCGGCGACAAGCTCTTCGGAAGCGCCGTCGCCATACATTTCCGCCGTATCCAGCAAAGTCATGCCGAGGTCGAGGCCGGTGCGTAGCGCCCTGATTTCCTCGGCGCGCCGGCGGCGATCGTTGCCGAGTTCCCAAGTGCCTTGGCCCAGGGCGGGCATGAGGTCGCCGGAGGGCAGCGGAATTGAACGTGCGGAATGGTGGGTCGGCATGATGGCCTATCCTGCCTGGCATCCAAGCTTCAGCGCCAAACTGCTATAGTGCAAAACACTTCCACTTGAGGGGAAAAACATGGGCATTCTCATCTGGATCGTTATTGGACTGATCGCCGGCTGGCTGGCCAACCAGATCCTGGGCGGCCGCGAGGGCGGGCTCCTCTATAACCTGGCGGTCGGATTGGTCGGGGCTGTGGTCGGCGGCCTCATTTTCAACAGCCTCAACATCTTTCCGGCAGGATTCATCGGCGCGCTGGTTAGCGCCACCATTGGCGCCATCGTCTTCCTCCTGATCTGGCGGGCGATCCGGCGTGCGTGACCCCTGGCTTGTCGGGTCGCCCACACCTACTTAAAAGGGCTCCGGCTGGAGAATCCATGACCGTCGTTCTCGACCTGACACAGCAGCGCGCCCGCCCGCGGCATCCGGAGAAGGCTCATCGGCCCGATACGGCAACGCTGAAGAAGCCGGACTGGATCCGCGTCAAGGCGCCGGTCTCGCGCGGCTATGAGGATACGCGCCGCATCGTGCACGAGAACGGGCTGCACACGGTCTGCGAGGAAGCAGGCTGCCCCAATATCGGCGAATGCTGGGAGAAGAAGCACGCGACCTTCATGATTATGGGCGACACCTGCACGCGCGCCTGCGCGTTCTGCAACGTGAAGACGGGGCTGCCCGGCGCGCTCGATCCGCATGAGCCAGAGTATGTGGCGGAAGCGACCGCCAAGCTCGGGCTCGCTCATATCGTCGTCACCTCCGTCGACCGCGACGACCTCGACGACGGCGGGGCGGCGCATTTCGCGGAAACGATCCGCGCCATTCGCGCCCGCTGCCCGCAAACGACGATTGAGGTTTTGACGCCGGATTTCCTGCGCAAGGAGGGGGCGGTGGAGAAGGTGGTCGAAGCGCGGCCAGACGTCTTCAACCACAATCTGGAAACCGTGCCCTCGCTCTATCTCACCGTGCGCCCCGGCGCGCGCTATTTCGCTTCGCTACGCCTGTTGCAGCGGGTGAAGGAGATCGATCCGCAAATGTTCACCAAGTCCGGGATCATGGTCGGACTCGGCGAGGAACGAAATGAAGTCCTGCAAGTGATGGATGATCTGCGTTCGGCCGGCGTGGACTTCCTGACCATCGGCCAATACCTGCAACCGACGCGCAAGCATCACGAAGTGAAGCGCTTCGTGCCGCCGGACGAGTTCGCGGCCCTCAAGAGCGTCGCCTTGGCCAAGGGTTTTCTCATGGTATCCGCGTCGCCGCTGACGCGCTCCTCGCATCATGCCGGGGAGGATTTTGTGCAGCTAAGAGCCGCGCGCGCCGCCGCGCAGCGTTAGCCCGCATGCCGCAATTTTCCACGAGGCGCCGGGTGCGGCATGCCGCATCCGACATGTTCGATCTCGTCGCCGATATCGAGCGATATCCGGAATTCGTGCCGCTATGCCGCGCACTGCGGATTAGAAGCCGCACCGATCAAGAGGAGGGCGTGCGGATCATCGTCGCCGACATGACCGTCGCCTATAAACTCATCAGCGAGACTTTCAGCAGCCGCGTCACGCTCGACGGGCCGCATTTACAAATCCTGGTCGAGTATCTCAGCGGGCCCTTCAGCCACATGCGTAACCGCTGGAATTTTCGCCCGGTCGCGGCAGACGAATGCGAAGTGGAGTTTTTCATCGACTATGAATTCCGCAGCCGCGTGCTCGCGGCGCTGATGGGCGCCATGTTCGATACCGCGTTTCGCCGCTTTGCCACAGCTTTCGAGCAGCGCGCCGACCAGGTTTATGGGCGCAAGCGCCCCTAGCTTTCGCCTTCGGCGGGCGGGTGCGGCTCTTCTTTTTCCGCAAGCTCCTGCAGCATCGCCAAAGCCTGAAGGACCGATTGACGCCGCACTTGGGCGCGGCCGACGTCGCCGTATTTGCGGTCGTGGGTGATCGTTCGCCCGCTGCGGGAGGCGGCGCTGAAAAACACGAGCCCGATCGGCTTCCCCGGCACCGCGCCGGTGGGTCCGGCGATACCGGTGATGGATACGGCGAGACTGACCTGCGCATGCGCCAGTGCGCCCTTCGCCATTTCTTCGGCGCATTCGCGGCTCACCGCACCATAGGTTTCAATGGTCATCGGCGTCACCCCAAGCATCTGCTCCTTAGCCTCGTTGCTGTAGGTGACAAAGCCGCGGTCGAAGACGATCGAAGATCCCGCGATCTCCGTGAGTGCCGCGGCGAGCAGGCCGCCGGTGCAGGATTCCGCGGTCGCGATGGTGAGCTTTTTCCTGGTGCAAAGGTCCACGAGCTTCTGTGCGGCTTCGTGAACGGCCTTGTCCGACATTCACGGCCTCCACGGCAGCCGGATCGTCGCCGTCGCCAACGCGGCGATGCCCTCGCTACGGCCGACAAAGCCGAGCTTCTCATTGGTGGTCGCCTTGACTGCCACACGATCCATGGCGATGCCGGCAATCGCGGCGATGCGCTCGCGGATAAGATCGCGATAAGGAGCAATGCGCGGCGTTTCGCAGATAATCGTCAGATCCACATGCGCGAGCAAACCACCGCGGGCCCGCACCCGTTCCACGGCGAATTGCAGGAATTTTTCGGAAGCCGCGCCACGCCAGCGCGGGTCGCTCGGCGGAAAATGCGCGCCGATATCGCCCTCCGCCAAAGCGCCGAGAATGGCGTCGACCAGGGCATGCAGCGCCACATCGGCGTCGGAATGGCCAACCAGGCCCCTGTCAGAGGCGATCCTTACGCCGCCGAGCATCAGGTGATCGCCGGCGCCGAATGCGTGGACGTCGTAGCCGGATCCCGTGCGGATGTCGGCCAGGGCGGCGACGCGCAGCGCTTCCGCGCGGGTGAAATCGTCGGCGGTGGTGAGTTTCACGTTTGTCGTTTCTCCTTCGAAGACGCCAACGCGGTGGCCGGCCCATTCCATCAACGCTGCGTCGTCGGTGAAATCGTCGCGTCCGGCGGCCGCGGCGCGGACATGCGCCTCGAGCAGGGCGGCATAGCGAAATCCCTGCGGCGTCTGGATCGCGCGCAGCCGCGCACGATCCAGCGTCTGCGCCACCCGTCCTTGCTCATCCAGCATTTTCACCGTGTCCGGCAAAACGATGCCTGGCGCGGCGGCGCCTTCGCGGGCCGCCAACTCGATCGCCCGCTCGATAAGCGCATGGGAGGCGAAGGGCCGCGCCGCGTCATGGACGAGAACGATTTCCGGCCGGCGCGGCTCCAACGCCAACAGGCCGGCGCGCACGGAGGCCTGACGGGTTGCGCCGCCGGTTACGGCAGGCAGGGCGGTTAAGCCTTCGGCCGCTTTGCGGTAATGGGTTTGGTCGGCGGAATGAATGACAGGTTGAACCAGTCCGACTGCGGGGCATGCGCAGAACAAATTAAGGCTGTGGCGCAGCAAGGGCTCGCCGCCAACCAGTTGATAAGCTTTAGGAATAGGACCACCGGCACGTTGTCCGCGCCCGGCCGCAACGATCACAGCGGCGACGCCCACAGCCATCGCTTTCGACCTCGAATTTCTCGGCGGTTTTCACCTTAGGAAAATTCCCCGTCAGCCGCCGCTACTAAATTTGTTGCGTTGCAATACTTGCACGAGGAGACGGATTTTGGCTAATATCTATGCAGCCATCGTAAGCGCCTAATTAATGAGCACGAGTGATGAATTTTTGGGCGGCCCCGTTTCCAGATCCCGGCTTGACGATCGGGAACTTGTCGCTGGCGAACCGCGCCGTGCTGGCGCCCATGTCAGGCGTGACGGACGCGCCTTTCCGCCGTCTGGTCGAGCGCCTGGGCGCAGGACTGGTCGTTTCAGAAATGACCGCTTGCGAGGATCTCATCGCCGGCCACCGTAATGCGGTTCTCCGCAGCGAAGGCGAGGGTGTCGCCATCCACGCGGTGCAGCTCGCTGGTTGCGAGACCCGCTGGATGGCGGAAGGCGCTCGCATCGCCGAGGCCTCGGGCGCCGCCATCATCGATATCAACATGGGATGCCCGGCCAAGCACGTCACCAACGGGCAGTCGGGTTCGGCGCTGATGCGCGATCTCGATCATGCCTTGCAACTGATCGACGCCACCGTCGGCGCGGTGCAGACGCCGGTGACGCTCAAGATGCGGCTCGGCTGGGATCATCAATCCATCAACGCTCCCGAACTAGCGCGACGCGCCGAGCAGGCCGGCATTCGGCTGATCACCGTGCACGGGCGCACGCGCTGCCAGTTCTACAAAGGCGATGCCGACTGGACCGCGGTGCGCGCGGTGAAGGAAGCCGTATCGATTCCGGTGGTCGTCAATGGCGACATTGGCGGCTTCGACGAAGCCGACGCCGCTTTGCGCGCTTCGGGCGCGGATGCTGTGATGGTGGGCCGTGCGGCGCAGGGGCGGCCGTGGCTGCCGGGACAAATCGCGCGTTATCTGCAAACCGGCAAGCGCGAGCCGCCGCCACCGCTGGCGGTGCAGCTCTCGCTGATCATCGCGCTTTACAAGGAAATGCTGGCCCATCACGGCTTGCGCATCGGGCTTCGGCATGCGCGCAAGCATCTTGGCTGGGCATTGGACAGCGCCGCAGCCACCGCCGGCGCTCCCGCCGCGCTGCTGAAGAAGTGGCGCAACGACGTGCTGACAATCGATGAACCAAGGGAGGCGGTGCGGCGGCTCGCCGACGCCTATGACGCTTTCGGCTGGAGCGCGGCGGCATGAGCGTCACCGAGCCCGTTGTGTTCCCCTCCGTCACCGCCGATGCGGTGCTCAATGCGTTACCACATCCCGTCATCATGATATCGGACGACGGCCGGATCGCCGATGCCAACGCCGCTGCGGAATCGTTTTTCGAATCCTCGGTGGGGCATCTGCGCCGCCATTTCCTGCGCGATCTCGTGCCGTTCGGAAGCCCCTTGCTGACGCTGGTGGACCAGGTGCGCGTCCGCGGCGCCGCGGTGAACGAATATCGGGTCGACCTGAGCACGCCGCGCAATCCGGGCGACCGCGTCGTCGATCTGCACGTCGCGCCGATGCCCGAGCGGCCGAGCTATATCGTCGTCATGCTGCAAGAGCGCAGCATCGCCGATAAGATGGATCGGCAGTTGACGCATCGCGGCGCCGCCCGATCAGTCAGCGCCCTGGCCGCCATGCTTGCCCACGAAATCAAGAATCCGCTCTCCGGCATCCGCGGCGCGGCACAGCTTTTGGAGCAGTCGGCAGCCGATGACGACCGCGCGCTCACGCGCTTGATCTGCGACGAGGCCGACCGCATCGTGAAACTCGTAGGGCGGCTCGAAGTCTTCACCGACGAGCGCCCGATCGAGCGCGAGCCGGTGAACATCCACGTGGTGCTCGATCATGTGAAGCGGCTCGCGCAGTCGGGCTTTGCCCGCAAGATCAAATTCGTCGAGGAATATGACCCCTCATTGCCATTGGTTCTCGCCAACCGCGATCAGCTAGTGCAGGTCGTGCTCAATCTCGTGAAGAATGCGGCGGAAGCTCTTACGGAAACAGAGAATGCGGAGATTCAGCTCACCACCGCCTTCCGGCCTGGCGTCCGTCTGACGTTGCCGGGCAGCAAAGACCGCGTGGCGCTGCCGCTCGAATTCGCCGTCAAGGACAACGGGCCCGGCGTTTCCGAGGAATTGCTGCCGCATCTGTTCGACCCCTTCGTCACCACCAAGCCGAGCGGTTCCGGGCTGGGCTTGGCCTTGGTCGCGAAAATCGTCGGCGACCACGGCGGCATCGTCGAATGCGATTCACAGCCGCGCCGCACCACATTCCGCGTGCTGCTGCCGATCTATGCCGGTCCGGAGTCCGAGGCCGCCGACACAATGGCACAACCTTTGCACTCCGAAGACCCGAGGGAAATGACATGAATACGGCAAGCATCCTGGTTGCCGACGACGACGCCGCGATACGCACGGTGCTCAATCAGGCACTGTCGCGCGCCGGCTACGAAGTACGCACCACCGGCAACGCCGCCACGCTATGGCGCTGGGTGAGCCAGGGCGAGGGCGACCTGATCATTACCGACGTGGTGATGCCCGACGAAAATGCTTTCGACCTGCTCCCGCGGATCAAGAAGGCCCGGCCGGATCTGCCGATCATCGTCATGAGCGCGCAGAATACCTTCATGACCGCGATCCGCGCCTCGGAACGCGGCGCTTACGAATATCTGCCGAAGCCCTTCGATCTCAAGGAACTGATCGGCATTGTCGGCCGGGCGCTTTCGGAGCCCAAGGGCAGGCCGCAGGAAGCGAACAAGGCCGAGGAGATCGAAGCGATCCCCCTGATCGGCCGATCGCCGGCCATGCAGGAAATCTACCGGCTATTGGCGCGGCTGATGCAGACCGATCTCACCGTGATGATCAGCGGCGAATCCGGCACCGGCAAGGAGCTGGTCGCCCGGGCGCTGCACGATTACGGCAAGCGCCGCACCGGACCTTTCGTCGCCATCAACATGGCGGCGATCCCGCGCGAACTCATCGAGTCCGAATTATTCGGTCACGAGAAGGGAGCCTTTACCGGCGCCAATAACCGCAGTTCCGGCCGCTTCGAACAGGCGGAGGGTGGCACGCTGTTCCTGGATGAAATCGGCGACATGCCGATGGAGGCGCAGACGCGGTTGCTGCGCGTTTTGCAGCAGGGTGAATACACGACCGTCGGCGGCCGTACGCCGATCAAGACCGACGTGCGCATCATCGCCGCGACCAACAAGGACTTGCGTCTGCTCATTCAACAAGGGCTGTTCCGCGAGGACCTTTTCTTCCGGCTCAATGTTGTGCCGTTGCGTCTGCCGCCACTGCGGGAGCGCATCGAAGATGTGCCCGACCTGATCCGGCATTTCTTCGCTTTGGCCGAACGGGAAGGACTGCCGGCAAAGCAGCTCGATCAGGAAGCGCTCGAGCGCCTGAAACGCTATCGCTGGCCGGGCAACGTCCGTGAATTGGAAAATCTGGCGCGCCGGCTGGCGGCGCTTTATCCGCAGGAAATCATTTCCGCTGCGGTTATCGATGCCGAACTCTCGCAGCCGGCGATGCCGACGGGCCAAAGCAGTGTTGCGACCGAAGACGAGGCGCTTTCGGCCGCCGTGGAGCGGCATCTAGGCAGGTATTTTGCCGGCTTCAGCAACGGGCTGCCGCCGCCGGGCCTCTATCACCGGATCCTCAGGGAGATCGAATATCCGTTGCTTTCCGCCGCCCTGGCCGCCACCCGCGGCAACCAGATCCGCGCCGCCGACCTGCTCGGCCTCAACCGCAATACGCTGCGGAAGAAGATCCGCGACCTCGATATGCAGGTTTACCGTAGCGGCAGTTAGTAGCGGGCCGACCGCCGCGGAAATGTCGCAATCCAGCAACATTGTTGTATAAAAGCATCACTGCTTTGGGGGGTGTCCCTGGCCATCGGGGCAGCCGCACCGGCGACAATTACAAGGCGTGCTCATGTCCAGCGCGGACCAAGCCATGACTGCGGAAGCGGCCATGGCAGGCATTTCAGCCGCCAGAGTCGAGAACCGCATTCTCGGGCGGATCGCGGTCATCATCGCGCTGCTTTCCGCTTTCGCCACCTTTGTCGTCCTATCCGACCTGACGCCAATCGAGCCGACCCATTCTGTCGTCGTCACGCTGTTGCTGGTCAACGCCGCCACGGTATTGCTCCTGGTCGGCATCATTGCCCGCGAAGTCTGGCTGATCATGCAGGCGCGCCGGCGTGGCCGTGCCGCTGCCCGCCTGCATGTTCGCATCATCGCCTTGTTCTCTTTGATCGCGGCGGCGCCCGCCATTCTGGTCGCCATCGTGGCGAGCGTCACCCTCGATCGTGGTCTTGACAGCCTCATCAATAGCCGCACGCGTGCGATCCTCGCCAACGCGCTCGCGGTCTCCGATGTCTATCTGCGCGAACAGGCGCAGATCATGCGCCAGGCAGGGATTTCCTTTGCCGCGGAAGTGAACCACGCCAGACCGATGTTCGATCAGGATCGCGCCCGCTTCCGTAAATTCCTCACCGAGCGTTCGAAAGATGCTGGACTTGCCGCGGTGCAGATCATCGATGGCAAGCGCAACGTTGTCGAGCGCGAGGAGGGCAAAACCGCGCCCGCTGTGACTTTGCCGTCGACGGAGACTCTGGAGAGCCTGAAAGACAATGAGCCTCAGGTCGGGCTCTTTCTCGAAT
Source organism: Xanthobacteraceae bacterium (assembly GCA_035652315.1). GTDB lineage: Bacteria > Pseudomonadota > Alphaproteobacteria > Rhizobiales > Xanthobacteraceae > CANKHA01. The sequence continues at coordinate 7,890 of DASREA010000063.1, read as the reverse complement.
CCGGCTACGTCGCCGCCATCGTGAAACTGGAAAAGTACGACAATCTATTTCTGTTTTTCACCCATCCGCTCGATCCCGGCGTGGTCGCGCGGTTGAGGCAAACCGAGGCCAATATCGCCGATTTCAACACTCTCCAGGAGCGCCGCTTCGGCGTGCAGATTGCCTTTGCGCTGGTTTACACGGTAATCGCGCTGATCGTCCTGCTGTCGGCGGTATGGATCGGGCTTAACTTCGCCAATTATCTCGTTGCTCCAATCCGCCGTCTCATCGGCGCCGCCAACCTGGTCTCCACCGGCAATCTCTTCGTGCAGGTCCCGATTCGGCGTTCGGAAGGCGACCTCGCCAATCTCGGCGAGACCTTCAACAAAATGACTCAGGAACTTCGCACCCAGCGCGATGACATCGTCCGCGCCCGCGATTTGATCGATAGCCGCCGTCGGTTCACCGAGGCGGTGCTCGCCGGCGCCAGCGCCGGCGTCATCGGCGTCGACGCCGAAGGACGCGTGAGCATTCTCAATCGCTCCGCCGAACGTTTGATCGGCAATAGCCAGGCGGAGACGCTGGGCAAGCTCGTGACCGAGGTCGCCCCGGAACTTGGCGAGATTCTGAACGCGGCGCGCTTGGGCGCCCAGCGACTGGTGCAGGGACAGGTGACGATCAACCGCAACGGCAGAGAGCGGAATTTGTCGGTGCGCGTCACCAGCGAGCAGGAGACCGATGCCGATCACGGGTATGTCATCACGCTCGACGACATCACCGATCTCGTGTCGGCGCAGCGGACATCGGCCTGGGCCGACGTCGCCCGCCGCATCGCCCATGAGATCAAGAACCCGCTCACGCCGATCCAGCTTTCAGCCGAGCGCCTGCGCCGCAAATACGGCAAGGCCATAGCCGACGACCGCGAGATTTTCGATCAGTGCGTCGACACCATCGTGCGGCAGGTGGAGGACATCAAGCGCATGGTGGACGAATTCTCGCACTTTGCCCGCATGCCGAAGCCGGTCATGGCGATGGACGACGTCGCCGATACCGTTCGGCAAGCCGTGTTTCTTATGCGCGTCGGGCATTCGGACATCGACATCGACGTCGAGATCGCAGAGGCCAGCATGCCGGCGCGGTTCGACCGCCGCCTCATTTCGCAGGCCGTTACCAACATCATCAAGAATGCCGCCGAAGCGATTTCGGCCGTTCCCGCGGCGCAGCGCGGCCGCGGGCGCATTCGCGTTTCAGCGGCGCGGGAAGGGGACAACATCGTCATCGACGTCATCGACAACGGCATCGGCCTGCCGAAGGAGCATCGCAACCGGCTGCTCGAACCCTACGTGACGACGCGCGAGAAAGGCACCGGACTCGGTCTCGCGATCGTCGGAAAGATTCTCGAGGATCACGGAGGCGGTATCGAGCTCAAGGATGCCTCGGACAAGTTTCCCGGACAGCGCGGCGCTTGGATGCATCTGTATTTCGCGGCTTCGGAAGTGGACGCGGGCGGCAACGAGGAAGCGGCGATGGCAAAGGCCGCGGGTGGAAAATAGGTCATGGCAGCAGCGGATATTCTTGTCGTCGACGATGAAGCGGACATCCGCGAACTGGTAGCCGGCATCCTCCAGGATGAGGGCTACAACACCCGCACCGCGTCGGACAGCGACCAGGCGCTAGGCGCCATCGTCGCCCGGCGGCCCAATCTCGTCTTTCTCGACATCTGGCTTCAAGGCAGCCGGCTCGACGGCCTGCAATTGCTCGACGCCATCAAGCAGGAGCATGCCGAAGTCCCCGTGGTGATGATCTCGGGCCACGGCAACATCGAAACCGCCGTGTCCGCCATCAAGCGCGGCGCTTACGATTTCATCGAGAAGCCGTTCAAGGCGGACCGCCTCGTGCTTGTCGCCGACCGCGCGCTGGAAACCTCGCGCTTGCGGCGGGAGGTCAAGGCGCTCAAACAGTTGGCGCCGCTGGCCCCGGCCTTGGTCGGGCATTCGTCGGCGATCAATCAACTGCGCCAGACCGTGGAAAAAGTCGCGCCCACCAACAGCCGCGTCCTGATCATCGGGCCGTCCGGCAGCGGCAAGGAGCTCGCCGCGCGAATGATCCACAATCTTTCCAACCGCGCCGAAGCGCCTTTCGTCGCGATCAATGCGGCGGCCATGGCGCCGGACCGCATGGAGCCCGAGCTGTTTGGGGTTGAAGGCGCCAATGGCTTGCAGCAGCGCAAGATCGGCGCGCTTGAGGAAGCCAATGGCGGCACCGTTTTCATTGACGAGATCGCCGATATGCCGCGGGAAACGCAAAACAAGATCCTGCGCGTGCTGGTGGAGCAGACGTTCCAGCGCGTCGGCGGTAGCGCGAAGATTTCGGTCGATGTGCGGATCATCTCCTCGACCGCGCGTAACATCGAAAAGGAGGTCGCGGCGGGTAAATTCCGCGAGGACCTTTATCACCGGCTGTCGGTCGTGCCGATCCGGGTGCCGTCGCTGTCGGAACGGCGCGAGGATATTCCCGAGCTCGTCGACTATTTCATGGAGCAGATTTCGCAATCGACCGGTCTGCCCAAGCGGCGGATCGGCGCCGACGCCATGGCCGTGCTGCAACTCCATAATTGGCCGGGCAACGTGCGCCAATTGCGCAACAACGTGGAGCGGCTGATGATACTCGCCGGCGGCGATCTCGACGCCGTAGTCACCGCCAACATGCTGCCGCAGGACGTCGGCTCGATGGTGCCGGCCATGCCGAACGGCAACGGCGGCGAGCACATCATGGGCCTGCCGTTGCGCGAGGCGCGCGAAGTCTTCGAACGCGAATATCTGGTGGCGCAGATCAACCGCTTCAGCGGCAATATCTCGCGCACCTCCGAATTCGTCGGCATGGAGCGCTCGGCGCTGCACCGCAAGCTCAAGGCGCTGGGAATCGGCTAACCATGTCCCGCGTCGCCTACGTGAACGGCCGCTACCTGCCTTTTGCGCAGGCCATGGTCCATGTCGAGGACCGCGGCTATCAATTCTCCGACGGCGTCTACGAAGTCTGCGAGGTGAGGGGAGGCCGCCTCGCCGACGAGCGCCGGCATCTGGAGCGCCTGCGACGCTCGCTTCGCGAGCTTCGTATCGCCATGCCGATGCCGCTCGCCGCCTTGGAGGTGGTGCTGCGGGAAACGGTGCGGCGCAACCGGGTGCGCGATGGGCTGGTCTATATCCAGGTGAATCGCGGCGTGGCGCGGCGCGACCACGCCTTCCCGCCGCCGGATACGCCGCCCAGTATCGTCGTCACCGCGCGCAGCCTGAACACGGCAGCGGCGGAGAAGACCGCGGCCGAAGGGATTGCCGTGGTAACGGTTCCGGAAAATCGCTGGGATCGCGTCGACATCAAATCCATCGCGCTATTGCCCAACGTGCTGGCGAAACAGGCCGCCCGCGAACAAGGCGCCAAGGAAGCCTGGTTCGTCGACAAAGACGGCTACGTCACCGAAGGCTCTTCCAGCAACGCCTGGATCGTGAACCGCAACGGCAAGGTTGTAACCCGCCCGGCCGAGCACGGCATCTTGCGCGGGATCACCCGGACCGTATTGCTCGATGTCCTCAAGGAGCAGGGCCTAGACCTCGACGAACGGCCGTTCACGGTGGAGGAGGCCCAGGCGGCGCGGGAGGCCTTTGTTACATCGGCCAGCCAGACCGTGATGCCGGTGGTCCGCTTGGATGGCCGCCCCATCGGCAACGGCGCGCCGGGGCTCCTGGCCAGCGCATTGCGCCGGGAATTTCGCCGTCATAGCGAGCTAACTTGAGCCAGCAGGGGGCCTTTTGACCGGTTTCGATCAAAGTTAGGCTTGCACGGATTCGCGGCCTACAATCTAATACCACCTCCAGGCCCCCGCGGGCAGAAATCGGGAGCGGAGGCCGAGGAAAAAACAGCTCGCGGTGCAGACGAGCATAATAACGGAACACGGCAATGGCCGCCGAACGCGCTCAAAATCTCCAAGACACGTTCCTGAATCATGTCCGCAAGGGCAAGACGCCTTTGACCATCTTCCTGGTCAACGGCGTCAAGTTGCAGGGCGTGGTGACCTGGTTCGATAATTTTTGCGTGCTGCTGCGGCGCGACGGGCATTCGCAGCTCGTCTACAAGCATGCGATCTCGACAATCATGCCGGGACATCCGATCCAGTTGTTTGAAGGCGCCGAGGAGGCGCCGATCGGGGAAAAAGACTAGTTGGAGCCGCGCCGGCGTAGCACGCGTGCGAACCGTCTGAGTCCGGCCGCTCCGGGCTCGCAGACCGGCCGCGCCATTGTCATCGAGCCGTTCCTGCGCCGCGCCCCGGCCAAAATGCGCGGCGAACACCCGGCGGAACCGCGTTCGCCGGAGACGCGCCTGGAAGAGGCGGTGGGACTTGCCCGCGCCATCGACCTCGAAGTGGTCGATTCCGGCACCGTGCCGCTGAGCGCCGTTACACCGGCGACCTACATCGGCAAGGGCAAGGTCGAGGAAATCGCGGGACTCGTGAAAAGCGAGCAAGCCGGCCTCGTGGTCATGGACTGTCCGGTCTCTCCGGTTCAGCAGCGCAATCTGGAAAGAGCGTGGAGCGCCAAGGTGCTCGACCGCACCGGGCTTATTCTGGAAATTTTCGGCCGCCGCGCCCGCACCCGTGAGGGCGCCCTGCAGGTCGAGCACGCGCATCTCACCTATCAGAAAGGCCGTCTCGTCCGGTCATGGACGCATCTGGAGCGCCAACGCGGCGGCTTCGGCTTTCTCGGCGGCCCCGGCGAGACCCAGATCGAAGCCGACCGCCGCGTCATCTCCGAACGCCTGGCGCGGATCGAGGCGGAGCTGGAGAGGGTCAAGCGCACGCGCAAGCTGCACCGGGATGCGCGCAAGCGCGTGCCCTATCCCGTCGCCGCCCTGGTGGGTTACACCAATGCCGGCAAGTCGACGCTGTTCAACGCCCTGACGCGCGCCAGCGTGCTTTCGACCGATATGCTGTTCGCGACGCTGGATCCAACCTTGCGAGCCGTCGCCATGCCCAACGGCCAGCGCATCATTTTGTCGGATACGGTCGGATTCATTTCCGATCTGCCGACCATGCTGGTCGCCGCTTTCCGCGCCACGTTGGAGGAAGTGGTCGAAGCCGACGCCATCCTGCACGTGCGCGATGTGGCGCACGCGGAGACCGAAGCGCAATCCGAGGACGTGCGCGATGTCTTGCGCGAGCTCGGCATCGAGCCCGAGGACAAGCGGCTCATTGAAATCTGGAACAAGATCGACCTGCTCGACACCGGCCGGCGAAGCCAATTGGCTAACCTGGCCGCCCGGCAGGCTGCGGAGCGGCGGCCGCTGCTGATCTCGGCGGTGACCGGGGAGGGACTCGATGCTCTCAAATCCGCGATTGAAGGACGTCTCAGCCGCGACTGGCGCACGATTGACTTCGTGCTCGATCCGGCAGACGGCGCCGGCGCGAGTTGGCTTCATCGTCACACCGATGTCGTGGCAAAATCGCTCCGCGACGACGGCCGTTTGGTGATGACGGTGCGCGCCGATCCGGTCAACGCCGAAAAGGCAGAGGCGAAATTCGGTTTGCGAAAATCGAACGCGTCTTAGATAACGGCAGTGCGGAGGGGGAAAGCCGGATGATTACGACGCTTCTCATCATTCATGCTTTGCTTGCCGTCACGCTGCTCGGCGCCATTACCCACCAGGCGGTCAGCGTTTGGCTGCCGGCGCCGGCCGCCTCCGGCTCCTTCGTCACGCGCTTTCGTGCCGTGCCAGGCACATCTTACGCCAATGCCGTCGTGCTCCTTTACGCCGCCACCATGACGCTCGGGGCGATCATCTACCCAACCTATCGTGTCACCGTGCGCATCATGCTCGAGCAGTTGCGGATGAACGCCGCCAATGGGCTGTTTGAACTGAAGGAGCATTTTGCGGTGATCGGTTTGCTGCTGCTGCCGGCGTATTGGTACTTCTGGCGCAAGCCGCTCGACCCCAGCCAGCAGACGACGCGCGCGGGACTCACCACAATATTGGCCCTGATCGTGTGGTGGAGCTTTATCGTCGGGCACATCCTCAATAATATCCGAGGCTTCGGGTCATGACATTGCCACGCGCGCTTCCGGTCTTTGCCGTAACTTTCGCCGGAGCCGCCGCGCTGTTTTATCTGGCGGCGGTCGAATACAATCTGGCCCTTTTCACCTATCACCCGCTGACCAAGCAATTCGAATTTCTCGCCGCGCCGCAGAGAAGCGGACCGGCGATGTATTGGTATGGCTGGATCGCGACAGCGGGTTTGGGAGGCGCCGCGGCCGGCCTGCTTGCCACGTTCATTCCGGGCCCTTGGGCGAAGCGGTTGTGGACCGGGCTGGCCTGGGTGGTTCCCGCATTTGTGATCCTTGCTTTCCTCTACCTCCTCAGAGTCTATTTTCTGCGCTAGAAACGGAGGAGGCGCGCGCGTCTTTGCGCTGCCGTCGTCCGAGGGCCGCTCGATGAATCGATTACGCGGGCATCCTTGCCCCGTCGCCGCGATGATCCTTGGTCTCAGCCTGCTTTCGTTCACGGCGCATGCCGGCGGCACCATGTTTGGCGAGGACGAGGACCACGATGAAAATGTCGGGCCGCCGTATTTCGGCTTCGTCAAGGACACCGACGGCAATGCGATCGCCGACGCCAAGGTAAGCGTTACGATCAAGGATCGGGGCGGCGTGGTCACCCACAGCGATGCGCTCGGGCTCTATAAGGTTCCGGGATTCAGCGTCGATGTCGATCCCAAGAATGTCGAGGTCAGTTGCGAGAAGGAGGGTTATAAGCCGGCCGGCACCTTCCGCCGCACGCTGCCCGGCGCCGATCCCAAGACGCCGATCGAAACGCAATGCACGTTGCAGCGCGGGTAGTGGGGCCTGCCACGATGCGGTTACGCTACTGCCTCGCCATCTTTTTGCTCCTCGGCATCCCGCCGGCATCCGCCCAGCCCTTAAAGCTGCGCTACGGGCAGGCTTACTCGGCCATGCGCAGCATTTTTGCCTTGCCGGTATTGGTGGCCGAGCGGCAGCGTTTTTTTGTCCGCGAAGGGCTGGATGTCAGCATCGTGCCCGTTTCCGGCGGCGGCGAAAAGATGATCGAAGCGCTGCACGACGGCAGCGCCGACATCAGCCACGTAGCGACGCCGTTTCTCATCCAGGCCGCGCTGAAGGGCAACGATGCCGTCGCCATCGCCACCGAATTCAATAATCCCGTTTACAGCCTGATCGCGCGGCCGGAGATCAAAAGCTATGCCGACCTGAAGGGAAAGATGATCGGGCTTGCAGCGGAAAATGGCTCGATCACCGTCTCCATCCGCAAGCTGCTGGCCGTCCATGGGCTCGGTCCGCAGGACTTCCGCTCGCAATTCGTCGACGGCACGCCGGACCGGCTTTCCTGCCTGATGTCCGGCGATTGCTATGCGGTGCCGCTCGGCCAGCCGCAGGATTTCGTGGCGATGCGTCAGGGCTATCGGCTGCTCGGGCTGTCGACGGAGGCCGTTCCCCAATTCGTCTATACCGTGACGGCGGTGCGTAAATCCTGGGCCGCCCTGCATCGCGATGCCATTGTCGGCTACGTGCGTGCGCTGGCCGCGGCATTCCGATTCATTCGCGACCCCGCCCATCGCAGCGAAGTGCTCAAGACCATCGCCGACACCACGGGTTATTCCGAAGCCAACGCACAGCTCACGCTGGCGCTCTATTTCGAACCGGAGCGCCATGTCCTGCCGCAACGAGGTGAAATCAACCCCAAGGGCATGCAGGCGGCGATCGATTTCATGGGCGAAGCGGGGGTGCTGAAGAAACCGCTGCCGGATGCCGAGCGCTTCGTCGACCGGCAGTATCTGCGCGCGGCGGGGATCGAGTAGGCGCGCGGCGGCTATTTCTCCGCCGCCTTGGC